>JAPPLW010000078.1 GCA_028819345.1 bacterium | reverse complement strand
TGGTGGCCGACACCATCGCCACCATCGCCTCCCTCGATCCCGTGATGGGAGACGTCGACCGCTAGGACGGACGGGCGCGGTTCTGATCCCCCTCTGGGTGGCGACTGGGAGTTTCGCAGGACACTGTTTCCAAACGCTAAAGGTTTACCGGAGTTGTATTACCCAAATTCCAGGTGAATTCACATTGTCTATCGCTTGACAAGTGACTGCGTTTCGCGCTAGATTCGAACTTAAGGTCCTTGAGGGGACAAGATGAGACTGGAAGGGGTCATTGATGTCGGTAGGAACGCTGATCGCCGAGGAAGACTGGGCGGGGAGGCCCGCCACCAAGGGCGACCTCATGCTCGTACAGACCCATCTGGAGGGCAAGATCAAGGATGTGGAGGGCAAGATTAAGGATGTCCGGGTAGAAGTGGCCCACTTGCGTGTGTCGATGGCCTGGATGTCCGTGGCGGTGGCAACGGGGCTGGGTGGACTGATCGCCGTCTTCGAGTTCTTGTTGTAGAACGCCCCGACTAGGGGCGCCCGAAGGCGGAGGGGTTTGACGGGGAATACAACCCGGATAGAGGGCAGAAGCTGACCGGACAGAGGATCTGATCTCCACCCAGAAGCGCGCTGGGTCGTATGTAAACTTATGTTTACTACGCTTAAGTACCGGCGGCACATCGCGGTGCTCGCGACCCTGGCCATGGTGGCCAGTGTGATGGTTGCCGCGCCGGCAGTTGCGGCCGACCCGGAAGTGGACCACAAGGCTAGATACACTGCGTGCCTTGGTGACGCTACAGGTTCGGCGGGTTTCGAGGATGTTCCCGCTGGCCACTCCAGCGCTGGTGCGATTGACTGTATCGCCTATTACGGGATCACCCAGGGCACTTCGGCCTCTACCTATTCGCCATCGATGTCGGTTACCCGTGAGCACATGGCGTTGTTCCTGACCCGACTGGCCGGTTTGGTGGGCATCGAGATGACTTCGACTCCCGATGATGCTGGTTTCGAAGACATCGGCGAGTTGTCTGCCGAGTCGCAGACCGCCATCAACCAGTTAGCGGATCTTGGGATCACCCAGGGCACTTCGACCACCACCTATTCGCCGGAAGATTCGGTGAAGCGTGGACATATGGCGTTGTTCATCGCCCGGTTGATGAACAAGATGACCAAGGGCCTCGGCGGTGCCACACCTGACGATGTGGTAAAAAGCGAGTCTGAGGACAAGTCGCCGTTCACCGATCTGAAGGGTGCCACGAAAGAAGCCTATGACTCTATAACCCAGTTGTGGGAGTTGGGCGTTGCTTCGGGTATTTCCGCCACGTCTTATGCTCCGGATGCGTCGATCACCCGGGCTTCGATGGCCGACTTCATAGCTGCTGTGTTGGGTCACTCCAACGCCAGGCCTGCCGGTCTGAGCATCCAGGCCAAGACGCCTTCCGATTTCGGCATGATCTCGGATCCCGGGATTGTGGTTTCTTATCGGGATGACACCTTCGCTGCTATGGAAGGCATTGCTATCGCAATTTTCGCCCTCGACCCGGATGATTTCGATGAAGAGGACGGCACCTGCCCGAACGAAGGCGCTTGTAAGTGGAGTCCTAACTCTGATCCCACTGACACCGATGGCAACATTGTGTATGCCTCTGGTGCAGTCGGTGACGGCGACAGCCTGACCGTTCATGCTTGGATGGGTGATGAAGACAATGACGTGTTCAAGTTGGCGACCGCCAACTCGGTGTCGGTGACTGTCGCGTCCATGCGGGACTTCAACATTATGACTGCTAGTTCCGACGGCAATGACAACGCTGGGGATATCACCGTAGCCCATGCTGAGGCCGCTGGTCCGCTCTTGATCAATACTGATGCTGACAGCAGCTTGACGATCACTCTCCAGTTGCAATACGACTCTGATCCCGCTGACACCGATAACGCCGTGGCCGATGTTGCTAGGTCGGGCGTTGAGGTCAATGTTGATCTGCTGTCGCAGGTCGGCAACGCTACGGTTTATGACAACTCTTCGGAGGCGAAGCTGGAAACCGACGATAAAGGTCGAGTCACCTTTACTCTCAATGGACCGGCGAGTACCGAAGGGGCTGGCAACAATCCCGATAGGGACGACACGGTCACGTTCACACACTTAGTCAGTGACAATGACACTCCCGGTGACACCACCGACGACACCATTATCACTGAGGTGGCGTATGTGCGGTGGTCAGACGTCGCTCGGACTCCGACCACTGCTAAGGTGGCCCTAGGACCTAAGTACCAGGTGATCGACAAGGACGGCGAGATCAGCTTCAGGGTTACAGTCCGACTGTATGACCAGTACGGCGATCCCGATGGTCCCGCCGATGCTACCCACCGTGCAGTGTTGATAGTGCCCGGTGTTACTGGCGACGAGCTCAGCCGTGTGATCAGCACCCGGGGTGTCGCTACATATAGTGCCACCGTGCCAGCCAGCAGCATCAACGCTGGGACTGCTATTAGCGTGGGTGCAACCATAGACAATGTGACGGCAACGGCCGGATCCGTGCTACCGGTGACCCATGCTGAGGACGATGGTGATGCAGTTGACGCTTCTAGCGACAATGTCATTGCTGTTTACGCCGATGACAACCGGTTCGTCATTACCGGCGGTGTCATGTACACCTACGATTCCGACGACACTTACCTCATCGACAATGAATCTGTCGACATGGCTGCGTTCGAGAAAGAACTAGACGAGGATTCGATCGTGGACATTCTGGTCTACAACGACGACGGAGCGAGCATCTTCCGAATCCAAACCAGCTAAGAACCCACTCTTAGCCAAACCAACTATCCGAGGGGAGGCTCCCCACACGGGGAGCCTCCCCTCATTTTGCAGGGGGGAGTGGGACGCCCCAAACAAAAGCCTTTGGGGACACACCCCTTTGAGGGAGGATCAGGCCTGGCCGGAACAGCCGATTATTGCTCCTCAGTGGGTTGCATGGGAACTGGTGGACCGGACCGCCATTGCCTGGTCTACCACCGGCCCGATTCACACAGACCAGGCAGGATTTCTTCCACCAGCGGCGACGTCTTGGGCCAGCCCGTAGCGTAGGCTGTTGGCGATCACTGAAAGTCCCCACTCTCGATCATTGATTTACCCCACCTCTAGCGGGAGATCATCCGTAGCAGGGACCGGCGCAGCGACACAAGACCAGCCAACTGTGACGCTCATTGTCCCCAAATCAGCAAACCAACCTTGGCCACCGAACCGCCTTCGGAAGGCACCGCGCGGTCTGGGACGGGTTACATCTCCCCGACGCTACGGGAGGTTCGACCAATCAACTGTGCCAAGCGGGACTCGGGGTCGAGCAGTTTAGAGACTGGATCTGCAGATTCGCCTCTTCAAGGGGTTGATGGTGTGATCGAAGAATCTCTCCTCACGAAACCACTCCTCAGGGCCTGGTGGCTGGTCAGAAATAGGATTGGCCGGGACGATCGAGGCCACGTCGACGATCACACTGTTCAGAGTAAGGTGAACGAGGGCCTTCCCCGACTCTCCCGTCGGTACCTGCGCATTTCCAAGTATCTCGCTAGGGACCAGCGAGGGCGGTGGATGCGTTGGTATTCCTCAAAGAGGACACCCGCGCAGATCACGACTCCCATAATCAGGGCCAAGACGAGTAGGGTCATAGTCCCCTCTTATCATCATGCATCCGGGCCAGACGCTCGGGAATGGGTCTCCCCTCCACCCTGGCGCCAAATGTGCCAACACCAGACCGACTCCTAAGGCGCATCTTTTCTCCCAAGTTGTGAAGGGTGTCCAAAGCTGGTGGGGATTCCCGGGAAGGCCCGGATTTTCCGCACCTGCGAGGAAAGACATTACCGCCAGCGGCCTGTGGTCAACGGTATTTCGAATCGCAGGATGGAGCCTGGCGATGTGTGGGGAGTCTCTCCGCAGTTTCTGCGACTTGTATAGAACGGAACGTCAGTCAAGGTTCAAGAAAGGAGGAAACTCCCCGACGGGAGCCTTCTACCGGTTGGAGGCAGGACTGTTGGCTAGCCCGTCATATTGGACGTTATGTCGTAGGTATTCGCCTTTGTGGCTGTCCGTGAAGTAAACAACCACCCTGACCGTGGCGCCGGCCTCGGGCCGGAAGACCTGGCATGGCGCGGCACGCTGACCGTTCTCCTACCAAGGGTTCGCTTTAAGGAGAAGGAGGCTCCCGGGGGGGAGCCTCCTTCTGATAGTCGGGCGTTTTCTGTTTATGAACCGACTCCGGTGACTCGGAAGATGCTGACACCGTCGTCGTCGTAGAACACGACCTCGACAGTACCTGCAGTTCCGTTAGTACCCGGCTTGATCAGTCCTTCGAACTGTGCAAGGGTGATGCGCTTGCCTTCGTCATCGTGGTTGGCAATGCCGTTGATGAAGGTGTCGCCGTCATCGTAGCTGTACAGCGCGCTGACCGGCGGAGTCGCGGCCGCGTCCGTGACGCGGAACCGGTCCTCTTTATCGTAGACCGCATCGATTTGAGCGGCAGCCGCTGTACTGTCGTCATCGGCGTGCCTCACCGTGACCACCGGGGTGCCGCCAGTAACGGTTGGGGCATTAGCGAGTGCCACGATGTTATTCGGGTCGCTGATGTCCTGGAGGGTGTAGGTCATCTGTATTTCAGCGCCCAAAGTCGCATCAAGGGTGCGGCGCCAACTGGCCCTGCCTCTGCTGCTCACGGTCCTTGTGTCGGAATTGTTATCCCCGGTACCAATAGCAATCTCCACACTTTGGCCCTTGCCGGCGGGGTTGCCGTACTGGTCGTAGAAGGACACCGAGGCTCGGATGGTCACCTTGCCCTGGCCGCTCAAGAAAGCGTAGGGATCAACGCTTCCCTCACCGGAACCCTGAGCTACACGAGTCGTTGTTTCGCCGGTGGCGGCTGGAAGTGTGACCAGTGTCGGGTTGGAGTCTGTCCAGAAGATCGTAGCAACCACGGTCTCACCATTACCACTTACTGCAGTTGCTCCAGTTCCGTCATCAGGATTCGTAGCAGTCGCAGCGGTGCCGCTGTTGTCGAGATCGGAACTGAACGTAATCGTGTCGATCCGGTCGTTATCGCTGTTGCCCTTGGTGGACTTCGGACCACCAGTGGTGTAGCTCACCTGACCGTCGTCATCGGTCTTCATCGCAGCGGGCGGCGGGTACAGAGTGTCTGTGCCCTGCACGACGGCGATGTTGACCTTCACGCCGGACTTGGCCACAGGTTCGCCATCACCGTCGACCAACTGCGCGGTGAGGGTGACACTGCTTGTAGCGTCGATGTCCACCGTGTTGTCATTGGTGGACTTGTCGCTGATGTCAGTCGTGACCTTCAGAGCGGTGGCATCAGTGGTGGAAGACAGAGTGACAGTCGAATGGGGGGACGTGTCGACGTCGAAGTCGTTCTCGTCGGCGTCGGCATCACCCATCCACGCGTAGTAGGTGTTCGTCTTCCCGTTATTGACGTTGCCGTCCTGGAAGATGTTGCCCGAAGCGTCGGTCAGCGACTCATCATCAGTCCACGCACAATCACCGGGAGTGCCGCAACCGCCGTCCTCGTTGAACGAACCAACCGTGTCACTGTCGAAGACCTTGATGGAGACATCAACCATCGGCATGAACATGTCATCCCGATAGGACACCGCAATCGTGGGGCTAAAGCTGTCGAAGTCCCAGGTCTTGGAAGCCTGGATGGTCACACCAGCCGGACGGGCGTTGGAGTGATTCAATACACCAGCTATGAAATCGGCCATCGACGCGCGGGTGATCGAAGCATCTGGAGCATAAGACGTGGCGGAAATACCCGAAGCAACACCCAACTCCCACAACGCCGTGATCGCGTCATAGGCTTCCTTGGTGGAACTCTGCAAGTCGGTGAAAGGCGACTTCACAGTCTTGTCGGGCAGATCATCGGCATCGTCGCCGTCAGCAACGTCAACCACATCCTCGGGCGTATACCCGTACGGAGTGTTACCATCAGCCATCGGCTTCATGTGGTCCATCAACCTGGCGATGAACAACGCCATGTGACCACGCTTCACCGAATCCTCAGGTGAATAAGTGGTGGCAGAAGTGCCCTGGGTGACCCCCAGATCGGCCAACTGGTTGATAGCGGTCTGCGACTCGGCAGACAACTCGCCAATGTCGGTGAAACCAGCATCCGCAGGATCGGAAACCACCGGGATGCCAACCAGACCGGCCAGACGGGTCAGGAACAACGCCATGTGCTCACGAGTGACCGACATGCTTGGCGAGTAGGTGGTCGCCGAGGTGCCCTTGGTAATCCCGTAATAAGCAATACAGTCGATGTCGCCGGCGTTGTCATGACCAGTGGGAACATCCTCGAATCCCGCTGAGTCCACGCCCACGCACGCTTTGTACGTTGCCGGATAGTCCATCTTCGGATCATCAGCGGCAGCGACGGCCGGCGCGGCGACCATCACACTAGCCACCATGGCCAGGGCCGCAAGCACCGCGATGTGTCGCCGGTACTTAAACGTAGTAAACATAAGTTTACATACTGCACCGCGCAGAATACGTTGCTCGTCTCCTCCCCGACGGGTCTATGGTCCCCGGGATCAAGCCCCTTCGGGGGCGGAGGCTAAGCTCGGAGGACGCTTAAGGGGTCCTGCGAAGGATGCCCAGATCGAAGAACATTCCCCGGTACGCCACGTTGGTAAAGCAGAACCCATGAGATGAAGGTCACTAGGTACTTCGAGGAGCAGGTCCTTCGCAAGCGTCCTTACATTGACCCCAATTGGTGCACCCAGGTCGTTTCCTCCCCATTACACTGGGAACACCAACCGGATGGACGCATTCGTTTCTGGGGCGAAGTGACCATTCCTGGCGAAGTCGAGCCTCGTTTTCTCCGAGTGGTTACCTTGGCCGATGGGGAAACGGTTCACAATGCTTTCTTCGACAGAGGATTCCGAAAGGACAACCTATGAAAGTCCACTATTACCCGGAGACTGACAGCCTGTATATAGAACTTCACCCTGGACCGGGTGCCACCACCCGTGAGATTGCCGACGGAGTGAATGTGGACTTCGATTCCAGCGGCGGAGTAGTCGGATTCGACATTGACAATGCGTCCAGACACCTGGACACCACAGCTCTGGAAGCCGACGCCTTACCGGTGTTCACGCGACTCGCCGGCTAGCAGCGCTCCCGGCGTGATGGCCATGGGATTGCAGGAGAACCTAGTGACTGCGGTTGTCTCGCAGGAGGCCGGTTGGTTTGTGGCGCAAGCCCTGGAGGTTGATGTTGTGAGCCAGGGCGAGTCACCTAGCGAAACGGTAAGCGGACTCGTTACGCCTGCCCAGCAAGACTCCAAGGACTCCTCTCGTGTCCGGACGGAGAACCCCGCTGTCAACCAGTTCGTCTATCCTGCCCTGCACGCTCTGGTGGCTCTTCGATCTGATTCCCAGGTGAATCAGCGCCGCTTTGGCCGCATAGAAGGCGGAGTAGTAGCTGTCTTGGATGCTCTTGATGTACTCGCCCATCTCTATAAACCTGCGCGCCCACTCCAGAGCGCCCGCATAGCGTGCCGTCAGAGCGGCAATGTCGTCACTAAGCATCTACCCGCTTGCCCTCGCGTCTTATGAAGTAGTGGAAGTCGTCGTCGTCTTCCTCAATGCACTTCAAAGTGGTTGGGTGACCGTCAATAAACACCCCATGGGCAAGTCGGATGGGTTCCGCTACGGAATAAAGCAGGTCCAACTCCGAACCTATTGGACCCTCTTCGTGGAGAACAACCAGAAGGTCAACATCCGAGTTGGGTTGGTGGGTTCCTATTGCTCGAGATCCAAAAAGCCAGACCTGAGCAAGCCGGTCACCGAACACCTCTCGGTAGCCCTTGACCGCATCGGCGATTGCGGCAGTTACGGTTCCCTCCGAAGGAGCGCCGCGCTGCTCAAGAGTGGCGGGGGCAACAATCTCTGATGCCATTCTCAAACTGAGAGGATAGTAATGGGGGACACCTAAGCTCCACGACGTTACGCGTTTTGGTAGGGAACGGACGCCCATTCACAGGCTCTTTGATCACAGGCCACCTATTCCCAGGCAGGCTATTTGTTGACCGAACACGACCTTTGCCATTATTTTACCGCCGCTAAGGGCCGCCATATTCTCCATCAGTATGTAAACTTATGTTTGCTTCTTTGAGCCGTTTCCGGCGTCATGTAGCAGT
>JAPPLW010000005.1 GCA_028819345.1 bacterium | reverse complement strand
AGTTCGACATCAGCCCGTCGGACCTCAAGGAGATCGAGCAGCCCGTCTGGATCGATCCCGACCGCAAGGTGCTTCCACAAAGCACGGAAGCACCAAAATTTGTGGGGCGATGCCGGGATCGTGCCGATAGAAGGAGGCATAATCCACAGAACGCCGACTGCCACCCCCAGATCGGGCGTATCCATCTGGATTGCGGAAAGGAAGGTATCGACACGGTTAGATAAGCGACTTTGCGAGCGTCAGCCGACGCTACCGAGGCATGCGCGGCCTGACTGCCCCACGCTTTTTGGTGCTTCCCTTCCTTGGCGTGTGATAAGTGCGTTCTTTGACCGCAGCATGAAAGGAGAGTGATGAAACTGAGCGTGGACAAGGAGGCCGACGCTCTCTATCTGCGCCTCGACGACTCCCCGGTAATCCATTCGGAGGAAGTTTCGCCCGGCGTGGTACTCGATTACAACGAGTCGAACGACGTGGTGGGCGTAGAGATGCTCCGTCTCTCACAACGTTCCTCGAATTTGAACTTTTCGGACCTGCAATTCGAGGTGACGACTCCGCCCTAGGGTCAGCGCAGTAGATGCGTTGGTGATGCAGGTTGCGGATGCGCGGGCAAAAACGCATGCCGAGCACGGCGAAGGCAGCGAAGTTGATCTCGGTATAGCCGTGTGTGTCGGTGTAGTGCTCTTCGAGGTCAAGATCGCTTTCGTGGTAGAGGACGTCATCGAGGACGAAGGGTGCGTTGCGGTCGGTGCATTCGACGGGTCGATGGAATCGACGTTCGGCCTTATTGACCGGCACAGTAGGTCGCTCGAAGAATGAGCAATCGGAGATGGCCAACACAATCTTGGTCGGCAGCTATACTCGAGCCTGTGCTTTCCTGATGCTGTTGCGTGGCTTGGGCTACCAGGCACACGATCCACAGCGTTCCTGGACGCCCTTGTCCGGTGGCGAAATCGGCTTTCCTTTCCTGTGGTTATGGGTGTCGATCTTTATGGCTGTTTCGACACCCGGGGCTGCAGATGTCGACCGAAATCCCTCCTCTCCCGCCCTCAATTCGATCGCTCTGACCATGGAAGACGCCATTCGGCTCGCGCTGGAACGCAATCGGCCCTTTCTCAACCACCGCCTGGACCGACAAGTCCAGACATTCTCGCTCGAGGTAGCCGAGGACCGTTGGACGCCTCGGTTTGCCATCGAGCCCTTCACCAGCAGGGACCAACAGGAACACAAGGTGGGCATTGGCGCCGAGACGAGACTGCGCGTTCCTACCGGCGGTGAGTTCACCTTGCGCTGGGAGGAAACCCTGGCCGAGGAATCGGCCGACCCCGGCTCGCAATCCCTCCTTTTTTACCAACCCTTGCTGAAGGGCGCCTGGGCCGCCATGGACAGCGCGGAGGTTCGGCAAGCGCGACTTGGCGAGAAGGTCCACGCCCTCGCCCTGCGACAGTTGGCGGCGGATCTGATCGTTGCGGTCATCGACGCCTACCGGGCACTGATCGGCGTCGGCCGGCAAGTCGAGATCGCTGCGGCGTCTCTACGCCGTGCCCGGGAACAACTACAGGCCACCCGAACCCTGATTCGCGCCGGGCGCGTGGCGCGGCGCGAGGCTGTCCGGTCCGAGGTCGCGGTGGCCAATCGGGAGTTGGCGCTGATCCAGGCACGGAACCGCCTGGACGTCTCGAACTTCAGGTTGATTGACATCTTGGAGCTGCACAGCACGGCACGGATTCATCCGCTGGACGACTTGCAGGTCGAGCCCCCCCCCGCTCAGGAGCCTGTACTGGAAGATGTCCTTCGCAGTCGTGCCGATTTCCTCCAGGCCACGCTGCGGGTCGACATCGCGAAGATCCTGCTGTCGGTCGCCCATAACCAGTCGCTGCCAGACCTCTCCTTGCAGCTCGAACTGCGCCGTGACGACGCTGGGCAAACAGACACGCTGGTGTGGCTGGGTGCCACGATTCCCCTGAATGATCGCCTGCCCGATCTCGGGCGTCTGAGTGCAGTCAACGAACTGCGAAAAGCCGAGCTGAACGTACTGGAACTGCGCGAGTCGATCGGCATCGCGATGCGCCGGGCCGTGAGCGATGTCGAGGTAGGGCTGAGACTCACCGAACTAGCCAGCGGCGCCCGCGGGTTGGCGGAACAGAATTTCGTGATCGAACAGAAAAAATTCGCCCAGGGACTTTCGTCGTCCTTTGAAGTGTCGGCGACCGAAAACGACCTGGTCCAGACCGAGCAGGCCGAGGTCGACGCCATCATTGCCTATCACAACGCGCTGACCCAGCTTGACTGGATTGCGGGAAGGACGCTGGAACGTTGGAACGTCCAGTTGGAGGAGTTCCCGGAGTGACAAGCCACAACCCCGATATACATGGCTCCCTTCTGGAGAACCTGTTCGACGGCGTTTTGGTGATCCGCTTCGACGGCTCGGTAATAATTGCCAATGCCGCCGTCTGCCGGATGTTCGGTCTTGAGCCAGATGCAGTCGTCGGTCAGCGCTTCGGCGAAATCTTTCTCCACAGCGAGGGCTTCGACGAATTCACCCAGATCGTCCTCGATGCCGTCGCTGGCCAGAGCGGCATCGAGCGGCGCATCGCCAGCGTGCGCATCGGCGACACCTCCCGGTCTCTGTCCGTCACGATATCGTATCTGACCACAGAAGCAACGGGCGAGACCGAACGGGTGGCCGTCATCGCCGTCGTCGCCGACATCACGGAACTCAGGGAACTGCGCGATACCGAGTTGCGCATGGCCAAGGTCATCGAGGAGCAGTTTGCCGAACTGCAAAACGCCTACCGGGAGGTCGAGGACAGCAACGCCGTGTTGTCCCTGATGATGCGGCGGGTTCAGGCAGCCCGCGGCTTGGCCGCGGTGTTCGTCGTCGGCTTGTTCCTCGCCATTGGTGTCTGGTACGTCCAGCCCCTCGACCTCCTCAGCGCCAGCGGCGATGCACAGGGCGTCCACGCCGCCGCTGGCGCCGACCTGGATATCCTGCAAACGATGATCGTCGAACCCGAGCCGTTCCACTCGACCCTTTCGCTACGCGGCCATCTGGCACCGGGGCGCGTCATGAAGGTCGTCAGCCCGATGGAGAGCCATGTGAGCGCGGTGCATGCACGACAAGGGCAGCACGTGGCCCAGGGCGACCTGCTCGTTGAACTGGATACCAGTCAGCTCGCCGCCGCGCACCGAAGGTCCCAGGTCGAGCACATTCGGACGCTCGACTGGCTTGCCGATATCTAGTACTGGTAAAACAGCGCCTAATTGGCGCGCGCCCGCCGCACTGTGCGCCGGGCGAAGATCGACCTCGACGAGGCCGAACGCGCCGTCGGACAGACGGCTTTTCTGCTGCAGGAGGGACTCATTCCCGCCATGGAACATGACGAGGCGCGGCAACGCCACGAAAACCGCAAGCTGGATTTCGAGGCGGCCAGACTGGAACTGGAGACCGTGCAGGCAAAAAGCAACGACGAGGTATGGCAAATCGCGCGGTTGGAGGTCGAGAACGCCAGCGACCAACTGCGCGAGCACGAGGAAAAGCTCAGCCTGGCCGCAGTCCGAGCGCCGATTGCCGGCATCATAACCGCCGAGCGAGGCCCCGCCGACAAACCCCTGGCCAAGGGCCGACCGGTCGTGTCGGGCGAACTACTGCTGAGCATTGCTGATTTCGAACGTGTCTCGGTCGTCACACGCATCGACGAGGTGGATGTGCGTAAGATCAGGCCTGCTCAGCGGGCCTGGATCACCGGCCCCGGCTTTCCCGACCTGCGGATCGAAGGCACCGTGGCCCACGTCTCGTCGCGGGCCGAAGGTTTGCAGCAGCAAAACACGCCGCAGTTCGACATCGTCGTCGATCTGGACAGGTTGGCCCAGAACATACGCGACCGCCTTCGGATTGGCATGTCGGCGCATGTCACGATCATCGTCTACAACCGTCCGGCGGCGTTGCTGATCCCCATCGCTGCGGTGGAGCAGGCCGATGGCCAGGCGTGGGTGCGTATCGTCGCCCCGACCACGAAGACCGTCGAGCGGCGCGCCGTCGAGATCGGCCTGACCACGCTCGATTCGATCGAGGTGGTGACGGGACTCTCCGCCGGCGATGAAGTCGTCCTGCCCCCGCCACCTTCCTGGCCGGATTCAGAGTGACGAGAGGCCGAGGACAACCCGCCATGAAGACACCCGCCGGGACGCTGGAACTGATCAATATCTGCCGCTCCTACCGGATCGGACCGGTGACGACGGACATCCTGAAGGGGATCCATCTCGCCGTCGGCACGGGCGACCTGGTGTCGATCATGGGGCCGTCGGGAAGCGGCAAGACCACCCTCATGAACATCATCGGCCTGCTGGACCGCCCCACCTCCGGCACCTGTTCCCTCAACGGCCGCGATGTCTCGAAGCTCAAGGACGACGAACGGTCGCGGCTGCGCAACACGCACATCGGCTTCGTGTTTCAGTCCTTCCAGTTGCTGCCGCAGTTGACGGCTCTGGAAAACGTTCGTCTGCCCCTGGTTTACCGGGGCGCCGGACGCTCGCAAACAAATCGCCGGGCGCACGCGCTCCTGGACCGCGTCGGCATGGCAAGCCGCAAGGATCACCGCCCGGACCAACTCTCCGGCGGGCAAAAGCAACGGGTCGCCATCGCCCGAGCGCTGGTGGGGGAGCCCACGCTGCTGCTTGCCGACGAGCCGACCGGTGCCCTGGATGCCGACACCGCCCGAGACATGATGGCCTTGCTCCTGCAATTGAATGCGGAACAAAGGATCACCATTCTGATCATCACCCATGACCTCATGATTGCCCGCCAGTGCACGCGCCAGGTCCGCATCCATGACGGCAGGCTCCTCGAAGCGCCAACCGGCGGCTGCGGTACGGCCGTGCTGCAGCCCTGAAACCGGAGTCACCCCACGATGTCCAGAACCCTCGCCGTCTTCGCAATCAATGCCCGCGAAGCCGTCAACAGCCTGCGCGCGGCGAGGTTGCGCACGGTACTGGGCCTGATCGGCATCATGATCGGTATCTCATCGGTCATCACGATGATCTCCCTCGGCGAGATCGCCAAGGCGCAAGCCCGCAAGAAGTTCGAAGCCTTGGGCACCGATGTCCTGGTCGTCCGCCAGTCGGACGATGCCTCGACCCCTGAACAGCAGCGAGCGACCATCGACTTGTCGGATGCCGTGGCATTGGGCACGCTCCCGTCGGTCGCCGCCGCGGCACCCAGGATCTGGGGACACGGGGAGTTTCGTTACGCCGGCATACCGCTGGGGGACGGAAGCATCCACGGCGTTCCCGCTTCATTTGGGAACGTCTATAAGTTGTCCCTGCAGGCCGGCCGGTTCGTTTCGGACCTGGACGTCGACAGAGCCTACTGCGTCATCGGCGCCGGGATCGCGAACGCGATTCGGCAGGCCGGCACCAAACGGCTCGTGGGCGAGTTGCTCGAGGTCGATGCGGCGCTCTTTACCATCGTGGGGGTGCTTGACAGCCAAGCGGAGAACTACGCCCTCCCGGTCCGGGTGGAAGCCAACGAGTCCGTCTTCGTGCCGATCACCACCTCGAGGCGGATCATCGACAATCCCCTGATCGATGCCATCATCGTCCGGGCACGCGCTGGCATCCATCACGAAACGGCAGCCGCGCATATCCGCTCGTTCTTGCGGAGCCGGGACCCGCATCTGGCACTCGACGTGGTCAGCGCCAAGGAACTGATCGCCCAGATGGAAGCACAGATGCAGATCATGACGTTGCTGCTGGCCGCGGTAGGTAGTATTGCCCTGATCGTCGGCGGCATCGGCATCATGAACATCATGCTGGTCTCGGTGGCCGAGCGACGCCGCGAGATCGGCGTACGACGGGCGCTCGGTGCCCGTCGCGGGGATATCCGAAGCCAGTTCCTGATCGAGTCCATGATGCTGACGATGGCTGGCGGCAGCCTCGGCATGATACTCGGCTCTGCCGCTACCTATGCCCTCTGCCAGTTCACCGGATGGGCCTTCTCCATATCGGCGATGTCCCTGGCAAGCGGAATCGGTACCGCCTCGGCAGTCGGCGTCTTCTTCGGATTCCAACCAGCCCATCAGGCATCGAGACTCGACCCCATCGCCGCCCTCAAAGATGCCTGAACAACGCCCTTACTCGGGTCCCGTCTCCCCCACTATCGTATCGCGGATTCGCGCGTTTATCGTCTTTGATCGAGGAATGTCGTTGGCATAGATGATGGCCCACGCAGCACTCCAATCATTGTCCGGACCCCAGAACACCTGCCTGTCGGAGAGCACCAACTTGAAGGTCCTGGTAACCGCATCATAACTGACACGGGTTTGGACCCTGACCTCTGCGTTTCGTGTACCCACGGGGAATACCACATGTCCTTCCTTCGCCACGTAGTGCCGTCCTTTTCTGGCAGTACCGTCGCGAGTTTTGTAGGCGTACCGCACGGGAAGACTGTAGTCGCGTGGCAGGGTGAATTTGAATACCGCAACCTCTCCTTCGTCCACTTCGATATTCGGTGCATGGAGCTGCGCTGCGGCCGGCTGGGCCAGCGCCGCAAGCATCAGGACAGCGAGACCCACGCCCACACACAGCATCCAAGCGAGCGCCTCGGAGCGCCCATTGACTGAGTACCTCATGATGTGTCCTCCTTTTGCAAACGACATCCTCATCGGTCCTACCTGCAACGGTTTCTGCTCGCGTTCCCAATCGTGATGCCCGTGGGTTAAGGTTTTGTTGGCCTTGTGCCAACGCCAAGTAAAAGGAAAGCATTGACTTGTGCGCCGTGTCGCACCGAGAGGACCCGGCCCTGGCCCCTGGACGCCTCCACTGGGTGCAGCAAAATTACCTCGGCGCCCTGAATGACATTGCCGGGCACCAGGCCGGGGCAGGACGCATCCAGCAGCACTGGGACGACATGCTGAGAGTCGCCGGTTCTCTCAAGCTCGGCACCGTACAGGCCTCGGAACTGGTGCGCTCTTTCCTGAGAAGCGAACGCCCCTCCAGCCTGGCAAGCGCCATCATGGAGCTCGGACGCATCAACAAGATCCCCCAAGCATCAAGAAAGGCAGTGATCTCCTCCTGCATGGTGGTCATGTCCGCAAGACGCCGATTGAGGCATTGAGGAGAGCACCAAGAACCGTGGGGCAGTTCCAGATCTGCCTGGGTAAGAAAACTTCGAGGCACGGGGCTTGGCGCTGAAGGTATCTGGAACTGAGCAGTTGAAGCTACTCGGCGCGCTGGCCGATTGCCCCACGGTTTTTGGTGCTTCCTTTACCCGACAGCTTAGATGGCATTGCAATTTTATTCTTCTTCGTCTTACAATTCCCGCTTCCTGTCAACTTCCGACTCATAGCAACTCTGGAGACATTCAATGGCAACTATCCATAGCGCTGGACAGGATCGATGGGTCGTCCATATGGGCAGCCCTGATAACTCTCGAGTGACGGTTGAAGTTCACATGAACCTGGAAACAGCCAAGAAGATAGCGGAGCGCGAGACTCAGCGGATCGCCGCCTTGAATCCGGGTTGCGACGATTTGGACCCTCAGACGGTCGCATCGGCCGTTCTGTCGGTATTGGGCCTCTTTGCGGCCGGGAGCCGCCTATGATCGGTTAGGGCGTGTTAACACTACAGCAGTCCATCGATTATCAGCGCGAAGACGATGAATCCGAGGAATACTACGTCGAGTTTCTCGAAGCGCGAGAAGATCCGACGAAAGCCCTTCAATCGACGGAACAACCGCTCGATTTCGTTGCGCCGCTTGTACATTTCGCGGTCATATTCCCAAGGGTCTAACCTTGTTCGCAACGGTGGCACCACGGGTTCATAGCCCAGCGCCAAGGCCAGTTGCCGGGTCTCGTCGCCCTGATACGCGCGGTCCATGATCAAAGAGGGACTACCTTGCTGCTGACCAAGCCGGTTCAGCAGCTTACGCCCTTCCGGGGCATCGTGGGCCTGTCCGGGCGAAAGCGAGAAGGTGATGGCGGTTCGAGCATCCGCGGCAACCATATGAATCTTGGTGGTCCATCCGCCGCGGGAGCGTCCGATGGATTGCGGGCCGTTTTTTTTAACGCTCCCGTGCCGTCGGGGTGGACCTTGACGATGGTGCTATCCATCGACACGGCCTCGAGCTTTATACGCACGATCTGCTCACGTTGCAGGTATTCAAACACACGGTTCAGCACCCCGTTCTTGGACCAGCGGTTCATCCGCGTGTAGATGGTGTGCCAATTGCCGAATTTCTTCGGCAGTCCTCGCCATTTGCAGCCATGTTCGGCGACGTACAGAATGGCGTTGAGCACCTGCCGGTTCGAAACGCTTACATTGCCGCG
>JAPPLW010000117.1 GCA_028819345.1 bacterium | reverse complement strand
CTTTAGATGATTTCCTGCCGTAATCTATACCCCTCGCTATCCGTCGGCGCGGCTGATGACGATCCCGGGGGTCGGGCCGATCACCGCCCTGGCCATCCAGGCGTTCGCGCCGCCGATGGAGAGCTTCCGGCGCGGACGCGACTTCTCGACCTGGCTGGGCCTCGTGCCCCGGCAGCACACGACCGGGGGCAAGCCGAGGCTGGGCGGGATATCGAAGATGGGCCAGAAGGACCTGAGGCGGCTCCTGTTCACGGGGGCCATGGCGGTGGTCCGGCAGGCAAGTCGGTCCCGCGAGATCGCGGATCCGTGGCTGGACGGGATGCTGGCGCGCAAGCCGAAGAAGCTGGTCGCGGCGGCGCTCGCCAACCGGACGGCGCGGACGGTCTGGGCGGTGGCCACGAGAAAAGAGGACTATCGGGTTCGCACCGCTGCCTGAGCGGGCGGCGAAAGGAGGGAACCAAGAGAGAGAAGCTGCCGGGGAGAAGGCTTCTGGACGCAGGAACGGGGTAAGGGCAAACAGTCAGCAAGACGGGATCGGAAAAACCAGTGGGCTCCGAAGGGCCATAGAGCCCGCCGCTCCGATTTGGATCCGAATCTCACGAACACCATACGGGCCCGCAGCCAACAAGGGCTGCATCAAGAGGCCGGACATACGACAGTACCTGATCACACTGCCACTGCACTCGGTTCCGATTCCAGACTTGCCAACCCGGGGGCGTCCACATACGGGGCCTGGACCAGGCGCCCTACAGAGCTCTCGGAAGAGCTCAAGGCATCTGCGACAAGGCCCAGATCCCGGGCGTCGGACAGCTCCGTGAAGCAGTTGTCCTGCTTCGTGAAGGCAAGTTTCCGGCGCTCCGCCTCCTTGGCCACCCACTCATGGCCGTTGAGGATCACCAGCGCGTTGAACGGCGGGTGCGGGCAGAAGCGGATGATCACGTGGCCCCAGTCGCGGTCCATGATGTGAAAGGCGTAGTGGTTCACCCACGGCCTCGGCTTCTTGCGCTTGATCCGCTTGATCCGCCCGTCGGCCGTCTGTTCGACGTCCCAGACATTGCCCGGCGCCCGGCGCACGATGACCAAGAACACGCCCTCGAAGCCCGGGTCGTCGCCCTTGGCCAGGTCCTCGTTCCGGTCTCCACTCTTGCTGTACACGACCGGTATGCCCGCACCCTTCGCCCAGCCCTTCACCCGGCGGGAAAAGCGGCCCGCCACCCGCATGAGCCGCGTGTTGTTCAGCCCCTCGTCCGATCCCTGCCAGCGCCGCCACCACATCCGCAACCCCGGCGCTCGCTGGCCGAGCTGGAAGTACGCGCGCAGCACCACCCGATCCACGCAGTCGTAACTGCCGTCCAGAAACGCTTCGAAGAGGACGCCGTCGGCATCTTCCGTCCCGCCCATCGCACTCTGCCTTTCGTCTGATCTCACTTACCTCCGTCAATCTACGACTTGGCTGCGCCGAAGGCGCCCCGTTTCCTGGGCGAAGTCCCAGGAAACGCGTAGTTCTAGTCCCCGCGCTCGCGGGGAAGCCATGAAGCGAGAGATCATCGACCGGGACATGGGCGGTCTATCCCCGCGGTCGCGGGGAAGCCGCCAGGAGCTACTCGGAGATCCTCGAACTGATGGGTCTATCCCCGCGCTCGCGGGGAAGCCGGTGGCGGCGGTGGGACAGACACCAACACGGTGGGTCTATCCCCGCGCTCGCGGGGAAGCCGTAACCGCTCGGTAGAGCTGGCGCGCGGCGCCGGGTCTATCCCCGCGCTCGCGGGGAAGCCATCCGCTTCACGGCCTTGGCGATCACTTTGACGGGTCTATCCCCGCGCTCGCGGCGAAGCCCCGTTCAACATCGGGCTGGACTTCAACGCGGAGGGTCTATCCCCGCGCTCGCGGGGAAGCCCGCGCTTGCGTGATCCGGGTAACGTGATTACCAGGTCTATCCCCGCGCTCGCGGGGAAGCCTGGAACCGGTTCCGGTCGTCCTTGACCCACTTGAGTCTATCCCCGCGCTCGCGGGGAAGCCTTGGCGTACTGGCCATCGTCCATGCCGTCCGGCGGTCTATCCCCGCACTCGCGGGGAAGCCGGACCGTGCGGACTCGGTGGTGATGCGCTTCATGGTCTATCCCCGCGCTCGCGGGGAAGCCTTTCTTCATCGTGCGGTGGCGCTGGACCCAGCCGGTCTATCCCCGCGCTCGCGGGGAAGCCGGAGTCGGACAACACGACCCGGGAGTATCACGGGGTCTATCCCCGCGCTCGCGGGGAAGCCGATCAAGGAGCAGTCGGACGCATCGCTGATGCGGGTCTATCCCCGCGCTCGCGGGGAAGCCATGGACATACTGACCGAGGACGGAGGCCAGACAGGTCTATCCCCGCGCTCGCGGGGAAGCCACCCGGAAGTTCCGGGCGGTGAGAGAAATCAGCGGTCTATCCCCGCGCTCGCGGGGAAGCCACACGCCTCCTCCATCGAGGGCCGCTACCTGGAGGTCTATCCCCGCGCTCGCGGGGAAGCCTCCTCGGCCAGCCGCGCGGTATCGTCCGACACGGGTCTATCCCCGCGCTCGCGGGGAAGCCGTCGATGACCTCGTGCAGCTCCTTGGTGCCCAGGGTCTATCCCCGCGCTCGCGGGGAAGCCGGCGGGCGGTTCGACCCCGCGTTCCTGAAGGAGGGTCTATCCCCGCGCTCGCGGGGAAGCCTCGTCGCGACGGCGCTGGGGGGACACACTTTGGGGTCTATCCCCGCGCTCGCGGGGAAGCCGATGAGCTGCACGAGAGCATCGAGGAGCACGAGGGTCTATCCCCGCGCTCGCGGGGAAGCCGTCGAGACCATCGGTCCACGGCCCATAGGTCCAGGTCTATCCCCGCGCTCGCGGGGAAGCCTCCTGCACACCCAGCCCCGGCATGGCTCGCAGCGGTCTATCCCCGCGCTCGCGGGGAAGCCGAGCAGGACAAGCCCGGTGAGTGGGGGCGTCAGGGTCTATCCCCGCGCTCGCGGGGAAGCCACGGGGCGATCAGCAGGAGCGAGGCGCGGCAGGGGTCTATCCCCGCGCTCGCGGGGAAGCCTGTCTGGCCGGGATCGAGGGGCGGGAATGACCCGGTCTATCCCCGCGCTCGCGGGGAAGCCGCCTGGAGTACGGGGACCTCTACTCGATCCACGGGTCTATCCCCGCGCTCGCGGGGAAGCCGTGAGGCGCAGGAGGCCGCCCACGCCGCCAGGAGGTCTATCCCCGCGCTCGCGGGGAAGCCCTGGGCCTGGATGAGGGCGAAGCTGCACACGGCGGTCTATCCCCGCGCTCGCGGGGAAGCCCATTCGGGGTTCCCGTCCGGCGTGACCCCGACGGGTCTATCCCCGCGCTCGCGGGGAAGCCCTCCTGCTCCGGCTCCTCCTGACCCGCTTCGGCGGTCTATCCCCGCGCTCGCGGGGAAGCCGGCATCGGGAACCGGAAGTGGAAGACGAGCGGGGGTCTATCCCCGCGCTCGCGGGGAAGCCGCGCCCACCGACCGCAGATCCTCCTTTTCGTCCGGTCTATCCCCGCGCTCGCGGGGAAGCCGCCAAGTGGCACCGCAGACGGTTCCTCGCGACGGGTCTATCCCCGCGCTCGCGGGGAAGCCTCCGACAAGGATGCGGGCGATTGGCGCCCTGCGGGTCTATCCCCGCGCTCGCGGGGAAGCCATGCCAGGGCCGCCCATGACGTGTTCCCTGCCGGGTCTATCCCCGCGCTCGCGGGGAAGCCGATACCGCGCATATCCTGGACGAAGACGGCCCGGGTCTATCCCCGCGCTCGCGGGGAAGCCCGCATCAGCGATGCGTCCGACTGTTCCTTGATCGGTCTATCCCCGCGCTCGCGGGGAAGCCGAGAAGCTGACGGCCAACCGGCCGCTCACGTGGGGTCTATCCCCGCGCTCGCGGGGAAGCCTTCACCTGGGGCCCGGGAGGGTCGGGATCCCGCGGTCTATCCCCGCGCTCGCGGGGAAGCCCTCAACCGGGTGACGGACGGGGGCGCCACCTACGGTCTATCCCCGCGCTCGCGGGGAAGCCGAGGCCGCAAGGTCTATGGACAGGAGGTCGTCAGGTCTATCCCCGCGCTCGCGGGGAAGCCAAGCGGACGGAGTAGGCCGCGAAGTCCTCCCGGGGTCTATCCCCGCGCTCGCGGGGAAGCCCCAACTCGGGGTCGTGGTTCTGGATCGACTACCGGTCTATCCCCGCGCTCGCGGGGAAGCCGTCTGTGTCGAAGCTGTCCCGGCTGTCCACTCCGGTCTATCCCCGCGCTCGCGGGGAAGCCGACAGTGGCAGACCAACAAGCCTCTCAAGCCAAGGTCTATCCCCGCGCTCGCGGGGAAGCCCCGAAGGCGCGCTCATCGCCATCGGCGAACAGCGGTCTATCCCCGCGCTCGCGGGGAAGCCGGGGTTCGCGTCGTCCCGATCTCGATCCCGTACGGTCTATCCCCGCGCTCGCGGGGAAGCCGGCATCGGGAACCGGAAGTGGCGGACGAGCGGGGGTCTATCCCCGCGCTCGCGGGGAAGCCGCGCAATGGCTAGACACGCTCCCGTTCACCATGGGTCTATCCCCGCGCTCGCGGGGAAGCCGCCGCTTCTCGGTGAAGTTCGTGATGCCCGGCAGGTCTATCCCCGCGCTCGCGGGGAAGCCGCGCCGCCGCGGCATCGTGTGGCCCGGCCACGAGGTCTATCCCCGCGCTCGCGGGGAAGCCTGGTCCCACTCGTTCCGCTCCTGCTGGCACATCGGTCTATCCCCGCGCTCGCGGGGAAGCCCCGCATGGTGAGGCTGAGCTTCTCGGTCTCCAGGGTCTATCCCCGCGCTCGCGGGGAAGCCTGAGGCCCGCCTGCAGGATGCCCGTGGTACTTGGGTCTATCCCCGCGCTCGCGGGGAAGCCGCACCATCCCCGACGCCCCCACGCTTGACACAGGGTCTATCCCCGCGCTCGCGGGGAAGCCGGCGTATCCCTCCTGGCTGCGGAAGGTGAACGAGGTCTATCCCCGCGCTCGCGGGGAAGCCGATGAGCGCACGCTGTCGGTGCACGGTCAGCCGGGTCTATCCCCGCGCTCGCGGGGAAGCCTTCGATCCTGGCCAACACGTCCCACCCCTCCAGGGTCTATCCCCGCGCTCGCGGGGAAGCCGACGGTACGGGTTTCGATTGCCTTGCCCATTAGGGTCTATCCCCGCGCTCGCGGGGAAGCCGTCTCCGTTGCTCGGGGCGCATTGTGGCCAGCGGGTCTATCCCCGCGCTCGCGGGGAAGCCGAGGAGCGTATCGTGATGGCCAACGCTGCCACCGGTCTATCCCCGCGCTCGCGGGGAAGCCGCGCATTCGATCAGGGTGATGATGGACGGGTCGGGTCTATCCCCGCGCTCGCGGGGAAGCCGGCATAGTACCCGGTGCACGGGTCGGCGACGTGGGTCTATCCCCGCGCTCGCGGGGAAGCCCACACGGTACCGCGTGTGGTCATCCGCTTCACCGGTCTATCCCCGCGCTCGCGGGGAAGCCATTCGTTCCGCACTATAGCGCCAACGTGAAGGAGGTCTATCCCCGCGCTCGCGGGGAAGCCGGAACCGTCTGACGGTGGAACAGGCGTCACAGCGGTCTATCCCCGCGCTCGCGGGGAAGCCTGCAACCCGAGCAACGGAGACAACGAACAATGAGGTCTATCCCCGCGCTCGCGGGGAAGCCCACTACCTTGGCCGGAAAGGACCACAACAATGCGGTCTATCCCCGCGCTCGCGGGGAAGCCGTCTTCGGCTTCATCGTGGCGTGCCTCCACCTCGGTCTATCCCCGCGCTCGCGGGGAAGCCGTGACGATCGTAGCGATCAAAGACGGTGTCACGGGTCTATCCCCGCGCTCGCGGGGAAGCCGGCAGAGACGCCCATTCCGCCCAACCCTGCGTGGGTCTATCCCCGCGCTCGCGGGGAAGCCGTCGTCAACACCCGCCGTCCCGATGGGAGCACCGGTCTATCCCCGCGCTCGCGGGGAAGCCTGCGCAGGACGCCCTGCGGTTCAGCCATGACTCGGTCTATCCCCGCGCTCGCGGGGAAGCCCTTCTGGCGCAGCAGAGCCAACCGGTGGAACGGGGTCTATCCCCGCGCTCGCGGGGAAGCCTCGCTTCGGGCGCCCCGGCACACCATGCTCATCGGTCTATCCCCGCGCTCGCGGGGAAGCCCGCTGAATCCGGCCCAGGCCTAAAGGCCCTCCAGGTCTATCCCCGCGCTCGCGGGGAAGCCCGCATGGCCGCCCTCACGGAGAACCTCGGGAAGGGTCTATCCCCGCGCTCGCGGGGAAGCCGCGCTCTTTGCTAATGCCTATGGTCATTGCTCGGGTCTATCCCCGCGCTCGCGGGGAAGCCTATCCCTCGAAGTCGCAATCATCGGGATGCTCGGGTCTATCCCCGCGCTCGCGGGGAAGCCCCCTACCATTCTGTCCTCACAGTCCATGCACGAGGTCTATCCCCGCGCTCGCGGGGAAGCCGCCCAACGACAGCACGACACATCAACAAGGTACGGTCTATCCCCGCGCTCGCGGGGAAGCCTCGAGCGCGCGAGCATCGGCACCTTCTGCCTGAGGTCTATCCCCGCGCTCGCGGGGAAGCCAAGCTCACGAAGATCGGAAGGCATTACGTGACGGGTCTATCCCCGCGCTCGCGGGGAAGCCGGATCGTGACGTGTGCGATGCGCTTCATTTCGGGGTCTATCCCCGCGCTCGCGGGGAAGCCGTGGTGGCCGTGTCCGGTATCGTGGCCGTGGTGGGTCTATCCCCGCGCTCGCGGGGAAGCCGTGGTGGGAATCGCGTCCGGCCGTGGCCGTCTAGGTCTATCCCCGCGCTCGCGGGGAAGCCGACGCGGCGGGCGTGGTGGACGGTGCTTTCTGGGGTCTATCCCCGCGCTCGCGGGGAAGCCTACGGGATTGCCGTCCGGTCCCCGCTCGGCCCGGGTCTATCCCCGCGCTCGCGGGGAAGCCTCTCCGCCGTCCTCTTCGAGGCCGTCCAGTGTCGGTCTATCCCCGCGCTCGCGGGGAAGCCGTCGTAGTCCTCCGCGAGCACCGACTGGAGGCCGGTCTATCCCCGCGCTCGCGGGGAAGCCACCGTAAACCAGGCGCCTGTCCCGGTCTACGGTGGTCTATCCCCGCGCTCGCGGGGAAGCCTTGACGTCGCGGCCATCGTCGCCCCGCTCGAAGGGTCTATCCCCGCGCTCGCGGGGAAGCCGGTTGCGAGCACATCCACAAGGCACTGCTCGACGGTCTATCCCCGCGCTCGCGGGGAAGCCGGAATGGCCTGGTGCTGCTCGGCCTTTTGGCCGGGTCTATCCCCGCGCTCGCGGGGAAGCCCGTCTCAACGAGGGGGTGATGATGCGTGGTTTCGGTCTATCCCCGCGCTCGCGGGGAAGCCCGTCAGCGAAAAACCCACGTTGCACACCTCCGCGGTCTATCCCCGCGCTCGCGGGGAAGCCTCGAACGCGACGAGGAGGGCGTTCATGTGATACGGTCTATCCCCGCGCTCGCGGGGAAGCCTCGGGGGGGTTGGCTGGGGGGTTGGCTGGGGGGGGTCTATCCCCGCGCTCGCGGGGAAGCCGCGGGCACTCAGAACGTGGAGGCCCAGGCCAAGGGTCTATCCCCGCGCTCGCGGGGAAGCCCCCAGCCGTCGATCGACATCCGGCTCGCCTGAGGGTCTATCCCCGCGCTCGCGGGGAAGCCCCGACCAGCCGCTTGGCCCGGTCGGGCGTCTGCGGTCTATCCCCGCGCTCGCGGGGAAGCCGGTCATGCCGGCCTGCTAACCTGCTACCCTGCGGGTCTATCCCCGCGCTCGCGGGGAAGCCGTGTTGCGGAGTACCCCCCAGCCGTCACCGTGGGGTCTATCCCCGCGCTCGCGGGGAAGCCTCGCCGCCAACTGCGAGGCGGGATGCCTCTGCCGGTCTATCCCCGCGCTCGCGGGGAAGCCGACGTGGCCGCCAAGCTGTCGGGCACCACCAAGGGTCTATCCCCGCGCTCGCGGGGAAGCCCATCACACACTCTCCTGTGGCTAGAAAGACACTGGTCTATCCCCGCGCTCGCGGGGAAGCCGTCGCGCACGTCGCTCGCCTGCGCGATCCTCGCGGTCTATCCCCGCGCTCGCGGGGAAGCCTCGCCAGCACCAAAACGGACAACTCCCGGCACAGGTCTATCCCCGCGCTCGCGGGGAAGCCCTCGGGCGGGCCTGCCGTGTCGGACCGTGTCGGGGTCTATCCCCGCGCTCGCGGGGAAGCCTTCTCGGGTCTTCCTTTCGTCGTGATCAGGTAGGGTCTATCCCCGCGCTCGCGGGGAAGCCACCGCCATGTCTATGCGCAGAACGACAAACTGGGGTCTATCCCCGCGCTCGCGGGGAAGCCCTGTGATCGCCGAGCAGAATGCGCGCCGACAGCGGTCTATCCCCGCGCTCGCGGGGAAGCCTCGGGAACAGCCGGAGCAGGATTTAAGTCTTGAGGTCTATCCCCGCGCTCGCGGGGAAGCCGTGCCAGTAGGGAGAATAACTACATAGTGTCCGGGTCTATCCCCGCGCTCGCGGGGAAGCCACCACATGTTGGGGCCTTGACAGCCCCGTTATAGGTCTATCCCCGCGCTCGCGGGGAAGCCAGCCTCAGCCTCAGCCTCAGCGATCTCCAAAGCGGTCTATCCCCGCGCTCGCGGGGAAGCCCAGCCCTACACTATTGGGCTGTCCGCTTTTTTGGGTCTATCCCCGCGCTCGCGGGGAAGCCC
>JAPPLW010000034.1 GCA_028819345.1 bacterium | reverse complement strand
GACCAACCACCCATCACCCGACTTGTAACCCACCTCTGTGGGAAGGACATCTAGTAACGCGGAGTCGTCCGGGCCGCGGCTCTTCTTTGCCGGTCGTCCTCCCGGTCGGGACGGTCGCTGAACACGACGCCTACCGCCACCGCCACCACTCCCACGATCAGTTGCAGCGTGACCGGTTCCGACAGGAGCACGACTCCGCCCATGGCTCCCAACCCCGGCACCAGGTATCCGATCAGGGCGGCTCGGGCGGCCGTGGCGATTCGGGAAGCCCACATGAAGGCTGCGAAGGAGATCACGGTGGGCACCGCCGCCATATAGATGATCAGCCACAGGCTGGCTGCGTCGATGGTCAGATAGCCGGCGTAACCGTCGAAGGGAATCGAGATCAGCGAGAGCAGCGCCGCCGCGGTGAGGAACTGGACGACGATCAGAGAGCGGTTCTGGTACCGGACCGCGAAGCGACGGGTGAAGGCCCCTCCCAGCCCGGCGCAGGCCGCTCCGAGAGTGGTCAGGACTACGCCCAGGATCCATCGGGAAGAGGGTTGGCCGACCGGCGCCCATCCCATGATCGCCACCCCGAACATCCCCATCAGAAGGCCCGGCAGCCTGCCTGCCCTGAAGCGTTCTCCGGGTACTACCCAGTGGGTGAAGAGGATGGTGGTGAGCGGGATGATGCCCACGATCACGGCCCCGATGCTGGCCGGGATTGTCTCGAACCCCAATGTGAACAAGATGGTGGGAACGGTCATGTTGAAGATGCCGATCACCACTCCCGCCTTGAAGGTGGCCGGGTCGATCCTGGGCAGGCGTCCGACCAGGGCCAGGGCGGCGATCACCATCAGGGCCCCCCCGGCTTGCTTGAGGGGGAAGATGGTGAAGGGGCTCACCCCGTTTAAAAGCACCGCCTTGGTGGCGGCCGGCGCGCTTCCCCAGGCCAGCGAAGCGATAGCGATCGGTATCCAGGGATTGTGGGTGACTCCATGCCACCTCGCTCCTCCTGCCCGGCCCGCCCGGCGTCTTCCTACAATCGGGGCTTCATGGCCGAACATGCGGTGACTATTGCTCCGGGTCGAGCGGGCGCGGGATTGTCAGAGCGAGAACTCCGGTCTCTTGTGAGATCGGCTCCGCCGACCGACGAGGTGATGGTGGAGGAACGGGTTGCGGCTCTCGCCACGCGTTCGATCAAGCGGGAGGCCAAGATGTGGGCCCTGCGGACCGCCATATCCATGACCGACTTGACCACCCTCGAGGGGATGGACACCAAAGAAAAGGTAAGACAACTCTGCCATAAGGGTATCAGGCCGGACCCCACGGACGCATCCATTCCCTCGGTGGCGGCGGTGTGCGTCTATCCCAACCTGGTGGGGACCGCGGCTGAGGTCTTGGAAGACACTTCGGTGAGGGTGGCGGCGGTCTCCACGTACTTTCCCTCGGGGCAGGCTCCACTTGACTTGAAGGTCGCCGAGACCAGGCGAGTGGTCGCCGACGGGGCGGACGAGGTTGACATGGTGATCGACCGCGGGGCTTTTCTGGCGGGGGACTATGTCAAGGTCTTCGCCGAGGTGGCGGCGGTCCGGGAAGCGGCAGGGGATGCATGCCTGAAGGTGATACTCGAGACCGGAGAGCTCGGATCCTATGACAACGTTCGAAGAGCCTCGATGCTGGCCATGGCAGCCGGCGCCGACTTCATCAAGACCTCCACGGGCAAGGTCTCCCCGGCCGCCACCCCGGCGGTGACGCTGGTGATGCTGGAGTCGATCAGGGATTTTTATAGCAACACCGGAAGGGTGGTGGGGATGAAGCCCGCAGGGGGGATTGGCTCTGCCAAACAGGCTATCAGGTGGCTCGTGCTGCTCAACGAGACCCTCGGTGTGGAGTGGATGACTCCCCGACGCTTCCGGTTCGGGGCCTCGAGCCTGCTCAACGACCTGCTGATGCAAATCAGGTGGTTGGAGACCGAGAGGTATCAGTCCCCCGACTACTTCACCAGGGCCTGAGGGCATGGCCCGCCAAGACGCCCTGGCGCCGCGTTCCGGCACAGGCGCGCCCATGTGGGAGTACCGGGAGTCCCGGGAGAATCCCGCTCTGGCCGGGATCCGAGACCGGTCGGGGCTGTGGATAAACGGGGAAGAAACCGAGCCTCTCTCCGGAAGGTGGTTCTCCACCATCGATCCGGCCACCGAGGAGCACCTGTCGATGGTCGCCGAAGCGGGGCCGGCCGACGTGGACCGTGCGGTCGGCGCCGCCCGGGAAGCGGTGGCGGGATGGGCTGCCATGCCGGTCGCCGAAAGGGCCAAGTCCCTCTTCCGCCTCGCCCGGCTGGTCCAGGAGCGAAGCCGCGAGTTGGCTGTTCTGGACACCCGGGACGGGGGGAAGCCGATCCGTGAGGCGCGGGATGTCGATCTTCCCCTGGTGGCCGCCCACTTCTTCTATCACGCCGGGTGGGCCGACAAGTTGGAATACGCATTTCCGGGCGTCGAGCCCCGGCCCATGGGAGTCGTGGGGCAGGTGATTCCCTGGAACTTCCCGTTGCTCATGGCGGCCTGGAAGGTCGCTCCCGCCCTGGCAACCGGCAACACGGTGGTCCTCAAGCCGGCGGAGACCACGCCGCTTTCGGCACTGCGGTTGGCCGAGATCGCCGCCGAGGCGGGTCTCCCCCCCGGCGTGCTGAACGTGATACCCGGGGCGGGGGAGACCGGGGCGGACCTGGTGGGCCACCGCGGAGTGGACAAGGTAGCGTTCACCGGCTCGACCCAGGTGGGCAAGGAGATACGAAGACGCCTGGCGGGCTCCGGGAAGGCGCTCACCCTGGAGCTGGGTGGCAAGGGAGCCCACGTGATCTTCGATGATGCACCGTTGGATCAGGCGGTGGAAGGGGTTGTGAACGGCATCTTCTTCAATCAGGGGCAGGTCTGCTGTGCGGGCAGCAGGCTCCTGGTGCAGGAGTCGGTCGCCTCCGAGTTCGTGGACCGTCTCCGCCGGCGACTGTCCACCCTGCGGGTGGGGGATCCCCTGGACAAGAACACCGACGTCGGCGCCATCAATTCGGCTGCCCATCTGGAGAGGATCACCGAGTTGGTGGAATCCGGGCAGGAGGAGGGCGCCCTCATCTACCAACCCCCGTGCGAACTGCCCGACAGGGGATTCTGGTTCCCGCCGACCCTGTTCACCGACGTGTCGCAGTCCCACCGCATCGCCCGGGAGGAGATCTTCGGCCCGGTGTTGTCGATACTCACCTTCCGTACCCCGGGCGAGGCTGTGGAGCGGGCCAACAACACACCCTACGGGCTGGCCTCGGGGGTGTGGACCTCCAAGGGCTCGCGCATCCTGTGGATGGCCGACCGCCTGGCGGCCGGGGTGGTGTGGGCCAACACCTACAACAAGTTCGACCCTGCCTCCCCGTTCGGGGGGGTGAGGGAGTCCGGTTTCGGCAGGGAGGGTGGTCGGCACGGTCTGGCGGCCTATCTGCGAGGAGTCGGATGATGGGCGAGCGGCTGGCCGTTCGAAAGACCTACAAGCTCTACATCGATGGGGGCTTCCCGCGGTCCGAGTCGGGCCGGACCTTCCCGTTTGTCTCCGGTGGCGGTTCGGAGGTGGTCCACCTTTCCCGGGCTTCCCGCAAGGACCTGCGGATGGCGGTGCGCGCCGCCCGCGCCGCCCTGGCCGGTTGGACAGGAAGATCCGGATACAACCGGGGCCAGATCCTGTATCGGGTGGCCGAGATGGTCGAGGACCGGGCGGCGACCTTCGCCGCTCAACTGGAGTTGGGGGGGTCCTCGGTCTCAGACGCCCGGGCGGAGGTGGCGGAGGCCGTAGACCTTCTGATCTGGTACGCGGGTTGGTGCGACAAATACGTGCAGGTGACCGGGAACATGAATCCGGTGACCGGGCCCTTCTTCAACATCTCCGTCCCCGAACCGGTGGGCGTGGTGGGGATGGTCGCCACCTCCGCACCGGTCTTGCGGGGGCTTGTGGCCGGGGTGGCTCCCGTCATTTCGAGCGGGAACACGGTGGTGGTGGTGGCGTCCCCCGCCCAGCCGATGATCGCCATCACCCTGGCCGAAGCGCTGGCTACGGCCGATGTCCCGGCGGGGGTCGTGAACGTGCTCACCGGTTTCCCGGCCGAACTGGCTCCCTGGCTGGCTTCTCACATGGATGTCAACGCCGTGGACCTCTCGGGCGTTCATCCCGACGCCCTCCCGGACCTGGAGGAGGCGGCGTCCCACAACCTGAAACGCACCGGGCGCTGGGAGACCCCCGACGCCAACCTCTACCGAATCGCGGCCTTCACCGAGATCAAGACCGTCTGGCATCCCAAGGGCCGCTGACGGTGTCCCCGCTGATGTGGGCATCCGGCCTTAACAATGGAAGGGCCGTACAAGAGAGCCTGGCTCCGGGCACATCTTCTTCAAAGTGGGGTAACACACGCCCCGTCCTTCGGGGATGTCGGATCACTTAGCTCCCGACAGGGTGCGGTTGATCGATCTGGAGGGCCGACACCTCGATTTGAGAGCAACCCTGGCTCCCTTGGGGAAGATGGTTGCCCGTTTCACCGAGAGCGGATGGTGGCGGGCGGCCCGGACTCCTGAGGGGGCGGTCACCGTGCAGATAAGCCGGCCGGAGAGAGAGCAGGTGCTGGTCAGGGCGTGGGGCGACGGGAGCGATTGGGTCTGTGAACGGGCCGAACGCTGGGTGGGACTGGGTGATGAACCCCGGAGCTTCACTACGGACCATCCCTTGGTAAGAAGACTGCATCACTTGAACCCGGGATGGCGATTCGGGGCCACCGGCCTGGTCTCCGAGGGGCTGTGGGCGGCGATCTTCGCCCAGAAGGTGACGGGGAGGGAGGCAGCCAGGAGCATGCGGGCACTGATACGGAGACGGGGAGAACGGGCGCCCGGCCCGCAGGTGGGGGTGCGCCTCCTGCCGGATCCTCCGAAGCTGGCTTCGCTCGGCTATTACGACCTCCATCCCCTGGGGCTGGAACGGAAGAGGGCGGTGACCCTCTTGAGGGCGGCCCAGTGGTACGACCGCATCGAGAAGACCGCTGATCTTCCATCCCGGGAGGCTCGGCAGTTCCTGGAACGGCTGCCGGGTATCGGTGAATGGACCTCGGCCAAGACGGTGGCGATCAGTCACGGGGACGCCGACGCGGTGGCGGTGGGGGACTACCACCTGAAGAATGTGGTGGCCTGGCACCTGACCGGTCGTCCCCGGGGGACGGATGAGGAGATGATGGAACTGCTCGAGCCGTTCCGCCCACATCGCGGGCGGGTGGTGAGGCTACTGGAGAGAGCAGGAAAGGCGCCGCAGTTCGGACCGAGGATGCCACTGAGAGACTTCCGCAATCATTGAGCGGGGGAGCCTTTCGGGCGCGGTCCGGTGCGGGGATTCCGTTGGCTTGTCTCAGTCAGGAGGCCCGTTCGACGAAGGTGCGGATCAACTCCCCGACTCTCTCCGGATCGGTCAGGGCAGCGTGGTTGGTGTGGGGTACCACTTCAAGCGAGACGTGGTGGCCGCCCACCTGCAAGGCCTCGGCAAAGCGTTCGGAGTGGAGTGGGAATATCAACTCGTCTTCATCACCCGTAACCAGCAGGAAGGAGCGCTCCGGATACCGGTCGGCCAAGGTGAGGGGGTTGATTTCTCTCCACTCCTCGGCTTGGTCCGGGGAGGCGCCGGTCAACAGGTAGAGGAACAGTTGCATGGCCATCAGGTCTCCCTGCTCGAGGAGGGATGCGAGGTTGGGTAGCTCTCCGACGAGGGCTTCGGCGTCGAAGAAGTAGTCGGGGACGCCACCGTTCCACAGATCATCGAGGTCATATGGTCCCCCCAGTCCGATCATGCCCGCGATCTCTCCGGAGGCATGGGGGCATCGTGGTGGAAGAGAGCGGTCGGTGAGGGTGGCAAGCGCGGTTAGGTGGGCTCCCGACGAGTAGCCCAGCAGCCAGACCCGAGGGGCCGGCAGGGTCAGATGGTCGGCCGCCAGGTGCGGCGCGGCCGCCGCCAGGCAGGCCACCTCTCCTGCCATGGAAGATAGGCGGCTGAGCCGCAGGAGAGTTCGATGTTCTCCGTTGATCGCCACCATCCCTCGGGAGGCGAGGTAGTAGGACAATTCCGACAGTTGGGCGCGGTCACCGATGCTCCAGCCTCTTCCGAATGTGAGGGTTATGACCGGGTAATCCCCTGGCTGGGTGGGAGCGTGGACGTCGGCGAACAGACCGGGCATGAACTCCACGGTGGAGACCGAGACTTCGTGGAGGGCTGGGGCCCTGGCGGTCTCGGTTTCGGGAGCATGGGTTGTGGTGGTGGTCGTGGCGGGGAGTGTTGTTGTGGTTGTTGTGGCGGGGAGTGTTGTGGTGGGGGTCAGTGGCGGGGAGGTAGTAGTGGTGGCCTCTCTCGTAGTCGTCGTTACGGCGGTGGTGGTTGTCGTGACAGCGCTGTCCACTGCCGCGGTGGAGGTAGGGCTCTGGGAAGGAGTGAGAGGGGGTCTGTCCGGAACGGTGGTGGTCGGGGCTGAGGTCGTCGGAATCCTCGAAGCGGGAGGTTTCGCCAGGCTCGGTTTGGTTTCTGATCCGGTGAGGCATGCACCCAGGAGCAACGGCACTGCTGCCAGGGAGACCCTCAGCTTTCTTGGCATTTGCCCGGAGCGTAGAGCTATTCGGGAGCTAAGTCACCGGTGTTGACCGGGATGTTCCTCGGGTAGCCTTGGATGGATGGAGTTGGCCCCCGTCCCGGTGAAGTGGGCTCCGGGAAGGTGGACATCCCTGTGGCCGGCGGGTGATCCGGCTTCCAGGCACACCCTGATTCTGGCCCACGGCGCCGGAGCAGGCGCAAGCCATCCCTTGCTGGCCGGACTCCGGGACCAACTGGTGGCGGCCGGGGCCTTTTGCGTCACCTTCAACTACCCCTACACCGAGGAAGGTCGCCGCCGTCCCGATCGGACCGACCGGCTCCTGACTTGCCACCGCGCGGTCGCCGACTGGGTGAGGAGCGAGGTCAGCGAGACTCCGGTGTTGGCGGGCCGCTCCATGGGCGGCCGTATGGGGACTTACCTGGCGGCCGACGGCGATCCGGTCCGGGCCCTGGTGCTCTACGCTTATCCCCTCCATCCGCCACGCCGACCCGACCGGCTCCGTTCCGAGCACCTGATCCGCATTTCGGTTCCCATGCTGTTCTTCAGGGGCAGTCGGGACCCCTTTGCCACTCCCGAAGTGTTCGATAGGGAGGTGAGGCCCCTCAGATTGGCCAGGGTGGAAGATCTGGATGGGCTGGACCACTCATTTCGCGGTCGGGGCCACCGGGCCGATGACGTGAATCGGCGCCTGGCCGACATGACCGTCTCCTGGCTGGAGACTCTCGGTCCGGACGGCTTTGGAAAAAGCGCCCGATCCGGGGCATAATTGCTTTCCCCGAACAGGTATGGAGAAGACCACCATGGAATCTCACACTCTTGCAGCCGCGCTGGGCCGTACCACCGGTAGCAGGGAGTCGCGCCGCATCATTCGCGCGGGCAGGGTTCCGGCCATCATTTACGGCGGCGATGAGGAGTCGGTGCTGCTGACGCTGGATTCCCAGGAGTTCGAGCGTTTCCTGCGCAACACCCGGCCGGGGGAGAGGGAGGTCTCCCTCGAGTTCGACGACGGTAGCCGGATGGTGGTCACCCCGCATCAAGTGGACCGGCACCCCTTTCGCGACTACGTTCGGCATGTGGACTTCATGCGGGTCACGGCTTCCTGACCCACCGGGGAACGGCGCCGTCCCACGGTACGAACCGGCGCTCCTAAGAGGGAGGAGACGGGGAAGTGCATGCGGATAATCGTTGGACTTCGTAATCCCGGCAGGGTGTACGAGGCGACGCGGCACAATGTGGGCGCCGAGGCGGTCAGCGCTCTGGGCATTTCTCACGGGGCCTTCTGGCGACGGAGACCGCTGCGCTCCCGCTGTGAGACCGCCACGTTGAGAATCGGCAGTCGGCGGGTGCTGCTGGGGATGCCGCTGCGGATGATGAACGTCTCCGGGGGGCCGGTCAGTTACCTGGTCCGGTACAACCGCGCCACGGCCGAGGACCTGTTGGTGATCCACGATGACATCGACCTGCCCTTCGGGAGGCTGCGGTTCCGTCCCGGCGGGAGCGCCGGGGGACACAACGGCGTCAAGTCGGTGGCCAAGGCGCTGGGGTCTGAAGGCTTCTGGCGGCTCAAGATCGGAGTGGGACGTCCCCCGTCCGGCATGGACCCCGCCGCCTACGTGTTGAAGCCGTTCCGCCGCACCGAGCGCGACGTAATCGACCAAGCCGTAGAGAGGGCGTCCGATTTGGCCGAAATGTGGGTACAAGACCCTCTAGCTGCCCGCCAAGCCGCCGGAGAGTGGCGACCCCGCGCCTAGACATGTCTCGAAATGGTCTGGGCATCCAAAAATTGAGCCGAAAGTCGCGAATTTGGGGGGTCCCCTTTGGGCCCACCCCCGCCACCACCTTTCCATGGGTCGAGCGCGGCCCGGCCAGCCTATGGTGGGGCTTCCCGGGGCGCAGGAACCCTGTGATCCCTTGATGAGGTCCGCTCGACGCCGGAGCGGATCGTCTTGGTGCTTGGCTTGTATAAATGTGCATTCTCGATGGGACAAAGGTCAATCTCGTGGCGCTGGTATGTTTCACAACCTTTAGCCGGGCGACAGGCGAGGGTTCGTGGTCTTGAGAGAACGGACAGTGCGCGGGCTGTAGGGTGGTTCTTCATTTTCTCTGTCTGATGGGGGTCCTACGGCGCCGTCGGCTTGTCCGGTTGCGGCGGCTGTTTGTTGGCCTGTCGTGTTTCAGTGGCGGTTTGAGGTGGTGTTTCCCGGTTGGTGTTTTGTGTATTTGCCAGTGGTCGTCGT
>JAPPLW010000112.1 GCA_028819345.1 bacterium | reverse complement strand
GCCATCGTCGGCGCCGGCCGCGGCCGCTCCCAACTCCGCGCCATCCAGGCCCTCCCCCACCTCTTCAACCTCGTCGCCTGGGTCGACCTCAACCTCCCCCTCCTCCACGAACGCATCCAGGAAGCCGGCCTCTCCAAAGACCTCGCCTCAGACTCCCTGGAAGAAACCCTCCAGGAGCAAGAAGTCGACGCCGTCGTCGTCGCCACCTGGGCCCGCACCCACGAACTCCTGGTTGGCCAGGCCCTCGATGCCGGCAAACACGTTCTTGTCGAAAAGCCCTACACCCTCACCCTGCCCGCCGCCAAAACCCTGCAGGACAAAGCCAACGCCGCCGGCCTCAGAGTCGTCGTCAACCAGCAATGGCGCTACATGCCCGGCCAGCGCACCATGCGGCGGCTCATTGCCGAGCGCGTGCATGGCGAACCCCAGGTCGGCCACATGGTCACCTACAAACCCCGCGGCGGGGAGTATCCCGACTCCGAGCACTCCCAGCTCTGGCAAATGACCGTGCACGAAATCGACTCCGTCATTTCAATGATGGGCCAGCCCATCGTTGAAGTCGCCGGCCACAGCTTCCGCCCGCCCGCCACCACCTGGCGCCGCGAATCCACCGCCACCGCCGAACTCACGTTTGAGAGCGGCGCCCGCGTCGCCATGGTCTCCACGTCGGACTCCCGCCAGGGCTCCCACGAATTCCGCATCGAATGCAGCAAAGACGCCCTCGTCTACCGCAACACCCACGGCTTTGGTGGCGTGGAAGAAGTCCTCGCCGGCTCCGGCGAGCTCGAGAACGTCCCCATCGACGGCGGCGACGAACGCCCGCCGCTTGATGTCATCGTCATGCGCAGCTGGGGCGACTGGATCAACGGCGGCCCCGAACCCGAAACCAGCGGCCCCCAAAACCTCCAAATCATGGGCGCCCTCGACGCCCTCCTCCAATCCACCCTCTCGGGCAAAGCAGAGTCAGTAGTCCTGTAGCCGAGATCCATCAAGTGCTGGGCCAGTCACCCCGGTCGCCAGTGGCTAGCTGCCTAATCCTTGACCGCCTACTCAGCGTCGTGCGTCAAGCGACTTGCCTCCACTACCGTCCTAGACTCCGACTCGTGCGAGTCCGTGTAAAGTGCACTCCGCACCGGCCAATTGGACTCCAAAGACTCTCCATCGGAAGTTCACGAGACGCCGACGTTGATTCCATAGCCAAATGAACCTTCTGCAAATCGCGGTCCAAGACATCCCGTTTCCGCAGATCGTGGTCCACTCTGAGACTACTTTCAATAGCTTCCTCGCCAAGCGAGGCTTTCGACTATTTCCGAATGGACTCAAGAACCTCGAAGTCAATGGTGTCATACGCCCGATAGCTGACACCCCAAGACGCTTCCACCCATTTCAGATCTGGCCAATCAGCGAGTATTTGAAGAACATGCAACTTGACCTAACGTCGGCGTATTCCACAGTAGGCGACGATACGTCGAAACTACGGCAGATAGGACCCATAAACTGGAACCACGGCGTCGACACCATGGCAACATATTCATCCACAGACTTCTGCATAGCTTTTCAAGAGAAGCTCTTACCACTCTTGCTATGGATCGAGTCTTACTACTTGCCTGTTGTTCGTGGCTTTAGACCTAGCTTTGTAACACTAACCAATTGCGACATTGTCGATTGGCAACAATGGCGCCTCCTGACCAATCCACAGAGGCTACTGAAGTCACACTGCGTCAGCATCGAAGACGTCATAGATTGGAGGGAACGACTCTTGTTCAGCGCATATAGATCTGATCCGTGCCCAGATCTCTATATGTTGCTCCGATCCTTATCACGCGAACATCGTAGGAGATTCAGTGGCGATCTTCGCCTTGCCTACGACCTTTACGAGATCGCGGAACTCATGCGTCTATTCATTGCGGATGTAACCGACACCCCCGTCAGAAAGGAATGGGATCCGCGAGGTGGTCCAGACTCCCTATGGGTTAGGAACGTTTACGGCTCACAGCCGAGATTTGGTGATCCAGCCTTCCTGAAAAAACTTACACGTCACTTCGGCCTAGATCCTGCATTCAGGGTAATGTGGCTAGTTGAGGGAGACACTGAAGAAGCATTCATCACTCAGTACTCAGAGCGACTTGGTATGGACATGAGCGGATTTGTAACGATCCATAACTTCGGCGGCGATTCCACGATGCGAAACAGGGTTCCAGCTGTCGATGCCAGTCTCGAAACTGCTAGGCATGAGCAGTGCTTCGTCACTTTGACATTCGATGACTCAAGTGACCTTCGAAGCCGCGTCGAGTCGCTCATGCAATCCAAGCTAGTTAATGTCCCATTTGTGTTGAATGAACCTGACTTTGAGCTTGGTAATTTTACGATCGATTATCTAGTCGATGTGGTCATAAAGTGGGCTGCCGATGTGAACAAGCCAATTGAGCTGGATCGCGCAACTCTTATAGAAAGAGTTGAGAGCAGAATTGTTCGGAAAGGCTTGAATTTTGATAAGGCAATTAACGATATTCTCCACATTTGCGGTGAGAGCTTCGCATTGGGAAAGGGAGCGAAGTGGGGCCGTAGATTAGCTGACCAGTTGATTGAACGAATTGAAGCGGAGGCAGATTCGGATGAGCGGCGTGACGAAGACTTGTCAAGCATTGAGCAGCAAATACGGCAAGTGCACTGGAGTAGCCAGCCGTTTATAAACTATCCATTGACGATTCAAGAGATTGATCCAGATGAACTGGAGATAGGTCGCCGTCAGCCATCTGACAAGTGAGTGCAGCCAGCTGACCATGGCGTAGTCCGACGCCGGTGATCTCCTTTTTTTCTGTCCTTGCCTAGCCCTGGCAAGAAAAGCGGAGTTGCCGTCGGGAGACTTAGGCCGACACTTCTAGGACCCATGAGGACAACGGACTCTGGGGTACCCGTCTTGCCAGATCAGTCGGATCAGATGCGAGTGGCTGTCCGCCACTCCAATATCAGTGAGCCGCCGCTCACCTAGCTTTCGAGAATAAGCCACTTCAGTACTGCTTCTGTGTGCAGAGGCAGCCTCTAACCGGCGCGCGAACGCACCACGCATCTCTGTGTCAGGCCGCAGTCGGACACTTCCGGTTCGGATTTGGTTATGGTGCGGTCGAGGGTCAGTCTAACTTTCGCCCCGAATTTCTTTACCCTCGCCGCCCGAGCCCAACTCGCACATTAGATCATAACGACATCAACAAGCCCCTCCACTATTACTGAATGGGCATGACCAGGCTGGAGCCGAGCTCACCCTCGGGCGTCGGATCATTACGTCCGCTGTCCACCCGTGCGCGTCGCAAGCCACCTCTTCAGATACGTCTGGCTCTCACCCGATGGCCGGCCTGCCAGCAACCCTTCCACGCTGATGTCCTCGTCCGGGTCAGGCCAATGAATGCCGTCGCCACCGCCAATCAGACTCCAATTGCACTGCTCATCCGGCGTTGCATGCGCCAGCCGCGAACACCAGGCCGGCAGACCCGGTTTCAATGTGTCAATTCAGCCGCTTTTGTGAAGCTCTGATCTCGCCTTGGTCCCTTTTGCGAAGCAAGACCGACCCTATGACCGGCTCGCCGAGCAAACTCACATCACCATACGCTGGCTGTACTACTATCAAAAAAGTAGACTTCAAGCTCTTCTTTCTTGAATCGCCGAGCCGTCCGCCCGCTATAGAGAACCTGCTTACGCTGCCGAATTAGCTCCCGACTTCGCTCCACTAACTCAAAAGCCTCACCGTAACTCGGATCCCCGTACACTCCGACAAAGAGGCGCTGCAACGTGGTATTCATCACGATCCAATTGGCTATATGTCTATCCTGGGAAGAAAGCGACATTCCATAAGTAAACAGATTACCCTGTATATTTTCGAATTTCCTTGAGCAGTATGACAAATAACTGCTTGCCTCAATTCTTGCCACCTTACGCGCCGAAGAGCCTTCGGAGACAACAAGCGGATATCGCCGGAAGTCTAAGGCTTCTTTGATTTGATCAATCAACGTTACCCCTGTTGTATTCCACACCATTTTCCGCACTTCACCGCCCCATGTATACAGGTGCAGAGCACCGTGAAGAAAGTATATGTGCTTCGATCCGCTACCTACAGGCAAGAACACACAGAACTCCTCGTCCGTACGCGGTTCGCGCCCGAAGCCGTCTTCGAAAGCGAAATTGTTGCCAACAAGAGACGCCCAATACAGAAGCAGATCGTAGTTCGTAGTGTATACATCGTTGAAAGAAGCCAAGAATCTTGACGCTCTCAATAGCTTCAATACACTTACTTGGCCGCGGCTCTCAGGATGGTTAGCCGCAATGGAATCAATTAGAGCTTGCTTTACTGTCTCATAGTCCGTCGCCATGTCCAAATTCTTTGAAGACTTTCCGAGACTATAGTGATCAGCGAGCCACTGCCCTTGCTCTAGCTGTCGAAGAACCTCCTCAAAATTTGCGGTTCCGTAGTGATCAAAGAGCTGCTTGATGTGCGAAGGTAATCCTGAGTTTACGGCCTGCTGATACAGTGTTCCATATTTGAACTTCTGGTGTGCTCCGATGCTAAATCCATTTCCCAAAAGGATGTGCTTTTTCCCTCCTAGTTGCGATGCAGTATTTATCGCATCATCGAACGACATTAGGTGTGATGGGCTAGACAAGTCACATGCTCCTCGTGCAGTGCACCAAAGCGTGGGGAAAAGCTGTCGGTCTTGAGGTGTGGTTGGCGAGCTGGCTAACGGACAAGGTCAAAGTGAGCCGTCCAAAGCTGGGCTCGACCTATTGTAAGGCATCGTCGATGTCACATCTGCAACACGGGATGCACCGGACCTCAAGGCTGAGAGCCAGACCGGTTGGGGAGTGGTTAACTCACAGGCGGCGACAATCCCTTAGGCGATTTTCCGTGACACCAGGTGCGTCAACTAATCGACTCTAAGCGCTATCGGGCGAGTCCCACGCCTCCCAGCCAGACCGAACTAAGCGCTGTGCCCCAACCCACGACGTACGAAGCTCCCACCCTATTCTCACTCCTTTCGCGATGCGAACCCGGACATCTCAGCTAACACCACTCCCGTCCCTCCCGCGAGTCCTATCAATCCAACGATCCCACCACGAGAGAGATTTCTCATCTCTCGTCACCAGCCGGTGCCCTTCCAGCGCCGTCGCCGCGAAAGTCCGTTCGCTCGCTGGCGGCCGAGTAAGAGCCGTGGACCTGGCCGAGCACAAGTGGCTCAACCCAGTTCTTCCCCGTCTCCGCGTCCCACTCCACGTCAATCGGCGCCTCGATGTCCCCGAGAATCTTGATGATGTCCCTGTCCCGACCGAACATCGACTTGCGCACCGGCCGAATCGGCCTTAGTTGCGCAACCGGCTTCCCCCGCTTCGTGATCACGATCTCCTCACCCGTCTCCGCCACCTCATCCATCAACCGGTAACACCGCGCCCTGAACTCCGTCGCCGACATCCACCGCTCGCCCGCTGGTCTCTGCCCATCCGTCGACACGTCAAACCCTCCAGGGCCTGCTGAACAAGCACACCGCCCCGCCGCGCCCGCCGCTAGGCCCCACGCTCACGACCGCCCAAACCCAGGACCGCCCAAACCGCACCAACCACCCCTCCTGCGCGAGCCGCCCTTCTTCACCCTCTCCAAGGGGAGAGGCAGATTCGGGCGTCTTCGGCCGAAATCGGTGAGGGGTCCGCCGCTCATGCGCCCACCCCCACCGACCAGCGTTCCCGCACTCCCGATACCCGGCCCGCCCTTCTTCACCCTCTCCAAGGGGAGAGGCAGACGCCGTCCGCGGCATTCGGTGAGGGGTCCCCCGCTCGTGCGCTCGCCCTCCACCACGGTCCATCCCCTCATCACACCCGCGAATTCAGCCGATCCAACGTCCCCGCCCACGCCAGAATTCGCCTATCGCTCGTCACTAGCTGGTGCCCTTCCAGCGCCGTCGCAACGATCAGGCGGTCTCCAGGATCCCCGTGGATACCCTCCAGCGCACCCGCCCGTACCGCCAGGTCGCCGGTCACCGGAATCTCAATCAATCCGTTCCCCAGGAGCTCCCGCCGCCACAGGCCCACGTCGTCGGGAAAGTCCAATCGACCCTTGTCTCGCAGCATCGCGACTTCCCAGAACGTGATCGCCGACACCGCGAGTCGCTCGTTGTGGAGGGCAACGTCGATCGTCTCCTGCGCCTGCGGGCCCAACCGATCATCGCCGGCCCATAGCCACAGCAGCGCGCTGGTATCCAGCAGCACCATCATTTGCCGTCCAGCAGCCCTTGCTCCGCCTCCCACTGGATTCCCAGCGGCTCATCCAGGTCGCCCAGAATCTTCATCCGCCCGCGGCCCATCCCAAACAGCGTCTTCGGCCTTCGCTTCAGCGGCGTCAGCTTCGCCACCGCCCGCCCCCGCTTCGTAATGTGAATCTCCTCCCCCGTCTCCGCCACCTCATCCATCAACTTCAGGCACTTCGCCTTGAACTCCGACGCCTTCATCGTCCGCACCCCTGGCGTTCCACGCCCCGCATCCAAATCCATCTCCACGCTCCCGCCCGCCCTGTGGATCCCCCAATCATCCCATAGTCATGACTATGGTCACCATCCCGGCATCTCCGTCCCAAACTTGCGTAGCGCCTGCCCTGAGCTTGCCGAATGGGGGCGGCGTCTCTGACCCGCCCGTCGTCCGCCCACCCCACCAGGACCCGCGCTCGGTCGCCGGATGAACCTGTCCTGTAACCCACGCCGGGTACCGCCCGACCCAGCACCACCACCCAACAGCCACGGCGCACCCGGCCACCCCGACCTCCCCGCAAGGCCCAGCCCACCTCGTGCTCTTATCTCACTCCTCTACCCTCTGACCTCTCCCCTTCTTCCCCTTTCACCTCTCACGACTCTCCGCTCAATCCTTCCCCACAGCGGCCTCTCAAACCCACCCGTCGTCCGTTCGTGCCGCGCCCTCGTCACCCCCAGCAAAAGTGGCTGCGCCACCCAGCAATTCTCAGCACCTAACCCGCGATGACATCTTGACGCTGAATCCTATTGATGCTTTGATGCCTCCATGCGAACTACCCTCACCCTCGACGACGACCTCGCCGACGCCCTCAAGCAGCAGGCCAAGCTGCTGGACGTCCCATTCAAGCAGGTCGTCAACGACACCCTGCGCCGCGGCCTGGCGCCTGAAGCCCCGGAAGATCGGCCAGTCTTTCGCGTCCGACCGCTCCGCGGCGGATTCCGGCCTGGGATCGACCCCCTGAAACTCAACCAGCTCAATGACCAGCTCGAGGTGGAGGACTTCCTGGAAGAGCATCGAAAGTTGCTGGAAGAGCACCGGGAGTGATTGTCCCCGACGTCAACCTGCTGCTCTACGCCTATAACGACGGAGCGTCCCTCCACCATCCCGCCCGCCGTTGGTGGGAGAGACTGCTCAACGGGCCAGAACGCATTGGCATCCCGTGGATGGTCACAACCGGCTTCGTGCGCTTGCTCACTCACCCCAGCCTGCGTGAGCACCCTGCAACGCTCACGCAAGCGATGGACTACGTGGACGAGTGGTTCCGCGCACCGCATGTCTCGCCCTTGAACCCGGGCCGGCAGCACGTCGCTCTCATGCGCTCAGCCCTCGAAGCCGCTGGCGTCGCAGGCAACCTGACCACCGACGCCCACATCGCCGCCCTCGCCATCGAATACCAGGCCGAACTCCACTCCAACGACACCGACTTCAGCCGCTTCCCCGGCCTCCGCTGGCGCAACCCCCTCTAACTCCAACTCACCCTCCCTCCCAGCCCAACCCCATTCGTGGAAATGTGGCCCAGGCTGCGCGCAGCCTGGGACCCTCCCCGCATCCCCCACCGCCCCGCCACACCCCTCCGACATCCCGGCGTCCCCGGCCGTCTTCTGTAGAGCCTGCCCTGACCTTGCCGAATGAGGGCGGGTCTCTGCCCTCCGTCTTCCGCCCACCCCACCACCCACGCCTGCCCGTTCGTGGTGAGCCGGTTCGGAGTCCGTCGGAGAACCGTGTCGAACCACACCCCCCAGCACCTACTCCACCCGGCACTCCGCTCCGCCATCCCGGCGTGCCCGGCCGGGACCCAGCAGCACCCAACCATCCAAGCGCACCCCACCACCCCACAGCTCCCCAACGCGGGCTTACCTCAATTGCAGGGTCCCCGCATTAATCCCTCTCCTGGGGGAGAGGGTTGGGGTGAGGGGTCTTCCGGTCGTGCGCCCACCCCCACCGACCACCGTTGTTGCACTCCATACGCCCGACCCGCCCCTCTTCACCCTCGCCAAGGGGAGAGGCAGAACCTGTCCTGAGCTAGCCGAAGGACGCCGTCCCCGGCATTCGGTGAGGGGTCCCCCGCTCGTGCGCCCTCCCCCAGCACCCACCGTTGCCGCTCTCCCGATACCGGGCCCGCCGCTCGTCATCCTCGCCTTGGGAGAAGCAGGCACCAGCATCCTCACCGGAGATCGGCAAGTACCCTCAGCTTGATCTAGCCGCCCTAGCCGACCGCCACCTCAGGTACGCCCCGGAGCTGTACCCGCCCCCTAAACTTCAACCAGGCTCGTCGAAGCCTGCGGCTCAGGCGCCACATCGCCGCTTTCTCGCAGCAGCTCCAGGTGCTCCGCCACCGCCTCGCGGATCAACGACTCGGTCGCCGCTCGCGTATCGCCGGCCGCCACGCAGCCCGGCAAGTCCGGCACATACGCCGAATACCCGTTGCCCGTCTTCTCGATGACTGCCACGTACCTCACCGCAACGCTCCCCTATCGAGCCCACCCCGCTTCAGAACACTGTTCCACGCACCGGGCCCGAGATCCTCGCTCGATTTACCGGCGCCGGTGACTCCCCCGCGTCCGCACCAGCCGCCGGCCACCACCTCAAGCAAAACCTCGCGCATCACCCTCGCACCGCTTGTCGCTCGTATGCCAATAGTGTACACTCTACCGAACCGCAATGCAACCCCGATCCGGATGCCCCTTCCCCGCCTCGCCACCCCCCACCCATGCTGACCCCACTTCGAATCCTCGCCACCCTCCTCGCCGCCGCCCTCAACCTCACCCCACCCGCCCTACGCCCAATCGCACGCATGCCCCTCTTGCCCGGCCACCCCGAATCCAATCCCCCTTCACCGCCGCCAACGCCCTGCGCCCGACCCCATCCGACACGCAAAGCACCCCCCACAGGCCCCCCCCCCCCCCCCCCGGCCCCCCCCAACCCCCCCCAAAACCCCCCCCCCCCCCCAAGCCCGCCCGCGCCGTGCCCAAGGGGGTCACA
>JAPPLW010000079.1 GCA_028819345.1 bacterium | reverse complement strand
CCCCCCCCCCCCCCCCCCCCCCCCCCCCCCCCCCCACCGCTTAGGCGGATTTTTTTGGCGGGTCGGCGATGAGAGTTGGGGCTGGGAGGGGAATGAAGAAGGGCAGAGGGTAGAGGGGAGAGAAGTGAGATGTGGGGAAGCAGGGCCAGAGAGCTCGGGTTGCTGAGGTTGACGGGGTGACTCGGTGCGCTGGGATCGATCGGGGCGCTGGGTCCCCCGTTCGACAGGCTCAGGGCAGGCTCTCTGAAGACGCGGGATGACGGGGGAGTGGGACCGGGAAGGGCAGAGGGGAGAGGGTAGAGAAGTGAGACCGGAGGGGGACGAGGAGGGAGGGAAGTGAGACCGGAAGGGGGTGGGGCAGGAGCGGAGTGCGAGAAGTTCGAGAAGGGGGAGGAGGCGGTGGAAGAGAGGGACGGCGGTGGGCATTGGGGTGGGGTTGTGGGGATTACACAAGTAGAGTACACTGGTGGGGAAGGGGAGTCAAGGATGGGAAGGGGAGAGGGCTCGGAAGGGCAGAGGGTGGAGGGGAGAGAAGTGAGACCCGAGGGGAACGGGTACGGGGACGGTTGCCAGGTGGTTGGTGAATGGCGAGGCGCCGCGTGGCTTGGAATGGGGGAGGTACGGGGGGTGGTGTGGGTTGTTGCTAGTGGGCTGTGGGGAGGTGCCAGTTGAGGAAGGGCAGAGGGGAGAGGGTAGAGAAGTGAGAGTCGGAGTGGGAGGTTGGGAGCGTCTGGTCCGGATGGGTTGCGAGGGGTCGGCTGGGTGCGCTGGGACTGATCGGGGTGCTGAGTCCCCTCCTTCGACTAGCTCAGGACAGGCTTTGCCAGGCTCAGGGCAGGTTCTCCGGGGACGCCGGGATGACCTGGGTACGGAGGGCGCGGGACAAGGGGCGAATCAGAGCGATGGTGGGTCTGGGACGGTGGGGAGACCGGGGAGTGGTTCGACAGGCTAACCAGGAACGCTGGGTGTGCTGGGATGGATCGGGGCGCTGGGTCCCCCGTTCGGCAACCTCAGGGCAGGCTCTTTGGCACGTTCAGGACAGGCTCTTCGGTGGAGGGTCCCAGGCTGCGCGCAGTCTGGGCCGCTAGGCCATTGAACTAGGAACGCTCTGTGGTGCAGGCAATCCCTATACCTTCTCCGTTGACTATGGACTCTGACGGTGTACACTTGCGGGCAGTTCCAACAATACCCCGGCGTGCAATCCGATTGCCGCAAGTACCAGTACTGGGTCGACAACCGTCCATGCCGGTCGGGGTCCTGACTGATCGACTTCTGCATCCTGGAGGTTTCCAATGACCGACCCAATGATCATGGTTCGAGAGCGACGCCCGATTGCGGCCGGCTTCTGGGTTCAGGACTTCGCTGGCGGCGACCTGCTGCACGTCGACGCCCACCCTGAACACAACAGCTCCGTAACCAGTATCTGGCCCACCATGGACCGAATCTCGGCTTACGGCATCGAGCAGGCAATCGACTGGATCCTGAACGCCGCCGCCGCCAGTCGCCAGCGGGTTGAGCAAGCGTTTCGCGCTCTCTACCCCGGCAGCCGTACCGAAACTGAGGTTTGGCCAAACGAGTGGTGGGGTCGGCAATTCGGCGGCATCGCCGCCATCGAGTTCTCAGCCTTCTTCGGCAACCGGGTAAATACGGTGGCGGACCGAAGCCGAGCCGGACTGGTCATTGATGACAGCACATCGGAAATCAACGTCACGGGGTTTCTCGGCGGAATACAAAACCCTGACCCAGCGGATAGAAGAGAACGATACGGTCAGGGGCCGGGGGGCGGTCTCTACTACCGAGGAGGCAACGACTATTCGTCACGTCCCGGCGCGGGCTCCCACGGAACTCTTGGACATCCAACAAGCTCGCTCGCGGGGTATCTGCCGGAAGCCTCCTGGGCCATCGAAGCGCTGCAAACCGGCGTCTTCAATGCTGAAAACCTGGCCATGGGAGGTGGGGGCGGAGCGTCCCGACGGACCAGAGACGATCAAAACGGTGGAAACGCCGGCGCCGGCTACGTCCGCATCTCGCGCAGCCACATCACGGAAACGCAAGGTCGCGATGTCAGCGCGCCTACCACCACCAGGGGTGAGAACGTCAATCTGGCTGGAGCTGGAAACAGGGGCGGTGTTGGCTCAGGCGGCGGCATCTACTACATCACCCGGCGCGGCGTCACCATCCCGTCCGGCATAACCCACGACCTGCGCAACGGCCTCGACCACGCAACCGAAGGCAATGGCAGACTGACCACCTTCTCGGTCGATCAACCCAGCGTCAACGGAACTGTCAGGGGCGGCGTCATTACCTACTTCCAGATATACCCGTCCATCCCATTCGGCGGCGTTCGGGTGATGTAATCCCCAGCCTCCACGGTTACTTGGCCGGATTCAATTACCGGCCGCTAGGCTGCATTTCAACCTTGTGTCGGTCGTAGAGGACTTCCGAGTCTTCGAGCATGCGGTTGAGCATGGAGTTGGGGAGGTATTTGGCGAACGTCTCGTAGGAACGGATCAGGAGGTCCACGGGTAGCACGAACCGGTAGGAACTGTAGACAGATCAATATCCCCTTGTGCTGATTATTGGCACTCGCCTGGCTCAAGAAGTCCGAGCGGAGATGGTGCGAACTGGACTCAGGCTAACAGAGGTTTTGAATCGCGAGATTGCATGGTATCGCTCGAATCTGCGCGTGCTGGCACCAGACCGAATTGGCTTCGGTGACCACTGGGGGAATCCGTCGGGCCAGTAGAACTTAGCGGCGGGCTTCGTTTCGGAGAGGACATATCGCTCTGGATTCGCCTTCCCCTTCGACAAGCTCAGGGCAGGCTCACCATGAGCGCTAGGGGCTGCGCGAACTGTGCGTTGAGGACGGCTGAGGCGTATTTCCGTCGTTCCCAGATGCCAGGCTGCGGGCAGCCTGGGCCAGCGGGCGGCTCTGCAACACCTCATCGCTGACACTATGGGCCATCGGACTACTACGGGTTGAGCTAACTAAGTGCGGGAACCTTTGACCGGGGCTTCCAGAGGCCGGGATCGGCGTTGATGAGGCTCTGGACGACACAATCTGCTTCAAGGCGGTCGGCCGCGACGAGCGCCCATTGTCGGTAGAGATCTGAAGCCGGTACATAGACCGCACCGATATTCGCGGCTGCTTCCTGGACGTTTGGGTCGGGAGCAGGCCTTGAGGAAGGATCTAACGTGCGGAACGGATTGGCGAGCCAGATTGTCAGACTGGGAGGTTGGCTTTCCTCAACGATGTAGAGATCGCGATGCTCGCGAATCTGGCGAGTATCGTTCGTCCTTGTCCCATTGGTGTAGCCCTTCACTTCGACGATTGCTTCCCAGCCTGAGTGGTCTGGAAGTGTAAGCCGCAGGTCTTCACGCTTTGGCTCGCTCTCGCTCCTTCCAAGGTCCATGTTGCGGACATTGAACCCCAGGCCGGAAAGTACTTCCTGTGCTGCGGCGACTAGGTCGTCGCCATTGGCCCAGAGGATTCGTCGGATTCCGTTGTCGGCTCTCATCCTTTCCGCATCCAATTCCGTCTTAAGCTCAGCTTGTTCGGCGGTCAGACGTCCGATGTCAGATTTGATCTTCGAAATCCGATCTGCCAATTCCTGCTCCTGGGGGGTATACCAGTCCGACAGTTGGGCTAAGCGTGGCGGTGAGTGTGGAACTCGATCAGGATCAGATTTATGGACGTCGTAGAGGAAAGCTCTGAACCAAGCAGAAAGGTTCGAGACTTCTGGTAGCAGGAGCCCAATGGGTCTTGACGAACCACCTTTGGTGTCCGTTAATCGACGGGGAAGGGCGAGTCGCAAAGCGACGGGAAGACCTGATGTCGTCTCAATCAGCGCGGTCCTATCTCTGCGCGATGTGGCAATCACGTCGGGAGGTTCTTCGGCTTGGCCCAGCTGTCGGGCCAATTCGGCAGCCAGCGTCTTGTACGGCTCAGGACAGGCATCGGGAACTCGTAGCTCTCGCTCGGTGTTCCCGGCATCGGTGCTCGCGAATTGAGGGCGACGCCGGCCGCTGCCGCCGAACTGGTCCTTCCAGCGAAAGTCACTGTACCCGATTGTCATGAGATTGACGCTGGTGTCGACCGTCGGCTCGTGATGACCGGTGGAGACCATTACATCAGTTTCTGTCCAGCTGTGGCGTACCAGGTAGTCGTCCAACAAGACCGCTGACCTACAATCTCCGCAGAGAGGCTCTAGTGATTCCACCTGACCGCTGTCTAGCCCGATCGTCGCGACCCTCGGCCGTTTAACGGTTGTCATGAACGCGCTCCGCACCCTGGCTCCCAGCCGTATTCTCGTGCGCTCGGCCGATGACTGGAGGTGTGAACGGGCGCTCGATCAGCTTGTCGTCCAAGCCGCGCCTGGTGACTTCCGCGGCAACCGACATCGCCCCAACAAGCCTGACAATGTTGCGGCGGAGACTATCTTTATTGCCTAGCTCATTGTGCATCTTGGTCAACGCATTGGTGACGTGGGGAAAGTCCGCGTACACGACCCAGGCCTCATTCAAGGCGATGAAAGGCTCTCCATCCGTGCCCTGCAATGATTCGGTCAGGCGGTAGCTAAACCCACGAAGACGCCGGAGAACATCGCGCCGGAGCACCAACTCGTCGCGCCTCCACTGCTTTTCCTGAAGTCGCCTTGACTCCCGTACCGCCCGGTACGCGATGAACGCCGAGATGCCAGCGATGAGTGCCGAGATGCCAGCGATCACCATAGAGCCAGCGGCTATCCAGGCGTTGGTTTCCATAAGTGCACCTGCTTGACCGAATCGGTGTTGAGATGGGTGTCTGAGAGACTGTCGGCTAGGCAAGCCTAGGAAGAGCTTAGTCTCTCTGGGTTGCCAAGTGCCCGGCCGTTGAACGGCGTCCAGGCAAGCTGAGCGGGGCTTGGACGTTTGCCGGAACGCGGGTGCCGGTGTCCGCCCTCTTCGAGAACCTGGAAAGCGGCGCCACGGTTGGGCAGTTTCTGGATTGGTTCCCGGGCGTTGAAGCCTGGCAGGTTCGAGCGGTGCTGGAACACCAAGCGGAGGCCCTGAGAGTTCCCGCGCGTCTGTGAAGATACTCTTTGATCAGGGCACCCCGGCGCCGCTGCGGCGTCGTCTCGACGGTCATGTCGTGGACACGGCAGCCGAGCGCGGCTGGTCAGATTTGGATAACGGGGACCTGATCGACAACGCCGAGCGAGAGGGCTACGACGTCCTGATCACCACCGATCAGAATCTGCGACATCAGCAGAACTTTGCCGCTCGAAGGCTGGCCGTGGTGGTTCTGCTTTCCACTGCGTGGCCCAAGGTACAGCTACGCGTCGAGGACATCCGTTCGGCACGCGACCAGATAGACCCAGGGAACGTGAGGGAAGTCCCGATCTGAGGTTGAGGCGAAACGATCGGAAGATGGGCGGGTCGGGGACCCGCCGCTACGTGAGATGGGGCGGTGCGAGAGATTGAGGCCGGCGGGTAGCCGGGTAGCGTGCGCGCGAGCGGAAGAGGCCGGTTAGAAACCGGTCCCTACGCAGGAGGGGACGCGCGTTGCGCGGAAGACTGGCGGGGGATGCGGATGGGAGGGCGGCGAGCGAGGGTGGGTTGCTGCTGGCTTTGCGTGGGTGCTGGGGGACCCCTGTTGCTGAGACACGGACAGTGCCATGTTCGTGAGAAGCGGTACGGGCGGCGCAGATCACCGCCGAATTGCTGCGCACAGTCCAGGGACGGCGCAGGCAAATGCGGCGAATCTCGCAGAACCGACACCGGCCATCGTTCCGCGAGGTCTCCCTTCTTGGCCGACGCGTACGATGATGCGCCCGTATGCACTCTCAGGAAATGGCAAATGGGTCGCTCGGATCCACTTCTGGGCCTAGACTGATGGGGTTCTGCATGTTCACCGGCTAAGGAGTGTGACGATGTCGGATCCGCCTTTGCACGTCGTATCACCCTAATGTTAATTCACGAGAACGCTGTTGATTTCGGGTCTAGTCGATATGGTACTCACGACCGTAGATTGGCCACGGCGTCTTCAGCAGTTCAAGGTAACGGAGGTACATTGTAGAATCCGATGCCTGCAACGCCGGACTCCCTTCGTCGATCCGGCGAGTGAGGTAGCCGGCTGCATCACAGAGGCACGCGAGCAGTACGCTTGGGTAGAGCGCTAAATGCTCAGCAGGCGTGAGCGATCGAACCTCTTGATAGCCTTCCAGAAGACCATGCAGGACTGACGGTTCTATGGCGATCTCGTCGCTTGAGACAGCCCAGATCAGAATCGTCTCAGATAGATCTCGTAGCAGGCTTGCCACGTAGCTAGTGTCGAAGTCCAGGACGGCGACCAGACTCCGCCGATTGACTAGAAGATTGTCCGGCCGAAAGTCGCTGTGGATGACCCCGCTGGGAAGAGTCGGGAGTACCTGCTGGAGGAAGCCGCAATGCTGTTCCCTGAAGCGGTCTAAATGTGCCAAGAAGGCGTCGTAACCCGATCCGGTTGTGTGCATAGCGCTCGCGTAGGCGGATACTTGATCCAGCCTAGTCGTTTCGGTGAACTGCTTCTGATGTAGCGGAGTGAATCCCCTAATAGCAGCATGATACTCGGCGAGCCAGCGCCCTACGACCTCAGGCGATGAGTCCACCAGTGTCGGATGTAATCCGTCGACGAACTCGAAAATCGTGGCAGGTCCGTTCGCCAAGACACCGAGGGTCTCGCCATGAGCATTGGTTAGGACGCGAGGAACCGGAAATCGCACGGACGCGAGGTGAAGGAGAGTCTCCAGCTCGAACGGTATGTCGCCTCGGGATGTTCTCCCGTATCGGCGGACGACTACGCGTCCGCGCTGCGTTGCAACAACGAAGTTGAGGTTGTCGACGCCTTTCTCGATCAGAGTTGGTGGCCTTAGGGCGGTCAATTCGTAGGTTGCGAGAAACGCTGGAATCTCTTCTTGGACGGTAACCGTCAGTCGGTTGTCTCTTTGCGATTTCAATGTCTCACCCCTCCGGTTGAGACTAGCAGGCGACCGCGAAAGTTGTCCGCCGTTCACGGATGCTCGAATCTCGCCTACCTAACCGGCATAGTTGAGCGAGACTGGCATGGGGGTGGCAGCCACCCTCATCCCAGCCTTCTCCCTCCGAGGAGAAGGTGAAAGATAAGGACGCGCTGGAGAGTTTGTTGCTGCATCCCGGGATGTGGTTTGACGCGGTTCTCCGACGGACTCCGAACCGGCTGACCAGGACCGAGGGTGGAGTGCGTGGGCTGGCGATGCAGGGGTGGACGGGGTGGCATTGCTGCGCCAGGGATGTTGGGTGGTGCTGGGTCCCCGCCTGCGCGGGGATGACGGAGTGGTGCGTAGACTCGCCGAATTGATTTGGGGGGCTTGATTGTGGAGGCGTATGGGGTTGCGGTGCATGGGGCGGGGTGGGTGGCGGCGGAGCATGTGCGGGCGTTTGCGGCGGATAAGCGGGCGCGGGTGGTGGCGATTTCGAGTCGACGGGCGGAGTCAGCCGAACGGGTGGCGCGGGAGACGGGGCATCCGGACGTTCTGATCGAGACGGACCTGGACGCGGTGCTGAGCCGCGATGACGTGGACATCCTGGCCGTTTGCACGCCGCACGATTTGCATCCGGAGAACACGATCGCGGCGGCGAAGGCGGGGAAGCATGTGCTGATCGAGAAGCCGGCGGCGCTGGACCTGGCGAGTTTGCGAGCGATGCAGGACGCGGTTGCCGCGGCGGGGGTGCGGACGGTGGTGAGTTTTGTGCTGCGCTGGAATCCGCTGTTTGATGTGATTCGCGCCCAGTTGAGCAGTGGGGCGCTGGGGCGGCTCTTTATGGCCGAGGTGGATTACGTGCATGGGCTGGGTCCGTGGTACGCGCAGTACGAGTGGTCGCGGACGGCGGCGCAGGGGCGGTCGTCGTTCCTGAACGCGGGGTGTCACGCGGTGGACGCGCTGCGCTATTTCACGGACAGCGACATCGTGGAGGTGAGCGCGTACGCGGTTGAGGGGAGCGACCGGTTCGAGTACCCGGGGACGTCGGTGATGATCTGCAAGTTCGCGAATGGGGCGCTGGGGAAGGCGCTCTCGAACCTGGACGACGCGGCGCCGTACAAGTTCCGCATCTCGCTGTACGGCGACCAGGGGACGATGCTGGATAACCGGATTTTCAGCCGGACGCTGCCGGGGCAGACGGACTACGCGGAGATTCCGACGGTGCTGCCGGATAGCGGGGATGTCTCGCACCATCCGTTCCTGGGCGAGGTTTCGCACCTGCTGGACTGCATCGAGCGGGGCGAGGAGTCGCACGTGAGCCTGGCGAATTCGATGAATACGCATGAGGCGTGTATTGCGGCGGATATTTCGGCGGCGGAGGGAAGGGTGGTGGGGTTGCCGCTGGCGTAGGAACGTGAGGGGTGGGTGTGCGGAAGGCTCTTCACGCCCGAAGACGGATTTAGGCAGGCGACGACTGTGGGTTGCGGCTGAGTTGGCGTGGGTGGTGGGGGGCAGCCACCCTCACCCTGCCCTCTCCCTCAGATGGAGAGGGTAAGAAGGGCGCCCCGTGGGTGGGGGTGCGGCGGGCGGCTGAGGTGGCTTGGGGCAGGGTGCGCGGAAGACCCCTCACCGATTTCCGCCGAAGACGGCGGAATCTGCCTCTCCCCTCGGAGAGGGTGAAGATTAGGAGGCGCCGCGTAGGACCGTGACGCCCGGGAGTGGTGGGTGCGGCGAGCGGCTCAGGTGGGCTTGGGGTTGGGTGCGCGGAAGACCCCTCACCGATTTCCGGCGGGGACGCCGGAATCTGCCTCTCCCCCAGGAGAGGGTGAAGAGCGGCGAGCCCCGTGAGGAGCTTCGCGCTGGGTGGCGTGGGTGCGCGGAAGACCCCTCACCGAATTCGGCCGGGGACGGCCGAGTCTGCCTCTCCCCTCGGAGAGGGTGAAGAGCGGTGTGCCTCTTGAACATTGGAGTCCGTACGCGGGTGGTGGCGCGTGGACCGAGACTGGAAGACCCTCACTCTGGCCCTCTCTCGCGGGGAGAGGGGACAAGAGGCGGCGGACGGGGGCGTGGGTTGCTCCTGACCTTGCGTGGGTGGTGGGGGTGACAGCCACCCTCACCCCAGCCCTCTCCTCAAGGGCGAGGGAGAAAGAGGCGGCGTCTCACAAGAGGCGCTTGACCCTGGCCCAAGCCGCGTCTTGGCCGGGGTGGGTGCGCGGGGGACTCCTCACCGAATTCGGCCGGGGACGGCCGAGTCTGCCTCTCCCCTCGGAGAGGGTGAAGAGGGGCGGCCCCGGAGGGAGGTGCTGGACTTCAGCTTGGCTGCTTGACCGAGGCAGCCACCCTCACCCTGCCCTCTCCCTCAATGGAGACCTTTGCGTAATGCGCCCTGGACAGCGCCGAGAGG
>JAPPLW010000002.1 GCA_028819345.1 bacterium | reverse complement strand
CTCGACATCTACTACGTCAGCATGCCCCTCATCTACCCCTGGCGAACCGCCTACGGCGAGGACCACGCCATCGACTCCGTCCTCGTCAAGGCCACCTCCGGCGACGTCACCGCCTGGTCCGAGGCCACCCCCTTCCGCGCCCCCCACTACGTCCCCGAATCCGCCGGCTCCGTCTACCACCTCGTCAGCGAAATCTTCGGCCCCCTCGTCGTCGGCCGCGAATTCGACACCGCCGCCGACCTCGACGCCCGCCTCGCCCCCTTCAAGGGCAACGGCTTCGCCAAGGCCGCCGTCGAGCTCCTCTGGTGGACCCTCGAAACCAAGCGCACAGGCACCCCCTTGCACACCCTCGTCGGCGGATCCGATGCCGACGTCATCGCCGGCGCCGACTTCGGCATCCTCGACTCCTTCGACGACCTCCTCGCCGACATCCAGAAAGCCGTCGATGCCGGCTTTCCTCGCATCAAGCTCAAGGCCCGCCCCGGCTGGGACGTCGAGATGCTCCACGCCGTCCGCGGGTCATTTCCCGACGCCATCTTTCACATCGACTGCAACGCCGGCTACACCCTCGACGACCTCGACACCTTCAAAACCATCGACCAGTTCCGCCTGGCCTTCATCGAACAGCCCCTCCAGTGGGACGACGTCATGGACCACGCCGAGCTCTCCCGCCACATCGAGACCCCCGTCTGTCTCGACGAGTCCGCCCGCGAGCTCCGCATGATCCAGCAGGCCCTCGAAATCAACGCCTGCCAGTACGTCAACATCAAGCCCGGCCGTTCCGGCGGCTTCACTCGCTCCATCAAGATCCACGACATGTGCCGCGACGCCGGCGTCCCCGTCTGGATCGGCGGCATGCTGGAGAGCTCCGTCGGCGCCGCCCTCGCCATCGAGCTCGCCACCCTCCCCAACTTCACCTACCCCGGCGACCTGTTTCCGTCGTCCAAGTTCTACGTCCAGGACCTCGCCGAACCCGCCCTCGAACTCACCGACAACCTCACCTTCACCCCCCTCACCACCCTCCCCGAACCCGTCCCGGAGCGGCTCCAGGCCATGACCATCAAATCCACCACCCTCACCCAACAGGACGCCCTCCCCGACCACAAATGACCCGCTAGTCATCCCGAGGTCCGCCGAGGGATCTCGCCTTAATCCCCCGTTCGTGGTGAGCCGGCCCGCCGTGTTCGGCGGACCGCGTCGAACCACACGCCCCGGCACCCAACCCACCCAGCCCGATCCCCTCCGTCATCCCGGCGTCCCCAGCCGGGATCCAGCACCCCGGTCAAGCCCCGCGCATCCGGCCACCCCGACTCCCCAACGTCCCGAGCTCCCTCCTCGCGTAGGTGCCGGTTTCAAACCGGCCTCTTCCGCGCACCCACACCCCAGGCTCCTCACCACTCCCAATGAGCTCGCCAGCGGCACGCCGCCATACCACCTACAGTCATCAAGTGACCCACCGCCAGCCGCCCGACACGCTGGACAGCCCTGCCTTACCTGGCACACTATCTGAGTAAGGAGCTCTCCCATGCTGGTCAAAATCACATCCAAGCGTCAGGTCACCTTCCCCAAGCACGTCCTGGACGCCATGGGCGTGGGGCCCGGTGACCGGCTGGAGCTGCTGGAAGGTCCCGACGGCTACACCCTGCGCCCCAAGCGCATCGACTATTCCAGGCTAGGCACCCTGGGCGACAAGATCAGGCCCGGCACGCCGCCGTTCGACATCCGCAAGTTCCGGGACGAACGGGAACAGGGGCGTGGCCCTTCGCCGCCGAGGTGACCTCGACCGGCAACCGCGGGAACGGCGCCCGGCCAGGCAGAGGCCGTCGCTACGGAGTTGACACCTCGATCCTCGTCAGATTGGTCGCCAGGGAGCCGCGAACGGACTTCGAGCGCTGTCTCAGCCAGTTGAGTGTTCTGGTGGATGAACGGGGATGTGAGATGTATGCGTCCAATCAGGCCATTGGCGAAGCCTACGCGGCGCTCATCCACCATTACGACCTCTCCAGCGCCGTCGCCCGCGCCGGTCTCCACGACGCCCTCACCAGCGGCCTCGTTGCCCCGCTCAACGGCCAGGAAGTCCTCGACGCCCTCACTGCAGCCACCGGCCCCGGCCTCTTCGACCGCCTCATAGCCAACGACTACGCCCGCGCAGGCCTGGAAACCCTCACCCTCGATCGCCGCATGGCCACTCTCCCCCAAACCCATCTCGTCCCCGAATAGGCTCCTACCCCCCTCCCCTTCCGTCATCCCGGTATCCAGGTTCGCTCTGTTGTAGGGGCGGCGTCTCTGACCCGCCCGTCTTCCGCGCAACACCCATCCCGGACACCCCGCCTTCTGAAGGGGAAGCCCCTGTGGCCGTCCTCCCCGGCCCGTCCCCTATCCGTTCGTGGTGAGCCGGCCCTGAGTCTCTCGGAAAGCCTGCTCTGAACCTGTCGAATGGGAGCCGCGTCAAACCACACCCCCAATCAACCAACCCCATCCGCACCCGCGCTATCCTGACCCCAGGCGCACCGAGGCACCACCAATGGCAACAACCGTCGACGCACGGCCCGAGAGGCTGCCGGACGAGTACCAGCGCGTTGTGGTGTCCCGCGAAGAGGTCTGGGCGGAACTTGACCGAGAGGCGCGGCGGCTCTTCGACCTGACGGCCGACGAGTTCCTGCGCATATACCAGGATCCGCCCGAGCGATACCACGGCGACCCCGTGTTCAATTCGCTCTGTTTCCTCGCCGACCTCGTTGCCGACTCCATCGAGACCTAGCAACCGCCGAGCTGCCAGGGACTTCCTTCGGCGAATTCGCGAGGTCTACAAGCTCATCGCCGATGCCGAGCTAGGCGAAGCCTGGCTTGGTGCGCAGATGCGCACCCTGATTGTTGGCCACGGGGTCTCCAGATCTTCCCGGCGCGGCCGGCCGGCTCGGCTCAGCAATGGGATGTACCTGAACGTCCAAATGACGGTGCGCGTGAATCGCAGTCCCGATGCCGGCCTGCCACGCCTCCAAACCCTGCGATCGGCATATCGGTACCAGGCCGGCCATGATCTCGACGACCCGAAGCCGGTCTTTGTCTACGAGTACAACCGTGGAGCCCCGCCGTCATATCCGCGCTGCCACCTCCACGTCTACGCAGCGCCGGACCACTACGCGCTTAATCGACCCTTCCACCGCCTCCACCTCCCAACCCGCCGCATCACCCTCGAACAAGTGGTCTGGAACCTCATCCATGAACACAACGTCCAACCCCGCCGCCCCGACTGGCATCAAGTCCTTTGGCGCCACGAAACCCACCTCCGCGATACCCAACGCACCAAGGACTGGCCCTACGACCTACCCTTCGACCCACCCGTGAAATAGCTGCGCCACACCATTAGAGTCGTCGCCCACGTGGCAACTTGACGAATGCGAACACAGCCAGGTCACGGACCCGAGAGCCTAGGGTGCGACCTGGACCGAGACGTGTACCATCGCATCGTCTTGCCCTTCGCATTGACCTGACACAGAAGACAGTCAACCACTAGGCAGAGGTACCATGATCGCTGTTACTTCGATTCCTAGTGGTTCGTTGGAAGTCTTGCGATCCCTACTGATGCAGGTCGGCACTCGAATTTTGGGCCCACAGTCCCACGAAGGTCCCGATCAGAGTGAGACGCCTGTAGTCCTTGAGGTCAAGAAGCACTACCAACAGTGAACATAGCTGGATTGGAGATCCCAGGTGAACTACTTGACGCCATGCGGCGCGAGAAGCTGGTCATCTTCGCAGGGGCCGGCGTGTCAATGGGAAAGCCGGCCGGACTTCCGGACTTCGAGGATCTTGCGCGCAAAGTTGGCCTCGGAACTGGTGAAGTCTCACGAGATGACGAGTCTGAGGATGCCTATCTAGGGCGGCTCCAACAGTCGAGGGACGTGCAGGTACACAAGCTCGCCGCCCAAGAACTACAACGACTGAATCCAAAGCCGACTGATCTCCATAGAGACCTTCTACGTACATATCTCAATACGGAGAGTGTTCGACTAGTCACTACTAACTTTGATCTACTGTTCGAGCAGGCCGCGAGCCAAGTATTTGCGTCGCAACCCGAGATCTTCAGGGCACCTGCACTTCCCCTTGGGAGATCGTTCCGAGGGATTGTCCATGTCCACGGTGCACTTACCCACCCTGAACACATGGTGATCACGGACGCTGACTTCGGCCGAGCATACTTGACTGAGGGTTGGGCCAGGCGTTTCCTGGTTGATCTGTTTCTATCGTTTACAGTGCTCTTCGTGGGTTACAGCCACGGCGACATCGTCATGCAATACCTCGCCAGAGCTCTGCCGGCGAGCCAAACCAAGCGCTTCGCTCTCACTACCGACGGCGACCAGACTCGGTGGTCACCACTCAACATCACCCCTATTGTATATCCGAGCACCGGTGCCAACGACCATTTGGCACTCTACGTCGGCGTCAAAGGTGTCGCAGACTATTCGCGCCGTGGAAACAACGATTGGAAGCGTGAGATTACAAGACTCGCTAAGCAGCCACCTCCTTCAGAAAAGGAAGAATCAGATTTAATTGTTGCAGCTTTGTCTGAGCCAAGATTGATTCGGTTCTTTACTTCCTCCGCAAATCATCCAGACTGGATTGATTGGCTCGACGAGAGAGGATTCTTCAACAGACTGTTCGGAGCCGAACCCACCCGGCCCCAAGATAGGCAGCTCGCGCGGTGGGTGGCGGATAAGTTTGCAATCAAATATTCAAGTATAATGTTTCTCCTTATTGCAAAACGCAATATGCTGATGCATCCAGAGCTCTGGTTTGCAGTTTCTCGAGCCATCCAGTCGAATAGCGAAGAGAAGATAGACGCCAATGTTCTATCGCGTTGGATTTCTTTGTTGATGTTAGCTGCGCCGAGCACTCGCGACGATCATACATTGCGAGAGCTTGCACAGGCTTGTTTCGACTGTAGGCTCACTAATGAACTTATTGACATATTCGCTATGATGGCCGAGATCGGCTTTCGAGTCAAGAAAGGGTATGCAGTCCTGGAAACTTCGACATCTGAAGAGGATTCGCCCGTCGATATAGAATTACTTGACAACGATGGTAAACACTACTATCTAGACGACGTATGGGAGACTATGCTGAAGCCAGTCCTCCCATCTGTAGCCGAACCATTGCTAGTTCGGATAAGTCACAGGCTTGAATCTCAACATCTAACATATGTGGCCTGGCAGCTTGGTGACGTCGATCATGATCGCACCAGCTTCCGTCGCAGTGCAATTGAGCCCCATCCACAGGATGAACATCCGGCAGCCGTCGATGTGCTCATCGACGTTGTGCGCGATTGCCTCGAACATCTCGCGTTGTCGAAGCCGGAGCAACTGGGGAGTCTGTGTAACCGGCTCGCAGCTTCTTCGGCACCGATCTTGCGGCGTTTGGCTGTTCACGTTATACCGTTGCGAAGCGATCTTGACGCCGATGGCAAGGCGGATTGGATCCTGGCAAACAACGGCTTAAATAACATAGCCACTCATCATGAGACATACCGCGCAGTGCGTGCAATTTATCCTTCTCTTAGCTTTCGCAAACGACGGGACGTCGTTGAAACCGTCAATATGTACTGTTGGCCGGATCGCAACGATCCTGAGTATGACCGCCGCACCGCATATGTTAAATTTCGATGGCTGCACTGGCTAAGTCAAGCTTGCCCAGACTGTCACATCACGAAAGAGGCACTGAATCACATTCAGGAAATCTATCCAGACTTTCGACAGTCGCCACACCCGGACTTCTTGCGTTGGACCGAGAGCGTAGGGATGATAACCCCACAGTCACCCTGGTCTGTAGAAGAGCTGGTTTCAGAGTCGCCTCGAGAGAGTCTCTCGAATCTATTGTCCTTTCGACAGTCCGACCTATTTGAACCGAGTCGTGAAGGCCTCCTGAGGACATTGGAGGAAGCTGCAACCCTGAACTTTGAGTGGGGATACGATCTGGCCGATACCTTAGCCGACTCAGAACAGTGGGAGACAGATATCTGGACTGTACTTGCACGCACTTGGCAAGGCGAACTAACCGCTGACAGACATCGCCTTGTTATAGAGAACCTAAGCAGACCGGAGCTATATCCGAAGCACACTCGGGCTACGGCGGAGGTATTGCACGCGCTAGTGAAGGCAGACGGCCCAACATACGCCGCAGAGTTGCTCCCTGAAGCCAATCGACTGGCAGTTCAACTATGGGACGCTATAGATCCTGATGAGCGCCTGTTTGAAAGAGATGACTGGCTAAATACGTCGATTAACCACTCGGCCGGCATTCTTGCTTCATTTTGGCTGGAAAGCTTATCGCTATGGATACGCATGCAAGAGAGGCAACCCGATTCAGCTCCCAGTGAATATCGCGACTCGCTCACTCGTATGGTGAACGAGGAGACGCTACCCGGACGGCTCGCACGTACGAGGCTGGCGTGGAGTTTCGCCTTTCTTCTGTCAGTCGACTCAGAGTGGGTAATCGACCACTTCCTTGGTCTGTTTGAACGTCACGACAACCAAGATGAATCTCAAGCTCTTTGGGACGGCTTAACTGCCGGCAGGCTCACGCATGACGCGGCAAAGCTGTTGTGCAACGCATTCTTCAACGCTATAAAGCACATGCACACCACTTTCTCTGGAACTGAACGCACCGATCGCTTCATTAACATGTTCACGGCAATGCTAGTTTACATTGTCGATTCTCCAGTCAATGATTGGATTCCCGAGTTCTTTAGGTTTGCGAATGCCAACGAGCGGCATGTGTTCTGCTCACAGATTGGATTCTACATTCGCAACTTGAATGACGATGAGCAGCGTCAAGTGTGGTCGAAATGGCTCCGCGTCTATTGGGAGAATCGGCTTTACGGAGTTCCCATAGCGCTCGACCAGAAGGAGATCTTGACTATGCTTGACTGGGTCCCACACTTCAAAGGAGTGCTGCCTGACGTTGTTGACGCTGCGATCAAGCTGCCAAAATTCCAAACTGTATCTGGAGCTGAAATCGGATCCATAGTGTTTTCCATTAGGCATGAGAGAATCTGGGAGCGGAGCGCAGATGCAGCAGCACGGTTCCTCATCTACTTGAGGCCATATCTGTTCTCGCACTATTCATCATCGAATATCAGGGAAATTATAGATGAGATTCGAAGTTCGAACTTGGAATCAGATATCATTGATACCCTAGATCAGCTCTACGAGGAGATTGGGTAGTCAGGCGAGACAAGTGCCGGTGATCGAACGTGTATGGCCCTTAGCACTCGAACCGCTGGCAAAGTCTGGGTGACCATCTTCCCGCCTAGCCGTTCCTGCCGACGGTGAACGAATCTCTCAGCGTGGCCAGTTCGCGACGGTGCAGGGTTCGCCTTTCGCGCAGTGAATCAAGAGCGAGTGTAGGGGGAACGCTCACGGTGGCATCTTCAGTTCGACGGCCCTTGCTTCTGTGCCAACCGCAGGGCGGACTTGACACACAGGCGTACCTAGGAGCCGCCCGCGACCCTCGAGCTCATCGGAGTCCCCTCCCGCCCGCGCGTCCTACCGTCCATCAACCGCCGACGACAAACTCCGACCGCCTAGAACGACCCGCCGCCAGCCGACCGCAGCACCGTGATGCCCTCGTCAGGGAACCACTCATCCAACGAGTAAACAGCCGCGTTGGCCTGTGACCGACCAGCCGCCCACACCAGGGCCTCGGCACACCAGACCCGGCCCGATGGCCGGCAGAACAGCGCCTCCAGCACCAGATCCATTTCGAGCTGAAGGGTGTCGATGTTGGGCTTGCCGAGGAGCGCAATCAGACCGTCAACAACAGCTGCCCTCGGCACTTCATATACCGACGTCAGAACCTACGCCGTCTCAACGATCACCACATCGCTGACCACCTGCGTCGCGATCCCGTCAATCACCTCCGCGCTCACGTCAGCCAGGTCGGGTGGATCCCCGGTCAGATTCCCCACCAGCATCGAGGTATCGAGCAAGTTGCTCACCCGGCGCTAGGCGCTTAGAGTTCCCGGTCTGCGGCCTCATGCCAGCCGCGCTCCCGCGCCCGCAGCCACTCGCTGGGAGGCACGCTGGCCTTGCTGTGCGGAGCCAGGCTCCCCTTCAGCGACTCGCGGTGCTCGGGCGGCAGAAAGACCATCTCGACACGCTCGCCCACCGCGCGCTGAATCGCGACCCACCCCGGGCCAATGCCGAGTTGATCGCGGATGTGCTCGGCGATCACGACTTGGCCCTTTCTTCCCACCACGCTGCCCAAAGTCATACCTCCTGTCATAGGTATAACAATCCCAGTCTCTGCGGGCATCGCCGCGCCCACGCGGCCGCGCGACGAAACCCGCCACCGCCCCGCCGCCGCCTGACCGACCCGATTCGATCCGCCGGTGCCGTCTCGGGACCCGCCTTCGCCACCCGACCGATCGATCGGTCGAGTTCCGCTGCCCGTGCTACCGTTCAACCCACAAGGGCGGTCAATGTCATTCACCAACTCCAAGGAGCCGCCCATGACCCCCGAACTCATCGCTATCCTGGCCATGAGCGCCACCCTGGCTGGCCTCATGGTCGCCATTTGGCGCGACGCCCGTGCTCATACTGACCAGGGCTTGGCCGAACTCCGCGCTGAAATTCGCGACCAACGGACCGATATTCAGAGCCTCCGGCAGGAAGTCCGGTCCGACATCCAGGGACTCAGGGAAGAGTCGCGCGGCGACATCGGAGAAGTCCGCACCGGACTTGAAGCCCTGCGCAAAGACGTCCAGGCGCTAACCGAGCGCACCTCCCGCGTTGAGGGCGTCATCGAGGGCCTATTCGGCCGCCGAGACTCCCGCGACCGCCACGACGACGCCGCCTGACCGACCCAACATCGCCTCAGGCGGCTACTTCGCCCCCCGAGCCCGCCACGCCTTGTGCTCGTGGCCCAGGCTGCGTGCAGCCTGGGACCCGCGCTCGATCACACCACTTCGCACCCCCTCCCCACGTATTCGGCTCAGGCTTCGAGCGGACGGCGTTTCAAGCCCCCACGTCTTCCGCCCAACCCGCTGGCCGCCCACCCAACCGTTCGTGATGAGCCTGTCTGGAGTCCTCGGAAAGCCTGTCCTGAGCTAGTCGAAGGGCCTGTCCTGAGCCAGTCCGAGGGCATGTGTCAAACCTCACCCCTCAGCACCCAACCCGCCCAGGCCGATCGGCCTCCGCCATCCCGGCGTCTTCAGCCGGGACCCAGCGCCCCGATCAATCCCAGCCACCAGGGCCACTCCGACCTCCCCGACATCCCGAGCCCACCATCGCTCCGATTCACCACCCACCAACCCCTTGCCATGTGCTCCAGGATATTGTACACTAACTGAGTAAGCCTCGCCCTTCTCCTCGAATGCCCATCGTCCGTCCCCGCCCGCCCCTCCTCTCCCGCATCCTCGCACTGCTCGCACTCCCCTTCGTCCCCGTCCCCTTCCCGTTCTCACTCCTCCCCCGCCCCCCGCTCCTGGCCAGCCTGTCGAACCACGTACCCAAGCCACCCCGTCCGCCTTGCAACCCGCGCTCCGGATCTCTCCCCTTCCACCCCTCCCTCCCCTCACAGCCCCAATGCTCGTCGCCGATGCGCCAAAAAATCCGCCTAAGCGGTCGCGCGGCAGCCCGAACCCCTACGGGTTCGG
>JAPPLW010000014.1 GCA_028819345.1 bacterium | reverse complement strand
TGCTGGGTCCCCGCCCCGGATCGGGTCCAGGGCAGGGTTGGGCAGGCTGGGGGAGGCTCTGCGGCAGGCGCAGGGCAGGTTCGCCGGGGACGCCGGGACGTCGTTGGTGAGTGGCTGGAAGTGGCTGGTGGCAATGAAGGCAGTGCAACCAGTGCATGCGTCGCGGGCGTTGACTGCGGTGCAGGGAAGGCTGGCGGGAATTGCGGAATGGGTGGGGTGCCGGCGGCCAGGTGGGATGTCGAGGGGTAGGCGAGCGTTGCGATGTGGAGACGGCAGCCGGTTCGTTGATTCAATGAGTACGGAAAGTAGTCGGAGTGGCTGCTGCGAGGTGGAGTGGACGATGTGGGGATCGGTGGGTTGGTGCTGGTGGTTTGTGGGGAGGTCGGAGTAGCACTGGTGTGAGGGGGCGGTGGGGTGCTGGTGGACCCCCCTGCGTCGGCAGGTTCAGGACGGTTTCCGGGGACGCCGGGGTGTAGTCGGTGGCGAGTGGTTAGTGGCTGGTGACGCAAGGGGCGGGCTGGTCGGGGCCTGGATGCGGGGTGCTCGCAACGAGAGCGTTGCCGTCAGCGCAGGCGTTGCCGTCGGTGCAGGCCAGGCTGGCAGGATTCGCGGAGTGCGTGGGGTGCCGGTGGTCTCGTTCGATGTCGGTGGATACGCGAGCGTTAAGGTGTGGAGACGCCCGTGGCTTCGTTGTTGAAATGAGTACGACTAGCTATCAGCGTGGATGCCGGGAGCCGGGGTGGGGCTGAGACGCGGCATCGCGCGAGCGGGCGCAGCGTGAGCGGGTGATGGCTCGTGCTGAGGGCGGGGCCGGGCTGGCTGGGGTCGAGGGGTGACTAGGCGAGCGTGATGACGGCTGGTGGCAATGAAGGCAGTGCAACCAGTGCATGCGTCGCGGGCGTTGACTGCGGTGCAGGAGGGGCTGGCGGGAATTGCGGAATGGGTGGGGTGCCGGCGGCCAGGTTGGATGTCGGTGGATACGCGAGCGTTAAGGTGTGGAGACGCCCGTGGCTTCGTTGATGAAATGAGTACGCAAAGTTGTCGAAGTGGCTGCTGTGAGGTGGAGTGGAAGATGTGGGGATCTGTGGGTTGGTGCTGGTGGTTTGTGGGGGTCGGGGTAGCACTGGTGTGATGGGGCGGTGGGGTGCTGCTGGGTTTCCTCCTTCGACTAGCTCAGGACAGGCTATTCGACGGGCTCAGGACGGGGCCCTTCGGCAAGCTCAGGACAGGTCTTCGGGGACGCCGGGGTGCGGTTGGTGGGTGGTGGAAGGGGAGAGGTTAGAGGTGAGTGAATTGAGAGCGGGATGGGACGGGGAGTGGAGTGTGAGAGGGAAGGGCCGGGGAGCTGGCAGTGATGGCAATGCAATCAACGTATGCGTTGCTGGCAATGCAGGCAAGGCTGGCGGGGATGGCAAGTGTTGGCGATGCGCGGGTGGAGTGCGTGGATGAGCCTGTGGCGGGATTTCCGAAGCGGCCTGTTCCGACGGCGACAGCGCCGCTGCGAGAACTTAGGCGACGGACGTTGACGAATCTGTATAACGAGCGGCCGAAGTGGCTGGCTGATGCGCATGGGGAGTTGGATGCGGCGGTGGCGGCCAGCTATGGATGGGACGCTGATACCTCCGATGATGACGCGTCTGAGGCGCCGCTGAGTCCAAGTCAGGCCCGTTAGAGATCCGGTCCGTCCATCACATCGGCAATGCCACGATGTCAGCTTCAGTCTGAAGCACTGAAGCTACGACCTGACTCCCTGATTGTGCTGTGGAGCGCGCCACGCTACAATCACCCAGGTGGTCCAGCAAAACACAGGAGCGATCGGTGGACATTGGTCCGTTCATCCGGGAGCAAGTACTTCCTCATGGAATGTCTGTAACAGAAGCTGCCAAGCGATTGGGCGTGGCGCGATCTTCCTTGTCGAGACTCCTGAACGGCCATTCGTCGCTTTCGTCTGAAATGGCTCTCCGGCTGGAGCAAGCATTTCGCACGGACCATCAGGAGCTCTTGAACCTCCAGGCTGAGGCGCACCGTGAACGCAGACGCGAGGGAGCCCGAGGCATGGCCGTTCCCGCTTATGCTCCGCCGTTTCTCACTATCACCGCTCGGCAGATTTCGGACTGGGCAACAGGAAACATAGAGGCTCGCCACCAGTTGCCAGCGCTGCTGCGCCGATTGATCAACTCAACAGGACTCGGTCTTCGGCGCGTCGATTTTTCCAGCGGCGATAACGCTCAGCGCCCTGACTGGGACGGACGAGTCGAGGCGGACGCTCCGACGCCTTGGATACCGGAGGGAATCTCCGGTTGGGAGCTTAGTACTGCTCATCGTCCCGAGCCAAAGGCCAACCACGACTACATCAGTCGCCTTGGGACTGTGACGCAGGCAGAGCGCGGCACATGCACGTTCGTTTTCGTTACGACTCGCAACTGGCCCGGCAAGAACGATTGGGCCAAGCGCATGGAAGCAGGTCGCGCATGGAAGGCCGTACGGGCATATGACGCCAGCGATCTCGAGCAGTGGCTTGAGGCCTCAATTTCAGGGCAGGCCTGGCTTGCCGAGAAGCTAGGTATCCCCACCGAGGGAGTTGAATCGCTCGCCCAGTCGTTGGCTCGCTGGTCCGACGCCAGCAAACCACGAATGACGACCAAGATATTCGAGCCCTCCATCATCGCTCACCGCGACAGATTCACACAGTGGCTTGAGAACGAACCAGGCGAAGGTCCATTTACCGTTGCCGCCGACTCCAAGGGCGAAGCTCTCGCATTTCTCGCTTCCCTTTTTGAGGATAGTGGTGGACTTGCAAGCCACCAGAATCAAGCTGTGGTTTTCAATTCGGCGCAAACGCTTAGGAATCTGCCTTCCGCGTTATTGCCGTCCATTGTGATCGCGTGCAGCGAGGAAGTCGAACACGAGCTCGCTACGATTTCCGAACAGTGCCATTGCATCGTCGTTCGCCCTCGCAACGAAATCGACCAAGAGCCTTACATCGCCCTCCAGCCACTGAGCCATGAAACTTTCGAGGCAGCGCTTAGTGATATGGGTATCGAACGGGAGGACTTCAATCTATGGGCTAGAGAGTCGGGGCGCTCACCGACTGTCCTGCGGCGACGCCTTTCCAAGTTCGGCGCGATCAGAAGGCCTCATTGGGCCAGAGATCAGGAAACCAGCCGTCGCCTTATCCCTATTGTCATGGTTGGCGCCTGGCACACAGAATCGAAAGCCGATCGCCAGATTCTCTCCAAGCTTTCTGGGGGCTGTTATTCGAAGGTCGAAGAAACGATCACGGATCTGCTGGGAATCGAAGATTGCCCAGTTTGGCTCGCAGGTGAACATTGCGGTGTAATTTCTAAGATCGACGCTCTCTTTGCAATCGGCCGATTTCTCACTAAGAAATCTCTTAAGAATTTCCTTAAGCTAGCCTACCAAGTGTTGTCCGAATCCGATCCTTCACTTGAATTGCCGGAAGACCAACAATGGGCTGCGGCGATTTACGACAAGGTCCGTAAGCACTCGACCACACTGCGGAACGGAGTCTGCGAGACCCTAGTCTTGCTGTCAGTGCATGGCAACACATTGTTTCAAGATCGTCTAGACGTTGAGTGGCTTGTCTCAAACCTCATTAGAGATCTTCTCGAACCTCTGACAATCGATACTCTGTTGTCGCATGAAGGCGATTTGCCACGCTATGCAGAGGCGGCCCCTGCCGAATTCCTGAGAATCCTCGAAGAGGATCTCAAGCAGCCAAGTCCTGTTCTGCTTGAGATCCTAAAGCCTTCCGATTCCGGTGTTTTTGGCAGCTGTCCGAGGACGGGGGTCTTGTGGGCACTGGAGTGCGTTGCATGGAATCCTAGATACCTATCGCGCGTAAGTAAGATACTAGCACGGCTCTCGGAAACAGAGATCAATGACAACTGGGTAAATCGTCCGATTAATAGTTTGTGGGCAATCTACCGGTCTTGGTTTCCCCAAACAGCGGCTTCAGTTGACTTGCGTGTGAAAGGCCTTGAAATGCTCGTGAGAAAGTTTCCCGATGTCGGTTGGCAAATTTGCATACAACAATTTGGAATTGACTCACAAATTGGGATGGCCAGCTACCGACCCCGATGGCGCGCTGACGCATCGGGCGCGGGAAGGGTAATAAGCGGGCTGGAACAGTGCAAGTTTGATGACAAGGCGCTCGCATTGGCGCTTTCTATGGATGAGGATAAGTATGACAGTAAGAAATTGGGTGATCTGATTGAACGTCTTGATGGAATATCCCTTGAGAATAGAGATGTTGTATGGAAGTTGGTTGATACTTGGGCACAAGAGAATGCCGACGAAACCGCCAAAGATGAGTTGCGCAGTCAGATCCGGCGCTTCGCACTTTCGAGGGATGGACGCAAGCTGTCGTCTGATATACGCGAGCGGGCACGCGACACCTATATGAAGCTTGAGCCTCGCAATGTGACTATCCGCTACCGGTGGCTGTTCACCGATGGACGGATGGATATACCCATTGATGAGGCCAAGGATGAGTTGCCGGACTTCTCTAAGCGCGAAGAGCGAGTCCATAAACTCCGAGCCGAGGCGATAGAGGATATTTGGATCGAACGCGGGATTGGGGGTATCCTCTCACTTCTGGAAGCCAGTCGCGCTGCACATGTAGTAGGGCGTTACGCAGCACTGAGAGTGACCGATCTAGCCACAGCGATTAGCGTACTTCAAGCCTGCCTGTCTGCGGAATCTGGCCTTGGCCAAAGAGTCGACAAGTTCATGCAAGCATTCATTCCCCATATCGATGCAAGCTTACAGCCTGGACTTCTATCGATCATTACTGAGAACACAACTGACGATCAGAAAGTGCGTATCCTCTGCTGTGCCCCTTGCGACTATCGGACGTGGAGGGTATTGGACCAGCAGTCTCAGGGCATTCGTGACCGGTATTGGCAGGAAGTCAATCCTTACTGGATCGACTATACCGAGGCAGGGACGAATGATCTAGTCGATCGCTTTCTGGCCGCCGGACGGCCGCGCGCAGCTTTTCGCCTAGTGGAGTGGCGTTTGAAGAAGGTCAAGACGTCGCGTCTCAAGCGACTGCTGCTCGCGCTGGCGACTACAAGCACCGAACCATACGACACGCCTGTACCGGATGGCTCCGGTGTTTCAGAAGCGATGGATGCACTTGGGACCCGCGCAGGTGTCACGACGGATGAGATGGCGTGGTTGGAGTTCGCATTTATCAAGGCACTCGAACACAGTGCACACGGCATCCCCAATCTCGAGCGACAGATTGAGGAGTCGCCGATTCTGTTTGTACAGGTCCTCGCGCTCCCCCACAAGCGCAGCGATGAGGGGCAAGACCCGGCCAATTGGAGGATTGAGGATACCGACCAGCGTGATGCTGCTATCGCAGCCGCCTGTCGACTGCTTAGGATTATCAGCCGAATACCGGGTACAAATTCCGACGGTACAATCGATACTGACAGGCTGCAGCACTGGGTTGTTGAAGTTCGCCGTCTCTGCGTCAAGTATTGCCGAATCGACATGGGCGATTTCTTCATCGGTCAAATCCTATCCAATGCGCCATCTGATGCAAGCGGCCTATGGCCATGCCGCTCGGTGTGCGACGTCATGGAGTCGGTCCAATCCGAACGAATAGCATATGGATTCCATCTTGGTGTCAATAACGCTCGCGGAGTTCACGTGCGTGGCGAAGGCGGCGGTCAAGAGCGCGAACTCTCGGCCAAATATGGACAGTTGGCGCGACGGCTTGACTTTGAGTACCCGTACGTGAGCAGCGTGCTTGAGCGTATAGCACGGGGATATGACGCAGAAGCCAGACAAGAAGATTCCGACGCGGACGTGCGTCGGCGCTTGGATTTTTGATTTGGCCTAAGCCTCAGGGATGCTAGCAGCGGCGTAGGTGCTGGATAATCGAAGACTTAGGATCGGCTAACTTGGAACGTTATGTGGCCTTGGGACGTTGATTACTCGGAAGTGTCCGGTTTAAGACCGGACCGTACGTCTGGAGACGGCTCGCCGCGGACGGTTCAGAGGGGTTGGAGGGGTGGCAGGGGCTCTGTGGTTCGACTCCGGCTTCCCAAAGATGCCGGCCGGGCTCACCACGAACGGGGGTGCGCGGAAGACGGGTGGGTTGCGGACGCCCGGCGGTGGGAGTTGGGAGTGGCGAGGTGGGGGACGGGCGCGAGCGAGCGCGGGTCCCAGGCTGCGCGCAGCCTGGGCCACAAGGCACGAGCGGGGGTGTGGGGAAGTCGCCGGTTTGGGATCGGGCTCCATTCGGCAGGTTCAGGGCGGGTTGTAGGTACGCGGGGGCGCACGACCGGAAGACGGGCGGGTCTCAGACGCCGCCCCTACGAAAGACTCGGGGACGCCCGGGGGGAGTGGCGACGTGGGGGAAGGGGGGCGAGCGAGCGCGGGTCCCAGGCTGCGCGCGGCCTGGGCCACAAGGCGCGAGCGGGGTGCGCGGAAGAGGCCGGTTTGGGATCGGGACCTACGCAAGATGACGCCCCCGCTCGGCAGGCTCAGGGCAGTTTCTACGCACGATAGGGAGCACGACCGGAAGACGGGCGGGTCTCAGACGCCGCCCCTACGAAAGACGCGGGGATGGCGGGGGGCGGGGCGGGGGGTGGGGGAAGCCTATAGTTGATGGTGCCCGGCGGATGGGGGGCACGGGTTTAGCCAGAAGGAAGGGCATGTTTCGGAAGAGACTGTCGCTGGATGAGGCGACGCGGTCAAAGGACCTGAGTTGGAAGACTTATATCGTGACCGGCGCGAACTCGGGTGTGGGTCTGGAAACGAGTCGCCAACTAGTGAGGCAGGGCGGACACGTGGTCCTGGCCTGCCGGAGAACGGACGCAGGCGAAGCGGCCGCGCGGAGCTTCAGCGGTCTGAAGGGCAGCCACGAGGTGATGCGGCTGGACCTGGCCGACCTGCAGTCCGTCCGGGACTTCGTGGCAGCGTTCACTTCAGATCACGACCGCCTGGACGGCCTGGCGTGCAATGCCGGACTGGTGTCAATGGGCAGGGCCCCCGAGTACACGACGGACGGACTGGAAATGACCATCGCGGTGAGCTACTTCGGTCACTTCCTGCTCACCGAGTTGTTGCTGGACACGCTGCGGGCGAGTGCACCCTCACGCATGGCGATTGTCTCATCGGTGGTGCACGCCGGCAGCGCCAAGAACCGGCCGAACGTGAACCTGGACGATCTCAACTACAGGCGCCGGGATTTCCGCGGCTTCGCCGCCTATGCGGAAGCGAAGGTGGCAACTGTCCTTTACGCAAAGGAACTGGCCGAACGACTTGACGGCACGGGCGTGAGCGTCTTCTCGCTTCACCCCGGGTGGGCCAGGTCGAACTTCGGGTCGGGTGGCAGCCTGCCGATTCGGGTCGCGATGGCCGTGATGCGGCCGCTCAGCCGACTGGTCTCCGACAGCAACGAGGAATCGGCGCAGACGACGCTGCACTGCCTGCTGTCGGACAGCGCGACGAACCACTCGGGCGCCTATTTCAGCCAGAGCAGTGTGCTCTACCGGGATAAGCCGTGCCGCCAAGGCGGGTGGCCGATGGAGACGCCGAATCCGAACGCCAAGAACATGGAGACTGCCAGGCGATTGGTGGAGCTGAGTTACGAGGTGGTGGGGTTGGGCACGGCCGAAGGGTCCGTCTGAGACGGATTGGACGGCGATTGCCTGGCTGCGGGGGAATGTAGGGGGAGGGCGCGGGGGAAAAACAAGAGGCCATCGGGCATTCCCTGAGCGTGAGCTGTCGCACTTAGTCTCTGGAGACCGTTGCTTAACTCGAGGCTGGTTGCGCGGAAGACCCCTCACCGATTTCGGCCGAAGACGCCCGAATCTGCCTCTCCCCTTGGAGAGGGTGAAGAGCGGCGTGGCCTCACCGAATACCGTGATGTCTCACGCGGTGGGTGCCCGGAAGACCCCTCACCGGTTTCGGCCGAAGACGGCCGAACCTGCCTCTTCCCTTGGAGAGGGTGAAGAGCGCCGCGGCCCCACGGAATACCGTGATGTCTCACGCGGTGGTTACGCGGAAGACCCCTCACCACCGGATCGAGTCCGGGGCAGGCTCCAGCCCTCTCCCAGAGAGACGTATGCGTAACCCGAGGGAGGGTGCCCGGAAGACCCCTCACCGGTTTCGGCCGAGGACGGCCGAACCTGCCTCTCCCCTTGGAGAGGGTGAAGAGCCGGCGTCCCCTTGATTGGATTGAGACCGAACACAGCTGCTGCCCCCGGGCGAGGGTGAGTGCAGCCGCGCCTTCGCAGACGACTGCGTAATCCGAGGTCGGGCGCGCGGATGACCCCTCACCGGATTCGGCCTGGGACGTCCGAGTCCTTCGGCAAGCTCAGGACAGGTTGTACGTACGAGGGGGCGTTGTTGTGGGCAGGTGGTGGGGTTTCTAGACTTTGGCGGGCAGCGTTCTGAGGCCGAGGCAGCGGCAGTGCCTGGGCCGGTGGGAACTGGAGACGACGTGAAGGCGCCAGCGGAGATCATCTTTGAGGTGACGGAAGCCGCCGAGGGCGGGTATGACGCGCGGGCGCTGGGCTACAGCATCTTCACGCAGGGAGACGATTGGGCGGACCTGAAGGCGATGGTGAAGGACGCCGTGGCCTGCCACTTTGACGAGGGAAGCGAGCTCAAGGTCGTCAGGCTGCATTTTGTCAAGGATGAAGCCATCGTCGTATGAGGCTGCCGCGCGACATGTCGGGCGAGGACCTGGCAGCTCTGTTGCGTCGTCGCTATGGGTATCAACTCGTTCGGTAGCGCGGCAGTCAAATGACGCTGGCCAGAACCGACGGTGTCGAGTCGCATAGCGTGACTGTTCCGCGACATCGGGCTCTGCGCGTGGGCACGCTGGGCGGGATGGTTGGGGACGTTGCGGAACACCTGGGGGTGACGCAGGACGAGGTGCGACGCGAGCTATTCGGCTCGTAGGCGGGGACCTTTCAGCGCGGGTGGTTCCTCCTTCGGGAGGCTCAGGGCAGGTTCTACGGGGAGGCCGGTCGGCTCGGCACGAACGGGGGAGGTTGGGAGCATTTGGTCCGGCTGAGCGCCAGGGGTGGCGTGGGTGCACTCTGGTCGTTGGTTGCTGCTGGGTCCCGGCCGGGGACGCCGGGATGGCGGAGGGTTGGGTGCTGCATCCGTGGGGTGGTTCGACACGGGCCTCCAGAAGATTCCGGCCCGGCTCACCACGAACGGGGGTGGGCGGGAGACGGGCGGGTCTCAGACGCCGCCCCTACGCAAGACTCGGGACGCCCAGGGGGAGTGGCGAGGTGCGGGTAGGGGGGCAAGCGAGCGCGGGGTCCCAGGCTGCGCGCAGGCTGGGGCACAAGCACGGCGGCCTGGGCCACAAGGGACGGCAGCCTGGGCGACAAACATCGGCAGCCTGGGGCACAAGGCACACACGGTTGGGCGCGCAAGGGGGCGGTTTGGGATCGGGCCGCATTCGGAAAGCTCAGGGGAGGCTTTACGCACGATGGGGCGCACGACCGGAAGACGGGCGGGTCTCAGACGCCGCCCCTACGCAAGAACAGGATGCGGACCCGAGGGAGGCTGGCTGGGCGGGTTGGGTGCGTTGGTGTGTGGTTCGAGACGGTTCTCCGAGTGACTTCGAACCGGCTCACCACGAACGGTTGGGTCCGGCGAGCGGAAGACTGGATCCCGGCTGGGGACGCCGGGATGACGGAGGCTGGAGACGTCGGGCGGAGGGAGCTGGGAGTGGCGCGGG
>JAPPLW010000011.1 GCA_028819345.1 bacterium | reverse complement strand
GATTGGTCCCGGCTTCCACGAACCGGTCGAACACCACCTGGCCGTTACGCAGCCGGACCATCCCGGACCCCGACTCCTCAAGCATCTCCGGATGTCTCCTTCGTTTCCATTCGCCGGTTCCCTGCACTCGCTGCAACTGGCTCCCGCCTGGTCTGGAAGGGAGTGTAAGTGCGCTCTACCCTATTTGTCAAACACTTTTACTAAGTATGGCGCTCTCCGGGTTGCCTGCGACGCTGTCGGCTGACGCCCCGTAGTTTTCTGAGGCTTGGGCTGTCATCGTGCGCTTGGTCTCAGAATGCTCCCAGCATCCGGTAGTGAGGATCCAAGACCAAGGGAGAGATCATGGCGACTTCCAACGGCGTGGCTTGTGAGCGCCTACCGTCGAGACGGGCGTAACCTCAGCGCGCGGGTGATGCCTTTCCGGATCACCGTTGTGTATATTCGACTTGGTGGAATCAACCCTTCGATCAGCGTTACGGCCTGCCTGCGAAGACGCTGCCGTAGTTATCTTCTTTCCGAATTGTGCCGAACATGCGTAGAGGCGCTGTCCTGCTAGTAGTCCTCTCTATGGGACTCCTGGGCGGCTCGTCCTGCTTTCTAGTATCGGATGAAGCTCAACCTGCCAGTTCCACAACCGGGGCTACCGTCGACACCACCGCTCCCCTGGTAACCACCACCCAGGCGCCCACCACCACTACCACCACCCTGGAACCCACCACCACTACCACCACCCTGGAACCCACCACCACTACCACCACCCATGCGCCCACCACCACTACGACTTTCCCTGTCGAGGTAGTGCGAAACTACCTCAAACAACTGATCGACGCCGAGGAGGGGATCGCTCTTCTGGTTGTGGAGATCGTCGAGGTCAGCAATGCCTGGGACAATCGCGCCGAAACCAACGTCGATTACACCGACACCGAAGCTGCCATGGAAGGAGTAGTGGAGAGACTGGGAGCGGCGGGGGCAGATTTCAATCTGATCCAGGCTCCACCCACCGATGGATACCCGGACAAACACCTGGATGTCTCGTACGCAGTGAGCCAGATCACCGGCGCCGCCACGGAGATGCTGGCAGGTTTGCAGTCGGCCGACACAGGGGAACAGCGCCAAGCGGCGCAGGTGGGCTTGAATGCCGCGTGGGGGGTTTTTCTGGAGGGCGTCGACGCGGTGATTGCCGAGTACATCGGAGATGAAGAGATAGCGGCCCTAATTGTGAGCAGAGAGATGCGGCTTCCAGACCCCCCATGGCCGGATGCCTCAACCGCCACCGAGCCCAGCGGCTGAACGAATAACGGTTCCGGGCCACAGGGACCTGTGCTGGATCCGAGTGGCTCCCTTCCCGTGAAGGCCCGCCTGTCGTCGTGCGTCCCAGAACGCGCCTAGCATCTAGTACAGATCCAGGACCAAAAGGAGAAGATCATGACGACATCCGGGCGTGGCGGGCGTGTTTTGGTCGGACTGGCTCTGGTGATCATCGGAGGGGCGTTCCTGGTCGGCAATCTCACCGACTGGGAGATCCCCTGGGGAAGCTGGTGGCCTGCGATCATCATCGCCGCGGGTCTGTGGAACCTCCGGCCGAAGTCCTGGCTTACGGGACTGTTCATCACTGCTCTCGGCGTGTTCTTCCTTCTGAGCACTTTGGACGTCTGGGATTACTCCATCGGGGACATCTGGCGATTCTGGCCGGTCATCCTGATCCTGGTGGGGGCAAGAATCCTCTTCTGGCGTAAGAAGAAGCGTTCCCGGCGCGATCCACAATACGTCAGCGACGAATCCGTTCCCGGCGAGGTGAACATCACCTCTGTTTTCGGATCGGCCAGCCGTAAAGTCACCGACCGGAACGTGTCGGGTGGTCAGATAGTTTCGGTATTCGGCTCCGCGAAGATCAATATGGCCGATGCAGGCCTCGCAGATGGCGGAGCCACCCTGGATGTGTCAGCGGTGTTCGGCGGCGCTGAGTTCCGCGTCCCGGAGGACTGGGACGTCGACATACAGACCACGAACATCCTGGGCGGAGTGGAAGACAAGCGGGCCAGGCCTCCGGCTGGCGCTTCCGGCGATCGCCTCACGCTTACCGGCGTGTGCCTGTTCGGCGGTATCGAAGTGGAGTCCTGAGCCTGAGGCTGCCTCAGCCAGGCTGAACTCCCCCACGAATCGGCTTACCACCACCCCGCACGCCCGGGGCGGAGGGAGATCGACCCCCGTTCTCACCCATCGACAATGCCCGCAGCAACCCAACAGGACGTGACAGAGCCCAGAATCACGAAAGTGTCGCCTCGGACCACCAGAACCCCGATCTGGTTGGTTGGTAGCGATTCTGGTGAAGGACTGGAAGGGCGGCGCCCGGTATCTCTATCCCACCATCTCTGAGTCATCCACGGTTGCCGCTCGGCCAACCCAGCAAGTCGCGGTCTTACACAGGAACGACGACGGCTAGGCTCGTGTCGAGCCGAAGTCGACACACGTCTCACAGATTGATTGGGGCACCAAACCCCACCGTATCAAGTAATTGAACACAAAGCAGCCGGCGCAGAAACCCAGGCATGCTTCCAGAGAGGCGAACACAGTCAGCACAACAAGCACCGCACTGGCCGCTTCAGGAGACCCTGCTAGGAAGTGCAACACCAGCGCGGCCGTCGAGAAGCCAAGCCCCACGGCCTGAGCAAACCGCTTGGGAGGGCCGGGCACCGGCTGCGGCTCGGAGATGCGAGGCGCAATCAGTCTCGTCGCCAGTTGTCCCATTGGGCTCAAGGTAGGGCCGGTGGCGACCCTGGCCAGGAAACCGTAGGCGAGGACGAACATCAGCCAGGCCTGACCGGTGAGAACGGTCGTGAGGGATAATGCGGCTACCATCCCCGCCACAACCCTGGCGGCCACCTCGTTAACCGGATTCGGAAAGCTGAAAACGGACCGAATGTGAGGTAGCAACCAAACGCGGAACTGTCTCAAAGCTCTCGCAGTCACTGTCTTCCTGGTGAAATCGAAGGCTCATTCATACTACTGGTACTTTTAGGCGCCTGCCTCGTCCTTGCTGCTATCAGCCAAGCAGGATCTCTGCGGGGTTATACCCAGTTTGCGGAGGAAGGCGCCGTTGTCGGGCTCCCGGCCCAAGAATGCCCGGAGCGTCTCGATGGCGTCGCGGGAGCCTCCCACCTCCAGCACTTCTCGGCGGTAGTCCATCCCCACCGCCGGATTGGCGATGCCCTCTTCCTCGAAGCGGCGCCACATGTCATCGCCGAACACCTCCGACCACAGGTACCCGTAGTAGCCCGCGTCGTATCCGCCCATGAGGTGACCGAAGCTGGCCGGCGAAAAGGTCCCCTCCTGCAGGGGAAACAGGGAAACCTCGTTGGAGCGCGCCAGTATCTCGTCGATGTCCTTTTCGGGTTCGGGACCATGCAGAGCCATGTCCAACAAGCCGAAGCTGGCCTGGCGAAGCTTGGAGATGGCGATGTTCAGCAGCTTGGCGCCGGTCAGCCTCTCCAGCAGTTCCGCGGGGAGTGGCTCTCGGGTCCGGTGATGGAATGCGAACCGGGCCAGGATCTCGGGTTGCCAGGTCCAGTTCTCCATGATCTGGCTCGCCGCCTCCACGAAGTCCCACTCCGTGCTTGTTCCGGAGAAGCGGCCCGATTCGGCGCGGGTCAGGACCTGATGGAGTATGTGGCCGAATTCATGAAACAGGGTCAGCACCTCCGAATGCTGCAGAAGCGCCGGGGCCCCCTCCGACGGCGGGGTGAAATTGGCCACTATCGCCGAGCGGGGTCTCTGATAGGACCCGTCCCCCCGGCGACGGCCCTTCACCAGCGTGAACGCGGCGGCATGGCTGAACTTCCCCTCCCGGGGAAATAAGTCCATGTGAAAGTTGGAGATGTGCTCCCCGGACGCTTCGTCGAAGACCGCGTAGGTGATCACATCCTCGTGCCACACAGGCGCTTCCACCCGTTGGTACTGGACGCCGAACATCTCTCCGGTCAGATCCAGCATCCCCTCCAACACCCGGTCAAGCGGGAAGTAGCCTGCCACCTCCATCTGGTCCACCCCGTACTCGGTCCGGCGGATCCGGTTGTCGTAGTATCTCCAGTCCCAGGACTGCACAGGACCTTGCTCGCCGTCCGACCGCAACAACTCCGCTATGCGAGCAACCTCCCGGCGCCCCGCCTCCTGCAGCGGTCCCAGTAGGAGGTCATAGAAGCCTTCCACCGTCTCGGGAGTCTTGGCCATCCGCTCGGATAGCCGGTGGTGTGCCCAGGACGGCTCGCTGAAGAGCGTGGCTATCTCCATCCGGATGGCTACCGCCTCCTCGAGGATCGGCCGATTGCTCTCCACGGCCCGATTGCTGAACTTCTTCGCCAAGCGTTGGCGCAGGTCTCTTCGACTGGCGTTCTCCATGAACGGGACAACGTGGGGATAGGCCATCGTCACCCGGAAATTTCCCTCCTCCTCGGCGGGGGGCAACGAGTCGATGTAGGTGTCCGGCAGGCCGTCCAAGTCCTCTCGGGTCACCTCCAGGGCATCTTCGTACTCGGCTATGTTTTGGGCGAAGGCCACCCCCAGTTCGATCATTCGGGACGACAACTCCTTCACGCGAGCCTGGGAGTCGGGAGGCAGATGGTGTCCCGCCTTCTTGAGATCGCGGCGCACGAATTCGAGGTAGCGGGCGCGCTCTCCGGTAAGCGCCACGGCTTGCTCGGTGGACCGAAACGCCTCCACCGCCTGATACAACCCGGGGTCGAAGGCCATGTCGGTGTGCCACTTGGAGATCCTCTCCGAACAGGCGTGCCCCGCTGCCCTCACTTCGGGGTCGGTGTGCACGTAACCCATGAACCCGGCCTCGCCGAAAGCCCGAGAGAGGACCTCCTCCACCGCTTCCAGAGGAGCCAGGGTGTTTCCGTAGGTGCGGGGCGAGCCGGCATCCAGTACTTCCGACCGCAGCCGTTCCGCTTCGTCAATAGCCCGGGAGGCTATCTCCTCTATGAACGGAACGGTGATCGCCGTGTAGTCGAATATCTCATCTGCGGAATTGCCCATAACTTCTCCCAGGATCGTTCAGCCGACCGCTCCGGCCAGCACCTTGCCAAACTGGTCATGAACGGATCCGTTGGTGGCTATCACCAGGGATCCGTCCAATGGAACCTTCCCTCCGTCGAGGCCGGTTACCTTTCCCCCTGCCTCCTCTACCATGAGAATCCCGGCCGCCATGTCCCAGACGGCCAGTCCCTGCTCCCAGAAGGCGTCGAATCGACCCACCGCCACATAGCAGAGGTCCAACGCCGCCGAACCCCGCCGCCGAACTCCTTGGCACTCCGCCAGCACCGACCCGACCAGCGCCGCATATTCGTGGGAGCGTTCTCTCCGGTCGTAGGGAAACCCGGTTCCCACCAGGGCCTGGGAGAGGACGGCTTGGGAGCTGACCGATATCGGCTGCGAGTCGAGCCAGGCTCCCTCCCCTCGGACCGCGGTGAACTCCTCGCCGTGTATGGCTTCGATGACCACTCCCACCAGCGGAGCTCCGTCTTCCCAGAGCGCCACGGAGACGCTCACCGGCGCCAATCCGTGTATGAAATTCACCGTCCCATCCAGCGGATCGATTATCCACGCCCGACCTCGCAGCGGCAGGACTCCGCCCTCTTCCTCCCCCACTATGTCGTCGGAGGGCCGGTGCTTCATGAGCAACCGCCGGATCTCGGCTTCCACCCGACGATCCACCTCGGTAACCGGATCCACCTCGCCTTTGAACTCGACCTCGGCGCTCTTCCCCAAGGCCTCTCTCAGCAGCGTGGCGGCCCGGCGAGCCGCGGCCACGGCCAGGGCCAGATCGCTCGAACCGCGGACACCGTGTTTCACCCGGCACAGAATACCTCTGCCGTGCACGGGGTAGCCTCTCGGGGAGGTGGACCCACTGATAAGACGCGTCGCCCCGGTTCTGCTTTCGGCTCTCGCCGGCGGGGCCCTGTCCCTGGCCTTCCCGCCTCGCGGCTGGTGGTGGATCACCATTCCTGCAATTGCCCTGTTCCTCCTGCAGACCCGGCGCTGCGAGGGGGTGTTCAGCGGCGCGATGACCGGCTTGGCTTTCGGCCTCTCCTTCTTCGGGTTCCTGATGCCCTGGCTCTCCGAACTAGGTCTCATTGCCTTCATCCCGCCGGTGATCGTGCTCTCCGTCTTTCCGACTCTCTACGCGGTGTTGATGGTCCGGAGCGTCTCCTTGCCTCCGTCCCGCTGGTGGGTGCGGGCTGTGGGGGGGTGGGCCCTTATGGAATGGGTCAGGGTGCGATGGCCCCTGGGAGGGCTGGAGTGGGGGATGTCCGGGTACGCCTTGAGCGAGTGGGCGCCGCCCAGGAGCGCGGCCCGCTGGATCGGCGCCTCCGGCTGGACGGTGCTGGTGGTGGCCGCAGCCGCCGCCCTCACACTCCTGGCCCTTCGCCAGACCCGCCGCGGGCCATCCTTTCGCGTGGCGAGCGTGGTGATCCTGCTGCTGGGTCTCCTGCTGGTCGGAGGGTCGCTCTGGCCGCCACACACCGTGGGGGAGGTGGTCCGGGTTGCGGTGGTGCAGGGCAACAACCCGTGCCCGGGAGAGCATTGTCCCAACGAGCGGTACCAGATCTACCAAAACCACCTCCGGCTGACCCGTAACCTGCAGCCGGGAAGCGTCGATCTCGTAATCTGGCCGGAGGGCTCGACCGGTTCATGGACGGCAGACCCGATCAATGCTCCGGAGGTGGGCGAGGCCATGGGCGCCGAGGCGGCGCGCATCGGGGCGGTGCTGCTGGCAGGGGGCGATCGGCCCCTCAACGACACACACTGGGTAAACGCCAACGTCGTGTTCGACCAGACGGGGAAGATCGTCAGCGAGTACCACAAACAGCACCCGGTTCCCTATGGTGAGTACATCCCCGCCCGCTCGGTGTTCAAGTGGGTGGAGAACCTCCATGCGGACCTGCCCAGCCGCGACATGCTGCGGGGAGAGGGCCCGGTCCTGTGGGATCTGGGCTTCGGCCGGTTCGGTTCGGTGATCTCCTTCGAGGGGTCGTTCGCCCGCTACGGCAGAGAGAACGCCCGGGAAGGCGCCGGATTGCTGATCCTGGCCACCAGCCAGGAGAGCTATCCCTATTCCGTGGCTTCCGACCAGTTCATCGGCATTACGCGCATGCGGGCCGCAGAACTGGGCATGCCCCTGATCCACACTGCCGTGACCGGCCGATCCACACTCATCTCGCCCACCGGAGAGACCGGTCCCCGCACAGCCCTGGCGGAAGAGGCTCTCCTGATCGGGGAAGTGCGAACCCGGGCGCCCGGCCAGGGGCCGACCCTGTACGTTCGCCTGGGAGACTGGGTGCAGACGCTGGCAATTGCATCTCTGGCGTGGGAAATACTGCACGGGTTGTATCGCCGCCGCTACCCCAGTCGCCGCCGCTACCCACGTTAGAAACCTCCCGAGGAGGTCGCCCTGATTGAACCCGGGAGATCGGTGTGGTCCGGGAAGCACTGGGGTGGGACAGATCATCTACCATGTTCATATCGGACTGTCACCGGCCTAAAGGAATAGCCCCGCCCTCCCTATATTCGGGGGCAAATCCCAGATCGACGAAGGAGCGCAGCATGGCGGAAACCCTGGAGAACCTGCTGATCGAGGAGAGGACCTTTGCTCCCTCCGCCGAATTCGCCGCCCAGGCCAACGCCCGCAGGGGCGTCCACGCCGGAGCGGAAGAGGACTGGCTGGAGTTCTGGCGAACCCAGGCCACCGAGCGGATCGACTGGTTCACCGAGCCCACGCGCCTGCTCAACGACGACAACCCTCCCTTTTTCAAGTGGTTCGAGGACGGGGAACTGAATCTTTCCTACAACTGTCTCGACCGCCACCTGGCGGAGCACGGCGACCAGGTCGCCTATCACTGGATCGGCGAACCGGGAGACACGCTCACCATCAGCTACCGGGACCTCTACACCCAGGTCTGCCGGTTTGCGAACGCCTTGGCGGGTCTGGGCGTCCAGAAGGGCGACCGGGTGGCCATCTACATGGGGATGATCCCCGAGTTGCCGGTGGCCATGCTCGCCTGTGCCCGGATCGGCGCGGTCCACTCGGTGGTGTTCGGCGGGTTCTCCTCCGACTCCCTGGCAGATCGAATCCTGGACGCCGATGCCCGGATCGTCATTACCCAGGACGGGTCCTGGAGAGGCGGCGGGGTGGTGCCGCTCAAGGAGAACACCGACGTGGCCCTGGAACGCTGTCCCGATGTGGCCTCGGTGGTTGTGGTGCGCAGGACCGAAACCCCGGTGACGATGGAGGAGGGAAGAGACCACTGGTGGCACGACGTGACCGAGGGCCAGCCCGACGAATTCGAACCGGCGCGCCTCGGGGCGGAACATCCCCTCTACATCCTTTACACATCGGGCACCACCGGACGGCCCAAGGGAATCGTTCACACCCAGGGGGGATATCTCACCTCGGTGATGACCACCCATTCCTACGTGTTTGATTTGAAGCCGGACGATGACATTTATTGGTGCGCGGCGGACATCGGGTGGGTGACCGGACACTCCTACATCGTTTACGGGCCCCTTGGCAACCGGGCCACCAGCGTCATGTACGAGGGAGCGCCCAACCATCCCGACCTCGACCGGCTGTGGTCGATCGCGGCCGAGTACGGGGTGACCATCTTCTACACCGCCCCCACCGCCATCCGTTCCTTCATGAAGTGGGGAGACGAGTTCCCGGCTCGACACGACCTGTCGGCGCTGAGGGTGCTGGGCACGGTGGGGGAGCCGATCAACCCCGAAGCATGGATGTGGTACCACGAGAACATCGGCGGCGAGCGCTGTCCCATCGTCGACACCTGGTGGCAGACCGAGACCGGCGCCATCATGATCACTCCCCTGCCGGGGGCGGTCACCACCAAGCCCGGTTCGGCCACCTTCCCCTTCCCGGGCATCTCTGCCGACGTGGTGGACGACGACGGAAACCCGGTTCCCTTGGGCGGGGGCGGTTACCTGGTGATCAACCGACCCTGGCCGTCCATGGCGCGCACCATCTACGGGGACCCCCAGCGCTATATCGACACCTACTGGTCCCGGTTCCCGGGCCGTTACTTTCCCGGGGACGGCTGCAAGCGGGACGACGACGGCTACTACTGGCTGCTGGGCCGGGTGGACGACATCATGCTGGTCTCGGGACACAACATCTCCACCACCGAGGTCGAATCGGCTCTTGTCTCCCACCAGGCCGTCGCCGAGGCGGCGGTGGTGGGCCGCAAGGACGAGATAACCGGACAAGCCATCGCCGCCTTCGTGACCCTCAGGGGAACCCGCAGCGGTGACAGCCAACTGCTGGAGGAGTTGCGTAACCATGTGAGGACGGTGATCGGCCCGATTGCCCGGCCCAAGTCGATCGTCTTCACCGACGACCTGCCCAAGACCCGGTCAGGGAAGATCATGCGCAGGTTGCTACAGGACATCTCCGAACAGCGGCAGCTGGGGGACGTCACGACCCTGGCCAATGCGGACGTAGTGGCGGAGATCGCCGAAAAAGCGGCGGCGGGAAGCGACGAGTAGCACTTTCGGATAAAGCTGAGGGCGGCCCCGGGTGGATCGGGGCCGCCCTCTCGCTGTCTGAGTTGGAACGGTTCAGGCGTTCTCGGGAAGAACCCTTCCCCGGACCCTCGGGTAACGGATCGGGGCGTGGTTGTAGCAGAACTCGCGACGGTTGTAGCGGTTCAACTTCACGTTGCACCCTTTTTGGATGCAAACCCGCCCGGTCGGATAGGCTTTGGGGGCCCGTTTCTTCCCGCGGACCATGTAACCCTTGATCGGCTCGCTCATCTCCTCCCCTCTCTCGTAGTCGGCTTCCGTCTCACTCCGCCTCCTAGCTTTACAAAATGTATAGTCTACAGCCCCTGGGATGATATACCACTCAGATTTTCCTTCCTAGGTGCCATGAGGACATCCTGCCAAAGGCGCGATAAAAACCCCATAAAACCCCCGCCCCTACCCGACCCCTGACCGTTCTCAGGGTTGTGAAAAAAGGTCGGGGGTGGGGGTTGTATTTGTCGCAGGGGCAATTCATGTTGTCAGGAGCTAATCACTGACACGGTCCGCGCCGACGTCGAGCGGATCGCATGAAGGATCACACCCGAATATGCTCAGCAACCCTGCTCGGGGCTGTCCCGGCATGCTCGACTCTGGATAGGTGGTGGTGGGGGAGGGAAGCCCAAAGGGGGGACCTTGTTTTTCGCGGGTTCAGGGTCCGGTTGTTAGTGGCTTGGCGTAGGAGGCTTGGGCAATCTTCATACCGATGCAGTATTTAGTGTTTGTTTTGCCAACTTCGTGATATGTGGGAGTGTTTTGTCACACCTCCTAGGGCATGCTGTTGGCTATGGACACGACAGCAGCAG
>JAPPLW010000069.1 GCA_028819345.1 bacterium | reverse complement strand
GCGCACTGGACGGGCAAGGCACTGAGCCCCGGAACGATCAACAACCGGCTGGCCTCCCTGCGCCGCGTCTGCGACTGGACCCGACGTGGAGGCGTGATGTCCAAGCGCAACGCCGACTACCACGACGGCAGACGGGTGCGGGAGGCCACGGTGAGCAAGGCGGCCTATGTCGGCACGGAGGTCCTGGCGCGCGTGCGCAACCGCTACGCGCAGGCCTCGCTGAGGCTCCAGGTGGCCTTCGGGATGCGCCGCAAGGAGACGCTGATGATCCAGCCCGCCTGAGCGGACCGCGGCAACCGTATCGGCGTGATGCCCAAGCGCAATGCCGATTACCACGACGGCAGGCGGGCGCGAGAGGCCACGGTGATCAAGGCGGCGTGCCTCGGGAGGAGGGTTCGGTCGCCGATACTGCAAGAGGGCCTTTGAAGGAGAGGGAATTGAAATTGGATTGGAACCGGCTTTTGGACCACACAGACGTGTTGATCCTCGATATTGAAACCACCGGATTGTGAGGCATTCTGTGACGGGTTGCGTGTCTGCTGACACGAATATTCTCATCTACCAGCAAAGGATGACAAATTCACTCTGCCGCGCCTCTGGACGGTCTGCACCATGACGCCTGTCGCCTTCGTGGCCAAGTGGCGTGTTGCCGAGCTCAAGGAACGCTCCGCGGCGCACGAGCACTTCATCGACCTGTGCCGGCTGCTCGACGAACCCACCCCCGCCGAGGCAGACCCGGCAGGTGACTGGTACTGCTTCGAGCGCGGCGCCCGAAAGGACACCGGCGGCGACGGCTGGGCTGACGTGTGGAAGCGCCACCACTTCGCCTGGGAGTACAAGGGCAAGCACGCCGACCTCGATGCCGCCTTCAACCAGTTGCGCCAATACGCCCTCGCCCTGGAGAACCCGCCGCTGCTCATCGTCTCCGACATGGCGCGCTTCCGCATCCGCACCAACTGGACCAACAGCGTCAGCGAGACCCACGAATTCACCCTGGACGACCTCTTCGACGCCACCACCCGCGACAAGCTCAAGTGGGCAATGTCCGACCCCGAACGCCTGCAGCCGGGCGAGACCCGCCAGACGCTCACCGAGCGCGCCGCGGCAACCTTCGCCGCGCTGGCACAGTCGTTGAGGGAACGGGGCCATGAACCGCAGGCGGTGGCGCACTTCGTCAACCGCCTGGTCTTCTGCATGTTCGCGGAGGACGTCGGCCTGCTGCCGGACAACCTGTTCACGCGCATGCTGGATCACGCCCGCCGGCAGCCTGAGGAGTTCGCGGCCCTGGCACGCGACCTGTTCGGCGCCATGGCCACCGGCGGCCGCATAGGTTTCGAGACCGTGGCTTGGTTCAATGGCGGGCTATTCGACGATGACACCGCGTTGCCGCTGAACAAGGCCGATATTGAAACTACCCTCAAGGCCTCGGCGCTCGACTGGTCGGAAATCGACCCCTCCATCCTGGGGACGCTGTTCGAGCGCGGTCTCGATCCGGACAAACGCTCACAGCTGGGCGCCCACTACACCGACCGTGACAAGATCATGCAGATCATCGAGCCGGTGGTGATTCGCCCCTGGCTGGCCGAGTGGGAGACGGTGAAGGCCCGCATCGCCGCCAGCCTGGAAGGGCTGGCCGGCGCCCGATCGACCGCCGCGCAGACCCGGCGGCGGCGCGAGGCCGAGCGGTTACTCGGCGACTTTCTCGCGCGGCTGCGCGCCTTCACGGTTCTGGATCCCGCCTGCGGTTCGGGGAATTTCCTGTACCTGGCGCTGCATGCGCTCAAGGACCTGGAGCACCGGGTCCAACTGGAGGCCGAAGCCCTGGGACTCCCCCGTGCCTTCCCCGAAACTGGCCCGGCCAACGTCAGGGGCATCGAGATCAACCCGTATGCCGCTGAACTGGCTCGCGTCTCGGTGTGGATCGGCGAGATTCAGTGGATGCGCCGTAACGGCTTTGCCGGGTCGCACGACCCGATCCTGAAGCCGCTGGACACCATCGAATGCCGCGACGCGGTGCTGTCGCCGCAGGGCGAAGAACCTGAGTGGCCGATAGCGGACGTGGTGATCGGCAATCCGCCGTTTCTGGGCGGCAAGCTGCTTATCACCACGCTTGGCGAAGGCTACGTCTCCAGCCTGTTCGAGGCGTACGAAGGCCGTGTGCCTGCCGAGGCCGACCTCGTCTGCTACTGGCTCCTGAAGGCCGGCGAACACGTTGAAGCGGGCAAGGCAATCCGTGTGGGACTCGTTTCGACCAATTCCATCCGCGGCGGGGCGAACCGCCGGGCTTTGCAGACCGCCATTCGCAATTGCCTGATCTTCGAGGCCTGGAGCGATGAGCCGTGGGTGGTCGACGGAGCGGCCGTGCGCGTGTCCATGGTCTGCTTCTCACGGGCATACGATGAATCGATACCCGAACGCCGCCTCGATGGGCAGCCGGTGGAAGAGATATACGCCGACCTGACGGCGCGGCGCGATGGCGTGGGCATCGATGCGACCAGAGCGCGGGGGCTTTTCCGAAACGAGGGCGTCGCTTTCATGGGGGACACGAAGGGAGGCCCGTTCGACGTGCCAGGGGAGCAAGCGCGGGAATGGCTCAAGGCGTCCAGGAACCCAAACGGGAGGCCCAATTCCGACGTGCTCAAGCCGTGGATGAACGGTATGGACATCACGAGGCGGTCGGCAGGGAAATGGATCATCGATTTTGGCTGGAAGATGACGCGCGAAGAAGCGGCATTGTACGAGTCGCCGTTTCGGCATGTGCAGGCGCACGTGTACCCGGCTCGGCAAAACAACCGCCGCGACGCCTACCGCGTCAACTGGTGGCGGCACGTCGAGTCGAGGCAGGGCATGTGGCAGGCGCTTAGCGACGTGTCGCGTTATATAGTCACGCCAACCGTTGCCAAACATCGTCTGTTCGTTTGGCTTGATGTTCGCGTCTGCCCCGATCACCAATTGATCGTCATCTCCCGCGACGACGACACGACCTTCGGCATCCTGCACAGCCGCTTTCACGAGGCCTGGTCGCTCCGTCTCGGCACGTCTCTTGGCAAAGGGAATGATCCCCGCTACACGCCTACCACCACCTTCGAGACCTTCCCCTTTCCCGAAGGACTGTCGCCAGACATCCCCGCTTCCGAGTATGCGGACGACCCGCGCGCCATCGCCGTTGCCGAAGCCGCGCGGCACCTGGTCAAACTGCGGGCCCGGTGGTTCAACCCGCCGGAATGGGTGGAATGGATCGACGAGCCGGTTCCCGGACATCCCAAGCGTTCAGTTCCCCGCGACGATGCCTCAGCGAAGGAACTCAAAAACCGCACCCTGACGAGTCTCTACAATACCCGCCCGCAATGGCTCAGCGACGCACATGCGGCCCTCGATGCTGCCGTGGCTGCAGCCTACGGATGGGACACTGGCATATCCGGCGAGGAAGCATTGCAGAAATTGCTGGCGCTCAACCTGGCGGGTACCAACGATTGATAGGCGTAAACAGGAAGGGACAGCGGTTGCAGGCGTCGGGGATTAAGGGTTACGCCGGATATCGTCAGGCCCTCGTTTTGGCACCCCCTTATCGACCAGTTACAACATCAGTTGCTTGGTGCCCCCTCCAACGGCCGGAATGCAGGGCTTGATGTTCGTAGCGGGAGTTTGATATGGCAGTTTCCACTCCCGACTTCAGATCTATTCGCCAATGGCACGGGTCGCAGTATCAGGCGTTCGAGGAGTTGTGCTACCAGCTTCGCGACCCGACGCCAGAGGGTGCGGAGTTGATCAAAACCGGCAACCCGGATGCCGGCCTGGAATGGTACGTGTCTTTTCGGAACGGGGTGCAACGGGGGTGGCAGGCAAAGTTCATCTTCGACATCGACACCCTCCTGAAAAGTATGGAGAAGTCGCTCAGAACAGTGGCCAAGGACCGGCCGAAGTGCAGAAGGCTGGCCTTCTGCATCCCCTTTGACCTTCCAGATGCGTCCGGAAGCGACAAACTGAAATCGGCGCGGCAGAAGTTCGAGGATAGAAAGGCAAGCTGGCGTCAACGCATCCCTGGCGCCGAACGGGTCCGCATTGACCTCTGGTCCGCGGGCGACCTCCTGCAGCGCCTCGTTGGTCATCCTAACCAGCGCGGCATCGAAAAGTTTTTCTGGGACGAAGAGGTTTTCTCACCTGACTGGTGTGCGCGGCGCATGCAGAAGACGTCCCGGGAGGCTGGCGGACGATACACCCCTAAACTGCACGTCGATCTGCCGGTCGCGTTTGAGCTTGCGGGACTGGCGAGGTCTGAAACCTATTGGCAACGACTCGTTGTCCGCCGGGGTGCGGTGCTCAAAGCCGCGAGTTATCTCACACCGGCGCGTTTCACTGGCCTCGGCGTCACACGGCAGTTGCAACGCCTCGCCAAGTCCCTGTATGCGTGGCGGCGCACCGTGCCGAGTTGTATAGAACTGCCGGCGCCGATCGATGCGGCACCGTTGCTTGGCGTAACGCATGCCGTTCAGGAGGCTGCCTATGCTGTGTCCTCGCATGACAATTCGCTTCGAAGCCATCTTCATGGATTGTTGACCGCGCTCCAGGATTTCGAGGCTCTGTTGGAGGGTGATGCGACGAAGGCCGCGGGCCACGGTGCGCTGCTCCTCACCGGCGAGGCTGGGCAGGGCAAGACGCATCTTTTCTGTGACACCGTCCAGCGTGCCCTTAACGTTGGCCAGCCCGCGGTTTTGCTCTTTGGCGGGCGTTTCTCCGGTCGCCGGGTATGGTCCGAAATGGCTGAGCAGTTGGGTCTCGGCCAAGTTGGCTCGGAAGTGCTGATAGGAGCCATGCAGGCAGCGGCAGAGGCATCGAACGCACCGTTCCTGCTGTTGATAGACGCCCTCAACGAATCTGAAAATCCCGGAGCCTGGCAGGATGAACTGCCTAGCCTGCTCGCCGAGGTTGCTCAACACCCGTGGATCTCGATTGGTGTTTCGGTAAGGTCGACCTACCGGGAGATTGTACTTCCTGCCGACGGCCTTTCTGGCATTGCCGAGGTTGATCATCGGGGATTTGCCGGTTACGAGTTGGAGGCGACCGAGCAGTTTTTCGACGCCTTCGGCCTTGAACAGCCCGGGATACCCTTGCTTGCGCCGGAGTTCACGAACCCGTTGTTTCTGAAGCTCTACTGCGAAGGTTGGAAGGGCAGGCGACTGAATGTCCCGCCGACAGGTGAGACTCACGTCAGCGACGTTTTCGAGCAGTATCTGAAGTCCAAGGGGGACCGTATAGCGAATCGGTTGAACCTGGACGCCGCGACGCGACCCGTCCAATCCGCGATTGACGCCTTCTGCGACGCGCTCGCCGAGGCCAATCGGGACACGCTGGCTCGCGGCCGTGCGACAGAAATCATCAATGCGTTTGCGCCTGGCCGGAATCAGTGGCCTGAAACGATGCTGGGCGCATTATTGAGTGAAAGTGTCCTGACCGCTGACCTGGCGCGGGATTCTGGTTCTGGCGAATTGGTGGATGTCATTCGTTTCACGTATCAGCGCTTTGCCGATTACAGGATCGGCTCAGTACTGCTTGAGCCCTTTGAGGGCGACTCCGAGCGTCTCCGCGAGGCGCTGGCAGACGGAGAGCCGCTTCGCAAACGGTCGATGCAAGCCCCGGCCGGTTGGATTGAAGCTCTGGCAGTCCAGATACCGGAACGGTTCGGCGTTGAGTCGCTGGATGTTGTGCAGTGGCAATCTGACTTTCCCCGCCGCCGCTGGTGGGACGGAGCATTTGTGAAAAGCATCGCGACGCGGCGGCCTTCCGCCGTGACGGATCGGTCACGCGAGCTTCTGAGGGAGGTCCAGCGGCGGTCAGGATCGAAAGACTTGTTCGAGCTTGTGCTTGAGACGATTCTGTCGGTTGCGCCTTCCCCAGGCAATCCGCTGAACGCGAACTTCTTGCATGAATGGCTCAGGCGCCTGCCGATGCCCGAGCGCGACGTCGCCTGGAGCATTCCAACATACTTTGCCTTTGACTACGGCGGGACGCTAGACCGCCTCATCCGTTGGGCGGCCCGCGGCCCGTATTCGAACTGTAGCAACGAGGTCGTCGAACTCGCTGCGATTCCCATCGTCTGGACCTTCACGTCTCCCAACCGGCGCATGCGGGACCATGCGACCAAGGCCCTCGCCAAGCTTCTTTCCGGCCATCCGCAGGTGCTTCCACCCCTTATCCGGCACTTCGATGGTATCGACGACCCCTACGTCATTGAGCGCTTGGCGGTTGTTGCGCACGGCGCAGTACTATGCGGCGGGAACAGCGCGCCGCAGGAAGCTCTCACCGTGGCGGAAGCGTTGAAACGGGTTGCTCTGGCGGAAACCCAGGTGCCCAACATCATCACGCGGGATGCCGTTCGCGGCGTCTACGAATGGTGCCGCAGGCACCAACTGATCAAGCATCGGACGTACGAGGAGGTACTACCACCTTATGGTTCTGCTCCGCCCGAGGAACCTCGCACGGCGGAAGAACTGAGACAACGGTATGATCGTGAGGAAATTGAGAGTTGTGCCGGGAAATTTCCGTATGGCAGTGTGCTTGGTTCAATTTTCTGCATGGGAGACTTTGGTGATTATGTCATCCGACCAAAAATCCAGCATTTCGGCTCGCATCGACTCTCCCTGCCTCGACCACGGATTGGTGAAGAAGAGACGTATCCTGAAGAGCTTGCGCGGCGCTGGGTGTTCGAGCGCGTACTCTCTCTTGGCTGGACGCCCGAGAAATTCGGCGAATTCGATAACGACCGTTATACTTTGGATTCTGGCGAGCACAAAGCGGAACGGTTTGGCAAAAAGTACCAGTGGGTTGCCCTGCGTGAACTGATTGCAAGGGTTGCGGACAATTTCCGCATGACCACCGACTCCGATCATCAGGCGGTGACTTATGCAGGGCCATGGCAGTTTGGGGGCCGGGACATCGACCCCACGTTGCCGCCTCCGCGCCGGCTGCGCAACGAAGAAGGCGAGTTCGATCTTCGCCCGACTTTTTCTGAGGGCAAGACATGGTGGTCCCCCGCTGGACCCAGTTACCATCGCGACGACCCGCCAGTTGGGAAAGGCTGGGCTGTCGACAGCTCAGACATGCCGGAGTTCGAGCCATTGTTAAGACGGCAGGATGAAAGAAATGCACGCTGGGTCGTATTGCGTGCACATTACCGGTGGGACGACAAGGGTCCAGAAAATGAAGAACTAAATTCTCGTCCCCGTCGCAGGCTTTGGAGCCAAACATATGGTTGGCTCGTTCAGCCCGACGACCGGGAGGCACTCGTCGCATACCTTGAAGAACACTCCCTTATCGGGCGTTGGATGCCAGAAGGTGGTGGGCACACCGATGCCGCATATTTCGGGGAAGTACCGTGGGCAACGGCGGCTGACGCTTACCCCGGCACTTGGGAAGAGGTTCGGGCGCGCGGTGGTCAGCCGGCCTCGATCGAAGTCTATCCGGCGTGGTCAGAGTATCTTTGGGAAGGGAATGTTCTTGATTGTTCAATCGACGAAGGCGTCAGCGCATGGTTCCCATCGCTTATTCTGTTCAAAAGGGGAAAGCTCGCATGGGTTCCGGGTGCCCGTGAGTGGTGCGCGCCGAATGGCCTATCGGTGGCTCGTTACTTTGAACGTGGCGCTCACATGAGTCTGCTCGTCCGTGAGGACTGGTTGAAACGAACCCTGCGAAAAACGAGTTACTCGATGGTATTCGGATGGCTCGGGGAAAAGCGGCTTTTGGCTCCATATCCTGGCCGTTGCCCAGTGGGTGATTGGACGGATATCAATGGCGTAGCTTCGCTTGCCGGCAACCAATGGAAATTTGGTGAGCGTCGGTTGGAGCGACGCTCGCCCCGTACATGACGCATCGAACTCGCGAGCACTTGCCGAGCAATGACCCGTGAAAGATTGGCCATGTACAATTGCAAGCAAAACGAGACGAAAGCCGGCGCGGCGCTGGACCCATCAATCCTGGACGACATCATCCGCCGCGTGGTCGAGGTAGCCCGGCCGGAAAAGATCATCCTGTTCGGGTCCGCCGCTCGCGGTGAAATGAACCGCCACAGTGACGTGGACCTGCTCGTTGTCAAGGACGGCGTGGACGCGCTTGACCTGATGGGACAGATATACCGGAATCTGCGGGGGGTCGGCGCTGCCGTTGACGCCATTGTCGTTTCGCCTCAGGACGTCGAACGCTACAAGGACAGCCACGCGCTGGTCATCAAACCCGCGCTCCGGGAAGGCAGGGTGGTCTATGAAACCGCCTGAACGTTTTCCGCCCGACGACCCGCGGGAATGGATGAACCGCGCCAGAAGCAACCTTGCCCGGCTGAAGAGCCGGGTGACCGGCGTCTATCTCGAAGATTTGTGCTTCGACGCGCAGCAGGCAGCCGAAAAGGCTATCAAGGCCGTGGCGATCGCGCGCAACATCGAGTTCCCATACGTGCATGACCTTGACCACCTGTTGTCACTACTCGAAAAAGGGGGAGAGCCCATACCGGCGGCGGTCCGTCAAGCCCAGGAGTTGACCAAATACGCCACGATCATGCGTTATCCCGGCGGGATCAGGCCTGTTTCCGAATCCGAGTACCAGGAAGCCATCGCCATTGCCGAAGCTGTCGTCCAATGGGCAGAGGAATGTTTGTGAGCCCCAAGGCATGCAAGCGCCTCCGGTGGGCTCTGACTGGAGCTTGTTCCGTCGGTCCTTGCACGGGCACTGGACGCCTTTCCTGGTCCCGGCCCTTTGCGGACGTTCGATGCGTTGCACCTGGCGTCGTGCACCTACCTGGCCAGCCACGGTCAGGCGGCCGCGCTCGCCAGTTACGACCAGCGGATGGCCGCTGTTGCCAGCGCCCTGGATATCCCTCTTTTCGAGTCGTCAAGCTGGAGGGAATGATGCGACTTTCGGGTTGCAATTGCGTGCACGGTGCATGGCCTGCCCCGGCGGATATCGCGAGCACGCGCAGCTGTGCCAGTGGAGCACGGGCATGTCCTTGACTTCATGACCCGGTTGCTCTATCCTGCCGCCATGAGCTGTCGGCTCCAGATTGCTGAGGAGTTCGAGCCCGAGTTCTTCGCTCTGCTCTGCATTTGGAGGTCCAGGATGCGATCCTGGCGATGACGCGCCTTCTGCGGTGGTTCGACCGGATCGCCGCCGGCCAGAGAGAGGGAGAATCGTCATGGCGTTGGATGTGGAAGACGTGATCTCCGGGCTGGACCCCGAGCGGCGACGCAGGATCGAAGAGCGGGCGGCCGAACTGATCCCCGAGGAAATGACGCTGCGCGAGTTGCGCAGGGCCCGCCGGTTGACCCAGGCGAGCATTGGGCGCGAACTCGGCACCAGCCAGGACGCCATATCCCGGCTGGAGAAACGGAGCGACTTGCTGTTGTCCACGCTGCGCAGGACGATTGAGGCGATGGGCGGCAGCCTTTCGCTCGTCGCTCGCTTCCCCGACCGGCCTCCGGTCGAGCTTGCCGGCATCGCTGAACAAGATGCCCGCGATTAGAGCATGGATCAGGTATCCACGAAAGCGGGTCAGCTCCAACGACGCGGCCGCCGCTCGAAGGTGCCATGATGAAGAGAGTCACGTGCAAGCCGCTTCCCTGGGCGCTCGTTCTTGCGGCGTTCCTGTCGGCAGTCGGCAGCGCATCCGAACCCACCCGGCACGCCTCGCAGCCCAGCCGCACGGCCTGGATACGCGAGCAGGTTTCGAGGTCGAACGCCGACTTCGTCTCCCCCGACCCGGCCATCGTCAAGGTTCTTCTCATGACCCCTTCCGGCGCCGTGCCCGGATCAGGTTCAGGGCGGGTTCTGGAATGCAGCGGGGCCGTGATCAGCCCAAGCAAGGTGATAACCGCGGCGCACTGCCTGATCGACGCCCGGGGGGAGTGGATTCCGGGCCGCCTGCTGGTCGTCCCGGGCCTTGACGGATGGCGCCGCGAGCCCTGGGGGCGCTTCGAGGTGACGTCGGCCGTAGAAGAAGGCTTCGACTACGAAACGGGCGCCAACGACATCGCCGTCCTGACGGTCGGGCGAAACGCCCTTGGCGAGCGCATTGGCGACCTTACGGGGTGGTTCGAGAGGTCCCGTGAGCGGCCCGGCCGGGACGTTCAGGGGTATGCCGGATCGGTCGGCTGGCAGCACCACGAGTCATGCGCCTCGCTCAGGTACCGGGAAAAGACCATCGAACACGACTGCTTCACGCCGAAAGGGACGTCCGGGTCGCCCGTATTCTTCGTGGACGAGTCAACGGGAGCGACCTGGATCGTGGCGATCAACTCCCGCGTGCAGGACGGCCTGAGCGTCGCGACCAGGCTTCGGGGCGCGATGTGGGATTTTGTGGAAAGGGAAGTGCAAGGCGATCCGTGATGCGTGTGTATGAACAAGTCGGAGTGTGCTGAAGTTT
>JAPPLW010000036.1:50753-76442 GCA_028819345.1 bacterium | reverse complement strand
GGAGTTCTCCAACCGTTCCCGGCGCCTCGGTCGAAGCCAACGACGCCGTTTTCGAGGTGTTTCAGGAACGCCTCTTCAGATCGAATCTCAGACCACGAAACTGAGGGGAGACGGCGCCTCCTGCAACTGCATTCGGGGACTCGGACCAGCCCACCGGATACCGCACTCCTCAAGGCCATCACCTCGTCGTTCGTCATTCTTTCGGAAGCGTTTCGGGCCGGGAGGCTTGGCATCGCAACCGGTTACCATGGGCGGGGTTCGGGGATCTGACCGATCCCTGTTGCCGGGCCTGGCAGGCAGTCCCGAGTGCGTAGTCGGTCGATTCTGGAGGATGGGTTGGTGTGGCGCGTAGGTTGTTGAGGTGTGACGACAAAACGCTTGGTAAGGATCTGAGCGGAAAGGTATACATCGTTACCGGCGCCAATTCCGGAGTGGGGCTTGAGACCACGCGCCAACTCGTGAGGCAGGGCGGGCATGTCGTAATGGCGTGTCGGCGTGTTGACGCCGGCGAGGGAGTGGCGAGGGACTTCACCGGACTGCAGGGCAGTTGGGAAGTATTGATGCTTGACCTTGCGGAGTTACAGTCCGTTAGAGACTTCGCTGAGGCTTTTTGCCGTAACTATGAGAGGCTCGATGGACTTGTTTGCAATGCCGGAGCAGTTTTCATGGGAGGGGAGGCTGGGTACACACGGGATGGATTCGAGGCGACTATTGCCGTCAACTACCTGGGTCACTTCCTATTGACCGAATTGCTCTTGGACGTACTCAAGGAAAGCTCACCCTCCCGCGTCGCTTTTGTCTCTTCCGTCGTACATGCAGGTAGTCCGAATAGCCGTCCCAAGGTACACCTGGACGACCTGCATTACAGAGAGAGGAAATACACACCCTTCGGCGCTTACACGCAAGCAAAGATCGCGGACGTTCTGTATGCAAGGGAGCTTGCACAACGCCTCGAGGGCACGGGAGTCTCGGTCTTTTCCGTGCATCCCGGCTGGGCGCGATCAAACTTTGGCAGGGGCGGCAATCTGCTGTTCCGATCTGCAATGGCCATTATGCGACCGCTTGTGAGAGGATTCACCGATAGCAACGAGGACTCTGCGCAAACTTCGTTGCACTGCATGATCTCAGATGATGCCCCGGCTCATTCAGGGGCCTACTTCAGCCAAAGTAGCGTTCTGTACCGGGACAAGCAATGCAAGAGGGGTGGCTGGCCGATGGAGTCACCCAATCCCAACGCGACTGACATGGAGACGGCAGCTGAGTTGGTTGAGGTGTCAAGACAACTCGTCGGACTGAATTAGGAGCCGATACCGCTGACGTCTCGTCGGGTAGCCGGCAGCGTTGGCGGGTAACCGGGGTTTGGAGAGGACCTGGCGCAGACCTTCTTCAACAGCCGGGCTTCAACAGGGCCAGGACTTGTCGGGCGGTTGGTTGGACCATGCGGTCGACCTGGTCGCTAGGTGTCGAGAAGAGCGCCACCCAGGCGCCGACGTCGTAGAAACTATCGATCTTGGCTGCCACTTCTTCCGGGGAGCCTGCGATGGTGAGGCCCTCTTTCCATTGGTCGGGCATCCCGTCGCGTACTGACTGGTAGTCGCCGCTGTCGATGAAACTTCGGAGGCGCCACCGGTGTCAGGCTGACAATGTCAGGTCGCCTACGGCTTTCATCCTGATCCGCACCGCATTGGAAGGAAGGTAGGCGAGTGGGACCTCCTCGACATCCACCACCTCCACCGTGGCCGGGTCGGCGCCTGCGCCAATCGCTCTGTCCACCGCTTCGGAGCGGGCGGACTCCAAGGCCTCCTCCCGGCGGATGTCGTTGAGAGAGAAGACCCGGTCCACCTCTCCCCCGACTTGAGCGATCGCCGCCCCGATGGCATTGGCAACCTCAAAATGGGCCGGTCGGATCATCTCTCCAACACCCGGGAGATCGTCCCCCAACAGGATGGACCCCCCGCCCACCACGATCGCCACAACCGGGTCGGCACTCGTCTTCAGCCGGTCGACTGCTCCCACAATCTCGTTGCGTATCCGGGCGAGCGCCTTCCTTACCACACATCGATCCAGTCGGTCGACAGCACCTCGATCTCCAATGGACGCCAAACCCCCGGCAACTGCGATGTCGGTTGCCGTGAGCTCCGGTCCGCCGAAAACCAGCGCCCGGTCTTCCAGCCGATAACCGACACTCTCGGGACCGACCGTCACCTCGTTCCCGTCGTAGCTGACCACCGAACCCCCGCCGAGGCCCAACGACAGCACGTCGGGCATTCGGAAGTTGGTTCGCACCCCTCCGACATGAACTACAACCGAGGCTTCTCTGGGAAAACCACCCACTAAGATTCCCACGTCGGTGGTCGTCCCTCCCACGTCTATCACTACCGCGTCCTCGATGCCGCTCAGGAAAGCTGCTCCCCTCATCGAGTTGGTGGGGCCCGACGCGAAGGTGGCGACCGGATAGCGGCGGGCATAGTCGAGGCCCAGCAGGGTCCCGTCGTTCTGTGATATGAACAGGGGGGCGCGCACCCCGGCTTGTTCCACCACCTCTTCGAAGCCAGCCAGCACACGGCCCGCGAGGGGACCCAGCGAAGCATTGAGGATGGTGGCGTTCTCTCTCTCGAGAAGACCAACCCGTCCTATTTCCCTCGAAACCGAGACCGTCACCCCGGAAAGCTCCTCGGCGAAAACGGCGGCGGCCGCAGTCTCCATTTCGGCGTTGACCGGCGAGAACACCGAGGTCAAGGCCACCGAGGTGACACCGGCTTCGCCGATCTGGGCGGCAACCCGCTTGAGTTCGTCGAGGTCGAGGGCGGAGATCTCCCGTCCGTCGAACTCGTGACCACCGCGGCACACGTATGCATGGCCACCCAAAGCCCGGCGCAGACGATCCGGCCAGTCGGTCATGGGAGGAATCGCCATGGTCGCAGGCGCCCCCAGGCGAACGGCAGCCGTGGGGGCCAAATCCCGACCTTCGACCACCGCATTCGTGAAATGGGTGGTTCCGATCATCACCGCTCGAATCTCCGAGGGATCGCTCTTGGAGAAGGCGAGGATCCGCCGAAGCGCGGTATCGATGCCTGATGAGACATCGGGAGTGGTGGGAGTCTTGAAGGCGGCGACAACCTGGCGGCCTCTCATCAAGACCGCATCGGTGTTAGTGCCTCCGACATCGATGCCGAGGCGCATCTTTAACCTTCCTGCAGCTTGTCCACGGCCAACAACAGCCCCTCCTAATCTATCGGGAGCCTGAATATGGCGGCGGCCGTGTCGCCGGGTATGTAATTGGCGATTGTCCTAGACTGACGGCCTCGGGTGGGGGTGCGCCAACAGATCAGATACAGATGTGGGAGATAACCGAGGAAACCCTCACACCTGCGGCGATCGGTGCGGCCATCCTCGGCACCGGCGGAGGGGGAAACCCCCACCTGGGACGGCTGCGAGCCCTTGCCGAGTTGCGCTCCGGCAAGAGGATCGAGATCATCGATCCGACTGAGGTAGCCGACGACGATCTGCTGGTGGCGGTGGGAGGGATGGGCTCTCCCGTGGTCGCATACGAGAAGGTGGCAGGAGGAAACGAGGAAACCGACGCCGTCCGGGCTCTGGAGCGCCACCTGGGGCGCCGGTTCACCGCCATCGCTCCAGTCGAGATGGGCGGAAGCAACTCGATGGTGCCGCTGGTCGTGGCAGCCCGCCTCGGTATTCCGGTCGTTGACGGTGACGGCATGGGGCGGGCCTTCCCCGAACTGCAGATGGTCACCTACCTCATCTACGGCGGATCGCCCTTCCCCGCGGCTCTGGCCGACGAACGGGGCAACCGCATCGTGTTGGACCGCGTGCTGGACGCCCACTGGCTGGAGAGAATCATGCGGTCGGTCACCATCGACATGGGGGGTCACGCCGGCCTGGCCAACGCCGTCATGGACGGGGCCTTCTGCCGCAGGACCATCATCCCCAACACGCTGTCGCTGGCCATCCGCATGGGAAAGGCCGTCCTGGCCGCCCGCCGATTCCATGAGGATCCCGGCGAGGCGGTGGTCAGCCAGGCGGGGGGTCGGCGGTACATCCGGGGAAAGGTCGTGGACGTGGAACGACGCGCGGCCCGGGGCTTCGCCAAGGGACACCTGGTCATCGAAGGTGTGGAGGACGACGCCGGACGCCGGGTGGAGATCGACTTCCAGAACGAGAACCTGGTGATCCGCGAGGGCGACGAAACGCCGGTGACGGTCCCCGATCTCATCACCCTGGTGACCACCGACGAAGGCGAACCGATCACCACCGAGTTGGTCAGATACGGGTTGCGGGCCGATGTGCTGGTGATCCCTTGTCCCGACCTGCTCAAGACGCCCGAAGCCCTCGAGGTGGTGGGTCCCCGGGCTTTCGGTTACGACATCGACTACCGCCCGCTGGTCGCCTGACCGATTCGGACCGCGAGTTTGATTAGGGTTAGCCCGTCCCTTCAATCCGAAGACACAGCAACAAGGAGAAATCAGTGGCCGATACGCCTTGCCCGGCGGCGGACGGGTCCAGTCCCGTTCGTCGCAAATTCCCGAAGCAACCCCCCATGTGCATCGATGCGGACCGGTCCTACACCGCGGTGATGGAGACGTCCATGGGGACTTTGACCATAGCGCTTGATCCCATCTCCGCTCCCCTCACCGTGAACAACTTCGTGGTGCTTTCCCGCTACCACTACTACGACGGAGTGATCTTCCACCGCATCATCGAAGGCTTCGTCTGCCAGGGCGGCGATCCCACCGGCACGGGCCGGGGCGGCCCCGGGTATCGCTTTGCGGACGAGTTGCCCAAACCGGGACGGTACGAGGTCGGCTCGCTGGCCATGGCCAACGCCGGGCCCAACACCAACGGCAGCCAGTTCTTCATCATCAGCGGGCCCCACGGCCGCCGACTCCCGCCGCAGTACTCACTGTTCGGCAAGGTGGTGGGTGGCCTGGATGTGGTGGACGCTATGCAGAGGGTCGCCACTGACCGCAACGACCGGCCGCTGACCGACGTGACGATCAACTCGGTAACCATCACCGAGTCGGACTGATCCCGGCGGCCCCGCGGGGCCACGATGCATCAGCTGAGCAGAGCTACGCCGAGGAACGGCAAGATGATGAACATCCCCACCACATAGACCACGGCCAGCAAGCGCCGCTCGACCGCCACGCGGGCGAGGATCTCGGCCCCGCGGATGGGGATCTGCCGGAGGGCGGTGACCGGGTAGAGCAGCAGGATCCCTCCGATGTTGAATGTGGTGTGCACCAGCGCAATGGTGAGCGCTTCGGGCCGACTGGTCGCCAGAGCGGCCAGCAATGCGGTAATTGTCGTACCGACATTGGCGCCGAGGGTGACCGGGTAGGCGTTGCGCAGCGTCAGGACCCCGGCGGCGGACAGCGGGATCAGCATCGACGTGGTGATGCTCGATGACTGCACCGAGATGGTGATTACCAGTCCCACCAGCAGGGCCACCAAACCGCTGCCTCTGCCGAGGGCGGTGTTCAGGGACCGCTCCACCCGTTTGGCCACCAGCCTGCGCATGGTCTTGGTCACGAACGCAAGGGCCAACAACACGGTCACGATCCCACAGATCACCAACAGCGTGCCGAGCGCGTTGCCGCTTGCCCCGAAACCACTCCACAGATCCTCGAGCCAACCGACCGGTTTCTTCACCAACGCCTTCACCGGACTCTTCCACTCGGTGCCGGCGGAACCGACCAGAGGCTCGCTGATTCGTTCGGCGACGCTCGAGATGGCGCCGGTAAGCAATTCCAGGGGCAGGAGGACCGCGACGACGACCACGTTGAAGAAGTCGTGCACCACCGCTGCCGCGAAGGCCCGCGTGAACTCGGCCGTGCGTCTCACATGACCGAGCGACACGAGCGTATTAGTCACCGTCGTGCCGATGTTGGCGCCCATCACCATCGGTACGGCGTATTCGAAACCAAGCACACCGGAGGCCACGAGGCCGACGATGAGCGACGTGCTGGCCGACGACGACTGCACCAGGACCGTGCCGAGAATCCCGACGAACAGCCCGGCGAGCGGGTTCCTGACGGTGGAGAAGAGGCTCTCCTGGGTGTCGGCTCCCAGGAGTTTGATACCGGACTCGAGTGACGACACGCCGACCAGAAACACATAGATCAGGCCGACAACCAGCAGTGCTTTCACAACGACCGGCTTCAAGCCTTCGTCTGCCCTATCTGAGATGCTTATGTGTTCGGCATTGTCCCAGGGCATCAGCAGGCTAATGATATTCGATTGTCTCTGGGATTATCCCATTCGTGCAAACCGTGCAGCCAGCGCGCAGGAGGCCCTTGACCCAGCCTGGGTCGGGGGCGCCTTCGATGCTTGACCGCACGGGACCGAGACCGCATCTCCCCAAGGCCCCCGGGGCCCTTGGGATGGTGGGTTCCCGCGCCTCCTGCCACGGCATCTACTACGGGCCACCGGTCATCTGAGCCATCCCGTCCCGCTGCGGGACCGGGGTCGGAATGAGTTGTCAGAGTTGCACGGATTCGTCGACTATGCCCAACTGCTTGGCCCAGGCCAGCTTGTCGGCCAGCGAGTAGTACTCCACCAGCTTTCCGTTGCGGACGCGGGCGAACGACATGCCGTCAATGTGGATCTTCTGGCCGGAGGCGCCGTGCTCGAAATGGGCGGATTGCTGGGTGGCGTTGAAGGTCCACTTGGAGGCGACGGTGTCGCCGTCGGCCACGATCATGTTGAATGTGGTCTGTCCGTCCGGATAGGCGTTTCCCAGCGCAACCAGGAAATCCGCGTACCCGTCCCGCCCGGGGCTGCGCACCGGGACGTTGCGGACCACCACATCGGGATCCACGTACTTTTCCACCGTGGCCCGCATCCGGCCCTTCCACGAGTCGTCGGGCGGGTAGGGAAAGTCCTGCTCCTGGGCGACCATGAACTCTATGAAGACCCGCCGGGTCTCCTCGGTGTCACCCTCGGGGTTTCCTTCTGGTAATACAACAGGCATCTTCTTCTCCTCTTAGGTTTGGACTCGGGCCGTTCAGAGCTGGATCTCCTCATCGACCAGTCCCAGTTGCTGCAGCCAGTTGAGCCGGTCGATCATCGCCCAGTGCTCGACTATCTTGCCGTTCTCGAAGCGCTCGAACATCACCCCTTCCACCCGGACCTTCTTCCCGGTGGCCTCGTGCTCGAAGTGGGAGGACATCTGGGTGGCCGTGTAATGCCAGCGGGCGGCCGCCATGTTGCCGTCCACCATGATGATGTCGTAGTTGGTGTTGGAGTCCGGGTAGGCCTCTCCCAGACCCATCAGGAACTCGACCCACCCGTCCCGTCCGGGACGGCGCACCGGCACGTTGTGCAGGATCACGTCGGGGTGGACGAACTCTTCCACCAGGTCCAGGAGTCTCCCTTTCCACGAGTCGTCGGGAGGGTGGGGGAAGTCTGCTTCCTGTCCCTCCAGCCATCGCATGAAGAGCCTGCGGGTCTCTTCTGTGTCTCCTTCCGGTGTCCAATCGGGGAAGCCTGACGGCATGATCTTTCCTTCCTTTCGGATGACAAGCCTTTGCAACAAGGCACCAGCATTTCAAGATAGCGGACTCTGTCCGGTTACCCTCAAAAAGCATCATGTTGGCCTACCAGTTCACCACCTGGGAACAGGACTTCGAGCTCTGCGAGGTCCCCACCCCCGAGCCGGGCCCGGGAGAGACCCTGATCCGGGTGGCGGGAGCGGGGGTGTGCCACTCCGATCTGTACCTGTGCGACTGGCCCCGGTCGATGCTGCCTTCCTATGACCTTCCTTTCACGGTGGGCCACGAGATCACCGGATGGGTGGAGGCGGCGGGACCCAGCGGTTCAGACCTCGAGGCGGGAACGGCGGTGGCGGTTTACGGCGCCTGGGGGTGCGGCGCCTGCGGCCAGTGCGCCGTCCAGTCTGAGAATTACTGTGAGAACGCCGCCGAGGTGGTGGCGTCAGGCCCGGGTAGGCCGGGTCTGGGTCGAGATGGCGGGATCGCTGAGTTCTTCCTGGCGCCGATGTCCCATCATCTGGTCCCTCTCCCCCCCGATCTCGATCCGGTTGAAGCCGCCCCACTAACCGACGCCGGCCTCACTACCTATCACACAATCCGACAGAGTCTCGATCGACTGGATGAGGGAGCGACCGCAGTGGTCATCGGCGTCGGGGGGCTGGGGTCGCTGGCGATCCAGATCCTTCGGGCGCTGTCTGCCGCCCAGGTGATCGCGGTGGACATCGCCCCGGCCCGCCTGGAAGTGGCGCGACGGCACGGGGCCCATCAGACCGTTCTATCCGATGAGGACGCCCCGGGCGTCATCCGGGAGATGACCGCCGGCCGGGGCGCCGATCTGATTCTGGACATTGTGGGCACAGACGACACCCTGTCTCTGGCCGTCTCCGCCGCGGCGATCCGCGGCCACATCACGGTGGTGGGGATCGGACCCGGATCCTTTCCGATGGGATACCTCCAGGTCCCCCGCGGCCTCTCGGCCTCCACGGTGTTCTGGGGCACTATATCCGATCTCGCCGATGTGGTCGCGCTGGCCGGAACCGGAGCGGTCAAGAGCGACATCGAGACGTTCGCCATGCAGGATGCTCCCCTCGCCTACCAGAATTTACGTGACGGGCGCCTGGAGGGGCGAGCGGTGATCGTCCCCCACGGCCGATAATGAGGCTGCCATGACCACTGTCAGTCGCAACTGGGTTCTGGCCGGCGCCCCCGAAGGGGAGCCGGTGATTGACAACTTCCGAATGGTCTCGACAGAACTGCCGGCGCTCCGGGAAGGGGGGATCCGGGTCGCCAACACCTACATCTCGGTGGATCCGGGAGTGCTGGACCGCTTGACCCGGGACAGTTACGCGCCGCGTCTGCAACCGGGGGAGGTCATCGACGGCTTCTCGGTGGGCGTGGTCGCCGAGTCCCGGAATCCCCGCTTCGAGGTCGGGGACCGGGTCAGCAGCGCCAACGGCTGGCGGGAGGGCTATGTCTCCTCGGGACGCGGGGTGCTCCGCCTCCATCCCGCGGTTTTCAGCCCACCCCTCTCCGAGCGAGCCGCGATCGGAGCCCTGGGAGTCTCGGGGCTCACCGCCTACTTCGGCATCAGGCGGGTGGCGGAAGCCCGGGACGGGGAGGCGGTGCTGGTCTCCTCGGCGGCGGGTCCGGTGGGAAGCACGGCTCTCCAGGTCGCCCGCAACCTGGGATGCCGGACGGTGGGGATAGCCGGATCGGAGGACAAGTGCCGCCTGGTCACAGACGAACTGGGCGCCGACAAGTGCATCAACTACCGGGCAGAGCCCGACCTGGCCGCCGCCATCTCCCGGGTGTGTCCCGGAGGGGTGGACGTGTATTTCGACAACGTGGGAGGCGAGACGCTGGACGCGGCGTTGATGAACATGAACACCGGAGGACGGGTGGCGATCTCGGGACAGGTGAGCGAGTACGCCCGCGTCCAGCCGCGGGGGATCCGGGCGGTGGGCGAGATGATCAATCGCCGCCTCACCATGACCGGCTTCGTGGTGTGGGACTTCCTCCCCCACTTCCGCCAGGCCATGTCGGAGATGAGAGAGTGGATTGTCTCGGACCGCCTGGTGTTCAGGGAGGAGATCATCGACGGCTTCGAGAACGCCCCGGAGGCCTTCCTGGGCCTCTTCCGGGGAGAGAATCGCGGCCGGCGGTTGATCCGGCTGGTCTCCGATGCCTGAGGAGGTGCTCCTTTCCGAGCGGGAGGGGGCCGTGTTGTGGCTTACCCTCAACCGTCCCAGGTACCGCAACGCACTCAACATCGCCCTGATTACCGCCCTGGACCAAGCCCTGGCGGAGGCCGCTTCCGACGACGGGATAGGAGCGGTGGTTATCGGTGGGTCGGGTCCCCACTTCTGCTCGGGCCATGACCTGGGCAGCCCCGATCGGGATCTCGAGAAGCCCTTCCGGCGGGTGGCCACCACCTGGTACGACCACTCCGACAAGGAGGGAGCCGAAGCCATCCTGGTCAGAGAGGACGAGGCCTATCTCTCCATCCCGCTCAGGTGGCGGGAGCTTCCCAAGCCGCTGATCGCCATGGTGCACGGAGCCTGCGTGGCGGGAGGGCTCTCCGTGATCTGGCCGGCCGACCTGATCGTGGCCTCGGAGGACGCCTACTTCGCCGATCCGGTGGTGAGGATGGGCATCCCCGGCATCGAGTATTTCGCTCACCAGTACGTGATGTCCACCCGCATCGCCCGGGAGTTCCTGCTCCTGGGAGACCGGATGTCCGCAGCCCGCGCCTACGAGGTGGGGATGGTCAACCGGGTGGTTCCCCGGGACGAGTTGAGAGAGACCACCGCCCGGCTTGCCGAGCGGTGCGCGGCCCGACCCCGGTTCGGGGTGGCGCTGGCCAAGCGAGCCCTGAACGCGGTGGAAGACCGCATGGGCCTCCGAGACGGGATGTCCACCGCCTTCGGTCTGCATCAGGTAGCGCACGCCCACAGTGCCCTCACCTCCGACGACCACGTGGGCGGCCAAACCCCCCGCTCCATCGCCCGAGATCTCGGTTCCGAGTAAGGGGCGAACCCGACCTCACAGGCAGACGCGAAACAAATCTCTATTGACGGGTTGAATCTGTCACAGGCACATAACACGCTGTCTGCATCGCAAGACCTGCCGGTCCGTTTCGACGTCGCTCGGGCCGCAATATCAAGACGAGGTTCATATCTCGGGCAGCGCTCCCCTCCCCTGGGGGACCAGACAAGCGCGTCCCAAACGGCAAGGCGGTGGTGGGGGATGGGCCCTTGGGGTGAGGAAATAGCGTGAGTGTCGCGGGATAGTGATGGTTTTCACAGGAGTGGTGCTTTGGCAATCGGCCTCGCGAAAGAAACCTCCTTGAGCGGGTTGATGCTGTCGCAGAAACTGAACACACTGTCCTGATGACGAAGAGCCATGCGTCCGTTCCTTGATGTCACGCCTCAGATCAAAGTTCCACCCTTCGCCAAGAGGAAAGCAAAGGCGGTGGGTTGTGTGCGTCGGTCCGACGTACACTGAGCTCTCATGGACACAAAGACGAAACGGTGGACCCTTAGGGTGACACCAGCCCAGGACATGATCGTGCGCCAAGTGGTTAGCGCCAGCGGGATGTCGCTCAGCGAGTACGTGGTCAGCCGTGCGGTCGCCTCGGCCGTCGAGGACCTGGCCGATCGTCGGGTCTTTGCTGTGTCTGGAGAGGCTTGGGAAGAGCTTCAAGCAATGCTTGATCGTCCGTTGACCGCCAAGCCGAAGATGGCGGAGTTGCTTGCCACCGACTCGGTTCTCGACTCGGAGTGAACCGATATCAGGGGCCAGTGCTTCTGGCTAGGTCGCACGATGTTGACGGATTCGACTGCGGCAACGAATCGCTCAACCACTGGCTCCAGCGACTGGCGCCACCCAACCAGCGAGAGGGTTCCAGCCGGACCTGGGTTGTCACGCACGGAACCCGGGTGGTCGCCTTCTACGCGTCTGCCACCGCGGTGGTGGCCCGCACAGAGGCCACTTCGCGGGCGGCCCGAAACCAACCGGATCCTCTGCCCGCAATGCTCCTCGGTCGGCTGGCAGTTGACCGTCACCGCCAAGGTAGGGGCCTTGCCGCGGCTCTGCTCAAGCACTTCCTCCTCAAAGCCCTCGAAGTAGCCGAACTCACCGGCCTGCGGATGGTGCTGGTCCACGCCAAGGATTCCCAAGCCGCTGCGTTCTACCGGCACTACGGATTCGAACCCTCCCCGGTCGACAACCTGACACTCATGCTATTGGTCAAAGACATCCGACCCTGAAATACCGGATGGCGGATGCTTTCTCCGTCAGATGTGGTTGTCAAAATGCGGACGGTCCGACTTGAGCAAGAGCGGCGAGAGCGGTTTCGGGTCCGGCATAACGCTCCGGCTCAACCCCAGATGTCGCCGATGGTGTAGCCCTCGGGGAAGGGGTCGGTCGGGTCCAGCACGTATTGGGCCCGGCCGGTGATCCAGGCGGTGCCGGTGATGGTGGGGACCACGGCTGGGACTCCACCGACGGTTGTCTCCCTGATCAAACGTCCTGTGAAGACGGTGCCCAGCGGGCCGTAGTGGTGGAAGTCCTCTCCGATTGCCAACTCCCCTCGGGCGTGAAGCACAGCCATTCGCGCCGATGTTCCGGTGCCGCACGGTGAGCGGTCCAGGGCGCCGGTCCATGTCTCGGGCCGGTCCCAGTCGAGGTCGCCGGTGGCCAGGGTGACGGCGGTCTTGGCCTCTCCCCTCCCCCGGTCGAAGGGTTCGGTGAGCATCCCGATGCTGGCCTGGCGGATCTCGGGGTTCTCGGGGTGGACCGCCTCCAGCTGCTCCCTTGCGGCCTGCTTGACCATGGCGCCCAGGCGGACCAGGGCACGGCCGTTCTCGGGGCGGATGGAGACGCCGAGGGGCCGGGCGTCGGCGATGGCGAAGAACATCCCACCCCACGACACGTCCACCTCCACCTCTCCCAGGGTGGGTATCTCCACCGCGGCGCCGAGGTGGACCGGGAAGGCGGGCACGTTCTCGAGAGTCACCGAGGTGACCTTGCCTCCCTCCACCCGGGCTTCCACCTCGATCAGACCGGCCGGGGTTTCCAGGGTCAACTCGGTCACCGGCTCGGTCGAACGGACCCTGCCGGTCTCGATGAGAGCGGTGACGACGCACATCGTGTTGTGCCCGGACATCGGGGGGTATTCGGTCTGTTCCATGATCACGAAGCCGGCGTCGGCCTCTGGAACCGTCGGAGGAAGGACCAGGTTGCAGTTGGCGGCCGGATAGCCGCGGGGCTCCCGCAGCATGAGCTTCCGGAGTCCGTCGGCGTGCCGTTCCAGGTACTGCATCTTCTCGAACATCGAGTTGCCCGGCACATCCGCCACCCCGCCCACGATCACCCGGGCGTGCTCTCCGGCGGCGTGCAGGTCAACCGCCTGGATCTCTCGCTCCATTCTCATGCTCGGGGCGTTCCTCTCCAACTCCGACGGCGTCGCCGGCGTCCTCCTCGGACATCCGGCTGGTCCCTGACCACCGGGACTCCGCAGAAATCATCATACGAGGGCGCAAGGAGTTCCACCCCTCCTTGTTACGCTCCCCTCAACATGGCTTCTTCGAACACGCAGAAAGGCAACGTCCAGACGGTCCTGGGGACTGTCTCCCCCGATGTGCTGGGCATAACCCTCCCCCACGAGCATGTACTGATCGACATGACCATGGGCCAGTCCTCGGCCATCGCGCTGGTGAACTCCGGGGAGTCGGCCAAGAAGGCCGCCGAGATCCCCGAGGCGGGCTGGGAGAAGGGACAGGACGGGCCGGGTGTGGCGGCGACCTGGACCGCCAAGTGGGGACAGCCGATCACCTTGGAGAACCGCGGCGACATCGCCCGTCACTGGTTCTATTACGGGGACTACCGGATCACCGACATCGACGACGTCATCTACGAGGCCAACCTGTTCAAAAGGCACGGAGGGACCTGCCTGGTGGACCAGACCCCCCGGGGACTGGCCCGCGACCCGCGGGGACTGGCGCAGATTTCCCGGGCCACCGGGGTGCACGTGGTGATGGGGACCGGCTTCTACGCCTATGAGTTCCACCCCTCCAACATGTCGGAGATGGATGTCTCCAGGGTTCAAGAGTTGATAACCGGAGACATCGTCACCGGCGTGGCGGGGGGCATCAAGGCGGGGATCATCGGAGAGGTGGGGCTCACCTGGCCGCTCCACCCCAACGAGGAGAAGGTGCTCCGAGCGTCGATCCGGTCCCAGAAGGAGACCGGAGCGGCCCTGTCCATCCATCCCGGGTTCAGCGCAGACTCCATCTGGGACACCGTGCGGATCCTCGAAGAGGAGGGAGGCGACCTCTCCCGGACAGTCATCTGCCATCTCGAGCACCGGCTCCCGTCGCGCCCCGCGCCCCACTCCTTCGACTCCGCGCCCTTCGTGGAGTTGGCCAAGACCGGCGTAAACCTCTCCATCGACTGCTTCGGCTGGGAGCAGTCCTATCGCCAGCGCGGCCCGGTGGACTTTGCCAACGACGCCATCCGGCTCAACTACCTGATGGCCGTGGCCGAGGCCGGCCACCGCGAGCAATTGTTGATCTCCAGCGACCTGGCCCTCCAGCACTGGCAGCGCAAGTACGGCGGACACGGATGGCTGCACATTCCCGAAACCGTCCAGCAACTGATGCGCTACAAGGGATTCGACCAGGACCTGATCGACCAGATCCTCATCGAGAACCCCCGGCGCCTGCTGACCTTTGCCTAGCATCGACCGGCGACAGTTTGGCGTCAAGACCGGGAGCATCGTGGGGGCGGCCCCGAGTCGGGGGCGGCACCACGTGGGCAATCCACGGCAGAGAGCCTGCATTCAGGGTGATACCCCACAGAAACCAGGGGTATCACCCATAGACAGGCCGTCTCGGACGCCCCATAGTTGAAAACATGAGCGACAGAACCGCATCACCTGGCCAGATGAAGCCCCGGGACGCCTACTCCCGTGGGTGACGTACCGACCGGTCCGCGGCCCGCCGACTCGCCGATCATCGTAACCCGCGACCTCCACAAACACTTCGGGGACGTCCGCGCGTTGGCAGGCGTCGACCTCAGCGTGCCACCCGGTATAACCGGGCTGGTGGGGGCCAACGGGGCGGGCAAGACCACTCTGATCAGGCTGCTGCTGGGGTTGACCGCCCCGACCTCGGGAGACGTGGCGGTGTTCGGAACACCGGTCTCCAGAGACGCCGCCGGACTGCGAGCCAGGATCGGCTACATGCCGGAGGGGAGTTGCCTCCCCCGCGACCAGACTGCCGCCGACTTCGTGGCGTACGCCGCCGAACTGGCCGGCATCCCGCCGGCCGAGGCCCGCCGTCGCGCCTCGGAGACCCTGTTCCTGGTGGGACTGCACGACGAGCGATTCCGCTATCTCGGAGACTTCTCCACCGGAATGCAGCAACGGGTGAAACTGGCCCAGAGCATCGTGCACGATCCCAGGTTGGTGCTCCTCGACGAGCCCGCCTCCGGTCTCGACCCCGCAGGACGCGACCAGATGCTGGAGGTGATCGATCGCTTCCGCGGGTTTGGAATGAACGTTCTCTTCTCATCCCACCTCCTGGACGACATCGAGCAGACCTGCGACTGGGTCGTGATGCTGGATGGCGGCCGGTTGCTCCGCTCTGCGCCTCTCGATCCCCCCGCCGACGGCACCGCGGTGTCGGTGGAGGTGTTCGGTGATCCCCTGCCGCTGGTGGCCGCCCTAACAGCAGCAGGCGTCGAGGTCACCCATGCCGGCCGGGTCGTGACCGCGGTAAGTCCCACCGAAGACGTGTTTGTCGCCGTACGCGACGCCTTGGCGGCCTCCGGCTCTTCGGTCCGGGCGATGGGCACCGACCTGAGAAGCTTGGAGGACGTCTTCATGGCGGCAACCAGGGAGTCGAATGGCTGATACTCCGACGAACGGCCAGGACTCGGCGGTCATCCTCGACCGCGGCTACCGCAGTTACCACGGGCCCCGCACGGGGCGGCGCGGCGCCATGGCGGCGATCGTCAAGGAGGGATACCGGCGGGTGCTCGGCCTGCGGCGCAAGGCAAAGCGCAAGATATTCCCCTGGACGCTCATCGCGCTGGCGCTGGGATCGGCGGCGGTCCTAGTGGCGATCGAGTGGGTCTCATCCACCCTGCCCATCTCGTTGGACACCTCCGATCTGTTCCCACGGTACGCCGGATACTTCGACTTCATATCGAACGTCGCCCTGCTGTTCGCCGCCTTCACCGGACCGCAGCTACTGGTCCCCGACCGGACCCAGGGAGTTCTGAACGTCTACTTCTCGAGACCTCTGGGGGTGCGGGACTACCTGGTGGCCAAGGGGGCAACCTTCGCCGCGGTCATCCTGAGCTTCTGGCTTGTCCCCCAACTCATTCTCCACCTGGGATACGCCGCCCTGTCTCCGGCTGGTTTTCTCTCCTACCTGGGGGAAACCACCGACATACTTTGGAAGGTCCCGGCCGCCGCCCTGGTCTACTTCACGATGCATGGCTCGCTGGCCTTTCTGGTCGCATCGTTCGTCAAGCGGGTAGGCGCCGCCGCGGCGGGATTCGTCGCCGTGCTGTTGGGCCTCAACCTCGTGGCGCTCCTCTTCCAGGAAACCGGTTTGGCGCCCGGCGCGAGGTGGACCGCCCTGCTGGCGCTGGAACAGCACCCTCGGTTTGTCCGTGATTGGATCTTCGAACTCGAGGCATCCATCACCATCCCCGCACAGGCCGGCTTCGACCCGGAGGCCTCCTTCATGGTGGTGATCGGCTGTGCGGTCATCAGCGTGCTCCTGGTGGGCTGGCGATACCGGAGGCTGACGTGACCGGCCCGCACGACGCAACGGACGCGCGCGACGTTTCGGACCCCACGGTGGTCGTCGCCGACCTTTCGAAGTGGTTCGGGCAGAAAGTGGCGGTATCGGAGGTGAGCTGTTCCTTCGGACCGGGGGTGACCGGGTTGCTGGGGCCCAACGGTGCGGGCAAGACAACGCTGTTGAGGGTGATGGTGGGCTTGCTGTCGCCCTCCGCAGGCAAGGCAACCATCCTGGGCCGGGACCCGAAGAGACATCACGGCGTCTACCGCCACCTCGGCTTCGTACCTGAAGACGAAGCGGTCTACAACCACATGAGCGCCCGCCGCTTCGTCGAATGGAGCGCGGCGCTTTACAAGGTGGAGAATGCGAGGTCTGCTGCTCAGCGGACCCTGGACACGGTCCAACTCACCGAGGATGCCGACCGCTCCCTCTCGGGATTCTCAAAGGGCATGCGCCAGCGGGCCAAGGTGGCCGCGGCGCTGGTCCACGATCCGCAGGTCCTGATACTCGACGAGCCCCTCAACGGGACCGACCCGGTCCAGCGGGCCCGCCTGATCGACCTTTTCGTGCGACTGGGTGGGGAGGGCAGAACCATCATCGTCTCCTCCCACGTGCTGGCCGAAGTGGACCGCATGGCTGACAGGGTGGTGGCCATGGTCAACGGCCGCCTGGCTGCGGCGGGATCCGTGGCCGCCCTCCGCGACGCCATGTCCGACACGCCGCGCCTGATCCGGATCGACACCGACCGGCCCCGCCGACTGGCCCGGCGGCTACTGGCCGGGATCTGGGTGGAGTCGGTACGCGTCGATCCGGCCGGGATCGAGGTCAGGACCAGCGACGCGGGCGCACTGGGGCACGACATCCCGGTCGCCGCCGTCGAGACCGATTCGGTGGTGACGGCTGTGTCCGCCGAGGACGACTCTCTCGAGAGCGTCTTCCGCTACCTGGTGGACCAGCGATGAGGGCCTACCTGATGATCACCCACTCGGTGACGGATCGGCTGCTCGGCCTTCGCCGGTCGATCGGACTCTTCCTGCTGACCGGTTCCATAGCACCGATTCTCCTGGTGCTGGCCCCCGGACGCTCGGACGAGCAGGTGGCGGCCTCCTACAACGACATCACCGTCGGCCTGGGGATGTCAATCCTGTTCCCGGTTGCCGCCCTGATCGTCTCGACTGCTGCACTGGGCGAGGAGCGGAAGGCTCACACCCTCCCGTTCCTGCTCCTGAAGCCGGTGCCCCGATGGGTGATCGCCCTGGCAGTCGTAACAGCCGCGGCACTGGCATCCTTCTTGATCCTGGAAGTCGGTGTCCTGGCGTCCTGGATTGTGGCCGGCGCGGTGACCGGGGAATGGTCGATTGGAACTGCCACGACCGTGGCCGTAGCGGTGCAGAGCGTTGCGTCGGCCGCCCTGTTCGTTCCCCTTGGCCTGGTCCTCGGCCGCGCCGCCCTGGTGGGCCTGGGGTACCTGATGATCTGGGAGTTGATACTCGGCGACGTGATCGAAGGGATCCAGGCCTCCTCGATCCAACGCATCGTCGTCTCTGCCTGGGCGGACCTGGCGAAGTTGACACCCGACAACCTCGACACCGTTAACGAGGTGCTGGGTCGGGTGGAACCCGGGGTGGGAGGCGCGTTCGCGAAGGCCGCCGCCCTGGCGATCATCTCCATCACAGTCACCGGGTTCCTGCTCAGGCGCAGGGACCTGGTTCCCGAATAGACCCCCCTTTCACACCCTGAGCCCACCCCGGCCCGCTCCTCCGAACACCCATGACCGGGAGGGTTCAGGGAGGAACGACATCCTGCCTCAAGACAGGCGCCGGCCGCGGTCATCGTATTGACCATCGCCCAGACCCCTTCTTCGGGCTCCCCTACAATGTTGGGCCATGCCTACCCGCTCCGGCGCCATCCAGACCGTGCTTGGACCTGTACCGCCCGGGCAGGTGGGCATCACCCTCCCCCACGAGCATGTGCTGATCGACATGACCATGGGAGCGTCCTCCGCCACGACCCTGCTGGGTTCGACCGAGTCGGTGGAGAGAGCCTCCGCTCAGCCCGAAGCGGGGCTGGAACCGGGACAGAACGGTCCGGGGGTGGCCGCCTCGTTCACCGCCAAGTGGGGCAAGCCTGTCACATTGGATACCCGGGGGGACATCGAACGCTACTGGTTCTTCTATGGCAACTACCGCCTGACCGACATCGACGACGTCATCTACGAGGCCAACCTCTTCAAGCGCCACGGGGGGTCGTGCCTGGTTGACCAGACCCCCCGCGGGCTGGCCCGCGACCCCCGCGGGCTGGTGCAGATCGCCCGGGCCACGGGGGTGCACGTCGTGATGGGCACCGGGTTCTACTCCCAGCATCACCATCCGTCCAACATGTCGGAGCTGAGCGTCGGACGCATGCAGGAGTTGATCACGGGCGATATCGTCGACGGGGTGGCGGGAGGCATAAAGGCGGGAATCATCGGAGAGGTCGGGTTGTCCTGGCCGCTCCACCCCAACGAGGAGAACTCACTGCGGGCCTCGATCCGCTCGCAGAACGAGACAGGCTGCGGCCTCTCGATCCATCCCGGCTACAGCCCCGACTCGGTGTGGGACGCCATCAGGATCGTCGAGGAGGAGGGAGGCGACCTCTCCCGGATCGCCTTCTCCCATGTCGAACACCGGCTGCCCTCCCGGCCCGCACCCCACTCTTTCGACCCCAAGCCTTTCCTGGACCTGGCCGCCACCGGAGCGTCCCTCCTGCTCGACGGCTTCGGAAGGGAGGCCTCCCACCGCCAGCGCGGGCCGATCGACGACCCCAACGACGCCGTGCGGCTCAACTACCTCATGACCCTGGCCGAAGCCGGTTACGAGAACCAACTCCTGATCTCCCATGACCTGGCCCTCCAGCACTGGTACCGCCGCTACGGGGGATTCGGCTGGCAGCACATACCCGATACCGTTCAGCAACTGATGCGCTACAAGGGATTCGACCAGGCCCTGATCGACCGGATCCTCATCGAAAACCCCCGGCGCCTGCTCACATTCGCCTAGACCCCTACTCCGAAGGAGCACCATGTCCACAACAGAAGAGACCCGAGCGGTCGTCGAGCGTTTCATAATCGAGGGAGAGAAGGACTTTCCCGTGACCGGCGCCAACCTGGAGGTCTTCAAGACCAACCTCCGTGCGTTGTTCGAAGAACTGGTCCACCCCGACATCGTGCTGCACGGCGTCCCCGGCGTCCCCCGGGGAAGAGACGTCTGGTATGACTTCTACGAGAAGCTCGGGATCGCCTTCCCCGACTCGGCGACCACCCTGAACGTGATGGTGGTGGAGAACGACAAGGCGGCGGTTGACTGGACCTGGGAAGCCACTCACTCGGCGCCGCTCATGGGGATCCCTCCCACCGGGATCAAACTGGCGGTCCGGGGGATGACAATCGAACGAGTCGAGAACGGACAGATCGTCGAGCACTGGGCGGTGATCGACCAACTCAGCTGGCTCCAGCAACTGGGGGTCATCTCGGCGGACCTCTCCGTCAACTAACTAAAGAAGGGAGCATTGGCAATGTCAGATCCGCAGACCGAGGCAACCCGTCAGATCGTCAAGCGTTTCACGCTGGACTGCGAGAAGGACTTCCCACTGACCGACCCGTCCGACGAGTCCTGGAAGGACCGTCTCTGGGAGTTGTTCGAGGAGTTGGTGCACCCCGACATCATCCTGCACGGCATTCCGGGACTCACCCAGGGATACCGACCCTGGTATGAGCGGTTCGTGTCGGTCGGCCAGAACTTCCACGACGGTCTCACCACCATCGATGTGCTAACCGCCGAGGGCGACAAGGCGACCATGGTGTGGACCTGGGAGGCAACACACACGCAGGAGGTGATGGGGGCTCCTCCCACCGGCAAGAAGATCCGGGTACAGGCCGTCATGGTGCAGCGGGTGGAGAACGGAAAGATCGTGGAGCACTGGGTGGGGTTCGACTCCATGCGCTGGCTGGAGCAACTGGGCCTGGTCGGGGACGATCTCTCCGCGATCGGAACCGGCCATGCGGTCTCCCAGCCCTCCCGGTGAGCGCCGGAATTAATTTGTCTACTATTTGGGCAAAGAACAACAAGGTAAACCCGTTTTTGAGTTGGCCAACTCGGAAAGGAAAACAATGAGAAAAACCACACTGAGGATATTGGCGGTGCTGGCTGTCTTGGCCCTCGTGGCTTCGGCCTGCGGCGCGGAGGACACCTCCGAAGCCGGCGCGGCAGCGGCAGCGCAGGCAGCCGCCGAAGCAGAGGCCGAAGCGGCAGCGGCAGCGCAGGCAGCCGCCGAAGCAGAGGCAGCCGCCGCCCAGGCAGCCGCCGCAGAAGCTGAGGCCATGGCGGCCGAAGCCGCGGCCGACGCCGAAGCGGCCCTGGCCGACGCCCAGGCCGAGCTCGAGGCCGTCATGGAAGCCGCCGCTGCGGGTGACGAGGAAGCCCAGGCAGCACTGGCCGAAGCCGAGGCGGCAGCCGAGGAAGCCGCAATGGCCCTCGAAGAGGCCGAGATGGCCGCCGATGAAGCCGCCAAGGCCGCCGAACAAGCCGCTATGGACGCCGAAGCGACCATCGCCGCCGCCGAAGCGGCCGCCCGGACCAACCTGGCCCAGGAAGGCCATCCCTGCATTCCCCCGTCCACGGCGGACCAGACCGCCCGTGGCACCGTGGTGTTCGCATTCGGCAGCATCGGCGACCAGAACTGGCTCGGACCAACCGCTCCCTTCCAGAGCCAGGCAACTGTGATGCCCATGTACGAGTACCTGCTATGCCGCGACTACCAGACCGGTGACGTGGTGCAGGGCAGCGGCCAGCTTGCGGAGACCTGGTCTCACAACGAGAACTTCACCCAGTTCACGTTCGGTCTGCGCAAGGGCGTGCAGTTCCACGACGGCTGGGGCGAACTGACTTCCGCCGACGTGAAGTTCAGCTTCGAATTGGCTGCATTAGAAGACAGCAGAAACCCCAACAGGCCGGACTTCGCCCCATATGATCCAGCGGAGGATACGGGTTATGTCGTAAGCATCGAGACTCCCGATGACTACACGGTGATTCTCAACCTTGAGAAACCCAATCCCAATATTCCCAACTTCCTCAATGAAGTAATCCCCGCCATGCCGATTGTCTCCAAGAAGTACGTGGATACCGTGGGAAGAGACGAGGCCAGTTTCCGCCCGATCGGTACCGGGCCCTTCGAGTTCCACAGTCACGAACTGGATGTCTCGGTGGCTTTTGAAGCAGTGGACAACCACTGGCGAGTCACACCCGGCATTGAGATCATCGAGGTCCGTGTGGTCAACGAACAAGCCACGATGGCGGCCATGATGGACGCTGGCGAGGCACAGATGGCGCCCACCACGTTCGACGACATCCCCCGTCTGGATGCCGACCCCGACCTGAAGGTGGTCTCCCTCTCGGGAGTGCGCTTCCCCTCGGTATATCTTCCCGGTCAGTACCTGAATCCCAAGTACGACCCCGAGAAGACCCCTCCGTGGGCGACCGACGACGACGAGAGCAACATCAAGGTGCGCCAGGCCCTGTCGCTGGCCATCGACCGCCAGGAGATCATCGACTTCCTGTTCGGCGGGCGAGGCAGCACCGAAGGCGCCTGCGTGCAGTCGTTCTGGCCGACGACCGCCGGATACAACCCCGACTGCGAGGTCGACTCCTACGATCCGGATGCCGCCAAGGCGCTCCTGGCCGAGGCCGGCTACCCCGATCCCTCCCAGATGGTGATCCCGGTCGACTTTGCCGAGCACCCGCAGCTCACCTATACCGGCGCTGTGATGCAGGCGGTTGCCCAGCAGTGGCAAGCCTCGTTGGGTGTTCAGATCGAGGCCTCCCAGACCGATTTCCGGACCTATCAGGCACTGTCGGGCAACGAAGGTGCTTACGCGGCCTTCGTGTACTCGGCGCCGTTCTTTAGCACTCCCTGCGTCCTGTTGGGCTACTACACCCGCACGGATGACTTCTTCAGTTACACGGGAGAGTCTGAGGAGTTGAACGACCTGGTAAACACCTGCGTGCAACAGATCTTCCCCAATGATCTGGCGGAGGCCGAAGGTGCGGTGTTCGACTACATATACGATCGGATGCTCGGCATCCCGATCGGCTATGTGGACTCGGTGCTGGCCTTTGCCACCAACCTCGATTGGGTCGGCCTGCCCGCACCCTGGAACCCCTACATGACCCGCTACGAGTACCTCCGCTACACCAGCTGAGAACACTCAGAAGCGATCGACGAAGAGGGACCGGGACTTCCCGGTCCCTCTTCCTTTAACAACTAATCCAGGTCGGGCACCGGAGGGTTGCGAAGATCCACGAGGTCTCCGACGTGACGACCGACCTGCTCCGGAGATCCAGGGGAGGTGAAAACGTAGAAGCGGTTGTCCACCACAGCTTCCAGCACCATCTCCGCCACCTCCGCCGGGGTGCTCCCAAGCTCCAACCCCGTGCGCAACTGAGCCTGGAGCCGCTCGGCTTCCTCCGAAGAGGACTGGCTGGGTTGGAACCCCTCCGGGTACGAGGGTCGGAGGCGCTCGGTGTCCCAGATGCGGGTGTTCACCGCCGCCGGGCAAAGAAGCGAGACTCCGATCGGCGCTCCGGCGGTTCGCAGTTCCGCGTAGAGGGTGTGGCTGATGGCCACCACCGCGTGCTTGGAAGCCGCATAGGCGCCCAGCCGCCAGCGGGTCATCTCACGCCCGGCGATCAGCCCGGCCATCGAGGCGGTGTTCACCACGTGGCCCTCCCTGCCGCTCTCCAGCATCCGGGGTATGAAAGAACGGACGCCGTTGATCACCCCCCACAGGTTTACCCCCAGCACCCATTCCCATTCGGGGACGCCGACCTCCCAGATGGTCCCCATCGGCCCCACCCCGGCGTTGTTGCAGAGGACCCCCACCTCCCCGAACTCTCCGAAGACCAGGTCCGCCAGCGCCTCCACCGAGGAGGGATCCGAAACGTCGGTGGGCACCACCCTGACCGGAGAGGGCCAACTCGGATCGGCGGCCAACTCGTCCAGGGCGTCAGCATCGACGTCCGCCGCCACCACCGCCATTCCCTCGGCGGAGAAGCGGCGGGCCATCGCACGCCCGATCCCGGAAGCCGCTCCTGTGATCACCGCGGTCCTACCGGCCAAACTCAACATGACTTGGCAAAAACTAGCCTGAGTCATCAAGAATTCCTTGTATGAATGGCGGGCGGACAATTAGACGACTAACTTGAAACCAAGTACCTTTATTCCTTGGAAGAAGAAACCTGAAAACCCACGAAAAAAGGAGCAAGATCCGATGAGTATCTCCAAAAGCCGTTTGTGGGCCGTAGCGCTCCTGCTGGCTATGGTGGCCGCCGCCTGCGGAGCCGACGACACGGCGGACGACACCGCTGACGACGCAGCTACAGCCGCGGCCGAAGCGGCCGCAGCCGAAGCGGCGGCAGATGCAGCCGAGGCTGAAGCGGAAGCTGCGGCGGCTGCCGCGGAGGCCGCCGACGCCCAGGCCGCCCTGACCGACGCCCAGGAGGAGTTGCAGGCCACGATGCAGGCCGCCTCCGAGGGTGACGAGGCAGCGCAGGCCGCGTTGGCCGAAGTGGAGGCCGCACTGGCTGAAGCCGAAGCAGCGGCAGCCGAAGCTGAAGCCGCGTTGGCCGAAGCCCAAGCCGAGGTGGTGGAAGCCGCGCCCGAGATGGTCCAGGACCGGGTGGTCGTCCTGCTGCCCGCACTGCGCGGTGAGGACTGGCTGTGCCCCAACTGCAGCCTGGGCGCCCTGCTGAACCTCCAGCCAATGTACGAGCCGCTGATCTACCACGACTTCGTGACCGGCGAGATCGTGGAGGGAGAGGGCCGGTTGGCCAAGTCCTGGTCGGTGAACGACAACTTCACCGAGTTCACCTTCGAGATCCACGAGGGCGTTCAGTTCCACCAGGGGTGGGGAGAGTTGACCACCGACGACATCGTGTTCAGCCATGAACTCGCCATCCGAGAAGGCACTAACAGCCCGGCCGCGGCAGTGTTGAGCAGGGTGGCAGTCGAAGTCATCGACGCCTACAACTTCAAGCTGGTCTCAGTGGATGGCGAACCTGCGCCTGAGGTCCTGCCCGCCTTGAGCGAGATGGCCCTGAGTTTCCCGATTACCTCTCGCGAGTACATTGAGGAAGTAGGAGAGGATGCAGCTGCGCTGCACCCGATCGGCGCCGGTCCCTACCAGTTCAAGAGCCACACTCCGGGGGTGGAACTGGTGTTTGAGGCTTTCGCAGAGCACTACGCCCGGCCGCCCTCCATCGGTGAGGTGGTGAGGAAGGCCGTTCCCGAGTTCGGTACCCGGCTGGCCATGCTGGCGGTGGGCGACGCCGACCTGATGACCCTCAGCGCCGAGCAGATTCCCACGGCCGAAGCGGCCAAGCTGGGGATCCAATCCCTCCCCAACCAGAGCATGCCGACCATCTACCTGACGGGTAACTACGTGAACCCGACAGGAGCGGCGGCGGAGAATCCGCCTCCTTGGAGCGACCACACCAACCCGGGTAACGCCACGCTGATCCGCGAGGCACTTTCGCTGGCTATCGACCGCCAGGAGATCGTGGACTTCATCTTGGCCGGCAGGGGAACCACCGAGAACGCCTGCGTCCACTCCTGGTGGCCGCACTTCCCCGGTTTCGACCCCAACTGCGAGTCCGATCCCTTCGATCCCGACCGGGCCACGGCGCTGCTGGCCGAGGCCGGCTACGCCAGCCCCGGCGATCTGGAGATCACCATTGACTTCGCCCAGCACCCGGGACGTCCCTGGTGCGGCAAGGTGGCGGAGGCTGTGGCCCAGCAGTGGACCAACCTGGGTATCTCGGTCAACACCCAGTTCACCGAGTACGGGATAGTTGAAGGGCTGACCAGCACCCGGGAAGCCAACTTCGCGTTCTGCTACCCGCCGCCGGTCTACAACTCGGGAACCCAGTTGTGGAGCTTCTACAGCCGGACCACCGACCGTCTCTCCTACTCTGGAGAGTCGGAGGAACTCGACCGGTTGATCAACGAGGCTCTCTCCGGTGAGGGTGGAACAGACGAGCAGAAGGAAACCACCGCTGGTGCGTTATTCGACTTCGCTTACGACAACTATCTCGGTCTTCCCATTGCCTTCGCAGACTTGCTCTATGCCAAGGACGCGTGCTTGCAGTGGGACAGCCTTCCGGGAACGGTGGCGTTCTACGTTCACAACTACGAGTTCATGAACTTCACCTGCTAACCCACCAGAAGCAACCGACCAAAGTTGGCGAGCGTCCCCCGGGGCGCTCGCCAACTGCTTTAAGGGGGTTAGCCGGGCGCGGTCTATTTTACACATATGACGCTGCCGACGATGT
>JAPPLW010000036.1:0-50743 GCA_028819345.1 bacterium | reverse complement strand
CCCCCTCGCGTCACGGGGGCTTTAAAACTAAAAAACAACCTATACTTCCCCCCCCCCCACAAACCCCACCCCCCCCCCCCCACACCCGCGGGCCCCCCCCCCCGGGGGCGCCCCCCAACTGCTTTAAGGGGGTTAGCCGGCAGGCCTCACCGGTCCCATCCGATAACCGCCGAACGGGTTCCTTAAGTCGCGAAAACCGGCCCGGTTCTCCTCACCCATCGGGCCCATCCCCCGCCGCCACCACCATGGTCGCGAACGCGGTCCACCAGGTCCGGCGGGGGACCCGTTCGAGAAGCTATGACCTCCGGACGCCTGGGGCGTTCCTTGGTGCGGTCCGGTCGACGTCGGGACGGACCGGGAGGTGTTCGACCCCATTAATGTGCATCGCGTCTGTGACAGCAGTCAAGCTCTCCGCCGGCTTTTCTATTCCTTCTTTTCGCGACCTCTGCTCCCATCCCTACCGCGCATCGTCAGGTGGGGGGTGTGACCAGGCCGTCGGCCAGGAGTTCGCGGAAGCAACCGATGGAAGAGTGCACGCCCTCCTCCATGGAGAGGTACTCCACCCCGCCCAGGAGGTCGTCCAGGCCCGACCCGTCGTAGTGGTCGGGCAGGGGCAGCGGCGCGCCGCCGTAGGTGATCTCGCTTCCCGGCACTTCGTCCGAGATGAGAGAGACCACGTCGGCGATCCGGACGCAGGGGCCACCCAGGTTGTAGACGTGGGCGCCCTCCACCTCGGCCCGGGCGGCTGCGATGAACAAGCGGGCGACCTCCCCGGCGTGCTGGAACGTTGAGGCTCCTCCGAAGGGAATGCGATAGGGCGTGCCTGCCGCCGCGGCGACCATCGCCTGTGTGGGAGCGGACGTCAGTCCCTGGTCCCGTCCGACGCCGTAGACCGAGCAGGGGCGGAGACACACCGACGACACCCCGTGGTCGGCCGCATAGACCTTGGCCGAGCGCTCGTTGGCCTGCTTGTAGGCCCCGTACAGGGTGCTCGGGGCCAGGGGAGACTCCTCGCTCACCCCATCCGGATACAGGTCGGGAGGGCCATACACCGCCACCGAACTGGCGTACGCCAATCCGGCGACGGAGGAGCGGCGGGCGGCTTCCAGCACATTGATGGTGCCGACCACGTTCACCTGCGCCCCTCCCACCGGATCGGCCTGGCAGAAGGGAATCTGCAATGCGGCGAGATGGACGACATGGGTTATTCCCTCGGTGGCCACAATCCCCAGGACCGATTCGGTGTCGGTGATGTCACCTTGCAGAAGGGTCATGGACCCCTGCTGATCGGTGAGGAGGCGCAAGCGGCGATGGTCGGTTGAGAGGTCGAGGCCCACCGCCTCGGTTCCCTCCCGGCTGAGGAGGAACATAACCCAGGCACCGATACAGCCGGCCGATCCGGTTACGAGGAATCTTTCACGCGCCCCCATGTTTGTCCTTTCCGAGCCGATGCACCGAGGTGATGCCCGTCATGATAAAGAGCCCTCCGCTTCAAACCTCCCACCCCGGGACCGGTCAGCCGCCAGGTTGCAGAGCGCGAGCCAGGAAGGAGGCCATCTCGGCGCGGGAGACCTCGTCGGAGGGACAGAAGAAGAGCAGCGTCTCAGCATCGGCCTCCGCCGAAGCCGCCTGGCATCCCATGGTGATGCCCGAGGCGTACAGGGCCTCCACGGCGCCTGCGTAGAAGGCGTCCGGCGAAACATCGTCGAACATCCCGGTGGGCTCGGCGGTGGGGATACCGAAGGTCCTGACCAGGAGGACCGCCATCTCTCCCCGGGTGACGCTCCGGTCCGGCCTGAAGGAACCGTCCCCGTATCCGACCGTGATACCCCTGCCCGCCAACTGCTCCACAAAGGGGGCGAACCAGTCCTGTGGCGACACATCGGCGAACACCCGGTCACCGGAGAGCGTCAGCCCGTCCCAGGGGGGCTCGGCGCCCAGCGCGCCCTGCGCCGCCGGGGACCCACTCCCCAGAGACCGCACCAGAAAAGCGCTCATCTCGGCCCTGGTGACCAGCCGGTCCGGACAGAATAAACGGACCCCGCATCCCAGCGTGATCCCCCGGGAAGCGATGGTCTCTATGTTCTCTTCGTGATCGAGGCCGTCATCATCGATGAAACGACCCGAATCCCGGGTGTCGACGCTCACCACGAAGGAGTCGGCGTCCGCGCTGACCACCTGGATCAGGGTCTCCCCCAACCTGATCTTCTCGTCGATCGAGATCACATGGTCCACCGCCCCGAAGACACTGGGCGCAACGGCCTGGGAGACCCTCGTCCAGACCGCGAAACAAGGCCAGTGAGGGAGCCAGGACCTCGCCCTCGACTCACAGGCCTGTCGTCGCTGATCGATCTCGTACACCTCCACACCCACCTTGTGCACCCCGGCGTCCAGACCGGACAGCCTCCTGACCCCCAACACGTAGAAGTGCCCGTCTCCCACCGCATGGGTTTCATCCGCCTCGGCGCCGTCGACGATTTGAGCAGGTATCACCACCATCTGCGCCAGGCCCGCCGCCGCTCCCCCCCTATGGAGTCGATAGGTCTCCTTGCCGCCCCGGTAGATCTCCACCGAGGAGGGGTCGATCCACCCGGCCGAATACCGGTGGTAGACGGTGGTTCCCTGGGGCGCGGTCAGGGGGATGTTGCTCATTATGTCCATCGGGTTGTCGTAAAACCCCAGCGCGCCGGGACGGGTGGTCGAGAACTTGCCGCTGTAGGAGTGCGGCCAGGCCAGGGCATGTCCCATCTCGTGCACCACCAGCGACCAAAAGGGGCTGTCGAGGGGCGGTTGGGCGACCACCGCCCCGGCGCCCACCACGACCCGCCTGCCATTGGTCGGATAGGACGGCTCGCATCCGGGTTGGTAACCCTCGGGACACAGGTTGCCGAATGTGCCGTGGCCGGTCCGGTATCCCTCGAACTCCACCACGATCAAGGCGCCGGCCGGTCCGGTCTCCTCGGGGAATCGCTCCCCCTCCCGCTCGGCCGCCTGCAAACGGACCGCCTCCGCGCACCCCGGAGCGAAATCACCCTCCTCCAACCCGGGCCCGCTCGCCACCTCATCGCTGCTCTCCACCCGGCCGCCCTGTCTGAAGACCGGCTGGTACCTTCCGTCCGACAGTTCCCGGAAGTAGGGACCCACGGTGGAGTTGAGGAAATCCACCGCCTCTCCGACGTCGACCTGGGTGTCCCAGCCGGGGACCCTGCAGACCCACACTTCCCAGAGGTCCTCGGACAATGAATAGACCCGGTGGGAGGTGGTGGCGAAGGGAACCAGCCTCAGCGGATCGTTCTCCCAGGGATTGGGAGGCTCCGTTTGCGCCAGGACGGGCACCGGCCCCGCCATGCCCCATCCATCGGCGCCGGCCACCGGGAACACGCCAGCCCACAACACCACGCCCGACACCATCAAAGCCGCCGCCATCCGGAATCTATTCATCCGGAGAGTCCTGCACGCTTGGGGAGACGGCTAGCCGGTCGATGGGCAACCTCACAAGAACCAGATATTACGGAGATGCCGAAGATACCGGAGTCATCTCGGCACCGGGGAGGCGGGAGGCTCTTATCCTCTAGAAAACCCATGGTCAACCGGCTCTCTTCTTCGACTTCGCCCTACCTCCTCCAACACGCCGACAACCCGGTGCACTGGTGGGAATGGGGACCGGAAGCCTTCGCGGAAGCGGTGTCGAGAAACGTTCCCATCTTGCTGTCGGTCGGCTATTCGGCGTGTCACTGGTGCCATGTGATGGCCCACGAGTCCTTCGAGGATCCGGAGACGGCCGAGATAATGAACCGGCTGTTCGTGAACATCAAGGTGGACCGCGAAGAGCGACCCGACGTCGACGCCATTTACATGGAGGCCTCCCAGATACTCACCGGCAGGGGAGGATGGCCGCTGACCGTCTTCCTGAACCCGGCCGGCGAGCCCTTCTACGCCGGGACCTACTATCCACCCCGGCCGAGGGGAGGGATGCCCTCGTTCACCCAGTTGCTGGGGTCGGTGTCGGAGGCCTGGCGGGAGAAGGGAAACCTGGTGGCGGAGCAGGCATCCAAGCTCTCATCGGTGATAGGACGGCGGATCCCCTCCGGGGACACGCTCCCCGACTCCGGCCTTCTGGAGCGGGCCTATCTCCACATCCGCTCCTCCTTCGACCCGACGCACGGCGGGTTCGGCAGAGCGCCCAAGTTCCCCCAACAGCCTCTCCTTCAATACCTCCTGGCGCTGCTGGAGGAACCCTGGGCGCCGAGCGCGGGTTCCATGCTGGGTCTCACCCTGGAGCGGATGGCCGCAGGCGGGATCTACGATCAGTTGGGCGGGGGATTCGCCCGCTATTCGGTGGACGAGCGCTGGCTGGTCCCCCACTTCGAGAAGATGCTGTACGACAACGCCACCCTGGCGCGGATCTATCTGTGGGCCGGCGAGAAGCTCCGAGAGGAAGCATTCGCGGCGGTAGCCGTGGAGACGCTCGACTACCTGGTGCGGGACATGCGGAACCCCCAGGGAGGGTTCTACTCCGCCGAAGACGCCGACTCGGAGGGAGTCGAGGGACTCTTCTACGTGTGGTCTCTGCAGGATCTGATGGAGAGGGCGGGCCCTTCCCGCGGCCAGGAGGTCGCGGAGTGGTTCGGGGCCACCGCGGAGGGAAATTTCGAGGGCGCCAACATCCTGACGCGAAAGAGCGCCCTGGCGCCGACTCCCGAGGCCGTTCGGAAAGCCGGACAGCGCCTGCTCGAGGCGCGCTCGCGCCGGGTGCGACCGGGTCTCGACGACAAAGTCTTGGCGGCGTGGAACGGCCTGGCCATCCGAGCGTTCTCCGAGGCCGGTGCGGTCCTGGGACGAGACGACTACCTCTCCGAAGCCCGTGCAGGGGCCCGCTTCGTTCTCGGAGAGATGCGAGACCGTCACACCGGACGGCTCTCCCGAGTGTGGGCGAAGGGCAAGCGGGGAGGTCCGGGCTTCCTGGAGGACTACGGGGCGATGGCCACCGGGCTGTTCGCCCTCTACCAAGCCACCGGGGAGGAACAGTGGTACGAAGAGGCCGCCGGGCTCACCCGGGCCATTCCACTCCTGTTCAAGGATCCCTCCGGGGGGTTTTTCGCCACCGGTGACGACGCCGACCGCCTGATCGCCCGGCCGAAGGACTTGATGGACAATCCGTCTCCGTCCGGCAACTCCCTGGCCGCCGAGGCCCTGCTGACCCTCGGCCAGTACAGCGGAGAGGCCGAGTGGTGGTCCCTGGCGGAGGAGGCGGTGCGGGATGGGGCAGTCCTGATGGAGAAGGCGCCCTCGGGGGCGGGAAGCCTGCTCGGGGTGGCCCACGCCCTCGATTCCGGGCCGCGGGAGGTGGCCCTGGTGGGTCCGGAGGCGGCCGGATGGGCCCGTGAGGTCCGCCCTCTGCTCCGGCCGGGATTGGTGCTTGCCATCGGCGATGATCCGGGCTTGCCCGGATCGGGGTACGGGGGGCCGGTGCCCCTCCTTTCCGACCGGGGTGAAGCCGGGAGAACGCTCGCCTACGTGTGCCACCGGTTCACCTGCGATGCTCCCCTCGACAACCTCCCTGCGCTGAAGGAGGCGCTGCTAGCCTGAGAACGGCCATGAGCGCCGACCTGCTCCCTCCCAAAGTGGCTGCCGCCCTCCATTCCACCGGGATGCCGTTCCGGGTGGTGGAGTGCGATCCGGACTACGCCGACACCTTTCCCTACTGCGAAAAGTACGGGGTCCCTCTCGACGACGCCGCCAACACCATCCTGGTGGCGTCAAAGCGCCCCAAGGGTAGGATGGCCGCCTGCGTGCTCCTGGCCACCATGCGGCTGGACGTCAACCACCGAGTGAAGCAGGTGATGGGCGTGTCCCGGCTGTCCTTCGCTTCGGCCGAACTGACCCGGGAGGTGACCGGAATGGAGATCGGCGGGGTGAACCCCTTCGGGCTGGACGGTGACCTACCCCTGCTCATCGATGCGGCCGTGATGGAGCGTCCCGAGGTGTTGCTGGGAGCAGGCGTCCGCACCGCCAAGATCTTTGCCCATCCCGGCCTGCTGGAACTCCTCCCCAACGCCTCGGTGGTCGAGGGTCTGGCTCACTCCACCGGAGCGGCGGGGCGGTAGCGACGGTGGGCGGTGGCCCTGATCATGGCCCCATAGCCCACCAAAGCCACCAAGGCGAAGGAAAACCACTGAACGGCGTAGACAAGGTGGGAGCCCTCGTCGTCGAAGGTGGGCCGGGCCAGCCGAAGGGGCCAGTCCGACGGGTTGGCTGAGGACTCTTCCAGATACACACCCAGCAGAGGGTGAGGGACATAGCCGTCGAGGACGGACAGATCCACCCGGGCAATGGTGTCCTCGGCTCCCGGCCGGTCCTCGGGACCCAGCGTCGACCGGGGACGGGATGCTCTCACCACCCCGGTGACTTCCACCTCCCCTGCCGGGGGGCCGGCCGCCCTGCGGTCCAACTCGACCGGAATCCACCCCCGATTGACCATGACCGCCCGGCCATCGGCCAAGACCAGCGGGGTGATCACCCACAGACCGGAGCGACCCTCTCTCACCTGGGAGCGGACATACACCTCATAATCGGCGTCCCACTCACCCCGGGTGACGGCCCTTCGGAACTCGAGAGTGTCTACCTCCGATCCGGCTCCGGCCACCATCGACTCCAGATCGAGAGGATCGGCAGCGTTGCGCGCCATCCCCACCTGGTTGTCGAGCCTCTTCTCTGCCAGGCGTCGCATCTGCCAGAAGCCGAGATTGACCAGCACAAGGACCAGGGCAAGCACCGCCAGATGGGCAACCGCCCACTGCCACCTGCCCAGGAAGGAGTAATCCGCCCGCTTTATACGACGATCCCCTTTCCGACCCGGCGAGAGTCGGCAACCGCTTCCATCGAACCGTCGGGGTGGAGTGCGGCCGCGCTGACCCCTCCGAAATACATGTGGCGTCCGCCGAAGCCGCGGAGAGGGATTTCCAGGCCGTCGGTGCAGAACCCCTCTTCGTAACGGAGACTCCACCCCTCCGGCGTGCGCTCCGCATGGGCGCGATGGCGCTCCACCGCTTCGGCCAATGAACACCCGTCCACGATCACCGAGAGCAGCGTGGCCTGCAAAGCGGTGGTAATCCGGTCGGCTCCGGGGGAACCGGCCGCCACCACCGCTCCGGTGTCCCTCCACATGACGGTGGGGGCCATGTTCGACATGAGACGCCCTCCCGGAGACTGGCCGTGGAACTCCCCGCCGGTCAGTTCTATCTCGCCCAGCGAGTTGTTCATCCACATGCCGCTTCCGCCCGCGATCACTCCCGATCCGTACCCTCCCGACAGGGTGACCGCGCAAGCCAGGCCGGAAGAGTCCACCGCCGAGATGTTCACCGTGGACGCAGAGCCCAAGCCCGCCAGCATCAGTTTCGACATCCTTCCGATCCCCTCCCTCCAATCCCGGGAGCCGTCTACGTGGGTAGAGCGGTAGCCGAGCACCTCCAACTGGGCTTCTATGAGGCTCCGGGGCGACAGCGGCGGCTCCAGGCCCACTCTGGCCAGCATCCCAGCCAGGGCCACCCCGCCCACCGCCGGAGGGGGATTCAGCGCCACCGTCCATCCATCCAGCCCGAGGACTATCGGAGAGCGCTTCCGTACCCGGTACTCTGCCAGGTCCCGCCGGGTGATGATTCCCCCTCGTTCAAGGATGTCCCCCGAGATGTCCTGCCCCAGGTCGCCCCCGTACAGGACCTCGGTCCCGTCCGTGGCGATAGCGGACAGGGCGTCCGACAGACCGGGTACCCAGATCAACTCTCCGGCGTTGCGCCGTCGATTCCCGTTGTGAAGAGCCGCTCGGGACTTGGGGTCCAGGGAGAAGATGGGATCGAAGGAGTACTGCAGGTAGTAGTCGGCAACCGAGCCCAGGGGGAAACCGCGGCGGGCATGGTCGAGGGCGGGGGCCACGATCTCCCTCCATGGAGCGGACCCGTAATCCCTCCACACCGCACCCATGGCCGCCCAACCTCCCGGAACAGCCACGCTGCCCGGCCCCACTATGGTGTCCACTCCCCCGCCGTACCCGATGTGCACCGGAACACCTCCACCTCCCAGCCGGTCGGGATCCAGTCCCAGCCCGGGCATCGCCATCGCGCCGTCATACACCACTGGGGGGTGATCGGGGCCTCCCACCGTCACGAAGCCCCCCGCACCCGGAGCTATCACTGCGATCTCGGTCACCAGCCCCACCATCATGGCGGCCAGGGCGGCGTCCACCGCGTTGCCCCCTGCCCGGGCCAGGGCCGCTCCAGCCTCTGCACACTTTGGGGAGGGTCCGGACACCGCCAGTCTTGTCACAGTGGGCAGGCTACACCGATCCCGCTCCAAAAAGGCTAGGCCTTGATCAGCCCCTCACTCTCCAACTCCTGGCCCAGTTCTTCGAGGAAGGCGTACAGCACTTCCAGTTGGTTCTCCGTAGCGTCTCCAACCGCCTTGTCGATCAGATCCCGGACCTGCTGGCGTTGAAAGCTGGAGCCGAGAGCCTTATCGGTGATCAGCACCATAGAACGGCGGCGGTCGACCGGATGGCGTCTACGCTGAACCAACCCGCGCCGTTCCAGGCGGTCGACCAGTTTGGTGATCCCTGCCGGGCTCATCTGCAACTTCTCGGCAAGCTGGCGGGGACCCATCGGGGCGGAGTAAAGAAGCTCCAGCGCCTTGGCGTCCACATAACTGAGCCCGTAGGACTGCTGATAGTCCACCGCTATGCCGACTCCGGCGGCGGGCAGCCTATTCAGCCAAGCGGCGACAACCTCTTTCTTTTCGCGAAGACCTTGCTCCATTGCGTGAACTGTAGCACACAGACTCCACTAATTCTGCATTAATCTATACAGAATACAATATACTTTGGCAGATGATAAGCAGAGGTTTTTTATAAACATCGCGCCACTATCTGCCATGGCTAAACCATCGGTGTAATGCTCCCGCGCACGACCTCCCGGGGAGTTGATCGGACCGGTCAGGCGGATCTCCGGTCGGCCGCCATTTCGAAGAGAGTGGCGGCGTCCTTGCCCATGTTGGAGAACCGTTCGTCCCTGGTCTGTCCCCGCAGCCAGCGAATGTATATCTGCTGGAGGATCACAGCCAACTTGAAGGTTCCGAACACCAGATACCAATTCATGTTCGAGACGTCTCGGCCCGACTTCCGACCGTAGCGGAGGATCGCTTCCCGCCGTGTCATGAAGCCCCTGGAGCGGGTCGGCATGGGATCAAGGAAGATCGACTGCTCGTCGCGGTCGAACCAGCACGCCATCAACGTCCCGACATCCGCAAACGGATCTCCGCGGGTGCACATGTCCCAGTCGTAGACGGCCACGCACCTTCCCGGGTCCCCGGGATCAACAGCCATGTTGTCCAGGCGCCAGTCATTGTGAAGCAAGGTGGGCCCGGGCGAGGTGGGCATCGTCTCCTCCAGCCAGACGGACAACTCGTCGACCAGCGAGTTGGGTTCATGGCGAGCGCGGCCCCAGCGGCCCAGCCATCCCTGCAATTGGCGCTGCATGAAGCCCTCGGGATAACCAAGGTCCCCCAGCCCGGCCGAGTCCGGGTCCACCGCGTGGAACTCGGCCAGGGTGTCGACAACCACCTCCGACAGCTTCCGGTTGGCGCCGGCATCCTCCCCGCCTCCGAACTCCGGGGGAATCACACCCTGCACCACCACCCCCCGCCGCCGTTCCATGACGAAAAACGGAGCGCCCAGCACGGACTCGTCGTCACAGAAGAGATAAGCGCGGGCTGCCAGGGGAAAGGCGCGCCACAGAGTGGACAGCACCCGGTACTCACGCCCCATGTCGTGTGAGCCCGGCGCGACCGGACCCAGCGGCGGACGGCGAAGTACGTACTCTCTGGCGGGCGTTCGGGGATCGCCGTAGGTGAGCAGGTAGGTGAGGTTCGCCTTCCCCCGCGCGAATTGCCGGACCGTAAGGGGCAGGTCGCTCCCGGGAACTCGATTACGCAGGTAAGCCGCAATCCTCGCCTCGTCGAACCGCTCATCGGCCCGCACCTCTATCAACTCGGGAGTGATTCCCGCCTCTTCATCCATCAGAGCGACGATACCAAGCCCATCGGGTTTTGATGGACGCCGACCGGGTGATCCGCTAGCTCCCGCGGCCCGACCTGACCCGGAGTTGACCGCAGGCGGCGTCTATCTCGGTTCCGCGGGTGTCCCGTACCGTTACGTTCACTCCTCCCTCCCGCAGGGCGGCTGCGAAACGCCGGATCGCCTGCGGGGTGGAGGGCATGTCACTGCTGAGCGGGGTTGGGTTGAGGGCGATCAGGTTGACGTGAGCCCGAAGGCGCCGGGCTATCGCGGCCAGCCGGTCGGCCTGGGTACGGTGATCGTTGACGCCCCTGATCATGGTCCACTCCAAAGAGACCCTTCTCCCTTTCTTCTCGAAGAAGTAGGAGGCAGCCGCCTCGACCTCCGAGAGGGGATATCTCCGGTTGAGCGGGACCAGCCGGGAACGCAGTTCGTCATCCGCGGCGTGCAGGCTCACGGCCAGGTTGACCGGCCAGGGATCGTCGGCCAGCCGGCGTATCCCGGGCACCACGCCCACGGTGGAAACAGTAAGGGATCGGGCGGACATGCCCATCTCACCGATCATCAACCCGATTGCCTGCCGCAGCCGGGGATAGTTGGCCAGGGGCTCTCCCATGCCCATGAACACCACGTTGGTCACCCGGGTTGGGGAATTTCGGAGGGGGTGATCTCGGAGAAAGGCGTTGGCGTACGCCACCTGGGCAACGATCTCCCCTGCCTGCAAGTGCCTCTCGAAACCGAACTGTCCAGTGGCGCAAAACGTGCAGGCCAGCGCGCACCCGGCCTGGGATGACACGCACAGGGTGGTGCGAGTCCTGTATCCCATCACCACCGACTCGATGGCCGCTTGGTCGCCGGTCCTGAACAGCCACTTGTGCGTGGCGCCCCGATCGGCGCTCTGATGCTCCTCCACTTCAAAAGGCCACAGCCGGTGCGAGAGAGCGCCGCGGAGATCCCCCGGCAGGTTGGTCATGTCCCGGGCCTCCAGCACCGGGTTCCGGTACAGCCACTCCCGGAGTTGGTCGGACCGGAAGGAAGGCTCATCGGCGCCTACCACCTCTCCCAGGCGGTCGGGATCGACCAGATAGGGGGAGCCTTCGGATACGGGAGCAGGCGCTCTCTGGAGGCTCTCTCCTGCCTTCAGGAGATCACGCCGGGGATCAGCAGGCTTTTTCTTGAGCGTCAGGCCCGGGTTCGTCGGGATCGGAGTCGGGAGACGGTTCTGCATCGGGATCCTGCTCCGCTTCGGCGGACATCGCAACCTCGGGTTCCTCCGGGGTGGGCTCGATAATGTGAAAGTCAGGCTCGGAGGGTCCCCGTCCGATGGCGATGCGAACGCGCTTTCGCATGCTCCAGGCCAAGGCGCCGATCCCTCCGACCATCACCGCCAATTTGAAGACTCGTCTCATTATGGGGCATGAGTCTAATGTCTGGGCGATGGCCATCGACCGGGAATAATCTGGGACACAGACACATGAAATTCGACTATTACTTCCCCAACCTGCCGCCCACAGCCGCTCCCGAGGCTGCCCGTCGCGCCGCCCGAATCGGCTACGACGGCTTCTTCACCGCCGAGACCAGCCACGAGCCCTTTCTCTCCGGTTGCCTGGCTTCCCATACAGAGCCCGGACTGGAGATCGGGACCTCCATCACCCTGGCTTTTCCCCGGTCACCGATGATTATGGCCCAGCTGGCCTGGGACATGCAACTCGTGGCGGGCGGCAAGTTCCTGCTGGGGTTGGGCACCCAGATCAGACCGCACATCACCCGCCGCTTCTCTACGGAGTGGTCCCGCCCCACCGCCCGGCTGCGGGACTACATCGGGGCGGTCCGGGCGGTGTGGGACTGCTTCCAGAACGGAACCCGGCTTCGATACACCGGAGAGTTCTACCGGCTCACCTTGATGACTCCCTTCTTCAATCCCGGTCCCAACCGGCTGCCGGAGATCCCGGTCTACATCGCCGGGGTGGGGCCTATGCTGAGCCGCCTGGCCGGCGAGGTATGCGACGGGTTTCACGTCCACCCCTTTCACACCGTCAAGTACCTGGACGACGTGGTGCTGCCCGCCATAGAGGAAGGCGCCGTACAAGAAGGACGTTCTCTCGAGGACGTAACGGTGAGCGCTCCCGTTTTCGTGGTGACCGGCCGCGACGCCAAAGAGATGGAAGGCCCCATCCGAGCGGCGAAGGAGCAGATCGCTTTCTATGCCTCCACTCCCAGCTACGCACCGGTCCTGGACAGCCATGGTTGGGACTTCGGTCCCAAACTCACCGTCATGACCAAGCGGGGAGAATGGCACAAGATGGCGGATGTGATCCCCGATGAGGTCGTCCGTGAAGTGGCGGTGGTGGCCCCTATCTCCGAACTTGCCGACCGGATCGTCTCCCGGTACTCGGGAAGGCTCCAGCGGGTGGGGATCTATAGCATGGCGGGAGACGCCATCCTCACCGAGGAGGAGTGGACGACACTGGCCGCCGAGATAAAGGACTCTTCCAACCTGTAACGGCATCCCTGCGAGATGAGCCGCCCTTCTAAGTTTTCAGGTGGCAGGTCTCGTTGTAACTGATCATGAGAGGCGCGTGCGGATCGGCGAGGGTGACCGAAGCATTGCCCGGGGGAGAGAAGGGTCCCAGAAAGATGTTTCCGGGAAGCGCGACCCCGGTTATCCAGGAGGCGAAGAGCAGGGAGGGCCCGGCGTGAGTGCAGATGACCACTTTCTCGGTGGGTCCCATCTCCGATGCGATGCCGGTCAGAGCGGCCAGCACTCGGGTGCGGACATCCGCCCACCGCTCTCCTCCGGGTCGGGGCACGTCCTCTCCCTGGAAATAGCGCCTCATCAGGTCGGGCCATCCCTCCCAGAGTTCTTCCTGGCTCCGGTTGGTCCACTCCCCGTCACCCACCTCCCTCAGCCGAGGATCCGTTTCGACCTCCATCCCGGCCGCCGACGCGAAAGGCGCCATTGTCTGGGTGCACCGCTGCAGATCGCTTGAGATCAGCCGGTCAGGTCGGAACCGCGCCAGCCTGGGCACCAGCAGGGATGCCTGACGGGCGCCGGCCTCGTCGATCCTCTCGTCATACTGCCCGATAAACCGGCCCGTCGAGTTGCCGGCCGTCCGACCGTGTCTTATCAGCATCATCAGCGCCATTTCCCGGCCACCTCCAAATCAGTATTCGGCGATCCCCGCAGGCCAGGCCTCCGGCTCACAGCCACCCACCCGTCACTGTCCCGTATCACTTGCCCACTCGGGTCAAGGCTACTGCTTCCACATGGAGCCGCACCCGCACCGGAACCCCGGGGGGTCCGAGAAGCAGGAAATGCCCCACACCGCGCCAGGGCATACTTGTAAACACATTCTCTCCTTACTGTCCCGTTTCCCTCGAGAAAGAGGCGCACCATGGTTCGATATGAAGCCGCCGAAGGGCGAGCCACTCTCACCATCGATCAGCCCCATCGCAGAAACCCGCTGTCCGTGAAGACCCTGGAAGGACTGGTATCCGGCACCCGCCGGGCCCTGGAGGACCCCGAGGTGCGGGTTCTGGTCTACACCGGCTCGGGAGAGCAGGCTTTCTGCGCCGGGGCGGACCTGGACGGGGGGATATTCGACGATCCGGTGGGACTCCACCGCCAGCGGGGCGCTCTGGCCGACCTGTTCAGGCTGATGATCCGGGGAGGAAAGCCCACCATCGCAAGGGTGAACGGACATGCCCTGGGAGGAGGCTTCGGACTGATGTGCGCCTGCGACATCGTGATCTGCGTCGAGGACGCCAAGCTGGGCACTCCCGAGGTGAGAGTCGGGGTCTGGCCGATGCTCATCTCGGCGGTTCTCGCCCGGACCATCCCCCGCCGAGCGTTGCTCGAGATGATGATGACCGGCAGGTTGCTTAACCCGGCCGAAGCGCTTGCGCTGGGGGCGGTCTCCCGGGTGGTGGAACGGGATCGGCTCGATCAAACGGTGTCGGAGACGGTCCGGTCGGTGACCGCCCAGAGCCCAGCCGCCCTCCAAATCGGGAAGGACACCTTCTGGATGGTGAACGACCTGGGGATAGACGCAGCGCTCGACTTCCTGGCGGGAGGGCTCACCGCAACCCTCATGTCCGAGGACGCCTCCGAGGGCATCAGCGCATTCCTGGAGAAGCGACCGGCGGTCTGGTCGGGAAGGTAGCTTTGCCCCCGCCCGATCGGGCTCCGCGAAGGCTTTACCATTGGGGAATCTATGCCTGAGTGGAACGAGATTCTGGTCATTCTGGTGGTGGCGATGGTGGTTTTCGGCCCGCACCGGCTACCCGAGATGGCCCGGAAGGCAGGGAAGATGATGGCGGAGTTCAGGGTGGCCGCCCGGGAACTCCGGGAGGGGATCGAGAAGGAACTGGCAGTGGAGGAAATGAAGCAGGTGGCCCAGGACGTGGTCACGCCCACCAAGGAGGCGGCCTCGGAGTTACAGAAGTCTCTTGCGGATTCGGAGAAGGCGTTGAAGACCTCCACCCCGCTCGCCCGCCCCACCGATACCCAGCCGGGAACCGAACGCGCAGAGGAGAAAGAGGCAGCCGACCACCAGGGGTCGGAGCCCGCCGGTGGAGCAGAGGAGCCCGAGGAGTCCGAGGAGTCCACCGGAGATCCTGACACCCGGCCGGATCCGGAGCCGTCCGCCTCCCCCCGCACATGACAGACCAGAGTCGCCAGTCCATTCTCTCTCATCTCAACGAGTTACGCTGGCGGCTGGTCAAGTCGGCGGTGGCCATCCTGATCGGATCGGTGATCGCCCTGATCTTCGGCAATCTCATAAAGGATCTCCTCCAACTTCCTTACGACCGCGCCTTTCCCGGCGAGGAGAACACCCTGCAAGTCCTGGCGCCCACCGAGGAGTTCTCCGTGCTCATGAAGATCGCCTTCTTCGGCGGAGCGGTATTGGCCAGCCCCGCGGTCATCTACCAGATATGGATGTTCATCAACCCGGCCCTCACCCGCCGGGAGAAGAAGTGGGCGATACCGATCGTCATCTCCTGCACGGTCCTCTTCTGCCTGGGAGTGGCCGTGGGCTACCAGACCATGGGCCGGGGGCTCGCCTTCTTGCTGGGGATTTTCGATGACGTTGCGAACAACCTCCGATTAACCGACTACTTCTCTTTTTCCATCCGGTTCCTGTTGGCGTTCGGGATTTCGTTCCTGTATCCGGTGTTCCTGTTCACCGCCGCGGCCGCCAACGTCGTCACCTCCAAACAGCTGGCCCGGGGCCGGAGATGGGCGGTGCTCCTGGTGGTGACCGGCGCCGCCATAATCACGCCGACCGGGGATGTGCTGACTCTGGCCATGCTGTCGGTTCCGCTGTACGCCTTCTATGAGATCACCTACTGGCTAGTCCGGTTGGTGCTGAGGAAGTGAGCCGCGCGCCGGTCAGCCGCCAATTCCTGGAAGCCCTGCCATTCGATGCCGACCCATTCCAGGCCGAGGCGGCCGAGGCGCTCGAAGACGGCCTCAACATCGTTGTGACCGCTCCCACCGGAGCGGGAAAGACCCTGGTGGCCGAGGTCGCAATCCACCTGGCCCTGGCCAAGGGGCTGAGGGCCTTTTACACCACCCCCATCAAGGCTCTTTCCAACCAGAAATACAAGGACCTCTGCAACCAGTACGGGCAGGAGAGGGTCGGCCTCCTGACCGGGGACAACGCCATCGGAGGCGGTGCTCCCATCGTGGTGATGACCGCCGAGGTGCTCCGCAACATGCTCTACACCAACCCCGAGGAACTGGCCGGCGTGGGAGTGGCGATCCTGGATGAGGTGCATTACCTGGCGGACCGAGCCCGCGGAGCGGTGTGGGAGGAGATAATCATCCACGCCCCGACCCGATTGCAGATGGTGTGCCTCTCGGCCACCGTCTCCAACGCCTCCGAGTTCACGGGCTGGGTCACCCGGTGCCGGGGCGAGACTCGGCTGGTAAGGGCCGTGCAACGACCGGTCCCGCTCCGTGACCTGTACGCAGTCCGGGATCGCTGGGGACCCCAGCACATGCGGTTGCTCCCCACCTTCGTGCACGCGGACGGGAGGAAGAAGCCCAATCCCCGCATCTCCTCGCTCCTCTCCAGCGGGCGCAACCGGCGCCGGTTCGCCGCGCCGCGACGCGCCCAGGTGGTGGAGGCCCTTTCGGGTGAGAACCTTCTCCCCGCCATCTACTTCATCTTCTCCCGGGCCGGTTGCGAGGCGGCCGCCGCTTCGGTGAGGAGCGCCGGCATCCGGCTAACCCCTGAGGAGAACCGCGAAGTAATCCGCCAGGTTGCCGAGGCCCATACCGCCCATCTCTCCGAGGCTGACCTGGGAGCGCTGGACTACCCGGGATGGGTGGACCGCCTGGAAGCCGGGGTCGCCGCCCACCACGCCGGCATGGTCCCCGCCTTCAAGGAGGCAACCGAAGAACTGTTCGCCGCCGGGCTGCTGGGGGTGGTCTTCGCCACCGAGACCCTGGCACTGGGAATCAACATGCCGGCCCGGACCGTGGTGCTCGAATCGCTGACCAAATTCACCGGAGAGACCCATCAGGCACTGGAACCGGGGGACTACACCCAACTCACCGGGCGAGCCGGCCGCCGAGGAATAGACACCGAGGGATTCGGAATCGTGCTCTATTCCCGTTACGTCCGCTTCCAGGAGGTCGTCAAGGCCGCGGGCGCCGGAGCGCACCCGCTGGTGTCCAGCTTCCGCATCACCTACAACATGGTCGCCAACCTGGTCTCCAACTATCCCGCCGAGCAGGCTTCGGACCTGCTCTCGGCATCCTTCGCAAACTATCAGCAGGCTTCTCGATTGCAGGCGGAGAAGCGCCTGTCCGAAGAGTTGTCCCGAAAACTCGACCAGGAAGAGCGGGCCGGCCTGTGCGAGCGGGGGTCGGTGTTCGAGTACCTGGAACTGCTCGGCCAGGGCAAGGCCAGACGCGGCAATTGGTTCGAGACTCTGAGAATCGGCGACGTTTTCGAGATTCCGTCGGGACGCCGCTCGGGTCGCTACGTGGTCGTGCGAAGACTCGCCCGACGTTCCAAGGCGCCCCGGGTTTTGGCCGTGTCCGAGTCGGGAAACGCCTTGTCGATGGTATCCCGGGACCTGGTGGAGGGCACCGTCCGGGTGGGGCACATCGAAGTACCCAACCGGCGGCGCTCCGACGGCCGGGATCTCCACCGGGAGATGGCCGCACAACTGCGCCGGCTCCCCTCCAGGTACAGAGCCTCCCCACAATCGGTGCGGGAATCCCGGCTGCGTGACCATCCGGTGGCCGGCTGCCCCGATCTGGCGGTCCATCTCCGCCATGCGCGGCGAGCGATCCGCACCCGCAGACGGCTGGCTCATCTCCAGTCGGGAGAGGACTGGGCCACAGAGAGCCTCCAGAACCGCTTCAAGGCGGTCCGGACGCTGATGGAGGAGTGGGGCTACCTGTCGGGATGGGCGGTAACCCCGGCGGGAGACAGGCTGAGGCTCATCTACAACGAGCGCGACCTGCTGGTCTCCGAAGCGGTCACCAGAGGACTGTTCGGGGGCTTGAACCCTGCGGAGACAGCCGCGCTCGGATCGGCCTTCGTCTACGATCCGCGCAACTCCTCTCCCCCCTCCGGCTCCTGGCCCACCGCCCGACTGGCGGACCGCTGGGAGAGACTCGTGGAGTTGTGCGAAGAATTGAACCGCGCCGAGTCATCCCGCCAGATCGAACCCACCCGGTTTCCCGAGCCCGGCTGCGGCGGCGACATGTACCTCTGGGCGCACGGTGCCTCTTTGACCGATCTGGTGGAGGGCGGTCAGACACCGGGAGACTTCGTGAGGACCGCCAGACAGTTGGTCGATCTGTTGAGGCAACTGCGTGACGCCTTCCCGCAGATTTCGGGGTCCACCCGCTCCGCTCTCCGGTGCATCGACCGTGGAGTGGTGGCCGCGCATCTCAACAGATAGGCGACAGGTTGGGGAAAACCCGTCGAAAGAACCACTTTCCGACATACGGAGTGGGGATATGTCAGCATCGGAGGTGATGGCGATCTATACTTGCGCTCCGATCCGAAGGGCCTTGAACGCGTATACCGCTGGGAGTTAACTGTCGCTGTGAGAAACCAGTCCACCTTTGAACAGGACTTCGAGGACGAGGACCTCGACTCCGACCTCGGAGACGACTACGAGCCCGATGGAGACTTCAGGGACGAATCGGAGGACGAGGACGACTCCGAGGCCGATGACGAACTCTCGGGGTTGGAGGGCGAGGAACTCAATATGGTGGAAGAGGGAGTGTCGGGCGAATTGCTCACATCGGAGCAAGCCATGGAGGTGGCGGGGATTCGGCGGGCGGAACTCTCCATCAACCCGGACGATCACGCCATCCGCCAGAACGAGTTCCTGTGCGAATCGTGCTTCCTGGTGAAGAGAATCACCCAAAAGTCCTCCCCCCGGTCCAAGATCTGCATCGATTGCCGTTGACCTCCACCAACCGCCGTACCGTCCATGGCCGTGGCAGGAATGGAGCAGGCGCCGCCCAATACCCGCCATGCTTCCCACGGAAGGGCCGGAAAGGATGAACCCGGTACCCGGTGTCGGGGTGGTGATCGTAGACGATCAAAACAGGCTGCTGGTGATCCAGCGGGGCGACGGCGTGGGAAGAGGCCTGTGGGCAGTCCCCGGAGGGAAAGTCCGATGGGGCGAGACCTGGCGGGAGGCCGCCCGGCGGGAGGCCCGGGAGGAGACCGGATTGGAGGTGAAGGTAGGTCCCGTCATCTGGACCGGAGAGTCGGTCGGCCCCGGCCAGCCGCCCGAGTGGCACTTCTCCCTGGTTGATTTTGTGTGCGAAGTGGTGGGAGGGGATCTCCGGGCCGGCGATGACGCAGCCGACGTTCGCTGGGTCCCCATCGCCGAAGTCAGGGACTACCCGCTGGTTCCCACCATGTTCTCTCTGCTGGAGGTCCTGTGAAGACTCCGGCCGGGACTGTGATCTTCGACCTGGACGGGGTGATCTATCTCGGCGATGTGGGGGTCCGGGGCGTGAATGAAGCCTTGACCGCCATCGAGCAGCGCGGCTACCAGATCGTGTTCTGCACCAACAATTCGAGCCGCACCCCATCGGCCACCGCCCGGAAGATCCGGCGGGCAACCTCCTATCCGGCCCGCGTCGACCAGGTGTTCACCTCGGCGATGGCCGCGGCCCGCCTGCTGACCGACGATCGCCCCCCTTCCCTGGTGCTGGGTGGACCGGGGATAGTGGAGGCTCTCGAAGGGGTGGGTGTGAGAGTGGTGACAGACTGGCGGGAAGCCAGGGCAGCAGTCGTGGGGTTCGCCGCGCATCTCTCCTATGACCTCCTGCGAGATGTCTGCCAGGCGGTGTGGGGGGGCGCCGAACTGATTGCCACCAACACCGACCCGAGTTTCCCCACCGACGAGGGGATCTGGCCGGCGGCCGGCGCCATAGTGGCTGCGGTGCAGTACGCCACCGGTCAGGAGGCACTGGCAGCGGGAAAGCCGCACCAACCCATGATCGCCCTCCTCCGGGAACATGTCTCCGGTGGACCGGTGATCATGGTGGGGGACCGAGCCGAAACAGACCTGCAAATGGCAGCCAACGCCGGCTGGTACTCGGTCCTGGCCCTAAGCGGCGTCTCCAAGCACCCGCCGGCGAGTCCCTCACCCGACGCGGTGGTGGAATCAATAGCCGAGTTGCCAGCCCTCCTGGACGAGCTGTAACAACAGCATCTAACCGCGGGTTGCTCCCCTCCCCGGCTTCTCGCGAAGACTGCCGCCAAGACGCCGGCGCCCCAACCCGCCCCCAAGCTACCCCTACAGACTCAGTGGAAACGTGAACCTTCGCACCCCCGGATCTGAACCAGCACTGGTTTAGCCTGGGTTTGAACATTGCGGTCGAGGATGCTGAATACGTCCGGCATTGCTACCGTTGAGGGGTATGGCGGACCAGAAGACGTTCGAGCAGGACGTGGCGGAGTTGATTCCACAACTCTATGGAATGGCGCTCCGCCTGGCTCGCAACCGCCCTGACGCCGAGGACCTGGTGCAGGAAGCCCTGTTACGGGCCTACCGCGGCTATCACACCTTCCGCGCGGGTACCAACCTCAAGGCCTGGCTGTTCCGGATTCTCACCAACACGTTCATCAACGAGTACCGGAGACGATCTCGCCGACCCCGCGAGACGGAATTGGACGAGAGCAACGAAGTGTCTCCCTATCCGTCTCATTCGCAGTCCCGCTTCCGGTCCTGGGCCAAAGCGCCCGAGGACCATCTCATCGAGCAGATATTCGAGTCGGACATCGTGGAGGCAATCGAAGAGCTTCCGGTCATCTACCGCATGCCGGTTCTGTTGGCGGATGTGGAGGGTTTGTCGTACAAGGAGATAGCCCAAGCTCTCGATCTTCCGATGGGAACTGTCATGTCCAGGCTCCATCGGGGAAGAAACGCGCTCCGAAAAGCGTTGTGGGAGTATGCAAGCAAGCGGGGACTGACCCCCTCGGAGGTTCCTTGTGTCTAAAGAGTGCCGCCAGACCATCACCTACATCTACAGATATGTCGACGGTGAGTTGGAGGTCGAGACGGAGCACCGACTGGTCAACCACTTCAGCTACTGTCCGCCTTGTAAGAACATAGAAATCGTGGAGCGCCGCGTCCGCTACACCATCAGGCACCACCTCACCGAGGAGGTGCCTGAAGTCTTTATGGAGCGACTCAGGGGGCGACTGGCCATAGAGAGGCAACGCTTACGCCACCGGTGAGAGGGGGTAGTCTATGGTGTCCATGAGTCGGCATAGGTGGACAACCCTGGCTTTGGTCGCAATTCTGGCCTTGGGAGTTGCATTACCCGCCCTGGCGGAGGAAGAGACCGTCAAAGCCGGAGGAGGAGAGGCAGAACCGGCAGAGATCGTCCCGGGAGTAGTGGTAGAGGAATCCGCCCCCGCAGAGGCGGTCGCCGATTGGACCTACCGCTACCTCGTACCCACCTGTCTGGCGCTGGCCCTGATCATCTGCATTCTGACAGTGGTGCTTTATTTCACCAGGGTGGTCAGGTCCCGGTACAAGTCGGTTAGTTGACCGAAGCCGCGCTTCCTCCTGGGGTCGACGAGTCCTCCACCCCGAACGGCGATCCCCGGCGCCTGGTCCAGCTATTCGCCGAGATAGGCAAACGGGTCGAGTTTCCCTCCGGACCCTTGGTGATCGCCCTCTCGGGGGGCGCCGACTCGGCGGCGGCCGCGTGGCTTCTGGCCCGCGAAGAACGAGTGACGAGAGCCGTCCACGTCAACCATTCCCTTCCCCACTCCTCCAGAATGGCGGAAGCCGCCCGGGGCATCTCCACAGAGTTGGGAATGGACCTGGCGGAGGTCTCGATCCACCCGGGCGCTGAAAGCGAGGATGCCATGCGAACTGCCCGCTACCGGGCGCTGGCCGACCGCTCGAGACCGGATGAGGTGGTGATAACCGCCCACACCGCCGACGATCAGGCCGAGACGGTGTTGCACAACCTGCTGCGCGGGGCCGGCCTGGACGGGATGGCGGGCATCCCCCCGCGCCGGGGCCGGTTCCATCGTCCCCTCCTGGGGGTGTGGCGTTCGGAGACCCGTGAGTTGGCCACTCTGAGCGGTCTTCCGTGGGAAGACGACCCTCAAAACGACGATCCCCGATATCTCCGCAACCGCATCAGGCGTCGCCTGATCCCCCAACTGGAGGCCGAATACCAGCCGCGGCTTCGCGAAGTACTGGTGAGGATGTCCTCTCTGGCCGGCGCCGACCTCTCCCACCTGGAGGCGCTCGCCGCCCGTACGCCCATCCGGACATGCGCCGACGGAACGGTGGAGCTTTCCTGCGCCCGGCTGGCCGATCTCTCGTCGCCCATCTCCTCGCGGGTAGTCCGGCAGGCGCTGCGACGGGTGCGGGGCCCTCACGCCGGCTCCGAGGCCGAAGTCCAGCGGGTGCTGGAAGTGGCCCGGGGGGAGAAGCGGCGTACCGAACTCGAAGGTGGAGTTGTCGTGATCCGCTCCGGCGACCGGTTGCTGTTAGCCGGAGGCGGCTAAGGTGGAGTGAGTGTCGATGGACTCGATTAATCCCTTTATCTCCGGTGAGCAAATCGCCGTTCGCCTACAGGAGATGGGCAAGCGGATAACCGCCGACTACCAGGGCCGAGACCTATTGATCGTGGGAGTCCTGAAGGGCACCTTCATGGTGATGGCCGATCTTGCCCGCCAGATCAAGCTCCCCACCCAATTCGACTACATGGCGGTCTCCTCCTATGGCGCCGCCACCAAGACCTCCGGAGTCGTGCGGGTTCTGAAGGACCTCGAGCAGGAAATCGCCGGACGGCACGTGCTGATCTGCGAGGACATAGTTGACTCGGGACTCACTCTCAACTACCTGATGAAGAGCCTCCGGGTGCGGGGGCCCGCCTCTCTGGAGATCGCCGCCCTCCTGTTCAAGGAGGGCATCCAACGGGTACCGGTCGACGTCAAGTACGTGGGCTTTAGGATCGGACCGGAGTTCGTGGTGGGCTACGGGCTGGACTACGACGGCAAATACCGGAACCTCCCCTACGTGGGCATCCTGTCCCAGTCCTAGGCAACTATGTCCCAGGGCGGGATAACATTAAAGCAGGTAGGCCCCCGGACTTGCCTACCATGATGCCTAACCGGTAACGCCTCCCGCCCACCAACAGCTTTTTCGAAGAAGAGTTAAATTGCGTCGCAGCCTCCGTATCCTCCTCATCTACGGTCTCTTGATCCTCACGATGGCTCTGGTTTTCCAGAACTTCGGGAACGACGACGATCCCGCCCGGGAAATAACCACCGGGGAATTCCTGACCGCCGTCGAGGCATCCCAGGTCGAGTCGGTGTTGATTCTCACTCGCTCGCTGGAGGCCAGGGGACGCTACGTCGGCTCCACCCTCCCCCCGGGACAGTACGACTTCGCGGCGAAGTACCCCGAGGGATATGAGGGCCAACTCGCCGAGATACTCGATGACCGAGGGGTGCAGTACGACACCGACCACGAACCCCCCGGGCCCTGGAGCGTGCTGGTGGGAATGCTGCCCTGGCTGCTCCTGATCGGGTTCATGGTCTTCATCTTCATGCAGATGCAGAGATCGGGCAACCGGATCATGCAGTTCGGAAAGACCCGAGCCAAGATGGTGAAGAAGGACAATCCCGACGTCACCTTCAAGGACGTGGCCGGTTTGGAGGAGGCCATCGAGGAGTTGGGCGAGATAAGGGACTTCCTGGCCGACGCCGACAAGTTCCGGGCCATGGGCGCCAAGATTCCCAAAGGCGTCCTGCTGTTCGGTCCCCCCGGCACGGGTAAGACGCTCTTGGCCAAGGCCGTGGCGGGAGAGGCCGGCCGGCCGTTCTTTTCCATCTCCGGGTCCGATTTCGTGGAGATGTTCGTCGGAGTGGGGGCCAGCAGGGTGCGTGACCTCTTCGAACAGGCCAAGCAAAACAGCCCTGCCATCATCTTCATAGACGAGATCGACGCGGTGGGCCGCCACCGGGGCGCCGGACTGGGAGGAGGGCACGACGAGCGGGAACAGACCCTCAACCAACTCCTGGTGGAACTGGACGGCTTCGACACCAACACCGGAGTGATCGTGATCGCCGCCACCAACCGTCCCGACATTCTCGACCCGGCTCTTCTCCGGCCCGGACGCTTCGATCGCCAGATCGTCATCGATTCCCCCGACATCAAGGGGAGAGAGGCCATCCTGGAGGTCCATGCCCGCGGGAAGCCCCTCAACCCCGAAATAGACCTCGAAGTCCTAGCCCGGCGAACTCCCGGCTTCACCGGCGCCGATCTGGCCAACCTGATCAACGAGGCGGCTCTGTTGGCGGCTCGTCGCAACCAGGAAGAAGTGGGGATGCAGGAGTTGGAGGAGGCCATCGACCGGGTCATCGCCGGTCCGGAACGCAAGGCCAGGATCATGTCCGACGACGAGAAACGGCTGATCGCCTTCCATGAGACCGGACACGCCCTGGTGGGATGGGCGCTTCCCATGGCCGACCCGGTGCACAAGGTGACGATCGTCGCCCGGGGTCGGTCGCTGGGTCACACCCTGGCGCTCCCCACCCGGGACAAATACCTGGTCAAGCGCTCGGAACTCCTCGACAAGCTGGCCATGCTCCTGGGAGGAAGAAGCGCCGAGGAACTCATCTACGCCGACCCCACCACCGGCTCGACCGACGACATCGAGAAAGCCACCACCATAGCCCGCCGGATGGTCATGGAGTACGGCATGAGCGACCAACTCGGTCCCATGCAATACGGGAGGCCCGGCGGAGAGGTCTTCCTGGGACGCGACTACAACCGGCAACCCGACTATTCCGACCAACTGGCCGCCGACATAGACGACGAGGTCCGCAAGCTGATCCGGGTCGCGCATTCCGAGGCGCGCCAGATCCTGGCGGCCCACCGTCCCGCCCTGGACAGGATGGTGGCGGCCCTCCTGGAAAAGGAGACGCTTGACGCAGACGACATCGAAGAGGTGTTCCACGACGTACCCAAGTGGCAGGCAACCGACACGCCCGAAATGCGCCTCCATCCGCCCCCGGGGATCACGTCCGGCGATCCCGGGAGGGAGAGGGTGGCCGCCGCCAGCCGAAACGACCAATCCCGGTCCTCTTAGCCCGTATCATGCCGGCCGGCGTTCTCAAACCCCGAGGCTTCAGATGGATTATCACCTCCCGATTGGCGGTGAGCGAGCGACTGGGCGGACAGGGAGTGACACATCGCAAGGTGCGACGCCAACAGGAGGTGCTGTGGCTCCAAAAAGAAGCCGGGATTACCGATGTGGTCAGCCTTCTCGCCAACAACCAGAACATCAAGGTCTATCGGGAGTGCGGCTTCGGGGCCCACCGGGTTCCGGTCGGTTCCGAGGTCGAGGAGACCGAACGGCGCTCTCTCTACGACAAGCTGTCCGAACTGCTGAGTGACCCTGACGCCAAGATCCTGGTGCACCGGGACGTAATCGATGAAAACCTCGGAGGACTGATGGGCGGATTCCTGGTGGACACCGGGCTGGTCCCCGATCCGGTCAGGGCAGTAACCATCATCGAACAGATTCTGGGCCGCCCGATCGGCGCCCGGGGACGTTCGCTGGTCCCGAATTACCTCGCCGGAGAGTGAGCACCCGCCTCCGCCTGGCGGTGATCGGGCCAGGTCGCGCCGGCGGCGCGTTGGCCATCGCAGCCCTTGCAGCCGGACACTCGGTCGAGACGGTGCCCGGACCTTCCGGCGCCATCCCACCGGCGCTGGCGGAAACCCGGGTAGAACAGGTCGGCAGGCTTTCACCTTGTGACCTGATTCTGCTGGGCACACCCGACGACGCCATCGAGGAGACGGCCCTCCGCCTGGCATCCAATCCCCCTCCGGCCGGTGTGGCAGCCCATCTCTCCGGATTCGCATCCCTTGCCCGGCTGGAGGCGTTGGAGCAAGCCGGCCTGGAGGTCGGGTGTCTTCACCCCCTGCAGACTCTCCCCTCCCCCCAGCGTGGCGCCGCCGCCCTGGCAGGGTCGACTGCGGCGATCACCGCCCGATCGGAGAAGGCGGGCGCACTGCTGCACTCATTCGCCCAGAGCCTGGGAATCACCGGTTTCTGCCTGGAAGACCGCTTCAAGCCCCTCTACCACGCCGGGGCCGCCACCGTCGCCCTGGGAGTGGCCACCGCCCTGGGAGTGGCCGCCGACCTGTTCGAGGCGGCCGGCGTCTCCTTCTCCCAATCCAGGGGCCTCGCTACCCGGGTTTTGGAGAACTGCTTCGAGATGGGACCCGATCAGGCTCTCACCGGTCCGGTGGTGCGCGGGGACCGGGGCACCATAACCGGACATCTGAGAGCCGCGGAGGCTGTATCTCCCGATCTTGCCCACCAGTACCGGCTGCTTGGACGGACAGCCGCCCATCGGGCCGGCCCCAAAGGAGAGTCCTCCGAGACGGACAGCGACCGGTCCGCAGGCGGGTCCCTGTCATGAGAGTCGTCTCGAGCTTCTCCGAGGCGCGGTCTGCAGCCACGGAGGCGTACCACCGGTCCAACGGCGGCGAGGGACTGGCGGCGATCGGGTTGGTGCCCACCATGGGGTTTCTCCACGAGGGTCACCTGTCCTTGATCTCGCGGGCGCGCCGGGAATGCAGGGTGGTGACGATGTCCCATTACGTCAATCCACGACAATTCAACGTGTCCTCGGACTTCGACCGTTATCCGCGGAGTTTCGAGCGGGACTCCCAGCTGGCTGCCGAGGCGGGCGTAGACGTCCTGTTCGCTCCGCCCACCTCGGAGATGTACGAACCCACCGAGTCCACGTCTATCCGGCCGGGCCGGGTGGCCAGGACCATGGAGGGAGCGGGACGCCCCGGTCACTTCGAGGGAGTGGCCCTGGTGGTGGCCAAGCTCCTAGCCGGCCTGGGAGCACAGAGGGCCTATTTCGGTCGCAAGGACGCTCAGCAACTGACCATGATCCGCAGGATGGCGCGCGATCTCCGATTCCCGATCGAGATTGTCGGCTGCCCGACCATCCGGGAGAGCGACGGGCTGGCGCTGTCCAGCCGGAACGTCCTGATGTCGGCCCAGGAACGGGAGGCCGCCCTGGACATTAGCCGGGGACTGTGGGCCGCTGCCCTGGCCGCCGAAGGCGGAGAGCGCTCGGCCGAGGACCTTTGCCATGCCGTGACCGCAGGCGGAGACGGCGTCGCCTGGGAATACGTAGAACTGGCCGACCAGGACGACGCATCCCTGCTCGACGCCCTCGACCGCCCTTCCTTCCTGGCGGCGGCCGCTTCGGTGGGAGAGGTAAGGCTGATCGACAATGTCTTTTTCGACATGGGCGGCGGCCACCTGGCCGTCGATCGGGGAATCCTTCTGCAAAGCCCTAGTCTCCTGTATCGGTGAAGGGCATGCGCTTAGCAGTGGACATCGGCAACACCCAGACCGTGATCGGGGCTTACCGCGGCCGATCCTTGGAACACCGCTGGCGCATATCGACCGAGACTTCCCGCACCACCGACGAGTACCGCATCCTCCTCTCCGGGCTTCTCTCCGGCATCCCCCTACCCCTGGATGGAGCGGCGCTGTCCAGCGTGGTGCCCACCGCCGTCCCCGCCATACGCCCGGTGCTGACCGAGATGGTGAACGGGCCCCTGGTGGTGGTGGGGCCCGGAACCCGCACCGGCATGGAGATTCGCATCGACAACCCCCGGGAGGTCGGCGCCGACCGGGTGGCCAACGCCATCGGCGCGGTGGAGTTGTACGGCGCCCCCGTACTGGTGGTCGACTTCGGAACAGCCACCACCGTGGATGTGATCGACGCCTCGGGCTCCTACTGCGGCGGCGCCATCGCTCCCGGGATACAGGTGGCCGGAGACGCCCTGGCCGCTGCAGCCTCGGCGCTCCGGAGAGTGGAACTGACCCGGCCCAACCGGGCCACCGGGCGCAACACCACCGAAGCCGTTCAGAGCGGGCTGGTGTTCGGGTGGGCCGGTCTGGTGGACGGCCTGGTAAGGCGGATCTGCGCCGAAAACAGGCTCGGGGCTCTGCCGGTGGTGGCGACCGGGGGCCTGGCGAGGCTGCTAGGGCCGGTCTGTGAGACGATCACGGACATAGAAGACGACCTCACCCTGGGAGGATTGTTGCTCGTGCTCGAGCTGAATTCTTAATCCCCCTCCAGTTGACATACCTCCCGATACCGTCTATTATTTCACCCACAAACCAAACCACCTGCCGGCCTTCCCCGTCCCCTCCCGGAAGACCGGCGGGAAGCCTGCCCGCCCTCCACCCCTCCCGGGGCGGCAGGCACTCAACCGGCCCGCCCTCCCTCCCCTCCCGGGGGCGGGTCGGTTACTTTCTGTGAGCCGCGCCGCTCATGCTTTCATTCTTCAGGTAATCGTCTACTAGGTTGATGCTCAATGGACAATGAGGGAACCACACAGCCGGATCCGGGATCGGCGGGCCTGTGGGAGAAGGTGGTACGGAAACGCCTCGCCGACCTGGAGGGCCTGTCGGAGCGGGAGGTGGACGTCTGGCCCGCAAGGTTCGACCGGACCCACTCGACCCGGGAGATCCGGGAGTCTTACGGACACCTCGAAGCTGACGCCAGGACCGGACAGACGGCGGCGGTGGCAGGACGGGTCCGGCTGGTCCGCGACTTCGGACGGCTGGTGTTCATCACCCTCTCCGATCAAACCGGCGACCTCCAACTCTTCGTCTCCGGTGACCACCTGGCGGCCGAGTCCGCCGAATTGCTGCCCCACCTGGACCTGGGGGATTGGGTGGGCGCCACCGGAGAGGTGATCACCACCCGCCGGGGGGAACTCTCCATCGGTGTGGACCAACTCACGCTGCTGGCCAAGTGCCTTGCCCCGCTCCCCGAGAAGTGGAAGGGTCTGAGGGATGTCGAGCAGCGCTCCCGACACCGGCACCTGGACCTGGTGGTCAACCCGGAGAGCCGGCAGACCTTCGAGATCCGGTCCGCGGTGGTGGCGGAACTCCGCAGCCAATTCCACCAGCGAGGCTTCCTGGAAGTGGACACCCCCATCCTCACCTCCCGGGCGGCGGGCGCTGCCGCCCGGCCCTTCCGGACCCACCACAACGCCCTGGACATAGAGCTTTACATGCGGATCGCCACCGAACTGTACCTGAAGCGTCTCGTGGTCGGGGGGTTCGAGCGGGTGTTCGAGATCGGGCGTATCTTCCGCAACGAGGGCGTGGACTCCTCCCACAATCCCGAGTTCACCATGCTGGAGTCATATCAAGCTTTCGCCGACTACCGGGACGTGATGGACCTGGTCGAAGAGGTGATCCCCGCGGTGGCCAGGGCGGCGACCGGCGCCACTGTGGTCGGCCGGGAGGCCGCCGACGGACCCTCCGTTCCCCTCTCCCTTGAACCTCCCTTCCGCAAGGTTTCGATGCTTGACCTGGTGAGCGGGCAAATGGGAGAGGAGGTCACCCTCGACACCGAACCGCACATCCTGGGTGAGATGGCGGCGAGCCGGGGAGTCGAGACCCGGGAGGGGTGGGGCGCCGGACGGGTCATCTACGAGTTGTTCGACCGGCTCTCAGCTCCAGGGCTGTGGGAACCCACGTTCGTGGTGGACTATCCCCTGGAAGTCTCCCCTCTCGCCCGACGCCACCGGCGCGAACCTCGGCTCACCGAGCGTTTCGAGTTGTTCATAGCCGGGGTGGAATTCGCCAACGCCTTCTCCGAACTGAACGACCCGGTCGACCAGTTGTCGCGATTCGAGAACCAGGCTTCCCTGCTTGGAGCGGATGACCCCGAACTCCACCCGGTGGACGAGGAATTCGTGCTGGCTCTGGCATACGGGATGCCCCCCACCGGGGGCCTGGGTCTGGGCGTGGACAGGCTGGTGATGCTGCTGACCGGCCGGACCCACATCCGTGACGTGATCCTGTTCCCCACGCTGCGGCCCACCGAGAACCCCCTCTGGAAGACTTACCGCCGCCTTCTCGCCCGGCGTTTCGCAGATCTCAGCTAACTGAGACCCCTGCTGCCTGAAGGGCGGCGATCGATTTGTCCCCGTCGTCAGGGGAGAGATTGACCGCGGCGGTGGCGTCCAGAGGCACCTCCACCTCATATCCAAGCCGAACGGCGTCCAGAGCGGTGTCCTTCACGCAGTAGTCGAGAGCCAGCCCCACCACCACCACCCTGGCGATGTTCCTCTCCTGCAGTAGGGAGTGCAGCGCGGTCGGGCGGTCCTCCCCCTCCACCAGGTCCCGCATGGTGAACCCCGAATAGCCGTCCTCTCCGGCCCCGCCCTTCTTCACCGACACGCCCTCGACCACCAGGTCGGGATGGAAATCCGCCCCCCGGGACCCGCCCACACAGTGCACCGGCCATATTCCCCCGTCCTTGGCGAAGTGGGGGGTGGTCTCCGGATGCCAGTCCTGGGTGTAGAACACCGGCCACCCCTCCCCCCGCGCCCTCTCCACCCGCCGATTCACCGCCTCCACAACCTTCCCGGCGCCCTTGACATAGAGGGAGCCTTCCGGGTCCGCGAAGTCGTTCTGGACATCCACTACCACCAGGGCGGTCTCGGGAGGGTGCTGGTTCATGGTGTTGACGCCTAAGCGTACCCAGCCCCATTCCCGGTTTCAACCCTCCAAATGCTCACCCGGCTGACCGTCAAGACAGGTCAGTCCCGGACCACCACCCCCGACTGTATGACCGTCCGGGGGGGATCCCAGAGCACGTCCGGTCTCTCGTAAGGGTTACCTGCCAACACCACCAGGTCGGCGGTGGCGCCCACACTTATGACGCCCAGGTCGTAACGGCGGATGATCTCAGCGTTCACCGAAGTGGCGGCGCGGAGCATCTCCCCCACCTCCATGACCTCGCTGCGGACGCGGAAATCCAGGAGTTGTTCGTCCTCGAGGTCTCCGATCAGGTCGGTGCCCATTCCCACCCGGACTCCCGCCTTCCGGGCGATCTCCAGGGATGCGATGCCCGCTTCGACCACTTCCAGGTTCTTGCGCTGCGACTCCAGGGGTTGGCCCAGGTCCTCTCCCCTTCGTTTCATGGCTTCGTAGCAGATCAGGGTGGGCACGAGATAGGCGCCCCTCTCCGCCATCAGCGCGGCAGCCTGGGCGTCCAGCAAGTTGCCGTGCTCAATGGTTCTCACCCCGTTCGCCACCGCATGAGTGATGGCTTCGGGTGAGTAAGCGTGGGCAGCCACATACGAGTCGAGCCTGGCTGCCTCCGCGCAGACCGCCCGAACCTCTTCTGCGTCATACTGGACCTGGCGAATCGGATCGGTTGGGGACATCACGCCTCCCGATGCGAAGATCTTTATGGCATGGGCGCCGGTACGGATCCTCTCCCGTACCGCCCGGCGAAGATTGTCGGGACCGTCCACCACCTCGCTCAGATAGCCGCAGGTGTGCTCGGCGAAAATGTGGGCGGGGCGGGGATCGCCGTGACCGCCGGTCTGGGTGAGCCCCGGGCCGGTGTACAGGTAACGCGGCCCGCTCATGAGTCCCTCTTCAAGCGCCATGCGGAGGCCTATGTCGCCGCCCGACGGGTCCCGCACGGTTGTAAACCCCCTCTGGAGGGCTGCATCGAGCCGCCGGGCCGCCTTCTGAGCCACGTAGCTCATCGGGAGGCTCTCCAGTTTCATCATGTCGAAGTCGACTCCGTAGGCATGGAAGTGGGCGTCGATCAGGCCCGGGGCGATCAGACGACCGCCGGCCTCGATGACGCGCGCCCCATCCGGTGGATGGCCGTCGAGCCCCACCACCACTCCTCCTTCGATGTGCACCGGGTGCTCCGCCGGGTCCCGGGAGACTCCGTCGAACACGAGGCCGTCGACCAGAGACAGCAAGGACTTTCCCATGGGGATAAAGGTAGCCGGAAGAAGCCCCGCAGACCCGCATACCGGGTCGAAGTCTTACTCTTGCAATTGGCGTAATCTCACAAAAGAGATGACCATTCCCATCCAGCACGGCGTCCTGCTGACCGACCTCTACCAGTTGACCATGGCCCAGGTCTACTTCAGCCACGGGATCGCCGACTATGAGGCCAGCTTCGAGCATTACTTCCGCACCTATCCCTCCTATGGAGAGCATCGGGCCGGGTACTGCGTCTCGGCGGGCCTCGGGGCTTTGGCGGACCGCTTGGAGAGGTACCGATTCGGGGACCGGGAACTGGCCGCCCTGGCCCATATGCGCTCGGCGTCGGGCGCGCCCCTCTTCGGAAAGGACTTCCTGGACTGGCTGGGGGCCAACGGGGATTTCCGCCGATTGATCCTGCGGGCCACGCCCGACGGACGGTTGGTCCACGCCCATGCTCCGATGACCGTGGTGGAGGGACCGTTGGCCCTGGCCCAGTTGGTGGAGACCGCCCTGCTGAACCACCGCAACTTCTCCACCCTGGTGGCCACCAAGGCGGCAAGGGTCAAACAGGCCGCCCGGTCGGGTACCGTCCTGGAGTTCGGAATGCGCCGGGCGGCGGGATTGGGCGCCAGCCTGGCCACCGAGTCCGCCCTGGTGGGCGGGGCGGACTTCTCCTCGAACGTGGGGGCGTCCCACAGGGTCGGCCTGCCCGCCAAAGGCACCCATGCCCACTCTCTGGTCCAGGCATTCATGGCGTTGGGCGGCACGGAATTGGACGCTTTTCGGGCTTTTGCCCGGATCTATCCCGATGACTGCGTGCTCCTGGTGGACACCATAGACACCCTGGAGTCGGGCATTCCCAACGCCATCAGGGTGTTCGAAGAGCTGCGCGGCAGGGGCCACCGGCCGGCGGGGATTCGATTGGACTCCGGAGACCCGGCTTCCCTGGCTCCCGCCGCGGTCCGGATGCTCGACAAAGCCGGTTTCGGGAACGTGCCCATCGTCCTGTCCGACCGGCTGGATGAGATTTCCATCTCTCGGCTCGCGGAGACACTGGCCCGGGACGCCGAAGACCCCGACCGGATCATCGGACGCCTGGTGTTCGGCGTGGGGAGCCGGCTGGCAACCTCTGAGGGCGCGCCGTATCTGGACGGGGTGTTCAAGTTGACGGCGGTGCGCCAGGATCGTCGGTGGAGACACGCTTTCAAACGCACTGACGACCTGGCCAAATCAGCCCCACCCGGGCGCAAGAGCCTGTGGCGCCTCTACGGAGAGGAAGGTTACGCCCGCGGGGACATGGTCACGCTGGCGGATGAAGTGCCCGACCGGGAAGGAACGGCTCCTCCCGAGCCTCTACTCGAAGACGCATGGAGAGAGGGAAGGCTCTCCGGAGAGGAGAGCCTTCACACGGCCCGGGCCCGACGGCGAGCCGACATGGCCCGCCTCCCGCCCGCGTGCTTGGACTTGGTGGATCCCGAGCCCTACCCGGTGGTCCGGAGTCCCGGGCTACGAGCGCTGTCCGACCGGGTGCTGGCCGCGGTGATGATCGGCGAAGGCTGATGCCCGTCGAGGAAGCGCTGCAGCTGTGGGTGCCCCTCGGGATCTTGGCGTTGAGCGCCTCCATAGCCCTGGCCGCCAGGATCCTGCAACGACGCCGTCCCCGGCGCCGGTCGATGCAAGGCCTTGAACCCGGGGTGTCCCTGTTCACTTCAGAACGGTGTCCGGGGTGCGATCCGGTCCGGTCGCGCCTGATCGAGGTGCTTGGCGCCGAGGGGTTCCGGGAGATCAAATGGACGGACCAGCCCGATCTCTTCGTGACCCACACGGTCGATCGCGTGCCCACCACGGCGGCGGTAGACGCAAGCGGCGACGCCTTCATCTGGGAGGGAATGCCCCCCATCCGGCTGGTCCAACGGTGGAGATCCTTTGTTAACCAGCCCTAACGTCTTAAAGTGGGACAGGTTATGGCGCCCACTTGCTATCGGTGTGGAAAAGCGGCCGCGTCGTGGATGGCGATCGACTACCAGAACCGTCGGGTCTGGTTATGGGACATCGGCATCACCACCCAGGAGGGCGTGCTCTCGGCCGTCTGCCGGCATCATGCCGACCGTCTCGTCCCTCCCATAAAATGGACGCTATTCGACCGTCGCAACGTCACCGAGATGTTCCAGTCCTCCAAGGAAACGGGAGTCGCCTAAGGAGCGGCACACCGGGCCGACGCCCTCCGCATCCTCGATGACTCGTCTCTCCAGGCTTTGGTACCCGGGTTGGGTGCTGGCGGTCCTCTCCCTGATGGTCCTGGCCGTGCTGAGCCCGCACCTGCTGTTGGTGGAGAACACTCCCTCCGGCGGCGACATGGGCGCCCATGTCCTGGGACCAGCCGCCATGCGGGATGTGCTCCTGCCCTCCGGACGCCTGCTGGGCTGGTCCAATGCCTGGTTCGCGGGGTTTCCCCTTTACTACTTTTACTTCCCCCTTCCGTCCATGGCCATCGTGCTGTTGGACGTCATCCTGCCCTACGGGGTGGCTTTCAAGCTGGTGACGGTGGGAGGTCTCCTTCTCCTTCCCCCGGCGGTCTACTTCCTGACCCGCTCCCTGGACTTCTCCCGGCTGATAGCGCTGACGACGGCCGCCGGAGGCACGGTGTACGCCCTGATGGAGAGTTTCAGCATCTACGGGGGAAACGTGGCCTCCACTCTGGCCGGGGAGTTCACCTATAGCTGGTCGTTCAGCCTGGGGTTCATCTACCTGGGTCTTCTGATCCGGGTGATCGAGGGCGAGTCGCGCCTGCTTCCCGCCACCGCGGCGGTGTTCTGCGTGACGGTGCTCTGCCATCTGCTGACCACTTTGCTGCTGGTGATCGGGACTCTGGGCTTCCTGACGCTGAGGAAGGCCCGCCGTCCGCTGATAGCCGCCTCGGCGTGGGCATTCGCTCTCACCGGTTTCTGGTCCGTCCCTTTCCTGGCCAACCTGGCGTACAGTTCCGATCTGGCCTGGAGCCCCCTCACCCGGTGGCGAGAATTCTTCCCGGTGGAGGTTTGGGTGTTGCTCCCGCTGTCCCTGGCCGGCTTGATCTGGTCGCTGCGCCGCGCCTGGCGAATCGGGGAGACCTGGAAGATCGTGCCGCTGCTGATAACCACGGTGGCGCCCATCATCTACTACCCCCTGCCCATCCGCCTCACCAACCGGTTCCCTGAACTGTTCCTGGACGAACGGTGGAAGCTGTACAACGGGAGGTTGCTCCCCTACTGGTATTTCGGAGTGACCTTCTTCGCCATGCTGGCGGTTGGCGCCCTGTTGATGGTGGTCGCCCGCCGCCTTCCCCGCCTCTCCTCCCCGGCGGCGGTGACGGCGACCAGCATCGGCGCCGGAGCGCTCGTAGCCTCGGTGCTCATCCCCTCGGGGGCCTCAGACGCAAAGTGGCCGATCATCCTCGGGACGGTGCTGGCGGTCGTCCTGGTGGGAACTGTCTGCTACCTCCGCCGGCAGCCACTGGCCACCAGAAGACTGCTGGCCACGATCGCCGCGCTGGGAGTGGGCGCCGGATCCCTGGCCGGTGTGTCCTACCTGGCGGGCTGGTCGAGATGGAACTACTCGGGGTATGAGGCCAAGGCCCATTGGGACGAATACCGGGAAATGAACGCGCTGGTGGCAGGGCTTCCGCCCGGCCGGGTGCTGTGGGAGAACAATCGCGACCTGGACAGGTACGGGACCCCCATGGCTCCCATGCTCATCCCCTACTGGTCGGAGTGGAGCCACCCCTCCATGGAAGGCCTTTTCTTCGAGTCCTCCCTCAGCATGACCTTCATCTTCATCACCATCTCCGAGATGAGCAAACAGGGCTCCAACCCGGTGCCGGGGCTGGCGTACCACAACCTGTCCATGCACCGGGGATTGGAGCACCTCCGAATGTTCGGCGTGCGCTACTACATCTCCTTCACCCCCGAGGCGACCGAGGAGGCCCGCAAGGTCCCCCAGTTGGAGGAACTGGGGGTGGCGGGTCCCTTCCACGTCTTCGAGGCGCCGCCCAGCCCGCTGGTGGAGGTGGCCGGCTTCCAACCGTCGAGATTCGAAAGGAGCCCGGAAGGCGAGCCCGACTTCTTCAACTTCTCCCTCGCCTGGTTCGAGAGACTCGACCTGGCGGACCTGTGGGTGGTGGCGGAGGGGCCGCCCGGCTCGGAATGGCGGGCCGTGTCCAACCCCTCGGAAGTCCGCCCCGTGGTCCTTCCCAACCGGGAGGGAGCGGTAGGCGACATCGTCGTGGAGGATCACCGTATCTCGTTTTCAACGCAGGCGTTGGGAGTCCCCCACCTGGTGAAGGTGTCCTACTTTCCCAACTGGAAAGCAACCGGCGCCGACGGCCCCTATCTGGTCGCCCCCTCCCTGATGCTGGTTGTCCCCAACGAACCGGAGGTTGTCATCGAGTTCCAGAACACCTGGGCCGAATGGTTGGGTTGGGCACTGACGCTGGGGGGACTCGCCGCCCTGGCGGTTCCCCGCTGGCGAAGCCGGCTGAGCGAGTTGGGGATGGCACCCCCCCGCCGGAGCGGGAAAGGAGCAACGCCGTAGAAGACCTGTTCAAGGCCTACGACATCAGGGGCGACACCGCCACCGGAGCCTTCACGCCTGATCATGCCCGTCGGATCGGCGCTGCGTTCGGCCGGTTCGGTGGCGGTGGAACGGTGGCGGTGGGTCGGGACTGTCGTGAGAGTTCCCCACTCCTGGCTTCCGCGCTGATAGAGGGCATCGTCTCGGCGGGGGCCGACGTTCTGGACTTGGGCGCGGTTGCCACGGAGGTCGTGTACTACGTTTCGGGGGCCGCCGATGTGGCGGGCGCGGTTGTCACCGCCTCCCACAATCCTCCCCAATGGAACGGGATCAAACTGTGCATGCCGGGCGCCGTCCCGGTGGGCGACGGCTCGGGATTGGAGAAGGTCCGCCGGATGGCGGCCCAGCCCGCGGCACCCGCCGCTCGGCAGGGTACGGTGTCGGCGCGGGATGTAATCGAAGGCTACGTGAACCACATTTTCTCCATCGTCGACTCCAAGTCGATCGCGCCTCTCAGGGTGGTTGTGGACGGAGGGAACGGCATGGCGGCAACCGTCGTGGACCCGGTGTTCTCCCGGCTGCCGATCTCCCTTACCGGCCTCTACCTGACTCCGGACGGGCGCTTTCCCAACCATCCTCCCGATCCGATAGATCCCGCGAACCTGGCCGATCTGGTGGCCAAGGTGGTCTCGATCGGCGCCGACCTGGGGGTGGCCTTCGACGGCGATGCGGACCGGGCGTTCTTCGTGGACAACCGGGGGAAACCCCTCTCGGGCAGTGCAGTCACCACCCTGATAGCCCGCTGGATGCTGGCTTCCGCCCCGGGAGGCAGGGTGGTTCACAACCTGATCTGTTCCCGGTCGGTCCCCGAAGCCATCTCCGCCGCAGGGGGGGTGCCGGTCCGCTCACGGGTAGGGCATTCATTCATGAAGCAGATGATGGCCGAAACAGGAGCGGTCTTCGGAGGTGAGCACTCCGGCCACTACTACTTCGCATCCCACTTCCGGGCCGACTCCGGCATGCTGGCGACGCTGTCGCTGATCCAGATCCTGTCGGGGACCGGCCGCACGCTATCCGACCTCCATGGGGAAGTGACGCCCTACCATGCCTCAGGCGAGATCAACCTTGCGGTGGCCGATCGGGAGCGCTCCCTGGAGGAGGTGGCGAAGGCGTTCTCATCGGCGCGGCAGGACCGACTGGACGGATTGACCGTCTCCTGGCCCGACCGCTGGTTCAATCTGCGTCCCTCCAACACCGAACCCCTCCTGCGCCTGAACGTGGAAGGTCCCGATCCCGCATCGGTGGATGGGCTCGCCGCCCGGGTGAAGAGCCTGGTGGAGATCTGAGGTGGCCTTGATCGACCCCGACCTGCTCTCCATCCTGGCCTGCCCTCGTTGCCGGGGGGAAGTGCTCCCGGTCGACTCCGAACGGTCGCTTGACTGCTCCGAATGCGGCGCTTCCTACTTGATAAACGAGGCCGGGGTTCCCATAATGACGGTGGAAGATGACTGAAAACCTCTCCGGGCTGGCGGAGATGAGATCCCAGATAGCCGCTCTGGGGGCGCAACTGCGCTGGGGAGCGGACCTCGGCCTTCCGGTGAGGGACGATCCCGGGGGAGAAATCCTGGTGTGCGGGATGGGCGGATCGGGGATCACCGGTGACTTCTTGGCTGCGGTGGCAGCCACCGAAGGAGGGCGGGCCTCGGTCCACAAGAGTTACGGGCTGCCCGGTTGGGCGGTCAGGGAGAAGCCTTCCGTAGCGGTGGTCTCCTACTCGGGCGACACCGCCGAAGCTCTCTCCTCCTGGGAGAGGGCCCGGGAACTGGGACTTTCGGTGACAGCTGTCACATCCGGAGGAGAACTGGGAGAGAACGCGGCTCGGGCGGGCCACCGGGTAGTGATGGTCCCGGGTGGTTACCAACCGCGGTCGGCCCTGGGTTACGGCCTCTCCGCGGTCCTCAGGGTGGCCGCGGCGGCCGGAGTCATTAGCGATCCGCGGCCTTCCCTGGAGGAGGCGGCGTCGATCGCCGACGGCCTCTCCGGGGTGGAGGGAGAAGGGATGGCGCTGGCGTCGGAGTTGGCCGAGGCGATGGCCGGAAGGATGGTGGGGATCTACGGGTCGTCCCCTCTCACCGCGGTCGCATCGTATCGCTGGAAGACCCAGGTCAACGAGAACGCCAAGCGCGCCGCGTTCTGGGCGACCATGCCCGAGGCCACCCACAACGAGATCACGGGATGGGACTTCCCCGCCGGGCTGGCCCGCAGTCAGGTGGGACTCGTTGCGCTCAGGGACCGTGACGAGCATCCCGGCGTCTCCAGTCGCTTCGGACACCTGGAGGAGCTCACCGCCGATCGGGTGTCCTGGACCGGAGAGGTCTGGGCCCAGGGGTCCTCGCCGCTGGCCCGCCTGATCAGCCTGGTGGCCGTGGGCGACCTCTTCTCCCTGGAGTTGGCTCGTCTCGCCGGTGCGGACCCCATGCGAGTAGAGTTGATCGACCGTCTCAAGGAGAGAATGACGCCTCCCCCCGATTCCACAGACGACACCTCCCGTGCCTTCTGACATCGCCGATCCGAACCTGGCCACCCAGGGTCGGATGCGTGTGGAATGGGCGGCCAGTCGGATGCCGGTTCTCTCCTCGGTCAAGGGAGAATTCCGCTCCGCTCGGCCGTTGGCCGGACTCCGGGTGGGAGCCAGCCTGCACGTGACGTCGGAGACCGCCAACCTGATGCTCACCCTCAGAGATGCGGGAGCGGAGTTGTCCCTGTGCGCCTCCAATCCCCTGTCCACCCAGGATGACGTGGCGGCGGCGCTCGTGGACGAAGGCGTGGAGGTCATGGCAGTCCGCGGCGAGGACTCGGAGCGTTATCACCGCCACATCGAGGAGGTGCTGGGTCGTCGCCCCGACCTCCTGGTGGACGACGGGGGAGACCTCATCTCGGCGTTGCACCGGTCCCATCCCGATCTCTCCCCCCTGGGGGCCACCGAGGAGACCACCACCGGCGTCAACCGTTTGCGGTCCATGGCCCGGGAGGGGGCTTTGAGATTGCCGGTGGTGGCGGTCAACGACTCGGCAACCAAGCATCTCTTCGACAATTACTACGGGACCGGCCAGTCCACCCTGGACGGCATCATTCGCTCCACAAACCTGCTGGTAGCCGGCGCCACCGTGGTTGTGGTGGGCTACGGGCACTGCGGACAGGGCGTCGCCGTCCGGGCCGACGGATTGGGAGCGCGGGTGATCGTGGTGGAGGTCGACCCGGTGCGGGCGCTGCAGGCGCTCATGGACGGTTTCGGGCTGCTCACTGCCCGGGAGGCGGCATCCCGGGGCGACATCTTCATCACCGTCACCGGTAACCGCCACGTGCTCTCCGAAGAACACCTGGCCCTGATGAAGGACGGTGCGATCCTGGCCAACGCCGGCCATTTCGATGTGGAGATCGATGTCGAGGCCCTGGCCGTCCGATCGGCGGGCAGACGGACCGTGCGTCCCAACCTGGAGGAATTCGAGATGGAAGACGGCCGCCGCCTGTACCTGGTGTCGGAGGGCCGGTTGGCCAACCTCGGGGCCGCCGAGGGGCATCCCGCCGACGTGATGGACCTGTCGTTTTCGAATCAGGCGCTGGCGCTCCGGTGGCTGGTTGAAGAGCACGGCTCTTTGGAGCCAGAGGTCTACGTGCTACCCGCCGAGATCGACCAGAAGGTGGCCCGGATCAAGGTCGCCGCCCTGGGGGGGAGCCTCGAGCAACTCACCGCGTCCCAACGTGAATACATGGCGGGCTGGCGGTTCGGCACCTGACCGAACAGCCTCCGGGCTACGAGCGCGCCTCGGAGACCTTGCTCTGGACCATGAGCACCCCCACCAGTGAAACCGCGATTCCAAGGATCTGCAGCGCGGTGAGGGACTGTCCCAGCATGAACCAAGCCGCCACCGCGCCCGCCACCGGTTGGGCGAGGATGATCATCCCCACCGGGCCCGGACCCGCGTAGCGGACTGCGATCACTTCCAGCAACGCTGGCAGGGCTGTTCCGAGCACACCCAGGGCCAGAAGCCACCACCACTTGGTAGCAGGAAGATCCATGGGACCCCAGTTGGCCAGGGGCAGCAGCAGAAGGGCGGCTATCCCCATCGGGTAGGCGGAGATGGTCAAGGGATGGAGGCGTCCGCCGAGGTGATCGACGACCAGCAGGTATACGGCCAGGAACAACGCCGCTCCCACACCTGCGGATATCCCGGTCAGGTCTACCCGTTCCCATATCCATGCTTCCACCACCAGGGAGATGCCCAGCACCGTCACCAATCCCGCCAGCCAGGCGACCGCGGGCACACGGACTCCTTTAACCGCCTGCGTCCAGACCATCACCGCCAGCACCCCCACGAACTGCAGAGTTATGGCCGGACCGGCGCCCAACCGCTCCAGTGCGGTGAAGAACAGAGGAGGCATCACCGTCATGCCAAAACCTAGGGCAACCAGGATGGGGAACTGACCGCGAGGATGGAGGAGCTTCTTTCTCCCAGCCGCCACGAACAACACCAATCCGGCTATGAGCAGATGCCGCTGGGCCAACTCCAAGGATGTGTGGTAGTCGAGGAGATCGATGACCACCACCGCGAAGAACCCGAACAGCGACACCACCAGCACTGCCAGAAGCATCCCCTTCCGGGCCTGCGGCCTCACATAGCTCGCTCCCGCCTCGCTACGGACAACTCGGATACTGCTCATGGAGAAGACGTTACATCGATGGTCAACGCCCTAAGCTGTTCTCTCCCACCGGCCGGGAAGGACCCGCTGGACCTCCCAGCCCACGGCGGCGGCTACACGAACTCCGGGTAGAAGACCAGCACCAGCAGGCTCAGGAGATTGAAGCCGGCGTGGGTGAAGATGGCCGGGCCCAGCCGTCCCCGGCTGATCCGCAGGTGAGCGAGCACCACGCCGAACAAGAAGAGTTGGGGCACCAACACCGCCGCCGATTCCAGCGGCTGGACCGTGGAGATCCCTGTCAGGTGGAAGGCCGCGAACGCGGCTGCCGACCAGAAGATGACCCCGCGCCTTTCGAACCTGGCCGCCAGGGCGTCGATCAGAATCCCGCGGAACATCAGTTCCTCCAGGACGGGTCCGACCAAGCCGATCAGGAGGAACACCGCCATGCGACGGAAGAGGCCTCCGATGGCGGCGACTTCTTCAGTCAGGACCTGGGGATCCGTCTCCAGCCCCACCAGACGGGCCACCGGGAGGAACACGACGGCCAGCGCCACCTGCAGTCCCATTCCCAAGACCACCATCATCCCGTCCCGACCCTCCACCACGAAGCCGAGACGCCGGTAGTCCCTCTGCCGAGCCCTCCCCACGAGCGCCACCGAACCCGCCGTGAACAGAAACTGGCCGATCAGGGTGGCCGTCAACTGATTCCCCGCACCGACCGCCAGCCCCACCAGCGAACCGACCAGCCCGGCGAAAGCGATCAACACCAGATCGGGAATGGTCCATTGGCCCTGAGCCACTTGGTCCTGCACTGAGTCCAAGGCTAGACCCTCGGCGTTTCCTCGCAATCGCCTGCTGGCGCCGAGTCGGTCAGTCGATCTTCAACGCCCGGCGGTTTGTCCAGTCCAAGCGGATCAACTCGCAGGAGTCCGGGAAGCGATCGTCGCCGCACAGCCGGCGCAGCATGCGGATCACCCCGCCGTGGCTGAATACCAGATGGGCGCCATCTTCCAGGCTGTCCAGAAAGACCATGACTCTCTCCCGCATCTGGGAGTGGGACTCTCCCCCGGGAGCGGCGAAGCCGTCGAAGGCGATCATCTGATCCCGGACGTCCTGGGAGATTCCCTCCCAGCTCAATCCCTGGATGTCCCCGAAGTCGAGTTCCCGCAGCGCTGCGGATTGGCTTGGCTCCCCGTAGGCCAGCCGAGCGGTCTCCACCGCCCGGGAGAGGTCGGAACTCCACACTCCCGCGAACCTCCGCCCGCTCAGACTCCCCGCCAGCGCTCTGGCCTGGCGTTCCCCTCTCTGGTTGAGAGGGGTATCCACCCAACCCTGCAAGAGATGTTTGCGATTCCAGTCGGTCTGTCCGTGACGAACCAACCAGAGTTCCATCACTAGAAGTCTATGCCCCTTCGCGCCCTGACTCCGTGGTCGAAGGCATGCTTCACCTTCACCATCTCGGTTACGGTGTCAGCCTCCTCGATGAGAGCCGAAGGAGCGTCCCTGCCGGTCAGGATAAGGCTGACATGCCGGGGTCGGGTTCGGATCATCTCCACCACCTCCGCAGGATCGATCCACCCCCAATTGACGGGATAGGTGATCTCGTCCAGCAGCACCATCCGGTGGTCTCCCTCCGAGACCAGACGGCGGGTGAAAGCCCAAGCTTCCCTCGCCACCGCCTCGGTCTCCGACATGTTCTCCGAATCCCAGGTGAAACCGTCGCCCAACGCCCACCAGTCAACGCCCAACCGACGCCCGATCTTCTCCTCCCCCACCTTCCAGTCACCCGACTTCAGGAACTGCACCACAGCCACTTTCCATCCCCGAGAAATGCCTCGCAGCATGGTTCCGAAAGCGGCGGTGCTCTTGCCCTTACCGTGACCGGTGTTGATCAGGACCAGGGAGGGAGCGCGACTCGACCCCGGAGAGGGGCCCTCGGTGGGAGGTGCATCTTGAGAAGCCATCGAAATCTCCTTTGAGCCAATCCTAAAGGGTTTCCACATCCAGGGAAGCGGGCCGGTCACCCGACCCGTTGTCTGAGCGGAGCGGTATCACCACCACGCCGAAGTCCGGGCCGGTGAGCACCCGGACCGAGGCGCCATAGTGGTCACGCAGGGACCGCTCGGTTATCACGGCGCGCGGCGGGCCTTCCAGAATGGCCTTCCCCCCAGCCATCATCACCAACCGGTCACAGAACTGAGCGGCCAGCGTCAGGTCGTGGATGGCGCTGATCACCGTCAGGCCCTGCTCGCGGCGCAACCGGTCGACCATCTCCATCATCTGCTGGCCGTGGCCGACGTCGAGCGACGACGTGGGCTCATCCAGGATTAGCAGGGGAGCAGCCTGGGTAAGGGCGCGGGCGAGGACCGCTCTCTGCAGCTCGCCGCCCGACAGTTCGTCCAGGCGGCGGCCGGACAGCTTTTCCAATCCCAGGTCTCTGACCGCCTCCCGAGCCACGTCCAGGTCGTTACTTGTTTCCCGGCTGAGCCAACCCATATGGGCGGTGCGGCCCAGCAACACGTAGTCGGCTACCGCCATCCCCCAGGGGACCACCGGATGCTGGGGGACGACTGCCATCAACCGGGCTCGCTGGCGGACGCCCAGTTGCGAGAGGTCTCTGGCGCTGTAATAGACCTCCCCCGTCTCTATGTCGGCGGCACCGGCAATGGCCCGCAACAGCGTGGTCTTGCCCGCCCCGTTAGGGCCGATCAAGCCCAACCACTCTCCTTCCTCCACCCGCAGGCTGACTCCATCAACCACCCGGGCTTCGCCCAAGACCACGGAGACATTCGTTAGTTGTAAACCGTTCACTCCAGGTCTCCGGAGGTCCGCAGCACCATCAGGAAGAAGGGACCGCCCAGGAAGGCGGTCACCACCCCAATGGGCAATTCTGCGGGAGACACCACAGTTCGCGCCACCAAGTCGGCGGCAGTCAGAAATGCTCCCCCCAACAGGAGCGAAAGGGGAATGATGACCCTGTAGCTCCATCCGGCCAGGAGCCGCACGGTGTGAGGAACGATGATCCCTACAAAGGCGATCAATCCGCTGGCCGACACGGCGGCCGCCGCGCCCAGGGTGGCAGCGCCAACCACGATCAACCTCACCGCCCGGGGGGACAGACCCAATGTGGCCGCCTCGTCGTCCCCCACAGCCATGACATCCAGCGCTCTCCGAAAGACCAGCAACACCACCCAGCTGACCGCCATGTAGGGCAGCACGGCGTACAGGTCACCCCATCCCACCGTGACGAGCCGGCCGAGTATCCAGCTGTAGACCTCTCGCAGGGTGGTCACGTTGGTCAACTGCAGAAACGTCTGGACCGCGGTCAAAAAGGACGCCACCGCCACCCCCGCCAGCACCAGAGTGGTCGCCGACCGCTTCTCCCTGCCCCTGGTCCGCGACAGACCGTAGGAAAGTGCAACCCCGAGAACTGCCCCGACGAAGGCAAGCGGGGCCAGCGGCATGGAAGGAAACCCCTTCGCCCGCAGCAGGATCGCCACGGTAGCGCCCAGTCCGGCTCCGGCCGCCACGCCCAAGAGGTAGGGATCGGCGAGAGGATTGCGAAACACTCCCTGGTATGCCGCTCCGGCCGAAGCCAAGGTAGCCCCGACCAGGGCCCCCATCACCGCCCGGGGCAGGCGAATCTCCCAAAGGATGGTCAATTCCCTTTCCGTCAGGGAACTCTCCACCTCGAGGAACGGGAGTCGATCCGCCAGAGCAGCCACCACGTCCCCCATCCCCAGTCCTGCCGGGCCCACCAGCAGGGCCACCCCCAGCACCGCGATCCCCAGCGCCACCGCCAGCACCATTCTCCCGGGCCCTACCCGGGAGGGCTGTACCAGAGCCGGCAGCGGCGTCACCGCGTTCAACCCCTCGACGCCATCTCAGCCACGGCTGCGGCCGCCACCTCCAGCAGGTCCACGATTCGTGGGCCCCACCGGGAGGCGATGTCATCATTCAGTTCCACCACCGCTTGATTCGCCACCGCCGAAAGCGCAGACCAACCGGGGCGAGCGGCCACGGTCTCCAGATTCTGACCGCAACACAGGGTGTCTGCCAGAAAGATCAGATCGGGGTCGACGTCGATGATGTACTCCGGCGAGAGTTGCGGATACCCGTAACCCTGCTCATCCGCCGGGTCGGCGATGTTCTCCAAGCCGAGCAGGCCGAAGACCTGTCCGATGAACGTGGCCGAAGTGGCCGAGTACAGGTTCTGATCCAGTTCGTAGTAGTAGGTGAAGGAGACCTCAGGAACGTCGGCCAGTATCTCCTCGATACTGTGCTGCATGGAAGAAACAAGCTCCGCCGCCTCCATTTGATGCCCGGTCGCTATGCCGAGTTGTTCGATCTGGTGCCAGACATCGTCGAGAGAGTTGGCCGAGCGCATCATCAACGTCGGTATTTCCAACGCTTGCAGCGACGCCAGGAGGTCGCCGGGGTCATAGAAGACAACCACCAGGTCGGGATCGAAGGAAGTGATCGCCTCGATGTTGGGGCCGAAAGAGGACAGGTCGGTCACCGGAGCCTCCGGCGGGTAGTAGGAGTAACTGTCCACCGCCACCACCTGCGGCCCGGCCCCGATAGCGAACAGCATCTCCGTGGTGGACCCCGAGAGGGAGACGATACGCTCCGGCCGGGCGAGGACTGTCACCGTACCCTGCGAATCCTGCACTTCCACCGGAAAGGCGGGCGGCGCCTCCGTCGTGGTAGTTGTGGCCTCAGTGGTGGTGGTCGGAGGCTCCGTGGTGGTGGTAATGGCCTCCGTCGTGGCTGTCGGGGGCTCCGTGGTGGTCGTCGGAGCCTTGGTCGTCGCGGTGGGTGCCTGCGTGGTTGTGGCGGGCGCCGCCGTGGTGGTCGGAGCCACCGTGGCGACGGTGGTGGGAGCGGTGTCGGCGGTGGTGTCAGCGGGGTCTTCGCCCGCGCAGGCTCCCAATAGGAGAGCCGACAATGCCAGAATCGCCAGCCACTTTCCACCCGTACGCCGGGTGTTCACATACATAAACATCCTCCTTTGCGAGGAGGATGAAGGAGAAGAGTGTCAGACGGGTAACCCGCCGACGAACTACACCTTCATCCGAGGTTCATCCGTCATCCCGGGACCAGGCGTCCTGGCTCATCCCTTCTCGAAGGGCTTGACAGTTGCGGGACAGCGCCGGACTTCAACCGGACTTCGCTGCAATCCCTGGGAAAGATCGCCGTTGTCGATCAGCGATCGCTGACAACTATACCACCGCCGCCTCCCGGGATGGAGCGATCCGATCCTCCTGAGAACCAACCCTTCTCTCTGCCTCGGTCCCTCCCCCGTCTCAGGGAGTGTCGTCGTCGCCTTCCTGCTCTTCTTCCGGCGCCAACTGGTCCTCCTCCTCGAGGTCTCCCATCACCTCGCTCCGGGGGAGAAGGGTGGCGATCAGCGACAACTCCTCATCTCCCCGGACGATGTTCAGAACCAGGCGATCGCCCGGCACGCGATGGCGGATACGGGCAGCCAAGTCGCTTATCCCCGTAACCGGACGGTCGTCCACCGCCACGATCACATCCCCGACCATCAATCCTGCCGTCTCTGCGCCGGAGCCTGGAAAGACTTCCATGATCTCCACCCCCGCGTCTCCCTGGGAGTCCCGACCGCTGACGCCCAGGAAGGTAGTGTGAACAGGCTCTCCCGCTATGAGAGCCTCCGCCACCCGATACGCCACGTCAACGGGGACTGCGAACCCCACCCCCTGGAATTCCACCGGCTCCAAGGTAGTGGAATCAGTAAAGATGGAGACGTTTATACCGATCAGCCGGCCGTACCGATCCGCCAGCGCGCCACCCGAGTTGCCCGGATACAGCACTGCGTCACTCTGGATGAGGAGCTTTCCGTCCAATATCCGATCGGTGGCGCTGATCACTCCCCCCGTCACCGACGACACCAGACCCCAGGGACTCCCCACCGCCACCACTATCTGTCCGACCCGCAATCGCTGTCCCAGGGCCAGTTCGGCCGGTGTCAAACCGGACCTCCCTACCTTCAACACCGCCACGTCGCTGTCAGGGTCGGTTCCCACCACCTCGCCGGGCAGGCGGTCCCCGTTGGAAAGCCGGACAGTCAAACCCGCTTCTCCGGCCACGACGGTTTCCACCACGTGGGCGGCTGTGAAAATGTATCCCTGGCTGTCGAAGATCACCCCGCTGCCCGCCCCTTGTTCGAAGATGTCGTCACTAGTGATCTCAAGGTGGACCACAGAAGGAACCAGCCGGTCGGCCACATCCGCCACCGGTTCGTCGGTCACCACCAGATCGGGGGGAGCCACCACCTCCGGAACTGGCTTAGTCTCCGTGGTGGTGGGCGCCGAGGTTGTGGCGGGAGGCGAAGTAGTGACGGGTGGCGAGGTAGTGGTGGGAACGGTCTCAGCGGTAGTCGTCACCGCCACTTCGTCGGAGACCGGGTCCTCCACGACCGGACCGGGAAAGAAGAGGCCGGCTGCGAACCCCGCCAACAGCAGGACCGTTCCAGCCACAGCCATCATCTTCCATCCCATGCCCCGGAGAGTCGTCGGCCCAGGCGAAGGGCCGGAGGGTTCCGAGGCCGGGGATTCGACCGGGCCGCGACCGCTCTCGCCATGGGACGGGTCGTCTGCTGGGTCCTCGCGGTGTTCCATGCCCTCGGTAGAGACACCGTCATGTTCCGGCCGCTCCGCCTCCTCGGTCAAGGAGACACCCTCATCCGCTTGGTCAAGGGGCGCTCCGGGACGATCTTCCCGCGATCCAGCGGATTTGTCCTGGGCGGGGGGCTCGGGTGGCAGGTCTTCGGTCATCACTAGTCCGTTATAGCCGAGTTTATGGTAAATCCGTCATAAAAGCGCCGGGGCCAACCTAGTCGAGGGGATTGACATCGGGAGCCGCCGCACCCGTCACAACCTCGCGTGATGGGATCCACACCACCATCACCGTACCCCCATCCTGCCTGCCCAAGGCAACCAGGGTCCCTCCGTGCAACTCCGCCAGGTGACGCGCTATGGCCAGTCCCAGCCCACCTCCCGAAGGGGAATCTCCCGACAGCAGGGCGGGATCAAGACCGGGGCCCCTATCCGCCACCGTCATCCACGCCCAGCCGTCCCTTTCACCACAGCTGAGTTCCAGGAGGCTCCCCGGCGGGGAGGCCGCGATTGCGTTGTCGAGGAGGTTCTCCAATATACGGACTAGGGCAAGCCCGTCTCCCGACACCGGCGTGGGACGGGTGTCCACCACCACCCTCATGTCCCTCTCTTCGGCCAAAGGCTCCGTCGCCTGAGCCGTGGAGACCAGGAGATCGGCCAGGTCCACCTCAGAAATCTGGGTGAAGCCCACTTCCAGCCGGGCCGCCTCCAGCAGGCGGTCGATCATCTCCGACATTCTTCGAGCGGCGCGGGACACCACTTCCCCAGTCTCCCTCCAGTCGTCCACCGTGGCGTCGGAGTCTGCCAGGCTCACCTCCAGGTTGGACCGGATCACAGCCAAGGGGTTGCGAAGGTCGTGGGAGGTGGAGGCCAGGAACTGCTGCTGCAGTCGGAACGACCCGCTGAGGCGGTCAAGCATGGCGTCGAAGGTCCCCGCCAACCGGGTTAGTTCGTCATCGGGTCCCGAGAGGTTGATGCGCCGAGTCAGGTCTTGCGCCTGTATGTTCTCGGCCACTTCCCTGATCCTGTTGATGGGACGGAGAGTGCGGCCAGCGAGAAACCAACCCATCACCAGGCTGAGCAGGAACATCCAGAACAGCCCCCAGAGAATGGGGCCGGTGATGTCCTCGAGGATCCGCTCCCGGAGCACGGTCTCCACCGTCTGGAACTGCCTCATCTCCAACTGGGGAATGATGAAGCGCACTCCTCCCCTGATTACCGTCTCCCCCGGCCTCAGCACCAGGCCCATCACTCGTTCGTTTCGAAGGCCGTGGCGGATCACGAAGAAAATGGTTATCACTGCGGCCGAACCCAGTGCGAACACCAACACCGAGGAGAGCACCGAGAGACGGAAACGGATGGAGTGGATTACCGAAGGCAGCCTCATGAGGTCCGCACGGGATGTTCGTCTTCCGACAGCGCGTATCCTCTCCCCGGAACCGTGTTGATGACCGGCGGGTCCCCCAGTTTTTTACGCAGGTTGGAGAGGGTCATCCGCACGGTGTTGGTGAAGGGGTCGGCGGCCTCGTCCCACACATGCTCCAGGAGCGTCTCCTGGGAGAGGACCTGACCTGCCCGGGTCATGAGGTATTCCAGCAGGGAGAACTCCTTGGCTGTCAACCGAAGGGGCCGGCCGCCTCGGGAAGCCTCGAAGCGGGTGGTGTCCAGTCGCAGGTCCCCCACCTCCAATACCGGACTCGTGTCCTCTTCTCGACGGAGAACCGCCCGAACCCGGGCCTGGAGTTCGGCAAACGCAAAGGGCTTCACCAGGTAGTCATCCGCTCCTGCGTCGAGGCCTCCCACCCTGTCCTCCACCGCGTCGCGGGCGGTGAGCATCAACACCCGGGGGGCACGCCTCTCGAAGGTGATGAGTGATCCGTCAACCAGGCTTCGACAGAGGTCCACTCCCTGGCCATCCGGCATATTCCAATCGAGGATCACCAGGTCGTATCCGGCAGAGACCAACCGTAGGGAAGCGTCCTCAAGAGTTCGAGCCACATCCACCGCATAGCGGCTGCGCCGCAGGCCCCGGGCTATGGCGTTGGCCAGATCGGCCTCATCCTCCACGACCAGAAGTCTCATAACCCTGAAAATACCCTTGCGGCGGAGAAATGAGATATGCCCCGGACTCCGCCCCGGCCCGGCGGGTAGCATCCTGGCCATGTCAAGATTCCGAGGCGCCGCCGACCGACCCCGCATCCGCTCCCTCCTGGAACAGTTCGTCAGCATCCATTCGGTGAACCCCGCCCTCGACGGGGGGCCGGGCGAGGCGGAGTTGGCCACCGCCCTCTTCGATTACCTGGAGGCGGCGGGGATGAAACCCCTTCGTCAGCCGGTCGCTCCCGGCGGGCGGGACAACATTCTCGCCGGCCTGGAGGGCTCCCCTGGGGGGCCTCTGATGATGTGGCAGGCCCATCTTGACACCGTCACGCCCTCGGGGAAAGCTTGGCCCCAGGCCGTGGTTGAAGGGTCGCGGGTGCATGGGCGGGGAGCCTGCGACACCAAGGGCTCCCTGGTTGCCATGGTGGAGGCCCTGCACATGGTGTCGGACCTCGATCCCAGCGAACGCACTTCCATCCTGTTCGTGGGAGGGATAGACGAAGAGGTGTCCGGCATGGGGGCAATGGCCCTGTGCCGGGAACGAACCGACATCGACATGGCCATCGTGGGGGAACCAACCGGATTGGAATTGGCCACCGCCCACAAGGGTGTTCTGCGCTTCGAGATCGAGACGGTCGGCTCCCCGTCCCACTCCTCCAAACCCCATCTGGGGGTGAACGCCATCCACAGAATGTCCCGGGTGCTTGATGCTCTGGAGAACCAATACATTCCGACCTTGGCAGAGATCAACCACCCGCTGGTGGGAAGCCCGACCATTAACACCTCGCTGATTAGGGGAGGCACGGCGTTCAATATCGTCCCGGCCGAGTGCGTGATCGGCATGGACCGTCGCGTCAATCCCGGGGAAGACTCCGAGGAGATCCTGGCTGACATATCGGCACTGCTGGCCGGCCTGGCGGAAGAAGGCATCGAGACACGTCTGCACAAAGCGTTCCTGGATATGGGACCCCTGGACACCCCGGTCGACCACCCCCTGGTAAAGGTCCTGCAGACAGCCCGCCGTTCGATCCTCGGTGATCCGGGGAAGCCGATCGGCGTCCCCTATGGAACGGATGGCGCCTGGTTCGCCCCCCAGGGCATACCTTCGGTGATCTTCGGGCCGGGCTCCATCGATCAGGCCCACTCCGACGAGGAGTGGGTGGAGATCGAGGACACCGCCCTGGCCGCCGAGATCATCGCCGAGACCGCAGTGCTGATGGCGCGATAAACTAGCGTTTTCCTGTTTCGGGGTGGGGAGGAGACAAGGCCCTTCAGCCTTCAATAGAGCAAAGGTTAGTGATTGTTTTGCCAATTTGGTGATGTGGAGTGATGTTTTGTCACACCCCCCTGGCATACTGGTTGACATGG
>JAPPLW010000030.1 GCA_028819345.1 bacterium | reverse complement strand
CATGAGGATGATGAGGACCATATGGACGACGATGATCATGCCGATCACGATCATGAGGATGATGAGGACCATATGGACGATGACGACCACATGGACGACGATCACGCCTTGACGGTCACCGACGGGAGTGGGCGGGAGATCACTCTCGACAGTCCCGCCGAGCGGGTGCTGTGCGTGCAGGACAACTGCACCGACCTCACCTCCGACCTGGGAATCGTGCCGGTCGCCATGCACCGGGGCGATGGCTGGGGGAGTTTTGCCGCCTACTACGGCGAGGGCGCCGCGGCGATCCCCGTGCTCGGCGATCGCATGTCGGTGGAGGAAGTCGCCCAGTATGAACCGGACCTGATCATCGGCCGGGTCGGCGAGGAAGAGGTGCGCGACGCCCTAGAGATCGTCGCTCCCGTTTACCTGGTGGACATCGGCGGCGTCGAGACCCTCAAGGAGGGATGGATCGACGTCGGCCTGCTCACCGGCAGAGAAGATGAGGCGGCGGCAGCCGTCGCCCGTTTCGAGGCCAACGTCGGAGGCCTGGCGGCCCGCCTTCCCGACGGAGCGGTCGACACCAGGGTGGCTGTCGGGTTCGGCGACACCAACTGGATGATCTGGGATTCCTCCTCGTTCTGCCGGTTCCTCCATGCCGAGGGCGCCGGCACCTGCGTCTTCCCCGACCAGGGCGTCTCCGAGTGGGGTTCTCCCGACAGCGAGTTCTCCTGGGAGTTCATCCTGGAGGTCGATCCCGAGGTGTGGGTGATGATCACCTGGCCCGGGAGCGCCCGCAAGGACACCGTCACCGCGGAAGTCTGGCTGCAGACCACCGCTCATCGCGAAGGCAGGGTGTGTGAAGAGGACTCGGCCGGTTCCTTCGGCCACGGACTGCTGATGCTCCAGTGGGCGTACCAGTGTTACCTGAACGCCGGATGGCCCGACCTCTACGACTACCCGGGCGACCTGTCGGTGTGGTTGCCGGCGGGCCGATAGCTGACCAAGTAAACGTAAGGAGGGCTGTCTTCCTTCGCTCGCAGCCCTCCTTCGTCTGAGGTGAGAGGGCCGCCGGTTCCTGCGGCCCTCCTCCTCCCATTCGGTGAGAGACTCCTTATACCGGAACCGATGGATGCGGGCGGCCGGGGTGGTGGCCGTCATCGGCGGTCTGTGCGCGGTCGTCGCCGTGGTGTCGCTCATGCAGGGAACGCCAGACCTGTCGGTCGGGGAGGTACTCGAGGCGCTGTTCGGCTCGGAGTCGGAGGGCAACCGGCAGTTCATCGTCCGGAACCTGCGTCTGCCCCGGGTGATCGGCGCAGTGGTGGCGGGCGCCATGCTGGGCGCCTCGGGCGCGGTGATGCAGGACACCCTCCGCAACCCCCTGGCCGGGCCGGAGTTGATCGGCGTCTCCGCCGGAGCCTCCCTGGCGGTGGCCACCATCATCGCCTTCCGCCTCCCCTTCCCGGGAATCGCCCTGCCGATCGCCGCGCTCCTGGCCGGACTGGCGACCGGAACGGTGATCCTTTCGCTGGTGAGCCTCAAGACCAACCCCATGCGGATGCTGCTGGTGGGAGCGGCCTTCACCGCCCTGCTCAACGCCCTGGTGATCGCGGTCATCACCCTGGCTCCCAACTTCGGGGGCGTCTCGGTGATCTACCGCTTCCTGGTGGGAAGCCTCTCCGACGTCCAGTGGGAGGAGGTCCGCCTGGTCGCTCCCTGGACCGTGACCCTCCTCGGGGTGTTCCTCCTGGCGGGGAGGCCGCTGAACATCCTGAAGCTGGGTGACGAGGTGGCCGAGGGCCTCGGCGTCGGTGTCCGACGGACCAGGGCGGTGCTGTTCGCAGCCGCGGTCCTGCTGGTGGCGCCGGTGATCGCCATCGCCGGGCCGATCGGCTTCATCGCGCTGGTGTCGCCGCACATCGTCCGGCGGTTGCTCCGGACCTCCGACGCCCGGATCGTGGTGCCGCTCTCGGCAGTGATCGGGGCGATCCTGGTCCTCTCGGCCGACATGGCCGCCCGCTTGGCGCTCCATCCCCACGAGATCGCCGTCGGTCTGTGGACGGTGGCGCTGGGCGCTCCGGCACTCCTGGTGCTCATGCAGCGCGGGATCCTGCGGAGAGGGGCCCTTTCGTGATCGGCGCCTCTCCCAACGGCCACCGCCCCGGAGGCGTCTCCAGCCCCCAGGTCCGATCACGGCGGACACTGGCTCTCCTCGGAGCGTTGCTCCTGGCGGTGATGTGCGCCTACGTGATGCTGGGTCCGGTGGTCTTCGGCCCCGAACAGGTCTTCCGGGCGCTCCTGGACCAGGCCGATGAGGTGTTTCACCGCATCTCGGTGTGGGAGGTGCGGGTGCCCCGGGTGCTGATCGCCGCGCTGGCCGGCGCAATGCTGGCCTCCTCGGGGGCGTTCCTGCAGTCGGTCCTCCGCAATCCCCTCGCCGCTCCCGCCACGGTGGGGGTCACCCAGGGGGCCGTCCTGGGAGCGGTCCTGGCGCTGGCCATCAGCTTCGGGTCGGAGGGGGCGCTCGACGATCTCAACGCCTTCGTGCCGATGGCGGCCATCGCCGGGGGACTCCTCGCCGGCGGTCTCGTCTACGTGCTGAGCTACCGGCGGGCCGGCACCGACCCCGTCAGGCTGATCCTCACCGGGGTGATCGTGGCCGCCGCGGTGTCTTCGGTCACCTCGTTCATTGTGCTGGTCTCGGGAAGTCACATCGATTCGATAGTGAGGTGGCTGGTGGGTTCGCTGGGCAACCGGACCTGGGAACACCTGGTCTTCCTGGTCCCGGTGGCGGTGCTGATCCTCCCCTTGGTGGTGATGGCTGTCCCCCTGGCCAACGCCCTGCAACTGGGAGACGCCGCCTCGGTGAGCCTGGGCCTTCGGACCGAGGAGGCCCGAGCCATCACCCTCATCACCGCGGTGGTTCTGGCCGCAGGTTCGGTATCGGTGGCGGGAGGCATCGCCTTCCTGGGCCTGATCGCCCCGCACCTGGCGCGCACCCTGGTGGGATCGGACCTGAGGCGGCTGCTGCCCTGTTCGGCTCTGGTGGGGGCCATCATCCTGGTGAGCGCCGACCTCCTGGCCAGGGTCTTCTCCCTCGACTGGATACCCTTCTGGGACATCCAGACCGAGAGCGGCAGCCGCGTGCCGGTAGGCGCCTTCACCGCCCTGGTGGGAGCGCCATTCTTCCTCTACCTGATGAGAGAGCGCATGCGATGACCGAGGAACAGCCCATGATTCCGGATTCCGCCTTCACCATCGACGGGGTCTCCACCGGCTACGGCAAGCAGGTGGTCTCTCGCCGGCTCAGCCTCACCATCGAGCGGGGGACCAGGACGGCCCTGGTGGGTCCCAACGGGTCGGGTAAGAGCACCACCCTCAAGACCCTGGCGCGCCTTATCGAGCCCCTCTCGGGCGCCGTATACCTCTCAGGCCAGGACATCAATCGCCTGCCGACCCGCCAGGTCGCCCGACAGATGGCCATCCTGCCCCAGGTCCACGAGGTCCCCGCCGAACTCACCGTTATGGAACTGGTCGAACAGGGCCGCTTTCCCCACGTCGGCGCCCTGGGGATGCTGCGGCGCCGGGACGACCAGGCGATACAGGACGCCATCGGTATGACCCGCCTTTCCGACTTCGTCCACCGTCCCATCGACACCCTCTCGGGGGGCGAACGCCAGCGAGCCTGGATGGCGCTGGCCCTCTCGCAGCAGACCGACATCCTGCTCCTGGACGAGCCCACCACCTTCCTCGACGTCGGGCATCAACTGGACCTGCTGGAACTCATCTCCGGTCTGAACCGCGACCGGGGAGTGACCATCGTGATGGTGCTCCACGACCTCAACCATGCGGCCCGGTTCTCCGACCGCATGATCGCCATGTCCGGCGGCGACGTGGTGGCCGACGGCCCTCCCGCACAGGTCCTGACTCCCCGGCTCCTGCGGGACTGCTTCGGCGTCGAGGCGTCGGTGGCCACCGACCCGAACACCGGCTCGCCCATGTGCATACCCCACTCGCCGATATTCTCCGAAGACCAGGAGAATGCGGCGAACGGGTGAAGCCATGAGAACGGACATCCCTCGCAGGCTCCGTCGGTGACCTTGGGGATGGCCCGGCGATGAGCGGAGCATGGAGCGGCCGCACGGTCCTGTCCGACCTGGGGATCGGTCCGGTGATCAACGCTCACAACGACCTCACCGGCCTGGGCGGGAGCCTTCCCACCGGACCGGTCCTCGAGGCAATCGCCGCGGCGAACCAGGCATTCATCGAGGTGGAGAGCCTCTCGGACGCGGCCGGGGATGCCATCGCTGAGATGCTGGGGATCGAGGCGGCCCTGGTGGTCCCGGGCGCCGCCGCCGGAACGGTGCTGGCCACCGCCGCCTGCATCACCGGAGGGAGGAACGACCTGGTGGCGCGGATACCCGACACCTCGGGATTGGCGTGTGAGTTCGTGGTCCCCGCCGACCGGAGGACCTTCTACGACCGGTCTCTGGAGGGAGCCGGCGGGAGGATCGTGCTGGCTGGAGAGGCCGGTTCCACCACCGGCTCGGACATCAAACGCTCAATCACGGAGAGGACCGCCGGGATCTTCTTCTACGCACCGGGAGCCCCTGGCGGGGTCTCCTTCGAACAGGTCCTCGCCATCGCCGAGCGCCACGACCTGCCCCTTATTGTCGACGCCGCCGAGCAGGTCTATCCCCTGGAGAACTTCAGCAAGTACGTCCGGGCCGGCGCCGACTTCGCAACCTACAGCGGCAAGTTCTTCGGCGCCGGTTCCATGGCCGGCATCCTCACCGGCACGGCTAAGGGGATCTCCCGAGCACGAAAGAACAGCTACCTGGCCTTCGAGGGTCCCAACGCCTTGGCGTTCGGGAGGCACATGAAGGTGGGGCGGGGCGAGATAGTGGCCGCCTACGCGGCGCTGAAACAGTGGCTGGAAACGGACCACGCCGAACGCTTCCGCCGCTACCGGAGGCTGCTGGACAACATGCGCACCCGCCTCGAAGGGTTCTCGTTCCTTAGCTTCACCTACGCTGACGGTTCGGCGACTCCCGAGCCGAAGCCGCCCGATTCCCTCCGGATCACCTTCGACCGCGCCCGCTCCCCCAAGACCCTGGCGGAGGTGGTCAAGGAGTTGCACCAGGGTGAACCGTGCATCATTCTCCGTCCCCACTACCAGTGGGTCGACCCCGACCGCGACTCCATGGACATCAGGGTCTCCACCCTCCGGGACGGCCAGGAGGTGATCATCGCCGAACGGCTGGCTGAGATCCTGGAAGGCAGGGACCGGTGAACACGGCTCCCGAGTCCGGCATGCGGGAGCGCTACCTCCGTGCCGAGGCGATGCTCCACCGCAATGTCAAGTCGCTGGTGTTCAACCTGGAGACCCCGGTGAGCTGGCTTCCCGACTCCAGCGCCGTCTGGTTCCGCTCCGAGTCGGCCTCGGGTCAGCGGTTCATGCTGGTAGACGCAACGACCGGCTACCAACAGGAGGCGTTCGATCACCGGGGGGTGGCCCGTGCGCTGTCCGACGCCCTGGGAAGGGAGGTCCGCCTGTCAGATCTCCCCTTCGACACCTTCGAGTTCACCTCCCGAAGCTCGCGCATCCGGTTCGAGGTCGACGGCCGGAAGTGGGAATGCGGACTCGACGGTTCCGAGTTGGCGGCCCTGCCGGGATCGCCGCGGGAAGGTAGGCGGGGGAGTGTTTCTCCTTCGGGGAGGTACGAGGCAAGGATCGACGCCGGCAACCTGGTGCTGGTCGACCACGTCAAGGGTTCCTCCACCGCCCTAACCAACGACGCCAAACCCGCCCACGGCTACGGCTCGTCGCCCGAAGGCCGAAACTCGGCGGTCACCGACCGGCTCCGAAACCGCGAGGTTCCCCCCAGAGTGGCGTGGTCTCCCGACGAGCGTTACCTCCTGACCCACCGCCTCGACGAGCGACGGGTCGATATGCTGCACCTCCTCCAGGGCGCTCCCGAGGGATCCTTGCGCCCCCGGGTCCACACCTATCGTCAAGCCCTGCCGGGCGACGCCGAGTTGCCGCTGGCGCAACTGGTGGTGTTCGAGTTGGATACCGGCAGAAGCACCGACCTGCGCTGGCGTCCGCTCCCGTCGCCGTTCCTCACTCCCATCGAACTGAATCACGTCTGGTGGGCCTCCGGCTCGGACGCGGTTTTCTTCCTCGACTGGGACCGGGACCGCCGCTCGGTCCGCCTGGTCTCCGCCGACCCGTCGACCGGTGAGTGCACCGTGCTGGTGGAGGAGGCGAACGAGACGCCCATCGACCTCAACGCCGTCTACTACGGCCCTCCCAACGTCTGGGTGGGGAGGGATCGCCGGGAGATCATCTGGTACTCGACCAGAAGCGGCTGGGGACACCTCTATCTCCTGGACGGCGGCGGTAATCATATCCGGCAGTTGACCGGCGGGGAGTGGCTGGTCACCGACCTGGTGAGAGTCGACGAGGAGACACGGACTGCGTTCTTCATGGGAACCGGGAGGGAACCGTCCCGTGATCCCTACTACCACCACCTCTACGCGGTGAGCCTCGACGGGGGAGAACCGGTCCTCCTGACGCCCGAAGACGCCGAGCATGGCGAGTGGCCTCCCTGGGTGGACTTCTCGCCCGACGGTCGATACTTCGTGGACCGCTTCTCCCGGATCGACCAACCGCTCAGGACGGTTCTGCGCAGGTCGACGGGCGAGTTGGTGGCGCAGGTGGCCGGGACCGACGTGTCCGCTCTCCTGGCCACCGGGTGGAGGTACCCCGAGCGGTTCACCGCCAAGGCAAGCGACGGCGAGACCGACTTGTCGGGGATGATCGTCCTGCCCCATGACTTCGATCCCGCCCGCAAGTACCCGGTGATCGAGAGCATCTACCCGGGTCCCCAGGCCACCAGGACTCCCCGCGCGTTCACCGACGTGGTGGGGGAGAGCACCCGCTGTCTCGCCGACCTGGGATTCGTGGTGTTCACTGTCGACGGCCGGGGCACACCGGGACGGTCCAAGGCCTTCCTGGAGGCCGGATACGGCAGGTCCGGGGAGGCGGGCGTCCTGGCTGATCATGTGGCGGCGCTAACCCAACTGGCCACCGAAAGGCCGTACCTAGACCTCGACCGGGTCGGCATCTACGGTCACTCGGCGGGCGGCTACGCGGCTGTCAGGGCCATGCTGGAGTACCCCGAGGTGTACCGGGTGGGCGTCGCCTCGGCGGGAAACCACGACCAAGGACTCACCAACGTCACCTGGGGAGAACGCTGGATCGGGCCTCTCCCGGGACCCGGCTGGGACACCCAGGCCAACCGGAACCTGGCTCACAGCCTCCGGGGAAAGCTCCTCCTGGTGACAGGTGACCTGGACGACAACGTCAACCCCGCCGCAACCGTGCAGCTGGTCGACGCCCTGGTGGCGGCCAACCGGGACTTCGACCTGTTGGTCCTACCCAACCGCAATCACGACTTCGCCGGAACCTGGGGCACCTGGAACGAAGACCCCTACTTCACCCGCCGCCGATGGGACTACTTCGTAGAACACCTCATGGGGGTCCCGCCACCCCGTGGATTCCGGATAGGCGCCTCCGGTTAGGTCCGCTGGCTTCCTACCAGTGGTAGGATAAGTGGTATGAAGATCAGTGTCAGTCTGTCTAGACAACATCTAGAGTTCCTCGATAGCTACACACGCGTTCACCAGGCGTCCCGGTCGGCCGCTGTGCGGCGGGCGGTGGAGCTTCTACGCGTATCCGAGTTGTCATCCGACTACGCGGCGGCGTTTGATGAATGGGCCGATCATGGCCACCACGAGGCGTGGGACGCCACCGTTGCCGACGGGGTGTAACAGTTGATGCGTCGCGGGGAGATCCGCGTCGTGAATCTCGGTAGCGTCGTCGGAGTCGAGGCGGCCCGGATCCGCCCGGCCGTGATAGTCAGTAATGATGGCGCCAACACGACTGCGGCACGGCTTGGACGCGGGGTTGTCACCGTGGTTCCCATCACCTCGAACACGAAACGGGTTTACCCCTTCCAGGTTCTGTTGGCCGCCGCCGAGACCGGACTGGACCGCGACTCCAAGGCGCAAGCAGAACAGGTGAGATCGGTGGCGGTCGAGAGGGTAGGAGAACTGATCGGCTACATGTCTCCTGATCTCATGGCCCGACTCGAAGGCGCCCTCCGGCTCCATCTGGCAATCTGAGTCGGAACCGGTAAGGCGGGAAAATGAGAGTGAAGCCGGTCGGGGGGTGTCGAGAACCGGGTCCTCAGTGTGCCGGCCCGGTGAGCCTGCTCTCGACGATCTCGGTGGCTACGGTGTTCTCGGACTCCCGCCAATCGGCGTAGCCCAGCTTCCGAAGCCGGGTCCAGTGGTTCTCGAGTTCATCGAGGTCGGGGAAGGTCCAGATCTCCAGGTGCTCCTGGCGGGACTGGCCGCGGATCGACAGAGGACCCACCCGGGTGGCGCCGGATTCGATCGAGACCGAAGCCGCACTGTCCCAACCGGCCAGCAACCGCTCCCGGGCTTGCCCGGTGGCCTCGTACCAGTCGGGCCGCGGACGGTAGGTGTGTATCCAAGTGATCACTGGAGATGTTCCTCCAATCGGTCGAAGGCAATCGGGCGCCCGATGAGATGGTAAGACGTGGTGAACATGAAATCGTCCTGGATCTCGTGTCCGTGCATGGCTTCCGTGAGGGTCAGAAGGTCCGGCACTTCCCACAACGCCGCATGGTCCCAGTCCGAGGTCCCCGCGGTGTCGAAGCGGCCGAAAATGTCGATCCCCAACTCCACGTCGTATGCGAACGCCACATCGCAGTCGCGATCGTAGACGGCCCGCTCCTCGGGCGTTGCGCTGTGCCAGGCGTCGTTCCAATCCCACAGCGCCAGGAATCCCAGACCCCGCTCGAACGGTCCTTCTCCCAGCGACGGGGGAAGGTCGCGGGGGCCCACGATCCACTGGGTCCGCCCGAACATCCACCCCCAGCCCGCTTTCACCAACTCGCTGATTCCCCGGTGTGCCTCCTCGACACCGGGTGCCTCGAACAGGCCGAAGGCGGCGGTTTCCTGGAAGGGCTCTGACCAGTAGAGAGTGGGGATGCCGGTCTCCCGCCGCCCGGCGATGTGCTGGGGATCCAGCAGCCAGCCGGCGTCACCGAGGTCCCGGAGAGTCCGCGCCAGCCCGGCAATCGCGCCCGGAAGCCGTAGTTCTTCGGCGATGAAGGTGACGCCTGTCGTCATTTGAGAGATCCTTCCGTTCTGTTCCTGATTAAAAACCTCTCCAGCATGATCCCCAGAATCGCGGCCGGGATCAAGTTGGTGAGGGTGAGCGCGGAGAGTTGGTCCCAATGCGTCCCGAACGAGGTGATGCGCGACGCCAGCAGCAAAGGGACCGTGGTGGCTTCCTGGAAGGTGAGCATCAGTGCGAAGAGGTACTCGTTCCAGGCGAAGACGAAGGCGAACAGCATCGACCCGACCACGCCTGGGAGTGCGAGGGGGAGGGAGATGCGAAAGAAGATGCCGGCGGCCGATGCGCCGTCCACCCCCGCGCTCTCCTCCAACTCCAACGGCACCTGCGCGAAGGCGTCGCGCATGATCCAGACGGTGAAGGGAATGGCGAACCCGGTGTAGGCGATGGTCAGGCCCACCTGGGTGTCCAGCAGGCTGAGGTACCGGAACATCAGAAGGAAGGCCAGCACGATGGCCACCGGCGGCAGCATCCGCTGGGAGATGAACCAGAAGGCGATGTCCTCGTTTCGCCAGAACCGCCACCGGTATTGGAAGCGGGTGAGGCCGTACCCCGCCGCGGCGCCCAGCATGGTGGCGATCACTGCGCTCCCTCCCGAAACTATCAAGCTGTTCATGATCGCTCGGATCACGTCCGCCCGGGCCTCGGTCAGCAGCCAGCGCCAGCCCTCCAGGGTGGGCATGAAGTCCACCCAGGGCAGGTAGGTGGGGTTCACCACGATGTCGAGCTGGGTCTTGAAGGAGGTGATCAGGATCCAGTAGAGGGGAAAGAAGGTGACGAAGGCCGCGGCCAGCAGGAACGCCCGGGTGATCAGTCGGCCCTTCATTCGTACCTCGCCTGAACCCGACGCATGACATACAGCGCAAGGAAGCTGACCCCGATAACCACGAACAGCAGGACATAGGCGGCCGCCGCCGCATACGCCAGGTCACCCTGCTTGGCGCCGACGTTGTAGACGTAGGCGGTCACCGACTCGGTGGCGCGTCCCGGGCCGCCGCCGGTCACCACCCGGATGATGTCGATGATCTTGAACGCCTCCAGGGCGCGGATCAGGATGGCGGTGATGCTGACCGGCAGCAGGAGCGGGAATACGATGTGGCGGAAGATCTGCCACTCAGAGGCGCCGTCCACCCGGGCCGCCTGGATCGGCTCTCCGGGAATGCCCTGCAGACCGACCAGGATCAGGAGCATCATCAGCGGCGTCCACTGCCAAGTGTCCACCAGGATGATGGTCCACTTGGCCACGCCCGGCGAGGTGACCCAGGCCACGGCCGGAAGGCCCACAGCCTGAAGCATGTCGTTGATCGGCCCGAAGCCCTCGCTGAACACCATCCGGCCGATGATGAAGCCCACCGCGATGGGACTCACCATCATCGGCAGCAGGAACAGGACGCGCATCAGGCGCTGTTCCCTAAGGCCCCGGTTGAGCGCCACCGCCAGCGCCAGGCCCAACGCGTACTGGATCGCCACGCCGCC
>JAPPLW010000050.1 GCA_028819345.1 bacterium | reverse complement strand
TGATTGGAGCAGGAATGAAGACCGAACCGGGCGTAGCGGCCCGGGTATTCCGAACGTTGGGCGAGGCGGGGATCAATATTGAGATGATCTCCACCTCCACCATCAGGATCTCCTGCGTGGTGGAGCAGTCCCAGATGCACAAGGCCGTGCAAGTGCTCCACCGCGAGTTTCGCCCACCACTGATCAGGGAGGAACGAGGGGCATGAGCATCGACCTTGCCCTGGTGGGCGCCACCGGAGCGGTGGGCCGGACCGCGCTGGGCATCCTCGCCGAACGGGAGTTCCCGGTTGGCCGACTGCGACTCATGGCCTCGGCGCGCTCGGCCGGGAAGAAGGTCTCCACCGCCTGGGGCAAGGTGGAAGTGGAGGACCTGGATGAGGCCGATCCGGCAGGCGTCGAGATTGCGATCTTCTCGGCGGGCGCCTCCCGGTCGGGGACCCATGGCCCGCGGTTCGTAGAAGCCGGAGCGGTGGTAATCGACAACTCGTCCTGTTTCCGGATGGATCCCCGGGTCCCGCTGGTGGTGGCGGATGTGAACGACCATGCCTTGGAGTCACATCAGGGAGTGGTCGCCAACCCCAACTGCACCACCATGGTGCTGATGATGGCGGTCGCCCCTCTCCACCGGGCGGCCGGACTCCGCTCGATGGTGGCCACCTCCTACCAGTCGGTCTCAGGCTCGGGTCAGAAGGGGATGGCCGAACTGTCCGATCAGATAGAGCACTTCCGAGATGATCGGTCGGCTCTGGCACAGGGACGGTGGACCGATCCGGGGACCGAGGTTTACAGCCGACCCATAGGTTTCAACGTGCTGCCCCTGGCGGGCTCGGAGACCCGACGGGGCTATACCGACGAGGAGTGGAAGCTGGTCAACGAGTCTCGCAAGATTCTCGATCTTCCGGGATTGGCCGTGGAACCCACCTGCGTGAGAGTGCCGGTGATGGTCGGACACGGATTGGCGGCTTCGGTGTGGTTCGACCGCCCCCTGGACCGCGACGAGGCGGTGCGACTTCTCTCCGCCGCTCCCGGAGTGGAGGTCTGGGAGGACATCCCTCCCACCCCTCTCGACAGCGCCGGGCGGGACCGCACCCTGGTCGGCCGGGTACGGGAGACGGTGGGAGCCCCAGGGGGGATCAACTTGTGGGCAGTGGGAGACAACCTCCGCAAGGGAGCGGCCCTGAACGCCGTCCAACTAGCGGAGCGACTGAAGCTCTAGCATCTCTGCACGGGATCACCGGTGGGGTTCCGGAGTGTCTGAAGACTTAGCCAGGATCCCTACTGGAGGGCATGGCCTCAGTCTCCGCCGGCCGCGCTCCTCGGCTTGAGGTGGCGGACGCCCACCAGCGTGGCGATGATGCCTGCGATAGCTATGCCTATCAGCACGGCCTGCGCGGTGGAAGCCGCCTGCTCGGTCTCATCTGCGGAAACCGCTGCGGCCTGTTTGATCTCCTCGACAAGACCATCGATCTCTGTATCGAGTCTGTCCTGCACCTGGTGGTTGATGGCGATCAATTCCCGCTCCAACACCGCCCTTGACAGCCTTGTCCTTATCTCGTCAAAAGTGGTTGATCCGGTGGCGTCTATTTGGAACAGCCTCTCGGCAAGAGGAATGACCGATGCGTCTATGTCCGGTCCGCCGTGCGCGGAGAGGTATTCGATGTCTCTCCTGGCGCGTTGAGCGGCGGAAACGAACCCCCCCTCAACGCTTGTGACCAGAGGTGGATTCGGCATCCGGTAGGCGGCCGCCAAGATCAGATGCCCTACCGTCACCGAACGCTGCAAGGAGGCCAAATGGTGATAACGCAGCAATTCTTCTCGATTCATCGGATCACCTGTGGCTGCATCCCTGAATTCGCTCCTGCCGGTCATCATGTAGTAAAACTGGTTGTCCACGCTGGTGTTGAGCGCCGGCTGAAGCTCGCGTACAGTGAGCATGTTCAACTCTTGGCTGTTACGCGTTCCAGCAAGCAACGACCTCAGAAGATCGGGACGTCCCGCCTCTATGCGATCAACGTTGGAGACCAGCAGTCCGACTTGCTCTCTGATTTTCTCCATCCTTGCGGCATATCTCCCGCCATCAAGGACGGCCAGTTGTTCGGAAAGCCGGGTCTTGTGCTCTGCTACGGCTGTCCTCGAAGCGATCACACTCTCTCTCGTCATATTTAGGTTGGTCTCGACAGAACCGATCAACGCCAAAGCATTGGAATGCCGGGAAACCTCCAAAACGGCGGCCAGAGCCTGGACATCTGCATCTGGCGCTTCGTCGCCGGTCAGATCGCCAGTGGCCAGCCATCCCCCCACCGAGGCCAGAGTGACAACCAGCGACAAGGCCACGATCACCTTCAGCGGAGCGGAGCCGACTCGTGCCGTCATCGTCTCTCTCCCAGACTCTCAACCACGTGATATTCCCCGTCATCGCCGATAACCGTCACAAACACCGCGTCGGATCCTTGATTGTCGTCTTGTCCGTAGTGGAGACTCATCCCATCAAGATCAACCGTCCCTGCGTCGCGAACGGCTCCCAGGAAACACTCCCGGCTGACCTCGGGGCCGCACAACTGCAGACCGGCAATGGCCAAACGTCCGGCCAGATAACCTTCCAGCGACACGAAACCCGGCGCCGCATCGGCTTGAAAAGCCCTCAATGCGTTCTGATACTCAGAAACTACGGGCACACTGGTGTCTCCGGGAAGTGGCACCACTTGTGTCACATATACGCCGGTCCCATCGGGCCCCAACTCTTCCGCCAATGCGTTGCTGCCCACGAAAGAGACCGTCATGAACACCGGATCAATGTCTTGGCGCATCAGGTTGATGGTCTTGGCCACCGGAGAATAGGCCCCGATCATTATGACTGCCTCGGGATCGGCTTCCACGAGGTTCATCACGGCATTCTTTACAGCACTGGTGTTCCGTGGGTAGTACCAAGAGGCCACAGGAGAAAGACCGCGGCGCTCCAAAGCCTGGAGCGCTCCATCGAGACCGGTCTGCCCATAGGAATCGTTCTGGTACAGAACCGCCACTCTCGTAACGCCCAAGTCTTCAGTGAGACGCTCGACCATCTCCTCGGTCTCCTGGTGATAGGAGGCACGCAGGTTCAAGACGGTGTTCAAGTCAGGCTCCCGAAGGAACGCGGCACCGGTGAAGGGAGCGATGAAGGGCACTCCCCCCTCCTCAGCCAATGGCAAAGCCGAGCGGGAGGTAGGAGTACCCACCTCCCCGATCAGAGCGAAAACCCCTTCCCTATTGATAAGTTGTCGAGTATTGATGTAAGCGGAGTCCGGTTCGTAGAAGTCGTCTAGGGTCACCAGTTCCACCATCCTCCCGTGGACCCCACCGGCCTAGTTCACTTCATGGAATGCGGCCTGAATGCCGAGCCGCATCTCATTGCCAAGTGCTTGCGCAGGCCCGCTGAACGCAGCAGACTGACCGAACACGATCCTGCTGTCGGATATGCCCGGGTCCATCCCAACCATTGAGCCTTCCTGAGAGGTGGCCGAATCCTCGGGGGTTGGCACTACTCCTTCATCGGATTCCTGGCAAGCAGAAAGCAGAGCCACCAGCGCCACACATAGCACAACTGCAGTGAACTTACCCCACCCCGCCCTTCCTTCACCATGAGCGGCCTGCCTACCGGCAGTCCGGTTCTCATAGGACTGACGTAAGGACAGCGCCTCAACGCCGGCTCTCAACGTCTCTGGGTGCTTAACTCTGCTCACTTTTTTCCAAGGCGGGTGACGAAGCTATTTCTCACAGGTCGGATGCGAAGTATACCTGGCATGTGAGAATGATTATTGTTTTTGTCCAAGGCTGTCCCTCTGAATGCGAAAGAACCCACGCCAGCTACCACCAGACCCCTCAGACAGAATCCCGTGCTCTAAACGGGGCAACTCCACCGCCAGGTTTGTGCCTCCAAAAGCTTGGATGACGTGACGGAGCGGATCACCACCCGTGATGGCGTCCGCATCGCTTACCACCAGGTGGGCGCCGGCGACCCACCGATTGTCTTCGTGCACGGTATCTATGGCAACCGAGGAGGCTCGGCCATCCAGGAGGAGTACTTCTCGACCAGCCACAGATGCGTGGCCGTCGACCTGCGCGGCAACGGCGACAGCGACAAGCCCGACAGGGTCTACTCAATGGCCCAACACGCCGACGACGTGGCCGAACTCCTCCGACACCTGGGTTTGGAACGATCGGTCCTGATAGGTCACAGCATGGGCGGACAGGTAGTTATCTCGGTTGCCGCCCGGCATCCCGGACTGGTGGGAGCCATCGCCAGCATCGACTCGCCCAGCAACATGCCCGGATGGCAGAGACGCTTCAGCAGTTCTTACGACCACCTGATGACCCGGGACGGCCCCTTCAGGGAAGCCGCCCGCACCTTCCTGGGCGCCGCCTACCTTCCCACCGACGATCCGTCGCGGGTGGCGGGAATCTCCGAGCGGCTCGCCGCGTTTCCCGATCATGTGATAGTCAGACAGTGGTGGGCTTTGAGCTCCTTCGATCCGGCCCCGGTGCTCCGCCGGGTGAAGTGCCCTTACCTCTACATCGACTGCGGCCAGCCCTACCTGGACTTCGATCTGCTCCGGGAGTTGTGTCCCCAGGTGGTGATCGGCAAGACCGTGGGCTCCGGTCACGCCGCCACCAGGGATGTGCCCGACCAGGTCAACGCCATGCTCCGGCGTTTCATCGAACACGCCGACACCATCGCCGCCGAGATGATCCGCACGGGTGGCGTGTTCCAGTACACCTTCCCATCCAGGTAGAGTCCCGCCGGCTGGGCCCCGTGCTGCCGACTGGGTCTCGTGCTGTTTCCCTAATCTCGTTGATGTGACTGAATGGTTCACCACCTCCGACGGAGTGCGTCTCGCCTACCACCAACTTGGCGCCGGCGAACCGCCCATTGTGTTCATCCACGGCGGGTTCGGCAACCGGACGGGCTTCACATTCCAAGAGGAGTACTTCTCTCCCAATCATCGGTGCCTAGCCATCGACCTGCGCGGTCGCGGCGAGAGCGACAAACCGGATGAGCTGTACACGATGGAAAAACACGCCGACGAGTTGGCCGAGTGGCTTCGCCACATGGGGCTCCGCCAACCCATCCTGGTCGGTCACAGCATGGGAGGACAGGTGGTGATCTCCACCGCCGCCCGGCATCCCGAACTGGTGGGAGCGATTGCCAGCCTGGACTCGCCCAGCAACATCCCCGGATGGCACCGGCGCTATCACGGCCCTTTCGACCACCTGATGACCTTGGATGGTCCCTTCCGGGAAGCGCTGCTGACTTTTCTCGGCGCCGCCTACCTGCCGACCGACGATCCCTCCCGGGTCGGGGACATGCCGAAGTGGCTGGCCGATGTCCCAGACCATGTAATCGTGAACAGCTGGCAGGGCATGAGCGCCTTCGACCCGGCGCCGGTGCTGGCAGAGGTCAAATGTCCCTATCTGTTCATCGACTGCGGGCAACCCGGTCTCGACCTCGATCTACTCCGGGAGTTGTGCCCCCAGGTGGTGATCGGCAAGACGGTCGGCGCCGGTCACCAGGCCACCAAGGACGTACCGGACCAGATCAACGCCATGCTGCGGCGGTTCATCGAACACGCCGATGCCATTTCGGCCGAGATGATCCGCACCGGCGGGGTGTTTCAATACACCTTCCCTCCCGATTGAACGACCCTCGACGATCGGGCCATCGGCGGACGGTCGCCCCGGAGCCGAAAAACCCGCGAAAAACGAACCCCTCTCGGGCCCACCCCCACCACCACCTTGCCAGGGTTGAACGCGCTTCGCCCAGTCCGGGACAACCCTGTTGAACAGGGCGATTTGATCCCTCGACGCGGTCCGGACGACGCCGGAACGGACCGTGCGGGTGCTTGGTTCGTATCAATGTGAACTGCCGGTGTGACAAAACCAACCCCTCAGCCCCGGAATTTTTCCCAACCTGCGGCGAGACCCGGTGACGGCTTGGAAGGACGTGCCGGAGCGGGCACTCTAAGCTCGGTCCCATGACTGAATGGATCACAACCTCCGACGGGATCCGCATCGCATACCACGAAGTGGGGGCGGGCGACCCGGCCATCATCTTTATTCACGGGGCTTACGGAAAACGGGGAGGCTTCAACTTTCAAGAGGACTACTTCTCCCCCAATCACCGGTGCATTTCGGTCGACCTGCGCGGCCACGGCGACAGCGACAAACCCGACGAGCCCTACACCATGGAACAGCACGGCGACGACATGGGAGACCTCATCCGCCAACTGGGCCTGAACCGACCCGTGATGGTTGGACAGAGCGCGGGAGGGCAGGTGGTGATCTCCACCGCCGCCCGCCACCCCGAACTGGTAGGGGCCGTCGCCAGCCTGGATTCCCCCAGCAACATCCCCGGATGGCACCAGGCCCATCACGGGCCCTACGCCCATCTGATGAACCAGCGCGGCCCCGCTCTCCGGGATGCGCTCTACAAGTTCCTACGGGTCGCTTACCTGCCCACCGACGATCCTTCCCGGGTGGGAACCATGCCCGAGCGCCTCGCCGAAGTGTCCGAGGATCTGATCCTCAACACCTGGCGGGGAAAGATCGATTACGATCCGACGTCCACCCTGCGAGCGGTGCAGTGCCCCTACCTGTACATAGACTGCGGCCAGCCGGACCTCGACTTCGACCTGCTCCGGGAGTTGTGCCCTCAGGTGGTGATCGGAAAGACCGTGGGCGCCGGGCATCGGGCTCTCCAAGACGTGCCGGACCAGGTCAACGCCATGCTCAACCGCTTCATCCAACACGCCGACGCCATAGCCTCCGAGATGGTGCGCACCGGCGGGGTGTTCCAATACACCTTCCCTGATAAGTGATGCCGGAGGCCTAGCCCCGGTCCCGCCAGATCCGGCCATGCAACTTACTTCCACCAGGGCGCCAAAACTTGCCTGTCCATCTTCCCGGCCAGGCTTCAAGAACCTAAGCTGAGTGGCATGACTCAATGGATCACCACCTCTGACGGCGTCCGCATCGCCTATCACGAACTGGGCGCCGGCGACCCGGCCATTATCTTCATCCACGGCGGCTTCGGTGATCGAAGCGGGTTCGGCTTCCAGGAGGAGTACTTCTCCCCCAACCACCGCTGCATCTCGGTCGACCTGCGCGGCCACGGCGAGAGCGACATACCAGACCAGATCTACACCATGGAACAACACGGCGACGACGTGGCCGAACTCATCCGCCAACTGGGCCTGCACAATCCCGTCCTGGTTGGACAGAGCATGGGAGGACAGGTGATCATCTCGGCCGCCGCTCGCCATCCCGATGTGGTCGGGGCAATCGCCAGCCTCGACTCACCCAGCAACATCCCCGGATGGCACGCCTACCATCACGGGCCTTTCGACCACCTGATGCAAGAGGGCCAGGACATCCGCAAGGCGCTGGAGCTCTTCCTGAGCGCCGCCCACCTGCCCACCGACGACCCGAACCGCGCCAAGAGCACATCCGAACGGCTGGCCCGTCTCGGCGACAGGAGGATCCTCAACGGCTGGAGGGGAATGATGGCCTTCGACGCCGGGCCGGTGCTGGCCGGGGTGAAGTGCCCATATCTCTATGTCGACTGCGGCCAGCCCCGCCTCGACCTGGACCTGCTCCGGGAACTGTGCCCCCAGGTGGTGATCGGCAAACCGGTCGGCGCCGGGCATGGAGCCCTCCGGGTGGCGCCGGACCAGATCAACGCCATGCTCAATCGCTTCATCCAACACGCCGACGCCATCGCAGCCGAGATGAAACGCACCGGCGGGGTATTCCAATACACCTTCCCCGAAGACCGATAGATGCCGCATACCCCAGGTCAAGACCGATAACCATCCTGTCCCGGGGCGGCCAGGCGACACCTGACAATTAAGCTGTTGTGCATGACTGAATGGATCACTACTTCCGACGGCATTCGCATCGCCTACGACCAGGTGGGCGCCGGCGACCCGGCCATCATCTTCGTCCACGGCGGTTTCGGAGGGCGGGGCGGATTCGACCTCCAGGAGGAGTACTTCTCCCCCAATCACCGCTGCATCCAGGTCGACCTGCGGGGCCACGGGGAAAGCGACAAACCGGAAACCTGGACCATGGCGGACCACGGCGACGACATGAGTGAGCTCATCCGTCAACTGGGCCTGCGAAAGCCGGTGCTGGTCGGACAGAGCATGGGAGGGCAGGTGGTCATCTCCACCGCCGCCCGCCATCCTGACCTGGTGGGAGCGATCGCCAGCCTTGACTCGCCCAGCAACGTTCCCGGCTGGACCGCCCGCGTTCACGGTCCCTACGATCACCTGATACAAAGAGACCAAGACTTCCGGAAGGCTCTGGAACAGTTTCTCAGCGCTTCCCACCTGCCGACCGACAACCCGAACCGCGCCAAGGAGACCTCGGAGTTCCTGGCTGGTCTTGACGACAATGTGATCCTCAATGACTGGCACGGGATGAGTGCCTTCGATCCCGCCTCGGTGCTGGCCGGGGTGAAGTGCCCCTACCTGTATGTCGACTGCGGCCAACCGTACATCGACCTGGATCTGGTCCGGGAACTGTGCCCCCAGGTGGTGATCGGCAAGCCGGTCGGCGCCGGGCACAGCGCTCTCCGGGTGGTGCCGGACCAGATCAACGCCATGCTCAATCGCTTCATCCAACACGCCGACGCCATCGCCGCCGAGATGGTCCGCACCGGCGGAGTGTTCCAATACACCTTCCCCGAGAACTGAGCACCAACCTCCCACGGCCGGGAAGGGGCACTAGCCAAGAAGGGACATCAGCACGCCGACCAGTATCAGGCCCACGCCTGTCCACTGAAGCCGGTGGAGCCGTTCCTTGAAGAAGATCACCCCGCCGACGACGGACAGCACCTTGCCGCTTTGGGAGATGATTGCGATCAGCCAGGCCGGCGCGTGGGCCAATCCGTATCCGAATGATATGAAAGAGACGCCGTCGATCAATCCCACCAGGCCCAAGAGCCATCCCGTCCTCCAGGTGATCCTCATCTGGGACTGAGGGTCGTCTCCTCCCCGCCGACGCCGCAACCCCAGCCGGGACAAGACCACCAGCACCAACAGGACGAAGGCCACGGTGAAGACTCGCTGGGTGATGACGGTCAGGCTGGAGTCGACACCGTCCCTGATGGGGATCTTCAATCCGGCGTTGGATAGCGATCCTACGAATACGCCGATCAAGGCGAAGACCGGTCCCCAGGTGACCAGTCGTATCTTGACTCCGCGTTCGATCACCAGCGATACCAGTACTGCTCCCAGCACGGCGATCGGTATTCCTGCCCACTGCACGGCGCCGGGCCTCTCCCCCAGCAGCCAAAAGGAGTAGACCACCGTCATGGCGGTCCCCAGAGAGCCGATCGGCGTCACCACGGAGATCGGACCCAGTCGGAGGGCCATGTAGGAGCCCAGGAACGAGGCGCCGACGCAGGTGCCCAAAAAGGTCAGGAGGATCAGATGGTCGGTGGTCATCTCGATACGAACGTCGATGAGGATCGCCCAGGCGACCATCACCAACAGGGCGACCGTCAGCGTGACAGCAGCGGAACGCACCACGCCGAAGCGCCGCGCCACCACAGCCGTGAGCAGGCGGTTGATCCCCAGCGTCACCGCGGTGACAAACCCGAAGATGACGCCGGTCAACACCCCGCGGACAGCCTCACGCCTCTATTACTGGTTAGCAACCGCAATCCGAGGATTACCCAGATAGGGCAGCCTCCAAGAAGCGGAGAGCGTCGTAGAAGTTGTAGATGTCATAGTGGTGCTGGGCCCGGGCGATCAAATCAGCCTGGCCGGCGGACAGATCCATTCCAGAAGCGCTCTCGAACAGTGCGTCGGCGCGGGTCTTGAACCCCTTCATCTCGTAGTAGAGGTCCTGGGCCAGCAGGAACTCCTCGAGGCCGGCTTGCGTGTCATAGTCCCCGGCCAACACCCCCTTGACCTTGAGTCTCTCGATCTGAGTGGCGAACACAATCTCGGGGTGGTAGCTCGGCAGGTCCAAGTCCCATAGGGCTTCCTGGTCCTCCCAGCTGAATGAGGGATCGATCTGCTCCCAGATGGTCCCGATCTCCTCGGGCTCCAGGCTCAACCGGCGATGGCTGTTGATGAGATTGGCCTCGATCTCCCAACCTTGATACCGGGTCTGGGGATCATCAAGAAAATCGAAGGTGCGAAAAGCGGCGGAAAGAACCCGGTAGGCCAGGTCCTTGTTGTTGTCAACCCAATCCCGGTTGGCCAACAGACCGATCCCGCCGACAGTGGAGTTGGCGATCGCCGTCTGCTGGGAGAATGGATCATTCTCGATCATCATCCCGAAGTTGATCAGTGGATCCCAACCGTTGCGCATCATCTGCACCAGGATCGGGGCGCTGTAAGGCACGGCGTACTCGATCCGGCCCGGAACAGCCGAAAGCTCCATGATCGCTGAGTCATGCACGTATTGCGGATTGGCGTAGTTACGCCAGTCGTTGGTCGTTATCCGGATCGGCTGGAGGTCGCCATCCTCATCCAGGAGAGGCTCGCCGTCGCGGCCCAACAACACCAGGGGGTTGCCCTCCTCGTCCAAGGCAGGAATGTCCTGCTGATAGGACTCCCACCACTCATCCAGATAGGCGAAGAACGCATCCAGGTACTGATTCTGCTCGATGCTGCCGGGCGAAATGTAGATGTCCGCGCCAACCAACTGCTGGACGGCCTCTTGGGCGGCTGCCCGGAAATCCATCCCTTCATTCACCAATTCCAAAACGGTCTTCGAGGGGCTGTCAGGCGACACCAACACGGCATAACCGACATAGATGTCCGCCAGGAGTATGGGAGGGGTCTCCTGAGCAATGGTCTCCAACGTCCCGAACAACCCCGGCACCCAACCAAGGGCCACGTTGCCTTCCCCGCTCCGCAACCAGGCAATGGCCTCGGCGCCGGAGATGAAGTAGTAGGTGGGCGTGTTGGGAACGATCGCGATATTCAGATCATCCCACCACCCCAACTCCAGGGGAATATTCCAAAAGGCCGTATCCGCGCAGCAGGCGTTGAATCCCATGGCAACCTCGGCTTCCCGGATCTCCGGAGCCTCCACCATCATCGATTCTTCCAGTTCCTGCTGGGCCTCGTCGTTTTCGGCAGCGGCGGGTTCACCCTCAGCAACTTCGGTCGGAGCAGTAGCCGCCTCGGGAGCAGGCGTATCCGCGCCATCGCCGCAGGCCGAAGCCAACAACGCCCAGGTAGCCACCAGGGCAATGGGTACTGTGAGTTTCCTCGTTGCGCTTTCCTTCCCCTCGCTTGCTCGTCGAGCCGCCGGCTGTCGTCAGCCGACCGGCACCCCTCGAAATATACCGAGCCCGTGCTAGCCGACCAGGGACATCACCACCCCCACAGCTATCAGGGCTACCCCTGTCCACTGCAGGCTGTGGAGTCGTTCGTTGAAGAAGATCACCCCGCCGACCACGGCTATCACCCGGCCGGTCTGAGAGATGATCGAGATCAGCCAGGCGGGTGCATAGGCCAGCGCGTAGCCGAAGCATATGAAGGAACCGCCGTCGATGAGTCCCACCAAGCCCATCAGCCATCCTGTCCTCCAGGTGATCTTGACCGGGGGGCTCCTCTCGGAGCGGGCGTCTCCCCTCAGACGCCGTTGCACGGTCACCCGGGAGAAGACCACGAACACCAGGAGGATGACGACCACCGTGAACACTCGTTGGGTGATGACGGTCACGTTGGGATCGACTCCGTCTCTGATGGGGATCTTGAGTCCGGCGTTGGAGAACGACCCGACCAGCACGCCAATCAGAGCGAAGACGGGCCCCAAGGTGATCAGCCGTATCTTGGCTCCCCGCTGGATCACCAGGGACGCCAGCACCGCTCCTAATACCGCCACCGGTATTCCTGCCCACTGCAGTTCACCCGGCCTCTCTCCGAGCAGCCAGAAGGAGTAGACCACCGTCATGGCGCCCCCCAGAGCGCCAATGGGGCTCACCACCGAGATCGGGCCCAGCCGGAGGGCCATGTAGCCGCACAGAAAGGCCGCGCCGATGCAAGAACCCATAAAGACCAGGAGGATCAGGTGGTCGGCCTCCATCTCGACTCGGACACCGATCAACGCCGCCCAAGCCATCATCACCAGACAAGCCAGGGTCACCGTGACGGAAACAGAGCGCAGCACGCCAAAGCGTCGCACCACTACTGCGGTCAGCAGGCTATTGATCCCCAATGTCACCGCGGTGATGAACCCGAAGATGATGCCGGTCAACATCAGACAAACAGCTTAAGACACAGGGAAGAACCAGGCTGACTATTCCCGGCCCGCTGCCCCTGCGCGTGGCCTCTGATCTGGCGGCGCAGGTTCTATCCGGCCTCGATGGTTTCTGCGCGGCCCCCGGCTCCCGCCGCCCCGGCCACCTTGCTGATGTCCGTCCCCTTGGTGGTGCGCTGGGGCATCCAGCTGACGGTCTTCTTGAATCCCTCGTTGAGCAGGTAGAAGGTAGCGAGGGAATAGAAAGCCACTATGAATCCGACTATCACCAACCGGGCGGTGTTGGTCTCCTGCACCGCCACGTTGGCCATGTATCCGAGTCCGGTGGGAAACCCGAGGAACTCGGCGGCTATGGCCAGCGACCAGCTACCTCCCATGGAGAGCAGCATGGCGGTGCGCAACTCGGGAATCGACCCCGGCACTATCACCTTGAAGTAGGTCCGGGGCCGGGAGGCGCCCAGGGTACGGGCGCTTTCGATGTACCGGTCGGGCACGTTGGCCACCGAGTTCATGGTGGCCACCGCCATGGGGTCCACACCCCGAAAGCGACATAGAGACAACTAGCCAGCGATGGACATTGCCACACCAACCGTCACCAGGGCTACGCCTGCCCATTGCAGGTGGTGGAGGCGTTCGTGGAAGAACATCACCCCACCGATCACGGCGATCACCCGGCCGCTCTGGGAGATGATTCCGATCAGCCAGGCCGGTGCATACGCCAGACCGTATCCGAAGGATATGAACGAGACGGCGTCGATCAGTCCCACCACAACCAAAAGCCATCCCGTCCTCCAGGTGATCTTCACCTGGTCGCTCCCCTGGTAGCGAGGGTCTCCCCGGCGTCGTCGCTGTTCCACTACCCGGGAGACGATCACCAACAGCAAAGCGACATAGGCAACCGTGTAGACCCGCTGGGTGATAACGGTGATATTGGAATCGAGTCCATCCCGGATGGGGATCTTCAGGCCGGCGTTGGAGATCGACCCGACCACCACGCTGATCATGGCGAACACCGGCCCCCAGGTCACCAGTCGTATCTTGGCTCCGCGCTCGATAACCAAGGACGCCAGCACCGCTCCCACCACCGCGATCGGTATCCCTGCCCATTGCACGATGCCGGGTCTCTCCCCCAGCATCCAGAAGGAGAAGACCACGGTCATGGCGCCGCTCAGAGCCCCGATCGGGCTGACAACCGAGATAGGACCCAATCGGAGAGCCATGTAACCGCACAGAAAGGCCCCGCCGGCGCAAGTGCCCAGGTAAGCCAGAAGAACGAGTTGATCACGGGTGATTTCGAACGGCGAGCCGATGAGGAGCGCCCAAGCGACCATCGCCACCAGGGCCAGGGCCAGAGTGGCGGTGGTGGACCGCAACACCCCGAAGCGTCGCGCCACCACGGCCGTGAGGAGGTGGTTGACACCAATCGTCACCGCGGTGATCAACCCGAAGATGATGCCGGTCAGCACCTGGTTATAGCTTCATGTGCAAGGACAATCTTCTTGAGTTCCTAACCGAGGGCCTCCTGGGGCGGTCCTAGCCGGCGATGGACATTGCTACCCCGGCCATCACCAAGCCTACGCCCGCCCATTGCAGGCTGTGGAGTCGCTCCTTGAAAAACATCACACCTCCCACCACGGCTATGACCCGGCCGCTCTGGGAGATAATGCCGATCAGCCAAGCCGGTGCATACGCCAGGCCGTACCCGAAGGAAATGAACGAGACGCCGTCGATAAGCCCCACCAGGCCCAGCAGCCATCCCGTCCTCCAGGTGATCCTCACCTGGTCGCTTCCCTCGAACCGTGACTCTCCCCTCCGTCGACGTTGTTCAGCCACCCGAGAGAAAATCACGAATACCAAGAGAACCACTGCCACCGTGAAGACTCGTTGGGTGATGACCGTGAGACTGGAGTCGACTCCTTCCCGGATGGGGATCTTCAGTCCGGCGTTGGAGATCGACCCGACCAGCACGCCGATCATGGCGAAGACGGGCCCCCAGGTCACCAGTCGTATCTTGGTCCCGCGCTCGATCACCAGAGATGCCAACACCGCTCCCAGCACCGCGATCGGTATCCCCGCCCACTGCACCGCCCCCGGTCTCTCCCCCAGCAGCCAGAACGAGTAGACCACCGTCATGGCGCCGCTCAGAGCCCCGATCGGGCTCACGACCGAGATAGGACCCAATCGGAGAGCCATGTAGCCGCACAGAAAGGTCCCGCCCACACAGGACCCGAGGAAGACCAGTAGGATCACATGGTCGGCGTCGATCTCAAGAGGGACGTCGATGAGAATCGCCCAAGCGACCATCACCAACAGGGCCAGGGTCAGGGTGACGGCGGTGGAGCGCAAAACGCCGAAGCGTCTCGTAACTACTGCGGTGAGCAGGTAGTTAATCCCCAGCGTCACCGCGGTGACAAAACCGAAGATGATTCCGGTCAACATGCCGCCGACAGCCTCATGCCAAGGACGGAGCCACGACAGCTAATTCCGGTGTGCCGCCCGACCCGCGGATCTGATGCCGCGGCGCGGGGCCTAGTTGTCCTCGAGGGTCTCTGCGCGGCCTCCGGCGCCCGCCGCCCCGGCCACCTTGGCGATGTCCGTTCCCTTGGTGGTGCGTTGTGGCATCCAACTGACGGCCTTCTTGAATCCCTCGTTGAGCAGATAGAAGGTCGTAAGGGAATAGAAGGCCACGATAAAGCCGACAATAACCAGCCGGGCGGTGTTGGTCTCCTGCACCGCCACCGCCGCCATATATCCGAGTCCGGTGGGAAACCCGAGGAACTCTGCGGCGATAGCCAGCGACCAACTGCCTCCCATGGAGAGCAGCATGGCGGTGCGCAACTCGGGAATCGTCCCCGGGACTATCACCCTGAGGTAGGTACGGGCGCGGGAAGCGCCCAGGGTACGAGCGCTCTCGATATACCGGTCGGGCACGTTGGCCACCGCGTTCATGGTGGCCACCACCAGCGTGGTCCACACTCCGAAGGCAATATAGAGGGTGATGCCGGTGAGGGTGGAGCCCAGGGCGAACTGCAACCAGGGTATCGCCGCCAGAAGGGGGATCATCCGAAGGAAATTCAGGGGCGCCCACCAGGTCTGGCGCAGCCACGGCCAGTAGGGAATGGCCAGACCGGTCGTGAGACCGAGACTGAAACCCAGCGCCATGCCGCACAACAGCCTGAAAAGGGTCATGCCCGAGTGGAAGACGATGGCCAGGAACACGGCCGGCCAAGTCCCCTCGCCACCATAGGCGGGATAGGGCGCCAGTTCGTGGACTTGGAAATTCACGAACCCGAAGTCGAATCCGATGACGGTCCAGTCGCCGTTCATTCGCCAGAGGGTCTCTCCGAACACGTAGTCCCATCCGGGAACCAATGGGTGCTCCAGGATGCCCGGAGGAGCAAGGTACGACGCCACCTGCCAAGCCAGAAGCAGCACCCCCCAAGAGACGAAGAACAGCGGGCTGCGGCGCATGCCCGCCCACAGCAACGACGGCCCCGCCACTATCCCCCGACCCATCTTCACCAGGCGCTCCTTGACCCGGTCCCGGCGGAACACGACCGGCCAGGCCAGGAACAAAACCCAGGCGCAAATAATGTACGACCAGGTAACGACGATGTCGCCGCCTTCATTCGACCAGGTGACGAAGGGGAGGCCCTTGGGAAACTGGAGCAGCAACCAAGGGATCAGGAGAGTCCAGACCAGGTAACCGATCCAGAAGAATTTGCGAGAGCGGACCAGGAGGTTCAAGCTTGCGTCGCCTCCTCCTCGGTGATGCCCAGGTGCGCCAGGATGAGCTTGAAAATGCCCACCGCCTCGGGCGTAGCCCGGACATCCTCGTTGCGGGGACGAGGCAGAGTAACCGCGATGTCGTCCACCAACTTGCCCTCCGCCAACAGAATCACCCGATCAGCAAGGATCAAAGCCTCCTCAATGTCATGAGTGACGAAGAAGATGGTCTTCTTGGTCTCGAACCACAGGTTCAAGAGAACTTCATGGAGGTTCCGGCGGGTGAAGTAGTCCAATGACCCGAAAGGCTCGTCCATCAAGACCACGTCGGAGCCCACCGCCATCGCCGACGCCAGGGCAACCCGCTTCCTCATGCCTCCGGAGAGCTCCCGCGGCCAGGAATCGGCGAACTCTTCCAACCCCACCGCCTGCAACCAGTAGTCGGTGATCTCGTTCCGCTCGTCCTCGGGAAGCTTGTTCGCCCGCAGGCCGAACTCGACGTTCTCCTTCACATGCAACCACGGGAACACCGTGTCCTGCTGGAAAACCATCGCCCGGTCGCTGCCCGGACCGCTGACCGCGGTCTCGCCCAACTTCACTGCCCCCGCAGTGGGAGGCTGCAACCCGGCCAGCACCCTCAACAGCGTGGTCTTACCATGCCCCGACCGGCCCACCACACACACGAACTCACCCGGGTCGACCCGGAAGTTGACGTCTTCCAGGGCATGCACCAACTGACCCGACCGGTGCTCGAAAACACACCAGAGGTTCTCAAAATTCACAACAGTCGACATAGCGTCCTCCTTGCCTACAAACCCCAGTTCGACCTACAACCCTAGCTTGCGACCGGACTCGGACCACCTGGTGATGTAGCGGATGAACAGCACCAGAATCCCGTCCACGACCACAGCCAGAACACCAAAGAAAAGAATCAGGGAGACTACCGCCGCCGGGCCCTCCAGGAGACCCATCGCGAAACTCCACATCCGGATCAAGAACCCTCCTCCCATCTGGATTCCCAAGACCTCCACCAACGTCCCCAGTCCCCACGCGCCAGCCAGCGCGATCCGGAAACCACCCGCGATCTCCGGGATCGTCCCTGGCAGGTACACCCACCGGAAAATGGACCGGCGGTCTCCCCCCAGAGTCAGAGCTGACTCGATGATCCCCACCTCTATGTTGTCCGCCGCCCGGCGACTGAAGAAGTACATCAACAGCGTCGTGTAGAACACCACCACCCCCACCGTGGTCATCAGCGGATACTCGATCCCGAACCAGATCACGAAGAACGGCGCCGCAATGAAAATCGGGGTGGTCCCGAAAAACCCGGCGATCGGCGTCACCACATCCGCGATCCTCGGGAACACCAAACTGCTCAACCCCACCGTCAACCCGAAAACCGTCCCCAACGTAACCGCGATCATGATATTGCGGGTGGTCCGCATCAGATGGCGGATGTACCCGAAACAATGGTCGGGGAGATCGAACATCCCACCCCCCGCGACCTCCAACTCATCCAAAAGGTCCGGACAAGCATGAACGTACCGCTCCAACATCCGCTCACTGAACATCAAGTTCTCCCCGAAGTGCCGGAAAGCATCAAAAGGCGGCGGTACCAGATAGAAAAGGGGCGAGAAGGGCGCGGCCACCAACTGCCACATCAGCAAAGAGAGAATTATCCCCAGGATCAGATAGAGGACATAAGCGATCTGACGGCGCCGTTTTTGGCGATGCGCCGCCGCTCTCACATCCAGAATATCCGTTTCGGTGGTGGTCACAATCTCTCTGTTCCTCGCCCTCGCGGTCCTTGCTTACAGGCCGAAGCGCGGGACCGATCGGAATATATCCGTCCGGTCCCGCGCTCGGCGTCTTCTTTATCTACTAGACGATCGCTACTGGAGCCTACCCAAGGGCAGCCACCAAGAAGCGCTCGGCATCATAGAAGTTGTAGATGTCGTAGTGGAACTGCGCCTGCTCAACCAGTGCGGCCTGACTGTCGGAAAGATCCGATCCCGCAGCTTGGGCGAAGAGATCGTCAGCGCGTTCCTGCATGCCCTTCATGTCGTAATAGAAGTCCTGGGCCAACAGGAACCTTTCGAGACCGGCCCGGGTGTCATAGTCCGCAGATATTTCACCCTTTGCCTTACGGTCCTCGACCTGGTTCAGGAACACCGTCTCAGGGTGATAGCTCGGCAGGCTCAAGTCCCACAGTGCTTCCTGGTCCTCCCAGGTAAAGGAGGGATCAATGGTCTCCCAGATGATCCCGATGTCTTCGGGCTCCATGCTCAACTGACGCTTCTCGTTGATGAGATCGGCCTCGATCTCCCACCCAACGTACTGGCGCTCGGGATCCTCGAGGAGCTCGAAAGTCCGATAGACGACCGACAGGATTCGGTAGACGAGGTCTTTGTTCTCCTCCACCCACTCGCGGTTGGCGAACAGGCCGGTGCCGCCGACAGTGGAACTGGCGATCGCGGCCTGTTGGGAGACCGGATCATGCTCATACATCATGGCGAAGTTGATCAGCGGATCCCAACCGTTGCGCATCATCTGCACCAGGGTCGGAGCGCCGTAAGGCATGGCGTACTGGATCCGACCCGGTTGAGCCGAAAGCTGCACGATCGTGGGGTCATCGACATACTGCGGGTTGGCATAGTTACGCCAGTCGTTGGTGGTGATCCGGATCGGCTGAACCTCGCCGTCGTCATCCAACACCGGCTCACCGTCACGGTCCAACAACAACAAGGGGTTGCCTTGGTCGTCGAGGATCGGAATGTCTTCCTCCACGTCATACCACCACTCATCGAGATAAGCGAAGAACGCATTCGTGTACTGGGACTGCGTAGTGCTGTGCGGCGGAATATGAATGTCCGCGCCGACCAACTGCTGCACGGCTGCCTTGGCGGCTTCCCGGAAGTCCATCCCTTCCTCCATGAACTCGAGAGCAGTCTTGGAGGGGCTGTCCGGCGCTACCAGAACGGCGTAGCCGATATAGATGTCCGCGAAGTGGATGGGTGGAATGTCCTGAGCGAAGGTCTCCAACGATTGGAACAGACCCGGCACCCAACCGGGGGCCACATTGCCCTCACCACTCCGCAGCCAGGCAATGGCGTCAGCACTGGCCGTGAAATAAAAGTAGGTGGGAGAATTGGGAGTGATGGTGATGTTCAAATCATCCCACCAGCCCAACTCGACCGGAATCTGCCAGTATGCCATGTCGGCGCAGCAGGCGTTGAATCCCATCGCCACCTCGGCTTCCCGAATCTCGGGGGCCTCCACCATCATGGCCTCTTCCAGTGCCTTCTGGGCCTCCTCTGCTTCCATCGCAGCCTCTTCGGCAGCCTCAGCAGCAGCCTCAGCGGCAGCAGCCTGAGCGGCAGCCTCCTCTTCGGCAGCCTCCAACGCAGCCTGGGCCTCCTCGTCGCCAGCCTCAGCAGCGGCGCGGGTGGCATCCAACTCGGCCTGCGCGGCCTCTAGCTCGGCCTGCGCGGCGGCAGCCTCAGCAGCAGCGGCGTCCGCAGCAGCCTCAGCATCGGCGGCGGCAGCCTCAGCAGCAGCAGCCTCAGCCTGGGCGGCAGCGGCAGCGGCGTCCGCAGCAGCAGTATCCGCCGCGTCGTCCTCACCGTCGCCGCAGGCCGCAGCCAACAGCGCCAATACAGCCATCAGGGCAATGGCTACTTTCAATTTCCTCATATGATCTTCCTTCCGCTCGCTTGCTGGTCGGGTCAACAGACTCGACCTAAGAATAGCCAGATCGGCAGAAGCCGACTCCGCCCCTAAATATATAGCATCCTCTCCCTGTTATCCCCAAAAGGGAGATTAAATTTGGGACCGCAATCCCGCCGCAACCTCCCCAGGCGTCAGGGGAAGTTCATCGAACCACACTCCGACCGCGTCGAACAGCGCGGCGGAGACCGCAGGGGCCAGGGGAACGAAGGGCATCTCCGCCATTCCCCGAACGCCCCATGGGCCTCTCGGGTCGGGAATCTCCAGAATCACGCTCTCCACCCGCCCGGGGATGTCTCCAATACCCGGTATCAGATAGGTACTGAGGTGGGGATTCAGGATTCTCCCCTCCTCCGTCTTGAGCCGCTCGGTGATGGCGTAGCCGTGGGCCTGCGCCACTGCCCCCTCCACCTGCCCTCTAACCAACGCAGGGTTGACGGCCCTTCCGACATCCACCGCACAGACCACCGACTCCACCCGCAGGTGCCCGGTGTCCAGATCCACCACCACCTCCACCGCCTCAGCCATCCACCCGTAGGCGAAGTTGAGTTCCCCCGAGCCGGTGTCGGGATCGAACGTCTCGGTTGGCGGTGGGACGAACCGGAAACTGCCGAGGGCGGGCCGGTCCCCATCCAGCCATCTCTTCTGGGCCTCCTCGACCGCGCCGAGAATGGAGTTGCCGGCCATCCAGGTCATACGGGAGGCGGAGGCCGATCCCGAGTCGCCGGTGTGAGCCGTGTCTGAGTACCGGGTCTCCACCGCCCCGACGTCCACCCCCGCCGCCTCAGCCGCCATCTGCGCCAGGGCGGTGTGGGCTCCCTGTCCCACCTCCGCTCCGCCGTGATACAGCACCACCTTCTCCACTTCATCGTCTCCCCACAGTTCGACATCCGCCTCACACCGCTCGGGGAACCCGAAGGAGAAGCCGACATTCTTGAGCCCGCATGCGAATCCTCTCCCCCGACGCTGACGGGAAGGATCCGGAGGCAGCGATCGAAAGGCGGAAAACGGGGACGCAACGGCATCCAGCGGCTCTCCCCATCCGGCTCGGTCGGCGCATGCCTCGATGACCTCGGGGATGCTGACCACCGACGGGACCACCGTGCCCCAGGCGCCCACGTCGCCTTCCCGGTAGCAGTTGAGGAGGCGAAGGGCAACCGGGTCCATCCCCAGCTCGGCGGCCAACCGGTTGACCTGCCCCTCGGCCGCCATGGCTCCCTGGGGCGCTCCGAAGCCCCGAAAGGCGCCACCGGGCACCGAATGCGTGTAAACCACCCTGGAATCCACCCAAAGATTGGGAACCCGGTACGGCCCCACCGAGCAGAGATGCATGTTCCCCAGCACCTTGTCCGACGTGTAGTTGTACGCGCCGGCGTCCAGCCACCCCTCAACCTCCACCGCGGTCAGGAGGCCTGTGCGGGTGGCGCCCCACCGAGCGTGGATCACAGCCCGGTGCCGTTTGTGATGCCCGACAATGCTCTCCTCCCGCGACCACACTGTTCTCACCGGCCGGCGGATGCCTCTCCGGGCCAGCTTCCGGACCGCAAGGGCCATCACGATCTGGAGCGACATGTCCTCCCGACCTCCGAACGCTCCCCCGATCGCCGGATAGATCACCCTGATCCGCTCAGGGTCCACATCCAGGGCGTGGGCGACCTGTTCCCGGTCCTCGTGAGTCCACTGTCCGGCGATCTCCACCGTTATCCGCCCGCGAGTATCGAGGTAGGCGAGGGCAGCTTCCGGCTGGAGGTAGGCGTGCTCCTGGAGGGGAAGCACGTAGGTACCCGTCACCTGTACATCCGCCGCCCGCCATCCCTCATCCATATCCCCCACCCGGAACCTGAGATGCTTGTATACATTCGTCCCCAGCCTGTTCTCGGGGTGGACCAGCACGGAATCGGTGCGAGCCGCGTCAACATCGGGGACCAGGGGAAGGTCCTCCCAATCGACCACCAGTCGCTCCGCCCCCTCCTCCGCCTCCCGGCGGGTCTCGGCCACCACCACCGCGATCTGATCTCCCTCCCAACGGCTGATCTCGGAAGGAACCGCGCTCCGTCCCGTACCACCCAAACCCACCAGCACCGGTTGGTCGAACCGGGTCAACCCGTATTCGTTCACAGGCACGTCGGCTGCAGTGACCACCTCCACCACCCCCGGTGCTTCCAAAGCCCCTCGGACGTCCATCCCCACCATCCGGGCATGAGGCCGCCCGCTGAACACCACCTTGGCGTAAAGGGCGTCGGGCCGGTGAATGTCCGCCGGATAGAGGGCCTCTCCCGTTGCCTTGGAACGGGCGTCGCTTCTGGGAACCGACCGTCCGACGCTCATCCGGACCCTCCAGAGGCCGAAGCGGCGGCCTCCGAGACCGCCTCGATGATGGAGTAGTAGCCGGTGCAGCGACACAGGTTGCCGCTCAGCGCAGTGATGATCTCATCGGTGGTGGGATCCGGAAGCCTCTCCAGGAGTTTTGTCGCCGACATCAAAAACCCCGGGGTGCAGTAGCCGCACTGGACTGCTCCCGTCCGGCGGAATGCGGATTGAACCGGGCTCATGCCACTCGCCCCCAGTCCCTCCACGGTCACGATCTCCGCGCCGTGGGCCCGAGGGGCCGGGGTCAAGCAGGAGAGGGCTGCCTCGGAGTCCAGGAACACAAGGCAAGCGCCGCATTCGCCCTCGGCGCACCCTTCCTTGGTCCCGGTGAGAGACAGACCGGCCGCCGGGCCGGCAACATCCCGCAACCAGTCCAAAAGGGTGAGATCCCCGCCGCTCCGGGCGACAACCGGGGTCCCGTTGACCATTGCCCCTATAGGGTCTCCCTCCCGGTGGGAGTACGCCTGGGCCAGTGTCGCTCGCCGGGAGGCGCCGAAGTGGACCGGGCGGGATGGCATCGCTTTGCTTTCATCCCCGTCGGCCAGGGCGGTGAGGGCCCGGCGCACCATCACTTCGGTCGACCATCGCCGGTAGTCCGCCGTTCCGCGGAGGTCGTCGATCGGATTGATCGTCCGGGCCGCGGCCTGCGCGGCGGCCGCTATGGCGGCCTCGTCGAGTCGGCGGCCCATCAGTTCCCTCTCGGCCTCGGGCGACCGGACGATCACCGGAGCAACGCTCCCCAAGGCGATGCGGGCCATGGTGGTGACACCTGAGGCGTCTCGTTCCACAACCAGCGCCATGTGCACCACTGAGATGGCCTGCGCCATTCTCAGACCCAGCTTGACGAACACCCCTGATTGACGGGCTTCCAGGCCCTGAAAGCTCACGCCGGTCACCATCTCGTCCGGCGCCAGGGTCGTGCGACGAATGCCGGGATAGAAGTCGGCCAGCGCCTCCTGGCGACCCCCTCTCTCCGAACGTATGTCCAGCCGGGCATCCAAGGCGGTGAGGGCGGAGATCGTGTCATTGGCGGGGCTGGCCGTGACCAGGTTCCCCACCACCGTGGAACGGGCCTGGAGCGGAGGGGCGCCCACCTCCAGGGATGCCTGAGCCAAGGGAAGAGCCTGGTTCCAGATCAGGTCGGAGGAAACGACATCAGCGTGGGTCACCAGAGGCCCCAGGTGAATCACTCCTGCCGCGTCCTGCCGGATGCCGTCGAGGCCCGCCACCCGGGAGATGTCAACCAGGACCTCCACTCCCGACCGGACGCCCCGGCGGATCTCCAGGACCAGGTCGGTCCCTCCGGCGATGAGCCGAGCCCGGTCGCGGTAGCGGTCCAACAGCGCAAGCGCCTCCTCCACTACCGAAGGGGACTCGTAGCGGTCTGTCAGATCGGCTCGGCGCTGTACCTCATGCAAGCGGCTCTTCCTCCGTCTTGGAACTGTTATAGACAACCCCTCCCCCAATCACGTACTCCCGCAACACCTCCACAGCCTCGGCCCGCAGCACATCTTCCGTCACCTCGATCCCGCGCCGTCTCAATCCATCGACCCAGTCAGGGGGCCTGTTGCCCTCGTCAAACCCCACAGAGCGGGCGTCTTCCTCCCGGGCGGCAATCACCAGGCTGGAGACTCCCGACCAAGGCACCGCGCCAAGGCACATCGCGCAGGGAGAGCAACTGGTCACCAGCTCGGTGGGGCTTCCGCTGCCGATCCCGAGGTCGTAGTTTCCCACCGCCTGACCGGCCAGACAGATGGCAACCACCTCCGCATGGGCAGCTGCGGAGTAGGTGGGCATAACCAGGTTGACTCCCACCGCCAGCGGACGAAAGGTGGAAAGGTCGAACACCGCCGCCCCGAACGGGCCTCCCGTCCCCTCCGCCACGTTGCGGCGGGAAAGCTCCACAGCCAACTCCATCCGCTCCGAGGTGGTTGGGAAGCGTTGATCGGGCTGAAGGTCCTGCGCCCAGCGGGGCAGGTCCCAACGCATGCTCACGGGAAGGGAGGAGACCACGCTTGACCTACTTCCTCCCTCCCCGGGCCGCATACTCCCTCAGCACCTCCACCGCCTCGGCCCGCAGCACATTCTCTGTCACCTCGATCCCCTGCTGCCGCAACCTCTCCACCCACTCGGGAGGTCTCCTGCTCCCCCCCAACCCCAGAGAGTGGGTGTCATCCTCCCGGGCTGCGATCACCAGGCTGGAGACGCCCGACCCGACAACCGCGCCCTGGCACATCATGCAGGGAGCGCAACTGGTGACCAACTCGACGGGTCCCCCGACAGCCGCGCCCAAGTCGTAGTCCCCCACAGCTACCCCGGCCAGACACAGGGCCACGACCTCGCCATGCGCAGCGACGGTCGCGCTGGGCACCACCACGTTGACTCCCACCGCCAGCGGACGGAGGGTGGAAAGGTCGAACACCGCCGCCCCGAACGGGTCACCGGTCTCTTCCACTATGTTCCGGTGGGACAGCTCCACAGCCACCGCCATCCGCTCCGTGACGGTTGGAAAGCGTTGATCGGGATGGACGAAGTCGTGCGCCCAGGAGGGTAGATCCCAACGCATGGTGACGGGTAGGGCCGGCGCCATGCTCACATCCGGGAGGACGCCAACTGGTTGAACTCGTCGATCAGCGGATCGATCCTCTCTCCGGCTCGGCGGATGTTCACCCAGTATCCGGGGTCGTACCACTGGTCCTCCAGTTCCGAGGCCGATTTGCCCTGCTGCTCCACCCAGGTGAAGTACTTGAGGCTGTGAATCCGCCGGCGCTCGGGATAGCTCAACTCGGCCATGTGGTCGGTGGAGGCGCCCAGCAGGTGTCGGTGGTAGATCCCCGCCGCGTCGGCCGTGGTCAGCTCCCCGTGCGCGGCGTTGAGCTCGACCAAGCGGCTCCGGTAGAGATCCATGGAGTCCGTGAGGATGGTGAGCACCAGGTCGTCCGGCCCCAACTCCCACCACTTGGCCATCTTGATGGCCGACAGCAAGTTGGCGGCCCCCGAGATGCCCAGCAGGTCGAGACTCTCGATCATCTCGGAGGAGACACCCTGTTCGGCCAGGTAGTCCCGGCCGGCAGGTTCGTTGAAAAGACGGATCAGCCCGAGGGGGGCGGCGTCGTCGATGGCGATCACCATGTCGGTGTTGCGGACATTGTGTATCCATGGAATGTGCTTGTCGCCAATTCCCTCTATACGGTGTTCGCCGAAGCCGCCCCTGAGCATGGTGGGACACTGCAGGGCTTCGGCGGCGGCGATCCGGCTGTGGGGATGTCGTTCCTTCAAAAAGTCCCCGGAAGCCAGGGTCCCCGACGAGCCGGTGGTGAGGGCCACCCCGGCCAGGCGATCACCCGGTCCCATCAGTTCCTCCGCCAACTGGGCGAAGGCGGGGCCGGTGACAGAGTAATGCCACAGGTAGTTGCCGAACTCGTCGAACTGGTTGAAGATGACTATGTCGCGTCCCGAGCGTCTCAGTTCCCAGCACTTGTCGAAGATCTCCTTGACGTTGCTCTCTGACCCGGGCGTGGCTATGACCTCATCGGCGACCGTGTCCAGCCACTCGAACCGCTCACGACTCATCCCTTCGGGGAGGATGGCGATGGAACGACAGGACAGTATGCGGGAGTCATATGCCCCTCCACGGCAGTAATTCCCGGTGGAGGGCCAAGCCGCCAGCTGCCGGGTGGGGTCGAACTGACCGGTGACCAACCGGGGCGCCAGGCAGCCGAAGGCGGCGCCCACCTTGTGCGCTCCGGTGGGGAACCACTTGCCCACCAGGGCCGCGACCCGCGCCGGGACGCCGGTCAGCTCCGGGGGAAACTCCAGATAATTCAATCCCCCGAAACCGCCTCCCTGGGAGACCGGTTGGTTCCTCCAGGTAACCCTGAACAGATTGGCCGGATGCAGATCCCACAGACCTATCCGAGTGAGTTGATCCTTTATGGAGTCGGGAGCCAGTTCGGGGGAACGCATCTGGGCGAAGGTCGGGATAACCAGACCCAACTCCGCCGCCCGGCGGGCTGCCCTCTCCCTCACCTCGGGAACAATGGTCAGATCAATCATCGACTTCTTTACCTTTTGTACAGCCTTCCAGCAATCTTACCCATCAAGTGGGAAGGCCAATCCCTCCATATTTCTCCTGGGGACCCGGAAACCGGCTGCTAAAGGCCCAGGAACCGGCTGGCCAGCCCTTCAGCCAGAGCCTCTATCTCCGGATCGACCGAGAGCGGACCCTCTCCGCTCTCATCCACCGCTCGCATAGCCGCGTCGATGTCCTTGAGGCCGTTGCCGGTACTGATCACGACCACTCGCTCCCCCGCCTCCACCAACCCCTGCCGGCGAGCCTCGATCAACCCTGCCAGTGATGCGGCCGCCGCGGGCTCCGCGAACACTCCCAGCCGTTGTCCCAGGGTGACGATGGCGTTGAGTATCTGTGCGTCGGAGACTTCCACGAAGGCCCCCTGGGTCTCGGTCACGGCCGCCATCGCCTTGAATCTGTCTCTAGGGAGATCGGCCGAGATGCTGTCCGCCACGGTCTCCGCCCGAATGGGCGGCTTGGTGGTCAAGTCTTCTCCCCGCCTCCACGCCTGAGCCAGGTAGGCGCTTCCCGCCGCCTGCGCTCCGATCAGCCTGGGAACGCGATCCGTCCAACCGAGTTGCCGGAGATCCTCAAAACCCTTGTGGACCCCTCCGATGATGCACCCGTCTCCCACGCTCACCACCACCACATCGGGTACCCGATAACCCAACTGCTCCCATATCTCGTAGGAGACAGTCTTCTTCCCTTCGGTCATGTATGGGTTGTAGCCGGTGTTGCGGTTGTACCAGCCAAACTCTCCGGAAGCCCACAGGCACAAGTCGAAGGCCTGGTGATATGAGCCTCGCACCAGAAGCACGGTCGCCCCGAAGGAGAGCAGTTGCGCCACCTTTGGTTGGGGAGCGGTAGCAGGGACGAAGATCACGCTGGGAATCCCGGCCGCCGCGCACAGAGCCGCCAACGCCGCTCCGGCGTTGCCCGTGCTGGCCGCCGTGATGATGTCGGCGCCCCGCTCTCTTGCCTTGAGGACCGCCAGGGCCGACGCCCGGTCCTTCAGGGAAGCCGTGGGCTGACGTCCCTCGTCTTTCACCCAAAGCCTGACTCCCACTTCTTCTTCAAGCACTTTCGCAGGCAATAGGGGAGTGCCCCCCACCTGGAGCGGGGGAGGCTCGGCATCGGGATAGACGGGCAGGAGGGGACGATAACGCCAGATCGAACGATCGGGATCCGAGGCCAGCCGGTCGGGACTGGTTATCCCGGCCAGGTACCGGTAGTCGTACACAACGGACAATGTCGCCGCCCCGAGGTGGTCGGGGCAAACATAGTCGACTTCATCGGTTTGGAAGTGTCGCCCGCACAGGAGGCACTTGAGACCCAGGACGGAGCGAATAGACCTCATTTCCGGAGTGTCCCGAGCCCCAACGCTAGGGCCTGCAGGTCGGCTTTCTCGCCCTGGTGTGGGGGACAACGGTTGTCCATGCTGCTCCTGTCTTCGTCCCCGGGAAAGGATCCCGATCACCGTAGATACGCCCGCTCCGATGATATAGGGGTGGGCCAACTCCCGGACGCGGCCTCTCGCAGGTCGATAAGATGGAGCAATGGCGGGACGTGGCGCAGTTTGGCAGCGCGCAGCGTTCGGGACGCTGAGGTCGCCGGTTCAAATCCGGCCGTCCCGACCAAGCAGACCCTTCCTTACGAGGGGACAATCGAAAAGGCTTTTTGGCTCCCTTTGAGAGAGGAGTCGGTTGTCTGTCGAGGCGGGGCCGCTAACCGTCCGCGGGGGGATCCATCCACACCGACAAGCGCGAAATGCGAAGACGGTCCATGGCGAGCACCCGAAAACTGATCCCGTCGACGGTAGCGGTGTCGTCGGGCCGGGGGATTTTGCCCGCAAGATGGAGGTACAGCCCGGCCACCGTGTCGTAGGGACCGGAGGGAAGCGGCCGGTGCATCATCTCGGCAAGGTCCTCAACCGGCAGCCGGCCTTCGACCACCCATCGGCCGGGACCGGTGGGGAAGGCCAGCGGAGCGGCGGGATCGTGCTCGTCCTGGATGCCTCCCACCAGTTCGGAGACCAAGTCCTTGGCCGTGACCACCCCTTCAACCCCGCCGTGTTCGTCGATCACCACGGCAAGGCTGATCCGGTTCCTCCGCATGACCATCACGGTGGAGAGGATCGGATAGCTCTCCGGAACAACCAGCGGATTTCGAATCAGCTTTCCGGGAGCGACGGTTTCATCGATGGTGGGATCCTGGTGTCGCAGCCAGTCCTTCACATAGAGAATCCCCACCAGGGCGTCGAGATCGCCTCCCGCCTCCACCACCGGGTAGCGGGAATGACCGGTCCGGGCCACCTCTCTTCGAATCTGCTGGAAGTCGACCGGGGCCTCGAGGGAAATCACCTCCAACCGGGGGGTCATGACCTCCCTCACCGGGCGGTCCGCCAATTCGAAGAGCTTCTCGATTATCTCCCGCTCGGCGACATCGATCTCGCCCGCCTCAGCGCTGAGCACCGCCAAAGCCCGGATGTCTTCCTCGGTGGCGGGACTCAGCCGGTCGGAACGCACTCCCAGGAGTCGCAGCAGGCCGGTGCTGACCGCCGAGAAGATCCTGGCGATCGGGCCAAGCCCGCTAGAGACCACCCACAACACGGGGGCCACCCTCCAGGCATACTTCTCCGGGTGCCGGGCAGCGATGGTCTTGGGGGTGATCTCGCCCACAACGAGGATGACTGCCGTCAGCACCCCGGTGGCCAACCAAGGGCCCCACACCTCCCCCAGCCGGCGAGTGCCCAGGGTAGAAAGGAAGTCAACCGCCAGAATGGTGGCCAGCGAAGCCGCCAGGATGTTCACAAAGTTGTTAGCCACCAACAGCATGGCCAGGGTCTGCTCCAAGTTCTGGACCAGGAGTACTACCTTCTCTCCACTCTTTCCTTCCCGCGCCAACTGCGGGCCGCGTTCGCGGGGAAGGGCCAGAAGGGCTGTCTCCGAACCCGAAAAGAATCCTGATGCCACGATGCAGAGGGCAATCCCCACCGCCGCGGCGATATGGAACGAGGTCACGACGCCGGTTCGGACTCCATCCCGGAATAGGTCTTCCCGGCCACTTCGTCGAGCGTCGAGCGAAGTTGGTGGGCCCCAAAGGGCTTCAGGACCCATCCCGCCGCTCCCGCCCGGCGGGCCAGAAAGGCGTCGGCCTGGCGATCCAAGAGCAGGATGACCGGAAGGGGCGCGGCGGAAAGCGCGGTTCTGGCTTCCCGGATCGCCCGGCAGATAGCCATGCCACCCATGCTTCCCACCTGCATGTCCACCACCGCCACCGACCCTGGCCCACCCGCGGCTACCTGCTCGACCGCCTGACGGGGGTCCTCGATCACGGTAATCTCATAACGGGTATCATCGGTGGCCGACAATACGTCGTTGCGAACCCAGGGGGCTTCGGCAACTACAAAGATGCTGGTCATTTGCGATAAGAGAGTACCCGTTCCGGGCAGCGACCGTCTCCCCGTTACCGGGCCGGCTGCCGGACCCCCGCCGTGATCCCAAGAATCCCTGTGCGGGCCAGCCGGATTCTGGCTGGCACAGCGGCCCTCTGGGCTCTCCTGATTCCCGCTTACCTCGCGGTAGCCCAGCCTCCCCTCACCACCATCGAACTGGTGGCTGTGGAAGGCGCCATCCATGACGCCACCGCTCACTTCATACTCGACACCATCGACGATGCCGCCCGATCCCGGCGGCCGGGCAACGAGAGCCAGGGGAGAGTGGAGCTGGTGATCCTGATGATCGACTCTCCGGGAGTGGTGGCCGACGCCGAACTCTTCGCAGAGTTGGGTGAGGTGGTCCGCAACCCGCCTCTGCCGCTGGGCGCGTGGGTTGGGCCCGCTCCGGCGGTGGCCTACGGAGGAGCCGCCCAACTGGTCTCCCTCGCCCCCATCCGAGCCGCCGCCCCCGGTGTTGAGGTCGGCCATTGGCAGCCGACCCTGGTCGGCGAGGCGGCCGGTTCGCCGCCCCTGGATGGGTCCTACACCGGCGGATCCGGGACTGTCGAGGTCGATGGGCCCGTCCCCGGGCTGATCGACCTGTCCTCCTCCCAGACCGCCTCGCCGCGCCAGCTCCTGCAACTTCTGGACAAGACCACCCTGCAGCTTGGTGGAGAGACGGTAACCCTCTCCACCACCCGTCCCTTTGCGGCCGAGGATGGCGCCGAGGGTGTAACCGTTCTCCAGACCGTCCTCCGCCGACCGGGACTGTGGACGCAGTTGGTTGGACTGTCCACCCGACCCGAAGTGGCCTTCTTCTTTCTGATGGCCGGTCTGACAATCGCGGTCTTCGAGTTCTTCGCGGTCGGTCCGGGAGTGGCGGCGGCCGTAGCAGCCGTCTCCCTGGCGTTGGGCGCCTATGGACCGGCAGCGCTTCCGCTCCGCTGGTGGGCGTTTGCGCTGATGCTGGGGGGAGTATGGCTGCTTGCCTTCTCATATCAACGGGGAGGCGTGCTGCTCCTTTCCGCCGCGGGCATGGGAGCGGTAGCGGTCTCAGGCGTCTATCTCTTCGACGCCGCCCCCCAGATCACCCTGGGGTGGGCCGGATGGGCCCTTACCGTGGCGGGCGTGGCCTTCTTCTTCCTCCTGGCCATGCCGACCGTGGCCCGGGTACGGTTCAGCGCCCCAGGACTGGGAAGAGAGGGCATGGTCGGCAAGCGCGGCAGCGCCGTCACCGACCTCGGCCCCGACGGAGTGGTGGAGGTTGAAGGAGGGAGATGGAAGGCAACCTCTCACCGGGCAGCGGCCGTCGGGGCGGGGGATCCGATCGAGGTGGTGGGCGTGGAGGGGGATACGTTGGAAGTGGGGCCGACGGAGATTTCTTAGAGAAATTTCTTGACATCGGCCGATCCGGGGCCTATGTTCTACATTTTGAGCGGAAGCGGTATGGAGGTTCGTATGGCGGGCATGGGCACCAACTGGCAGGGTCAGGCCCTGTGCAAGGGAGTCAGATCAAGCCTCTTCTTTCCACCCAGCACTTCGGAGAAGAAGGACGAGAAAGAGCGGCGTGAGAGCCGCGCCAAAGCCATCTGTGGACGGTGCAGGGTCATAGTCCCCTGTCGGCAGTACGCCCTGGCCCTCAAGGAGCCCTACGGCATATGGGGTGGGCTCAACGAGTCGGAACGAAACCTGATCCTTGCCCGGATCGCAAGCTAGCCGGAAGAGCACATGGTTTCCTTCAGTGACTTGAACTGGCTGGCGATCTTGGTGGCTGCCGTGGCGTTCTTCGCAGCGGGGGCGCTGTGGTACCAGCCGAAGATTCTGGGCAACAGATGGATTAAAGCTGCCGGTGTAGACCCGTCCAAGGCCTCGCCCAACCCCGGGATCTTCATAGGGACGCTGGTGGCTTACTTCGTGATGGCCATGGTTCTGGCCGTGATCGCCCGGGGAGTCGGCGCTTCTTCGGTGGGCGAAGGCCTGGTTCTTGGCCTGCTCACTGGCGTCGCGTTCGTAGGGGCCCAGGCCTGGGTCAATGCAGCCTTCGAGGGCCGCCCAACCGATCTGGTGCTGGTGAATGGAGGGCTCGGCATCCTCGGTCACGCAATCATGGCGGTCATCGTCACAGTTTGGACATGAGACCGATGGTCCCGGGATCGACCCGCATGGCAGTCGAGTCAATCCCCCACCCGCTCCACCAGATGGCGTAAGTCGCCCCGGCGGCGGGTAATACCGTGGCGGTCGGCCCATTCCAGGAAGGGAACAGCGTACTTGCGGGACAATCCCGCCGCCTCCCTGAAGGCGCTGACGGTAAAGGGCTGGGAGAGGCTCCCGGCGGTGTGCAATAGCATCTCCACCTGTTCGGGGAGATAGCAGATCGAGGGGCTGATCCTAACTATCAGACCGGCACGCTGGAGGGCATGGGCCAAGTCCTCGTCCAAGCCGAGTGACGCCGGATCGGGCGTCAGCAGGCCACCCTCCGACAGCCGCCTGCGAGCTTCGACCCAGGCCGGCGCCTCGGCAGGATCGAGATCCCCCTGGGCCTCTGGATCACGTACCACTGTCCCCTCCGCCAGGATCCTCGGGTGGGAGTCGGTCAGCTTGACCAGCAGGGCCTGTCCTATCCCCAACTCCGACGCGGCGCTTGCCGTCGGCATACCCAGTTGGAAGGGGTTCTCCCGATGATGTCGCTCCACGATGGTCTCCAACCTGGCCTTGAGTGACTCGGCCAACCGGTCCGAGATCACCATGCCGGCCGCTTTCATGCCCCGGTGGGGGACGCCACCCCGGGTGTGCGCCGCCAGTTGGTCCAGCGACGCCTTTCCGCGCACCTCCAGGAGGCCTTCGGCCTGGTGGTGGGGCGGGGAACCGACCAGTTCTGCCAACCGGGCTCCGGCCACAAGACGCCTCGCCATTGTGGGGGGAGCCTCAGGATCCACTATCCGACCGCCTCCCACCACCATCCGCCGTCCCGTCTCGCGCAGGATGAACCTGTCTCCCATCACCAGCCCCAGGGGCTCAGCCGGTTGAAGGTGGGCAAGCACCGGACCCGGACTCTTCTCCAGGGGTGTGAACCGGACCGGCCATGCGCCGCTTCCGACGTGCAGGTGATATGCCCCCTTGCGGGGCAACCCCCCCACTACGTAGCGGGCCGGATGCACTATCGCCAAAGCCGAGTCGGTGGACCGCCACTGCCCCGGCGCGGTGAGCATGCTCCCCCTTTCCGGCGTGTGGCGACCGAGACCGGCGAGATTAGCCGCCACTCTCCATCCCGGACCGACTCGGGGCAGCGCCTCCCCGTGGGATTCAATGCCCCTGATCCGAGCCGTCACCTGTTCGGGCCATACTTCGACCCGGTCCCCCACCGACAAACCTCCGTCCAGCAACGTGCCGGTCACCACCGTCCCTGCGCCCCTGATGCTAAAAGTGCGATCGATCCACATCCGGGGCCGTCCCAAGTCTTCCGGCGAGTACCCGGCCAGCGCCGCCGAGAGGTTGGCGGCAACCTCATCCAACCCGAGGCCGTGTGGAACCGACACCCTGATCACCGGCCAACCGGCCGCCGCGGTGCCGGATAGTTTCTCCGCGATCTCCATTTCCACCAGGGAAGCGAGTTCGGAGTCCACCAGGTCCGTCTTGGTCAGAGCCACCACTCCGCGCGTCACCTCCAGCAGGTCGAGCACGGCCAGGTGCTCTTCGGACTGCGGCATCCAACCCTCGTTGGCCGCTACCAGGAGCAAGGCGGCGTCTATGGCTTCTATGCCGGCCAGCATGTTCTTGATGAAGCGCTCGTGACCGGGGACGTCCACAAATGAAACCCTCTGCCCATCCGGCAGGTTCGCCCACGCGAACCCCAGATCGATGGTGAGACCCCGACGGCGTTCCTCCGCCCAACGATCCGGGTTGATCCCCGTCAGGGCGGCGACAAGAGTGGATTTGCCATGGTCCACATGGCCGGCCGTCCCTACTACCGGCATGCTGCCCGCAGGGCCCGGGCCACCACCTCGTCGTCGGAGGGGAAAACGGTGCGTAAGTCCACCTTCAGCCGCCCCCGCTCCCGGCGGGCAACCACCGGGGGATCCCCACTCAGTAACCGGGAGAACATCTGGTCGGCCTGTCCCCTGATCGCCATCACCGGACCGGGAATCGTTGACCCGGGCACGCTCCCCGCTCCCGGGGTGGCGCCTCCTTCTTCGATGTCGGCCTCAAATTGCCCCGCCTCGATCACCCGGCGGGCCCGCTCCTCCAGGACCGTCCGGTCGAGACCGGCCATTTGCCAAAAGGGGAGATCCCCCGCTCGCCCGTCGGCGTAAGCCTCGGCAGTGGCCACCAACGCGGAGGTGGTGGCGCCGTCTATCCGGAGGGCTCGGGCCGCCGGGTGACGCCGCAACCGGGAGACCAACTCCTCTCTCCCGACGATCACCCCCGCCTGGGGACCGCCGAACAGTTTGTCGCCTGAGAAGAGCACCAGGTCCGCCCCCTTCTCCAGGCTCTGCACCACACCCGGCTCGTCGGAAAGCCAGGAAGGGGGCGGTCCCGCCCACCAGGGAACCCTCTCATCGACCAACCCGCTCCCCGCATCGAAAACCAGCGGGATCCCGGCTGATGCGGCAATCTGGGAGAGTTCGGGAAGGGTGGCCTCTTCCGAGAAGCCCACTATGCGGTAGTTGGAGGGGTGGACCTTCAACAGAAGCGCTGTCTCGGGAGACAACGCCCGCCGGTAATCCTCGGGCCGGGTGCGATTGGTGGTGCCCACCTCCACCAGTCGTGCGCCCGAGACGGCCATTAGCTCCGGAAGCCGGTAGGCGCCCCCGATCTCGATCAATTCGGACCGTGAGACCGGTACCTGCTTCTCTGGCGCCAGCGCCATGAGGGACAGCAGCAAGCCGCCCGCGTTGTTGTTCACCACCAGGGCAGCCTCCGCACCCGTGATCAGCGAAAGCAGGCGATGAAGATATCCGGCCCGCCCTCCCCGGTCGCCGGTGGTGAGATCCAACTCGGTGTTGGCATAGCCGACCGCCGTCTCCGTCGCCATCCGGGCGGAGTCCTGGTGCCACGGAGCCCGACCCAGGTTGGTGTGCAGCAGCACGCCTGTGGCGTTGATGACGCGGAGCGGCCGGCGACGCTTCAACTCGTCGAGAACCCGCATCGCCTCGTCCTCGACCTTGACGCCTCCCTCTCCCCGGCGGGCGTTCTCTATCGCATCCCGGGCCACCTGGACAACCAGACTGCGAGGCAGACACCCGTCATACAGGGAACCGGCCAAGCGGTCCACCGACGGGAGCCTCCGCTTCTGCATCTGCGGAAGGCTACCGGCGCGGCGGTCCGGCTTCCCGCAACGGAGGTATCGTTACTCGCCATGTGGCGCTTGCTGGTTTTCGTGGGAGTTCCCCTGGTGGAACTGTACGTGCTGTCCGTGGTTGAGAATCGGATAGGGCTGGTGAACACCCTGGGCCTGATAGTCGCCACCGGCATGCTGGGGGCAGTGGTGATGAAGAGACAGGGGGCGGGCGTGTTTAGATCGGCGCAGGCGCGATTGGCCCGGGGCGAGATCCCCGCCGAAGAGATTCTCGGAGGGATAATGGTCCTGGTGGGAGGGGCCCTTATGATCACCCCCGGGATCCTCACGGACGCGGTTGGCCTGTTGCTGATGGTTCCCGCGGTCAGGTCACTGCTCATTCCCTCCATTACCAGGAAGAGGTTCTTTGCGACCTTCACCAACCGTGACGAGGGGATATATGACATCGGTCCTTCCTAGCCGTCCCGGTCTCCGATCCGTATCCCCACTCCCCAGTTCCACCGTCCTGCTGCTGGCGGATCGCGCAGGCCATTTGGAGGTCCTGATGGTGCGGAGATCCCGATCGGCGGTGTTCGGCGGGATGTTCGTCTTTCCCGGCGGGGTGGTGGACCCGGTGGACCTCAGCCCCCTGGCCGAAGAAGTCCTGGTAGGGACTCTGGCGGGTGAGGCCGGTTGGCTGGCGGCAGGTCTGAGGGAGACCGCCGAGGAGGTGGGGATTTATCTGACCGACCGGCCCATCGATCCTCCTCCGAAGCCCTTGCGGGGCGAAGAGATTTACCGGTGGGTTTCCGGCCGCCGAGCCCGCTTCGACGCAGGGCGACTTCGCTACCTGTCCAACTGGGTGACCCCGAAGGAGGCGCCGCAGCGTTTCGATGCCCGCTTCTACCTGGCCAGGGTTGAGGGAGACGAGCCGCTGACGCTGGCCGAGGCGGAACTGACGGAGGCGGTGTGGGTGGAACCGCGCCGAGCCCTCAGCCGGCGGCGGCGGGGGGAATGGGAGATGATCCTGCCTACCGAGAAGACCTTGGAGTACCTGGCCGGTTTCCACACGTCACGGGAGGCCTGGGAGTCCGTGGACGAAACCGGCGACGTGACGCCGGTCCTTCCCAGGCTGGTGATGCGACGAGGAAGGCCGGAACCCCTGCTGCCCGGCGATCCCGGCTATGGGGAAGCCGAATGAAGGTGCAGCGGGTCCTGGCGCCCAACCCCGGCCTCTTCACCGGGCCGGGCACCAACAGCTACCTGATAGAAGACAGGGGTGAAGCGGTTGTCCTAGATCCGGGACCCATAGAAGCTACACATCGGAAAGCTCTGATAGCCGCCTGCGAGGGGCTGGATGTCCGAGCCGTGATCGTCACCCATACCCATCCCGATCATGCACCTCTGGCGAACCCCTTGGCGCGATGGTTCGAAGTCCCGGCAATGGGATACGAGGCGGGGCCGGGATTCCTGCCCGACCATCGCCTCACCAACGGGGAGGTGGTCGAAGTGGGCGCCACCGCGCTGCATGCGATCCACACCCCCGGCCATTCCGACGACCACCTCTGCTTCCTCAGCGGCGAAGTGCTATTCACCGGAGATCACATCATGGGAGGCTCTTCGGTGCTCATCACGGACGCCACGTCCTATATGGATTCCCTACACAAGTTGACAGACCTGAACCTGGATCGCCTCTACCCCGGTCATGGGGAGGAGATAGACCATCCCGCCGAAGTCATCTCGTGGTACATCGCCCATCGCCGCCGGCGCGAACAAGAGATACTCGCGGCGGTCGTTTCCGGATGCCGGACGGTGGGGGAGGTCGTGGAAGACGTCTACAGAGAGGTGGATCCGGCTCTTCACGAACTGGCCGTCCACTCGGTGGGCGCCCACCTTCAGAAGCTTGCTGCCGAGGGAGCGGTCCGGTTCGAAGGCCTCACCCGAAGAGACGCTCCCGTGGGGTTGCCGGAAGGCTCATGATCCCCAAGGCGCGGCGGGGCGGGTTGATTGCAGGAGTGCTGGGGGCGGCGGTTCTAACCATGGTGAACATCCCGGCCATCGGGGCCCAGACCGACGAGGTGGACACTGCCCGCCAACGGGTGGCCGACCTTCAGGCCCAGCAGGAAGAACTGGCCCGCGCCCTGGAGGACACCTGGGTCGCCCAGGTGCTCGCGGAAGAGCGGCTGGCCGCCACCGAGGACGCTCTCAGGCAAGCAGAGTCGGATCTGTGGCTGGCCCAGTCATCCCTGGAGCAATGGGCGGTGCGTCTCTACATGGACCTGACAACCGGCAAGTCTGTGAGCCTGTTGATGGTGGAGAGTCCGGAGAGATTCGAGGCGGGAGTTGGCTATTTGCAAGCCGTCGGGGGTGATGAGGAGGAGATCCTGAACCACTACCGGAGCGTCACCCAGGAACTGGCTCGCCAGCAGACAGAGCACCAGTCCCACCTTGTGGAACTGGACGAAATCAGAGGAGAGCAGGAAACGCTCTTCTCACAGTTGATCGAGAGCCTGGAAGCGGCTCAGCAGGAACTCGCCCTGCTGGAGGCGCTGGACAGTGAACAAACCGAGTCTGTTCCCACCACCACGACAACCAGGCCCATAACAACCACCACTACGACCACGACGACCCGACCTACCACAACTACCACAACTACCACGAGGCCCACCACAACCACAACCCGACCACCCACCACCACAACCACGACAACCAGGCCCACCACAACCACGACAACCACGACAACCAGGCCCACCACAACCACCACTACGACTACAACCACAACCCGACCACCCACCACGACAACCACGACAACCAGGCCCACCACACCCACCACGAGGCCGTCCGACGGCTATGACTACAACGGAGTCTGCCCCGTAGATGAGCCCAACACTTTCGTGGACACCTGGGGCGCTCCCCGCTCCGGGGGTCGTACTCACCAGGGCGTGGACCTCCTGGCCGAAAGGGGGACCCCGGTGAGAGCCATCCATGAGGGTGTCCTGTTCCGGGTCGACGTGGGAGGCCTGGGAGGCCTCTTCATATGGCTGCGAGCCCCCTGGGGAGACGAGTACTACTACGCCCACCTGGAAGATTTCGGCCCCGGAATCGGCACCGGCAAAAGGGTGTCCCAGGGAGATCTCATCGGGTACGTGGGCACCAGCGGCAACTCCCCCGACTACATCCCCCACCTCCACTTCGAGTATCACCCGGGGGGCGGCAGGGCCGTGAACCCCTACCCGCTTGCGCTCCAGGCTTGCGAGTAGCCCGAGCGGATCGAATGGTGCTAGGGAGTAAGGGCCGCCAGGGAGTCCCAGTCCTGTCCGGACTGGGCAAGGCCTTCCAGGAGCTTGGCCAACCGACCTGTGCAAGTCTCGTCCTGGGCCGGCGGGACCAACTGCACCAAGAGTTCGGCGGTCTCCACAAAGGCCAGGGCGGCGCCGTCGAGGGGCGTCTCCGCGGCCACCGGGCAACCACGGTCTCCTCCTTCCACCACCCTCATGTCCAGGGGCACCTGCGCCAGCAGCGGTACTCCTATCCCGTCGGCCAACTCTTGACCACCTCCCCGGCCGAACAGGTGGTGGACCGCTCCATGACCGCAATCGAAACCCGACATGTTCTCTATTACACCCACGATGGGCATGTGGGACCGCCGGGCCATGTCCGCAATCCGGGCCGCCACTTTCTGTGACGCCCGCTGGGGGGTGGTGACCACCACCATCTCCGCCTGGGGGAGCATGCGGGAGAGCGCCATCTGGATATCACCGGTGCCGGGGGGCATGTCGATCACCAGATAATCCAATTCTCCCCAGTCGACCTGTTTCAGGAACTGCTCCAATGCCTTGGCGAGCATCAACCCCCGCCACATCAGGGCTGTCTCCTCCGAGTCGATGATCAGCCCGGTCGATACCACCTTCAATCCATGAGCCTCAACCGGGATTATCAGCCTGGTGACGTCGTCGGCTTCCATCCGGGTATCGATCCCCAGCAAGCGGGGAACCGAGAAGCCCCAGATGTCGGCATCCATCAGGCCGACCCGAAACCCGAGGTTCTTGATGGCGACAGCCAGATTCACGCTTACCGATGACTTTCCCACGCCCCCTTTTCCCGAACTGACCGCGATTACTCGGGTGGTTGGCGCCACCTGGGTCGGCTCGGCTCGGTCTCTGGCTTTCTCCCTGGCTCTTGACATCAGGTCGGCCCGCTGCCTCTTGGTCATGGCAGTCGTGTGCACAACAACCTGATCCACACCCGGCAGGGACAGCGCCCTCCGCCGGGTGTCGCCCTCGATCTGGTCCCGCAGAGGACACTCGGCGATGGTGAGAGCCAACCCGATGGTCACGGTCCCCTGAGGGGTGGCCTCCACCGAGGCGACCATGCCCAAGTCGACTATGTTGTCCCCGAGTTCGGGGTCGATCACCCCGCGCAATGCGGCCCACACCTCCTCGGTGGCGGGCTCGCTTGGGTTGTTGTCCAACAGACCAATCTCCTGGGCCTTGCAAGTGATAAATGGTAGACGACTCCTGGTAAAACAGCCCAAGCAAAATCTCTTTACATTTTGTTCAACGGGTGCTAAACTCGGGCAGTGGTGGTTATGACCTCTCCGGACACCATGGCTCAAGAGGCCGCTGCTCCCCTTCTTGACTGGGACTCTGGGATATATCGGGAAGCCGTCAACCAGTTTGACCGGGTGGCGGCCTACATGGATCTTGATCCCAATGTCTCCCAGCGCCTCCGCCTCCCGCAACGATCACTGGTGACGACGTTTCCGTTCCGAAGGGATGACGGCAGCGTCGAGACGGTGTTCGGCTACCGGATCAGGCATGTGCTCACCATGGGACCCACCAAGGGAGGAATCCGCTATGCCCCCTCTGTCAACTTCGGCGAAGTAGCAGCCCTGGCGATGAACATGACCTGGAAGTGCGCTTTGGTCGGACTGCCGTTCGGGGGCGCCAAAGGCGGAGTCCGGGTGTCGCCGGAGTTGTTGAGTCGAGCGGAGAAACAGCGCTTGACCCGCCGGTACACCTCCGAAATCTCCACCTTGATCGGGCCACAACGTGACATACCGGCCCCAGACCTGGGAACCGACTCCCAAGTGATGGCGTGGATTATGGACACTTACAGCCACCAGGTCGGCCACGGCGCGCCGGGCGTCGTTACCGGAAAACCGGTTGAGCTGGGAGGCACGGCCGTACGGGAGGAATCCACGGGATTAGGTCTCGCTTATCTCCTGCCCCTGGCCTTGGAGATGGTCGATCTGCCTTTGGAGGGAACCAGGGTCGCCATCCAAGGCTTCGGCCAGGTGGGGCGCAGCGCCGCCCTGGCCTTGGCCCGGCAGGGCGCACGCGTGGTGGCAGTCAGCGATCTGTCGGGAGGGATACACTGCCCAGCCGGACTTGACGTCGATGCCCTGAGAGAGTGGACAGACCACAACATCTGGGTGGAAGGCTTCCCGGGAGGAGATCCGATAAGTGGAGAGCAACTGTTCGAGGTGGACTGCGAAGTGCTCATCCCAGCCGCAGTCCAGGAGGTGATACACGGCGGCAACGCCGATCGCATCACCGCCTCGGTGGTCCTGGAAGGCGCCAACACTCCCACCACCTTGGAGGGAGACCAGATTCTGCAGGAGAGAGGCGTGCTGGTGGTCCCCGACATCCTGGCCAATGCCGGCGGCGTAACGGTCTCCTACTTCGAGTGGCTCCAGGGACTTCAATACTATTTCTGGACCGACGAGGAAACCCGCCAGCGCCTGCGGGGCATCATGACCAACGCGTTCAAGGAAGTCCACAGAATTGCACGTGAGGAAAAGGTTGATCTGAGGACAGCGGCGCTCATAAAGGGCGTGGCCAGGGTGACCAAGGCAAAACTGCTGAGAGGCCTCTTTCCCTAGAGGACAACCCCGTTTTCCCACTGTATATAATCACAATCACGCTTTATCATTCTCAGTAGACGACTTGCCTTGTAGATGCAGCTTCTAACCATCAAGAGTTCCGCTCCGCAGCGGCCCATCCTCCTGACCGACTCGGCGGTGGCCAAGGTCAAAGCCCTCCTGTCTTCCGAGGAAGACGACGACCTGGGCCTCCGGGTGGCTGTGAGGCCCGGCGGGTGCTCAGGGTTTTCCTACGAGATGTTCTTCGACTCCGATGTGGAGGAGGAGGACATAATCATCGACTTCGACGGCTTGCGGGTGCTGGTCGACCCGCAGAGCGCCAAGCGGATCACGGGCGCCACGCTGGACTACCGGGAGGGCCTGATGGAGGCCGGCTTCTCCATCGACAATCCGAACGTGACGCGCTCCTGTGGGTGCGGGAACAGCTTCGCCTAGTATCCCCCGTCATGCCTAAGCAAGCACCCCAACTCAAGAGCGCTCCCGCTCCCCTGGCTCCTTATTCCGTGGTGACCGAGGCGCACGGCTTCGTCTTCATCTCCGGCCAGGTAGCCATCGATCCCCAGACCGGGGAGACCCCCGAGTCCGTGACGGCCCAGACGAAACTCATCCTCCGAAACATCGGCAACATCCTCTCCGAATTGGGCCTCGATTACTCCGACATCGTGAAAACCACCGTCTTTCTGGCCGACATCCGCGACTATGGCGACGTCAACACCGTGTACGGGAGTTTCTTCGACGGCAAGCCTCCGGCTCGCTCCGCCGTCGGCGCGGGAGGCCTGCCCCTAACCGGCCTGAAGGTGGAGATCGAGGCGATCGCCGCCCGCTGATCCCTTCTTCTAGAAGACCTCCTGACACCACGGCTGGGGGTACCAATCGAACATGGCGTCGGCCAACGCCCTAGCCGCAGGCTCTCCCTTCAGCCGGCCCAAAGCTCCCAGACGCCGGAAGCGGGCGCGTCCCAGGAACCCGGCGCTCAGGTCTTCCAGGTCGAGGGAAAGGTCGGGAGAGTCGGAGACCCTCCGACACGAGCCAGAGCCCCCGGACACCTCCAGGCGGTACCGGGAGAGCTTTGCGGTCATGGGATCGAACACCTCGAACACCAGGGACCCGTCGGCCGAGTAACGGCGGGAAGAGAGCGCCGACTCCACGTCCAGGATCCTCAACCACAAACCGTCGTTCAGGGTCTGCGCCTCCCGGAAGTTGGCGAAAAGCTGGTGTAGAGCCGTCTCGGCTGGTACGTTCCACGCCCGGAGTTGCCGCACCAAGTCCTGGTTGACCAGGAAGTTCCACAGGCCCGCATACGCAGCCGGTGTAAGGGCGATCATCTCCTCCAGCCTCAGGGTTATGCCTATGCCGATCCCCTCCCAGGACCCGCTGGTGCGATATTGGGCGTATCCGATAGGGTGGCCGTCGGAGTCGAGCGCCAGGGCGTACCGGAGGGAACTGGCCTCTCCGCGGAGACGGGGACCGTCCGCCAGGATCTCCAACTCCCACCAATCCGCCGAGCGGGCGAACATTCCGGGTGTCTCCCTGCGTTTGCGATCGAACACCCACGGCAGGACCTCCTTGGCTTCATCCGGTTCGACCAGGACCACCGGCGCAGGCCGGGGAGCCAGTCGATGGGGGACCAGGGGGAATCGATCGATGACGAGTTTGGTGGTAACCCCCGCCACTCCGAAGCCGAACCGACCGTAGAGAGGGACTTCCGTCGACCACAGCGCGGCGAGCATGTCCCCTCGGTCCCGCGCGTCGGCCAACAACTCGGTCACCATCCGGCGCATCAGCCCGCGCCTCCGATGGCTGGGGAGCACCCCCACGCTGGCCACTCCGGCAGCGGCCGCTGTCCCGCCGGGGACTGTCATCTCAAGGCCGTAAGCAAAGGAGGCGCCCACCATCCGTCCTCCCTCGAAAGCACCCCGAGTGCGTTCCAGTTCCACCAACGCGCGATAGCTCTCCCCGGCGGCGGGATCGGGGTCCTGTCCGAAGGCCATGGCGGTCACCCGCCCCAAGACATCCAGTTCCTCGGGGGCGACGGCCCGTATCTCTACAGCCAACGTCCTGGGGGCGTCAACCGCCGATAGTGTTCTGAGCCCGCGTTACGGCGGCGACGAAGTCGGTGGTCGCCGTGTTGAAGTCGGCCGCCGCACCCCTGCGGGTCTCACCGGTGTCGGCGCTACGCAATCCCTCCACGACGGTGGCGGCCGCCGCCGCCGCCCGGGTGGAGGCGGTCAGCATGTCCTGATGTGACGCCGCCAATACCGAAGGCGCGTTCAGCCTTACCACGTTCTCCTGCCAGCTGATTACATCCTCCATCACAGCCACCAAGCGCTCCTCGGTCTCGGCGTATTCAATCGACCTCTCGTCCCAGGCGGCGTTGACCTCCCGGGCCTCTCTCGCCAGGGCAGTCAACTGCTCCCCCAGCGCCTCGATGGAAGCCAGGTAGGAGACGACCGCGGGCAACAGCGTGGTGCTGGTGGGCGTCTCCTCAGGAGCCGCCTCGCCGTCGGGTTCCTCGCCCTCCGCGGCGGAGGTCGTCTCCGTCGACGAGTCCTCCTCCACCGTTGTCGCGGAAGGAACGGTGGTTACCGGCTGGGGTGCGATCTCGGCTCTGGGCAGCGTCCTGACGAACATGAAGGTGAACGCAAACATCGCCAGGATGGCTAGCGGAAGCAGCCAGCGGCCAGGCTTGGGATCGGGATTGACCACCATTCCTCGGGAGTGTAGTTGAGGTGACGTGTCATTGATGACAAGTGCCCGAGCAGCTCGCGACTCTGTGTTTTCTTTCGCGATGCGGACAACACCCCTTGAATCCGCGGGGCACATCTCACAACAATGTGGCATGAGCGATTCCAAACCATCCGATCAAGAAGTATTCGAATCAATCCCCTGGGACGAGTTGCGAGACCTTGGAGACACGTCCCGGCGCCGCCGGCTCTGGTACCTGGTGGGAGGGGCGTCGGTGGTGGCGGTGCTGGCCTTCAGCGTGGTCCGCACCTTCTCCTCCCCTGATCCTCAGGTAGTCATCCCGGCTACTGTTCCCCCGTCCTCCGCAGCCGGGCCGGCGACGGCGTCCTTCCCGGAGCAGGGCCAGGATCCCGCCCCAACGCATTCACCCCGTCTGCTACCCGCCAGCCCGGAGGCCATGAGCGAGGCGGACCTCCGGGCAGGAGAGGACCCGACCGCATCGGGCGGCCGCTCCCAGGAGGAGCGTCAGGCCGCTTCCTACTCGGAGTGGTTCGTCCTGGATTACTTCACCCTGGACGGGACGGAGCAGACCGACCTCCTCGAGTGGTGGCTGCCGGGCATCAACCGTCCCCTCGACACCTCGGCTCGCCCTCTCTCCTTTGTGGAATGGGTGAGAACCCTGTGGGTTGAACCAGTGTCCGAGGGACGTTGGCGCACGGTGGTTGTCCTTCGACGGCTGGTCTCGGTCGACGGCGCCAACTACAGCCGGCTGCCCACCCAGTCGGTTGAAGTGGTTGTGGATGTGGAGGCGGGCATGCCGACCATTGTCGACCTACCCCGCATCATCCCTCTGCCGGAAGCGAATCCCGGCCAATGGTGGGTTGGAGAAGAGTTGGAGACTCCTCCCACCGCGGTGCTCAGGACCGCCCAAGAAGAACTCCTCCTCGCCCAGGCAGGCACCCTGGTGGGTCGACCGGTGGTCAGCCGGATGGGAGATGTCTGGCGGGTGGAATGGGCCGTGGCCGATCAGGCCGGGATCTCCTGGCCGGTCAGCCTGTGGATCGGCCCCGACGGAGCGGCGGTCCCTGCCGGAGGCTAGGGCCTTCACGCCGTCTCGAATTGGCTCCTCAAAATCGATTCGACCGCAGGCTGTATAGTGGCCCAGTCCCCTCCGGCCGCCTTGCTGACCGTGACGAAATCCGCAGTCCAGAACACCGAAGCCACCCCTTCCGTCGCCAGGATGGCCACGGCCAACGGATGGTCCGCCGCCTCGCCTTTCCGATAGGTAACGGGGCCTCCCACCTTGGTTCCAACCGTGAACTTCATGGCATTGGGGTTGGGTGTGGGTTGAGCGATCACCGTCATAGTCACTACCTGATGGGACTAACCGCCAACCGCCATCGGCACAGGTCCGGGATTGACGAGCCATTGTTATTCTAGATCACCATGGCTGCCACCCTCACCGGGAGCAACACCAAGTTACGGGATGACCTGATCCGGCTGCTCGGCGCCGAACGAGTGATGGATTCGACGTTGGAACGCCACCTCTACGCCAAGGATGCAGGGGTCTACGTAGGGAACCCGACCGTGGTAGTGATGATCGAAACCACCGAGGAAGTGGCGCAGGTGGTAAGGGCCGCTCGGCGCCACGGCGTCCCGGTAGTAGCCCGAGGGGCGGGAACCGGCCTCTCGGCCGGGGCGGTCCCGGAAGTCGGCGGGGTGGTGCTGGTGACCACCCGCATGAACCGGATCGAAGAGATCGACACCGAGAACCGTACCGCCTGGGTGGGCCCGGGAGTCATCAACCTGGACTTGTCCGCCGCCACCACCCCCTTCGGGATGCACTTTGCCCCCGATCCCTCCTCCCAATCGGCGTGCACCGTGGGAGGAAACATCGCCTGCAACTCGGGAGGTCCTCACTGCCTGTCCGAAGGGAGCACTGTCAACCATGTCCTTGCCTTGGAAGTCGTCACCGACACCGGAGACGTGATGATCGTGGGCAGCGGGGCGCCCGATCCCATCGGATTGGATCTTCGGGGCATCCTCGTCGGGTCGGAAGGCACCCTGGGGATAGTCACCCGCGCCCTGGTGAAGCTCACCCCCAACCCCCCTGATGTGCGGACGATGGCGGTGGCCTTTCCCACCATTGAAGACGCCGCGGCCACCGTCTCGGGGATCATCGCCGCGGGACTGATTCCCGCTGCCCTGGAGATGATGGACCAACTGATGATGCAAGCCATCGAGAACTGGCTGCACGCCGGTCTGCCCGTCGAGGCGGGAGCCCTGTTGCTGGCCGAGGTCACCGGGGTCACCGAGGCGGTGGCGGCGGAAGCGGAGATCATCACCAGCATCGCCCACGGGAACAACGCTCTGTCGGTGCAAGTGGCGGCTTCCCCCGAGGAGCGGGAGATCCTGTGGAAGAGCCGCAAGTCAGCCTTCGGCGCGGTGGCACAGGCCGCTCCTGACTACTACCTGCACGACACGGTTGTGCCTCGCACTCGTCTCGTGGAGGCCATGCGCCAGGTGTATGAAATCGGTGAGCGGTACGAGATCATCATGATGAACGTCTTCCACGCCGGGGACGGCAACCTCCATCCTCTGATGGCCTTCGACGCCTCCGAGCCCGGTCGGCTTGACAAGGTGAAAGCCGCCGCCGACGAGTTGGTTGAACTCTGCGTCGAAAAGGGAGGCGTTCTCTCGGGGGAGCACGGCATCGGAATAGAGAAACGCCACCTGATGCCGTTGCTCTTCACGGAGATGGACCTTGACGCGCAGGCTCGCGTGAAAGAGGCTTTTGACGCCGAGGGAGTCTTCAACCCCGGCAAAGTCCTTCCGGAGGGATCCCGTTGCTTTGACTTTGGACGGCCGGTGCCCGAGGGCGCCTGGGTGTGAAGAGCCGGTTCGGCGCCATCCCTGCCGCCGACATCTCAGCCGACCAGGCCATCCCGCCCGCGGAGATCGCGGTGGCGCCCACCACTCTCGAAGAAGCCTCCCAGGCTCTTCGCATAGCCACCGAGCAGCGGATGAAGGTACTGATCTGGGGGGGCGGCAATCACCAGGGCTATGGCCACCGTGTGCATCCCGACATGGTGTTGATCACCACCTCGCTCAACCGGGTAGAGGTGTGGGAACCCGAAGACCTGACCATTGTGGCCGGGGCGGGGGCCCGGATCTCGCAGGTGGAGGAGATGCTGGCCGAAAAGGGCCAGACCACCCTCCTCCCACACCGATCGCCAACCGCAACGATCGGCGGCGCGCTCGCCGCCGGGCTCAGCAGCTACAAGCGATTTCGCTACGGGCCCAGCCGGGACCGGGTTCTGGAGACCAAGGTGGTCACGGGTGATGGGCGCATCGTCCGGAGCGGAGGACGGGTGGTCAAGAACGTGACCGGCTACGACATCCCCCGCCTAATGGTGGGCGCCCTGGGCAGGTTGGGCCTGATCGGCTCGGTGTGCCTGAAGCTCATCCCGACGCCCGCCTCGGCGGTGACGGTAACCGTGGACGATCCGGCGGCCGCCCTTGCTGCTCTGTACCGGCCCCTGGCCGTGCTCTCCACGCGGTCGGGGCATAGCGCTTTTCTGTGGGGAACGCAGGCAGAGGTGGAGTCGCAGGCCAGCCGGTTGGGCGGAGAGGTGCAGAACGGACACGCATGGCCGCCAAGGCGTCTGCGGCAGGTCGCCTGGTCGCTGCGGCTTCCTCCGTCCCGACTGTCCGAGGGGTTGGGGCGCCTGCCCAACTCCTGGGATTACGTGGCCCAGCAGGGAGTGGGAATCGCCGAATGCGCCACTGACCAGGTCGAGATCGGAGCGGCAACCGAACTCCGGGGGTGGGCGGAGTCGGTGGGCGGGGCTCTGGTGCTCACCAACGGCCCCGAGACCCTGTACGAACGGATCGACCCGTGGGGGACTCCTCCGGCGGGCCTCGATTACCAGCGCAAACTGGTGGCTGGGTTCGATCCTTACCGGGTGCTCAACAGCGGACGACTGCCGGGAGGCGTCTGATGGGCTACCAGACACCCTACGCACCGACCCGAACCGAACTCTCCAGTTGCATCCAATGCGGCTTGTGCCTCCCCCACTGCCCCACTTTCCGCCTCACCGGGAAGGAGACCGACTCCCCCCGGGGTCGGCTGACCGCCATGACCGCGGTGCTGGATGGGATCACAGAGATAGACGAGGTCTTCGCCGAGACCATCTCCTTCTGTCTGGGCTGTCGCGCTTGTGAGCCGGTGTGTCCAAGCATGGTCCCTTACGGAAGGACCCTGGAGGGAGCCCGGGCGGAGATCTCCGCCCGGCAGGGCGGCGTGCCCCGGCGGCTGCGGGGATGGATCATGGAGACCTGGCTCGGGAGCCCGGCGATAATGCGGGTCATCACCTGGGCAACGGCCCTGGTCCAACGCACCGGGCTGGCCCGGATCGCACCGCGTCGAGTTCGCTCCGGTCTCAGGGGCCTGAGGCGCATCGGTTGGAGAGCCCCGTCGCTGAGGGGAAGAACCTTCCAGCCTGATCGGGAGCCGGTGGCCACCGTGGGACTTTTGACCGGCTGCATCATGGGCCCCTGGTTCGCCGAGGTCCACCAGGCCAGCATTGCTTTGTTGGTCCGGGCAGGCTATCGCGTGGTGGTCCCTTCGGGCCAAACCTGCTGTGGCGCCTTGGCAGCCCATGACGGCGCCGCGGAAGGCGCCGCGCGTCTGGCTGTCCGGAACGCAGCGGCGTTCCGGGGAGTGGATTATGTGGTGGCCAACGCAGCCGGGTGCTCCGCTCATCTCAAGGACTACCACCACTGGGCTCCCGGAGAAGCCCTGGGCGAGGCCTGGAAGGTCCGAGACATCACGGAGTTGGTGGCGGACGCTGTCGAGGACGGCCGGCTGCCCCGCCTGGAAGGGGGACGTGGAATGGTGGCGCTCCAGCACCCCTGCCATCTTCGCAACGCGCAGCGGATCGTCACCCAGCCTCAAGTGATCCTGGAGGCTGCCGGATACCAGACCGCATCCATCGACCCGGTGTGCTGCGGCGCAGCCGGGTTCTACTCCATTCTTCGCCCCGACACCTCCGCCCGCCTCGGAACAGACAAGGCTGATGAGATCCGACGCAGCGGGGCCACGCTTGTGGCCAGCGCCAATCCCGGGTGCGAGATGCAGTTGCGTTCACATCTGGCCGGCGAGTACCGGGTTTTGCACCCGGTGGAACTGTATATGCAAGCCCTCTCGGGCACCACGGAGGGTCAGGTATGACGCATCCCTCCCCCGCCGCCTCCCAGGCGTTGGACTGGCGTGACTGGTATCGCCTGGCTGCCGGGTCTTTTCGCTCCATGCTCCGGGTGGGTTTCTCGGCGGCCGGGACAGCACTCCTGGGGCTGGCCGTTGCCTCACTGCTCCTTGAAGTGGGGATCGTGGAGGGCGGTCCCGACCTGACCATCATGGAAGCCATTAGCGCCATCGCCGCAGTGGGGGCGGCCGGGGGAGTGATCCTGGGCCTGGGAGCGGAGGCTTCCTACGGGTCGTCCGCCCTGGAAGACGAACAAGACGTCTGGCATCGGGCAGCCGGCAGGGCACTGGCCGGGCTGGCGGTCGCGATGATTCTGGTGGCGGTCAGCGCTTTGCTTCCATTGCCCGAGGACCTGCCCATCACCATCGATTACGGACGAGCCACCCTCAGGGCCGCCGGGGGCGCGGGACTCATATGCTCCCTGCTGGTCCCGCCCCTGGCCGGATGGCTCTCAGTGCGGGCCGGGTATTGGAAGCCTCGCTGGGACCCTTACCTTCTGTTCGGTGCGTGGGCGATCCTGATAATGGCGCTGTTCACCCCTCCCGGTTGACAACCGGGGTCACATCCTCTCAGGGACATCGATCCCCAGCAGGTCCAGCAGCATGGTCAGCACCTCCCCGGTGTAGCCGGCCAGGGTGAGCCAGGAGCCCTGACGGACGGGATCCGGTTCGCTCAGGATGTGGCATTGGTCGTAGAAACGAGTGAAGCCCACCGCCACCCGGTAGGTGTACTCGGCCAGATGGTGCGGGGCGCGCTCGGACGCGGACCTGCTTATGGCCTCGGGCATCAGTGCCAGGGTGAGCATCAGGTCACGCTCGGCGGGGCGCGATGGCGGTATGAGGACGCCCGGCGTCAGGTTCTCCGCCTCCGCCCTCGCCAACAGCGACCGGATTCGCACCACCCCGTATTGCAGGTACGGACCGGTCTTCCCGGAAAAGGAGACGAACCGCTCCGGGTCGAACACGTAGTTGGAGGCCCGATGGGTCGCCAAGTCCCCGAACTTCAAGGCGCCCAACCCCACCGCCTCTGCGATGGCGTCCCTTTCCTCCGGTGAGTAGTCACCGGCGAGATCGTTCTCCTCCAGTCGAAGGCGAGCGGAGGACGCAACCATCTCGATCAGTTCGCCGAGCCTGACCACGCCTCCCTCCCGGGTGCGGAAGGGACGGCCGTCCGGACCGTTCATGGTGCCGAACCCGACGTGCTCAAGGTCCACCCGGACAGGGGCCAGACCCGTCAGCCGGGCCGCCCTGAAGACCCCTCGGAAGTGATCGGCCTGTCGGGCATCCACCACGTACAGGATCACGTCGGCACCCAAGTCGTCCACCCGCATCTCGATGGTTGCCAGGTCGGTGGTGGCGTACAGCGCCGCCCCGTCGGATTTGCGCAGAATAAGGGGCGGCAGGGGCGCTTCGTCGCCGGGCTCCGCTACCTCCACCACCGTGGCCCCCTCGCTCCTGGTCACTCGTCCGCTGCCCTCCATTCTCTTGATCATCCTCTCCACCCTTTCGGCTACCGTGCTCTCTCCGTACCAGAGATCGAATTCCACTCCCAGCCGCGCGAAGTCCGCCCGCTGGCTCTCCATTGAGACGCTGACCATCTGCTCCCACAGGGCCCGATATCCTGGTCTCCCCTCCTGCAGCTCCAAGGTGGCCCGCCGGGCCGTCCGCGCCCGCTCGGGGTCCGAGGCGCAGGCCGCAGCCACCTCCGGGTACAACTCGGACAGTTCCTCCAGACTGATCGGCGACTCGGCAGGATAGCCCCGCCGGCGTCCCTCCTCGAAGTACGCCAATCCGGGAAATCGCTCCTGCACGCCCATGATCAGCATTCCCATCTGCGTCCCCCAGTCCCCGAAGTGGGGATCGCGGGTGACCCTGTGCCCCAGGTGGGCGAAGATACGGGCCAGGGAGTCTCCGATGATGGTGGACCGGAGATGTCCCACGTGCATCGGCTTGGCAACATTGGGCCCTCCGTAGTCCACCACCACATGACTTGACGCATCGGCGCGCGGCGCCCCCAAGCGAGCATCCGAATCCATCTCGGCGACCCACTGGGCCAGGAACCGGTCGGAGAGACGGATGTTGACGAACCCGGGTCCGGCCGGGAGTACCTCTCCGAACCTCTCGTCCTGCCCGGTGCGTTCGGCTACCGCCGCCGCCAGGCTCCGGGCGGACTGTCCCGCAGGACCCGCCGCGGCCAGGGCGCCGTTGCACTGAAAGTCTCCCAACTCGGGGCGCTGGGAGGGAAACACCCTGCCATAGCCCCGGTCAAGACCCAGATCTTCGAAGGCCGAGCCGAAAACCTCCCCCAAGAGGGAAATCAGGGACATCGGGCCGCCTCCCCAAAAAGGCCGTGATCGACCATCCCCAGACTCAGGAAATCTCTCCTTCCAACAGGTGCGGTGAATACTACAAAGCCAACCGGGTCTGCCATCATTGGGGCTATGAAAGCAACAGAGTATCGACGCTACGACGCGGTTGGCCTGGCCGCGCTGATCGCCAACCGCGAGATCTCGGCCCCAGAGGCGCTCGAGGCCGCCATTCGCCAGACTGAGGCTCTCAATCCCGCCCTCAACGCGGTGGTCCACACCACCTATGACCGGGCCCGGCGGCTCGCACAGGCTGCACTGCCCGCCACCCCCCTGGCCGGTGTTCCCTTCATGCTCAAGGACCTCGGTCAGCTCTGGGAAGGGGTGCCCACCACCTCCGGGTCCAGAGCCCTGCTGGACTTCATAGCTCCCCTCACGACCACCCTCACCTCCCGTTATCTGGGGGGAGGCCTGGTCATTCTGGGCAAGACGTCCACTCCCGAGTTCGGCATGGCGTCGGTGACCGAACCGGCGGTGTACGGCCCCACCAACAATCCCTGGGCCCCAGGGATCACCGCAGGGGGATCCTCAGGCGGGTCGGCCTCGGTGGTGGCGGCTGGAGTGGTCCCGGCGGCCCACGCCAGCGACGGGGGAGGTTCCATCCGGATACCCAGCTCCGCCTGTGGCTTGGTGGGACTCAAGCCAACCCGTGGAAGGAACCCGGTAGGCCCGGTCATGAGCGAGGGGTGGTACGGTCTGGCCGCATCGCATGTCGTCACACGGACAGTGAGGGATTCAGCGGCGTTTCTCGATCTCAGCCATGGACCCGAAGCGGGTGATCCCTATGCGGCGCCGCCCCCCGACGGTCCCTACCGGCAAGCGGCGCAGGGACCGCACCGCTCCCTGCGAATCGGCGTGGTCGAAGGGGCGATGACCGGTGACGTGAATCTGGACCCCGAGTGCCTGGTGGCGGTCGACCGAACCGCCTCGCTCCTGGAGGAACTCGGCCATCGGGTGGAACCGGTCTCGACCGGGATAGGGCCCGGGCCGGGGAGGCGGGCGATGCTGACCCTTTCGGCAGTGGACACGGCCTGGATGGTGGGTACCTTCGACATCGACGTCAGCAAACTGGAACCTGCCAACCAGGTGGTGGTGGAGGCGGGAAAGGCGGTCTCGGCCACCGACTTCGCCGACAACCTGTATCTGGTGCGCCATTACGGTCGGATCATGGGTCGGATCATGGAGGACCACGATGTCCTGGTCACATCCACTCTGGCTACTCCGCCCTGGCCCCACTTCGCTCTCCAGCCCGGAGCGGAGCAGAGAGAGAGGATCGCCGCCCTGCTGGAAGGCCGGTACACCGGCTCCGCCTTCCAATTGATGGAGGAAATTGCCACCAAGTCCATGAACCGGATACCCAACACCTGGCCGTTCAACATGACCGGCCAGCCCGCCATGTCCCTGCCGATCCACCGCGCGGAGTCAGGGCATCCGGTGGGCGTCCAGTTCGTAGGCCGCTTCGGGAGAGAGGACACCCTGTTCAATCTGGCCGCCCAACTGGAAGAGGCCCGGCCCTGGATCCAGGACTATCCCTTCATGGATCCCGGGACCACCCAATGGGCTGAAGCCGACCGTCGGGCGCAGAGCGGCCGGCCCGAGTAGCCTTCAAGAGTGTCGCAAGTCAACTGGCAGCTCTACCGGCCGCTTGGGCGTCCAACCGCCTTGGTCGCCTACCGGGGCTGGGGAGACGCCGGAGAAGCCTCCAGTCGGGCGATCCAGCACGTCCTCTCCATCTACCCCTCGGTGCTGCTGACCGAGATCGACCCCGAAGAGTATTTCGACTTCCAGGTCGTACGGCCGGAGATCTCGTTCGGGAAGGGAGGCTCTACCACCCTGAGTTGGCCGAGCACCGAGGTCTACCTGACCACTCCAGCAGAGCAGCGTCCGCTCCTGGTGATAACCGGAGACGAGCCTCACGCTCGCTGGAAGTCATACGTCCGACAGATCATGGACCTGTGCCGGGCGGCGGGTGTGGAAAGAGCCCTCACCATGGGAGCCTTCATGGGGCAGATCTCCCACACTTTCCCAGTCCCCATGGTGGGGCGGGCAACCGATCCCTCCCTACTCGGTCGGTACGGCCTCTTCGGGTCGAGCTACCAAGGTCCCACCGGCATCGTGGGGGTCCTGCACCAGGCCTTCGTCCAGGAAGGATGGGATGCCCTGACCCTGTGGGCAGCCGTACCCCACTATCTATCCACCCAGGACTACCCACCTGCCAGCCTGGCCCTGGTAAGAAAGGCCGCCCAAATCCTGGAGGTGAACCTCGACGTCTCTCCCCTGGAGGTGGAGTCCTCCGAGTTCCGGGAGAAGCTTGATGCAGTGGTAGCCGAGTCCGAGGATCTGGCCGGGTACATAAAACACCTGGAGGAGGAGGTGGCCAAGGGCACCAGCCTCCACCCCCAGAGCCTGGAGGACGCCGGAGATCAGATGATCTCCGAGATCGAGGCCTTTCTCCGGCACCCTGAGAACTAGCTCTGACCGGCAGGCGCGGCGTCTCTGTGCTCATCCGTGCCCGGTGGGCGTCCCGGCTGAGCGACGGGTCTCCGCTTACGGCCCCCGGCTGAAGATACCGGCGTTTCGTGAACGGAGAACCGTTTTCTGTACCTTGCCCATGGCGTTGCGTGGGAGACACTCGACTACGAGGATCCGCTTGGGGATCTTGTACGCCGCCAGCCCCCTGGCGAGGGCCTGCTGGAGTCGGGAGGCAGCGGGGTCGGCGTCGCCATCCCACACCACCGCGGCTACCACTCCCTCCCCGAAGTCGGGATGCGGGGCCCCGAACACCGCCGACTCCACCACTCCCGGCAGGGAGTTCAACGCCGCCTCAACTTCGGGTGGGTGGACATTCAGAGCGCCGGTGATAATCACGTCCTTGGACCTTCCCACCAGGGTCACTCGCCCGTCGCCGGCCAGTACGGCCAGGTCGCCGGTGGCCACCCAGCCGTCGGCGCTCATCACTCTCGCTGTCTCGTCGGGACTGGCAAGATAACCGGAGAACGAACCGGGACTGCGAACCAGGAGTTCTCCTGTCGCTCCAGGCCCCGGTTCGGCGCCCGTCTCTCTCGCAACCTTGATCTCAACCCCTTCCAGCGGATAACCCACCGTTCCCGGTATCCGTTCGCCGCGATAGGGGTTGGAAGTGATTATCCCCACCTCGGTCATTCCGTATCGCTCCACGATGCGATGGCCCGAGCGCAGGCGGAAGTCCTCCCAGGTCTGAGGGAGGAGGGGCGCAGAGCCGCAGGTGAAGAGCCGCATCTCCGCCGCGGATCTGACTGAGAGCCCGGGATCGGACAGGAGACGGGTGTAGTGGGTGGGTACTCCCATGAACACGGTCGCCCGAGGCCAGAGCCTGGTGACCGCCCCGGGATCGAAAGCAGGAAGAAAGAGGATCGAGGCCCCCGACAGCAGGGCGCAATGGAGGGCTACGAACAGCCCGTGCGTGTGAAAAAGGGGAAGAGCATGGATTAGAGCGTCCTCGGGCCGGAAACGCCAAGCCCTGCAGAGGGCAAGTGCGTTGGCGGCAAGGGCCCGGTGAGAGAGAACCGCTCCACGAGGGGCGCCCGTGGTGCCGGAGGTGTAAAGGATCGCCGCCGGATCGCTCCCGACCGGACCACTTCTCCCGGCCGAAGAGGAGCCCTGGGGCGGCGGGGCCGTAAGGCTGACCGTCCCATCGGGCCGGAGAGCCGCCACCTCGGCAGCGGAGCCGGAACCACCCAGCAGCTCAGCGATCTCCCTTCGTCGATGGGGATCGCATATCACCAGCCGGGGACCGGCGTCTTCCACGAACGCCTCCAGCTCCACCGGGGTGTAGGCCGGGTTGACCGGAACGTAGACCGTCCCTTGTCGCAAACAGGCCAGGTAGAGGTATACGTTCGCCGGGGACTTCGCCACATAGACCAGGACTCGATCTCCCCTATTGACCCCGCGGGCCGCCAGCCCCGCCCGGCAACGCTCCACCAGCGAGTCGAGCTCCCCGTAGCTGATCGGCGGGCCGTGCGGAGTCTCCAAGGCGATCCGGGAGGGGTCGCGGAGAAAAGCCTGCCGAAGGAGTTGGTAAAGACCACCGGGAAGGGCAGGAGGTTCCATCCTCCATCGGACGAGGTCCGCGCATTCCGGCGTTCGGGACATCCGCTTCACCTCAACAGGTGGCCAGGGGCAGAATCGAACTGCCGACCCTCGGTTTTTCAGACCGATACTCTACCAACTGAGCTACCTGGCCTCCCAGCCCGTGGCGGGGACGACGGGATTTGAACCCGCGACCTCTGGCTTGACAGGCCAGCGAACACTCCAGACTGTTCTACGCCCCCAATCGGGGAAGCCGACCGAAGTCGACCCCGCAGTGTCAGTATATCCCCTCCCCAAACCACCGTGCCGCAGATTGCTCCAAGCGTCAGCGGGTAATGGTCAGTCCAGGGTGAGAGCGATTTTTCCGAGTTGACGGCCCGCTTCCATCCTGTCTATGGCGGCGGGCAACTCCTCAAAGGGAAACACGCGGTCGACAGGAGGCGGGGCCGCCCTGCCCGAAGCGATCAAGTCCATCAGGTCCTGGTACTCGGTCGGCGTGTACATGGTGGACCCGATGATCTCCAGCTGTCTGAAAAACAGCGCCGGGATGCCGATCTCCGCCTTGGCGCCGCTGGTGGCGCCGCAAACCACCATCCGGCCACCCAATCCGAGCGAACGAAGCGATTGTCCCCAGGTTGCCGGACCCACATTCTCCACAACGGTGTGGGCAAGTCCCCCAGCCGCCGCTCTGAGTTCTTTGGAGAACTGCCCTGCCGAATCAAAACCTCCTTCGGCGCCGTTTTCGATCGCCCAAGCGATCTTCTCCGGACTGCGGGAGGTAACGAACACCCGGGCGCCGAGCGAAACCCCGAGTAGAGCGGCGGCGCTGGAGACTCCACCCCCCACTCCTACCACCAGCAGTGTCTCTCCGTCCGCCAAGCGCGCCCTGCGCAGCATCCGGAAAGCGGTGCCGGTGGCCAAGGAGAAAGAACCCGCAGTCTCCCAGGAGAGCGCGGGTGGCTTCGGCCACGCGTTGGCGGCGGGGATCACCACCTTTTCCGCCAGGGTCCCGTGGCGGTGCTCCCCCAGCACGCCGAACGTAGGGCAGTACACCGTCTCTCCGCTTTCACACACCGGGCAGTTCCCACAGGAAAGGGAAGGGTTGACGATCACCTCGTCTCCCACGGCGAGGCCCGTAACCCCCGGCCCGATCGCGTCCACCACCCCGGCGCCGTCCCCGCCGAGGATGTGAGGCAGGCCGGGAGGGGCTGGCAGCCCGCGGCTCACCCACACGTCAAGATGGTTGAGGGCGCTGATCCGGAGCGCGACCCGCACCTCGCCCTCTCCTGGATCCGGGACCGGGACTTCATCCAGGGAAATCGCCCCGGGACCGGTCAGTTCATGCAGACGCCAGGCTCGCATGTTTTCCGAGGTTACCCCTCCCGCCCGCCGTGGAATTCGCCCCATCCACTTGGTACTCTTCCCGCGTAGTGGTCCGAACAGAGAAAGGCAACTGGCTATGAACAGGTGGGAGCATCGAATCGAGGGAGCGCATGTGATAAAACTGCTGGTCGGCCCCATGGAGAACAACGTCTACATCCTGGGCTGCGCCAACACGCGGAAGGCGGTGATCGTGGACGCGGCCAACGAGGCCGATCGCATCATCGAGGCGGCGGGCGACTATGACGTGCAGGCCATCCTCACCACCCACGGCCACCAGGATCACCTCCAAGCCGTGGACCAGGTGAGCGATAAGCTGGGCGTCCCTTTCCTTCTGAACGCCGAGGACCTCTTTCTCCTGGAAGAGGCAGGCATCGAGAAGGCCGCTCCCGACGGACTGATCCGGGACCGACAGGAGATCGAGGTCGGAGACCTTCTGCTCCATGCCGTGCACACCCCCGGCCACACCCCCGGATCGACCTCGTTCGTGCTGGAACCATGGCTGTTCAGCGGGGATACGCTCTTTCCGGGCGGCCCGGGCGCAACCCAATGGGATTACTCCTCTTTCGGCCAGATCATGGACTCGGTCGAACAACTCTTGTCGACTTATCCCGACCCCACGGTGGTCTTCCCCGGCCACGGGGAGAACGACACCACCGTGGCGACCGAGAAGCCCCACACCGGGGAGTGGCGCGCCCGAGGCTGGTAGTCGCGGACCCTTCGGGTCAGGTCAGTCGAAGACCACCACCGAGCGCAGCACCTCTCCTCGCTCCATGCGGTGGAAGGCCTCTTCGACTTCCCCTACGCCGATAGTCTCGCTGACGAAGCCGTCGAGATCCAGCCGGCCCTGCAGGTACAGGTCGATGAGCATGGGGAAGTCCCGTTCCGGAAGGCAGTCCCCGTACCATGAGGACTTCAGGGCGCCGCCGCGGCCGAACACTTCTATGAACGGAAGCTCGATCTTCATGTCCGGCGTGGGGACCCCGACCAGCACCACCACGCCAGCCAGGTCGCGGGCGTAGAAAGCCTGCTCGTAGGTCTCGGGGAGGCCGATCGCCTCCACCACCACGTCGGCGCCATTGCCGCCGGTGATCTCCCTGATCCGTTCCACGGGATCCTCCTCGCGGGAGTTGATGGTATGGGTAGCCCCGAAGCCCTCGGCCCACTCAAGCTTGCGGTCGTCGATGTCCACCGCGATGATCTTGTCGGCGCCTGCCAGGCGGGCCCCGACTATCGAACCGGACCCCACCCCACCGCAACCGATGATCGCAATGGAGTCCCCTCGGCCCACGCCGCCGGTATTTATGGCGGCTCCGATTCCCGCCATCACCCCGCAGCCCAACAAACCGGCTGCCTCGGGACGCGCCCGGCTGTCAACCTTGGTTGCCTGGCCGGCGGCGACCAGGGTTAGTTCGGCGAAAGCACCTATCCCCAGAGCGGGCGAGAGTTCGGTGCCGTCGGCGAGCGTCATCTTCTGGGCGGCGTTGTGCGTGGCGAAGCAGTACCACGGACGGCCCCTGTCGCACGCCCGGCAATCCCCGCAGATTGCCCGCCAGTTGAGGATCACGAAGTCCCCGGGGGCGACCTTGGTCACGTCCGGTCCGACCGACTCGACTATCCCGGCCGCCTCATGACCCAGGAAGAAGGGATAGTCATCGCTTATCCCGCCCTCCCGGTAGTGGAGATCGGTGTGGCACACACCGCAAGCCTTCACCGCAACCCGGGCCTCTCCGGGACCTGGATCGGGAACTATCACCGTCTCCATGGAGACCGGCGCCCCCTTCTCAAGGGAAACAATTCCCTGTACCTCTGCCACCATTGTGGACCTCCGTCTTCGCTCCGCGCCAAGACTAGCCCACGCCATGTTTACCCGCCCTGGTGGGGACCCTGGGCTCGACCAACCCATTCCTCTCCTCTTGTCCAAGGAGGGTTTGTATCCTCAAGAGACATCATCCGGCAGCGCTGTAGCGGGAGGTCCATGGCAACCAGAGAGCCCGAAGTCCCCACCCTTTCATGTGCGATTCGTGCCTGCAACCACCCAGTTTGATACCGGTGAAGGCTCGGTCAGCGTATTCGGCGACGCACGAGTGAAGCGAGAAAGTAAATGAACGGCACAGAACAACCCCAGCAGGCTGCCGCAGAGCGACCTCCCTACCGACCTCACATCGGGGAGACCCGCCCCTATTTACGGGACGTGATTCTGGGAGTGAACGACGGGCTGGTCTCGATTCTCCTGCTGGTTGCCGGCCTGGTCGGCGGCCAGTTGGGATCGTCCGCGGTGTTGCTGGGGGGTCTGGTGGGAGCGCTGGCCGGCGCCGTCTCCATGGCGCTGGGCGAGTACCTGGCCACCAAGTCCCAGGACGAGGTGTGGCAGGCGGAATTGTCACTCGAGGACGAACACATCAAGTACTACCGCGATGAGGAAGCCGCCCAGCTACCCGAACTGCTGGGACGCTTCGGGATCGACGGAGAGGATCTGGACGAGGCAGTGCGCATCTTCTCGGCGACGGATCAACGTCTCAAGCAGGCTATGGCGGTGTTGGAATTCGGCGTGGTCGAATCGGAGCGGCGTTCCCCTTACCGGGCAGGGTTCATGGCCGGAGGGATGTTTCTGGTGGGCGCGGCGGTCCCCATCATCCCCTTCCTGGTTCTTTCCCAGCCGGACGCCGGCCTCGTGGGATCGTTCGGGTTGACGTTCGTCAGCCTGTTCGGGGTGGGTTGGGCCAAAACCCGGATTACCAACAACCCCGGCCTCCGCTCGGGATTGGAAAACATGCTTGTCGCCGGCGCAGGCGCAGGCCTGGCTTGGTGGGTGGGCCGCCTCATCGATCTCGGGATAGGTTGAACGGCGGTCCGCCTTCCCGCACTCCCTACTCCCGGTCGGCGAATCCCGGATCGGAGGCTTGCATCACCCACAGTTCCACCTCCCGGGGACTGGGTAGGCGTCGGACTATCCGACGGTGGTGATTGACGGCCAGCAGCGACCTGGTCACCTCCTCGGGGGACAGCCTCCCCAGTTGCGACACGGAGTGGATGCCGGCGGCCCGCAGCAAGCCGCAGTAGGCCCCGCCCATCCCCTCCAGGCGCATCAGGTCGGCGGACGCCGCCAGATTCCGCAGCGTGTTCTGATCGATGCCGGTCGCCTCGGAGAGAGAGACGAGGCGCTTTTCCCCCCGCGCCTCCTCCAGAAAGGTACGCGAGGTCTTGATTCCCGCTCGACGCAACCGCGCCGCGGAGAGATGATCCATTCCCGCGATCTTTCCTATGGTCGGCACTTTCCTCCCTACTCCTTCTCAGATGCGACCAGGGACCCCTCCACCTGGAACCCGTCCCCTCCCCGGGCGAGGCTGCGGGGTCTCAGTCTGTCGACATCCTGCTGGTCGTCGACATCCTCGGGATGCAGGTCGGCGAGCCACACTTCGGTGACCCACTCGGGGTGCGCCTTCAATAGCTGCATGGCGCCGCGGTCTCCTTCCAACATCATAAGCCGTCGCCACAGAACTCTATCCACCAGCACCGGGTTGGAAACCACGTATCGGTACCTGGGAACCACCGCCGGTGTGATCCCGGGCCGGTAGGCCTGCCGCAGCCGAGCAACGGTCTCGGGATCTACGCCGGGTTGGTCGCCCAGGAGAACAAGCGCCCCTGACACCCTTGAACCTCTCTCCAAGGCGTCAAGTCCCGCTCTCAAAGAACTGGCTAATCCCTCTTCCCATTCATGGTTGATCACCACTCGGCATCCGGAGAAGTCGGTTCTCGCCAGGATCTCCTCGTGGGCGGCGCCCAGCACCACCCACGTCTCCTCCGATCCCATTGCCAGGGCGTTCTCCAGGACCTTTCCCAGCAGGGTGGCCCCTTCACCCCACGGTTCCAACTGCTTGGGCCGGCCAAGCCGCGAGGAGCCTCCGGCCGCCAGTACCAGGTTGGCGATCACGGTCCTGCACTCCGGGCGGGCCGTCGAGGCCGGCCGATCAGTTCCAAGGGGGTCTGCGCCTGACGGCGTGTTGAGATCATCTCCCCCAGGATGGCAACCGCCACCTCCGCAGGGGACTCTGCCCCGATATCGATTCCGATCGGGCCTCTGATCCTGCTGATCTCCTCCGGGGAGTAGCCCGCTTCCGCCAATCGCGCCCTCCGCGCAGCGGCGGTGCGGCCACTGCCCATCGCCCCGATGTAGGGCACCGGCGATCTGAGTACCAACGGCCAGAGCGGCGACTCGAACCGGTCGTCGTGACTCAGCACCACGACATAGGAGCGCCGGTCGAAGAAAAGCCATCCCGCAAGCTCGTCCGGCCAACCCACCAGCAACTGGTCGGCGTGAGGAAAACGCTCGGGCGTCAGAAAAGCGGGTCGAGCATCGGAGACCGTGATGTCAAAGTCGAGGTGCCTCCCGAGCGCGCACAACGCCTGGGCGATGTGGACCGCTCCGAAGATGATGAGGTGAGGACGGGGGATGATCACATCGATGAAAACGTCCCGGTCTCCATAGGAAACGGTCATGGACCTCTCCCGCCCGATCAGAGTGTTTGCATCGGTCATCACGGACGAGGGAGTGCCCGCAGGAAGTGCGCCGGCCACCAAACCTTCCTGGGCGTCCACCACCGCCGAGGCTCCGGTCCCGATCCCTTCCACCACGGTGAGGCGCGCTCCCAGCTTCCGTTCTTCGATCATGCGGGAACAGGCCCCCAAGACCTCCCCGGTCCGACGGTCCTCGCTCACCACGGTTCGATGAACACCTGTATCGTCCCTCCGCAGGAGAGCCCCACCGTGAAGGCGTCGTCATCACTGATCCCGTAGGTGACCAGGCGCGGGCGACCTTCCTTCATCACCCCGAGCGCATGCTCATAGACGTCGTTCTCCACACAGCCCCCTGACACCGAACCGGCCATGTCGCCTTCGGAGGACACCAGGAATTTTGCCCCCACGGGACGGGGAGAGGGCCCGGCCGTGGCCACCACCGTGGCCACCACCACTTCCTTCCCCTCGGCCAGCCAGCGGTCACGGGTTTCCAAGGCTTCCTTCATCACTTTTTGCGCTCCGGCAGAGATTCCAAGAGTGATACCAGCGTAGCGAGATCCGAGAGCCGACCTCCCGCCAAGAAGTCATCCACGTGAGGCAGTGCGGCGCGCATCCCCCTGGTTTCGGGGGAATATCCTTCCCGCGACGCCAGTGGATTGACCCAGACCAGCCGGTGCACAGTTCGGCGAAGACGTTCCATCTCGTCGGAGAGCATCGCCGGGTCCCCCCGGTCCCAACCGTCGGAGACGATCAGCGCCACCGGCCCGCCCCGGGTGACCCGCCTGCTCCAGTCGTAGTTGAAGGAGCGGAGACACTCCCCGATCCTCGTGCCTCCCGACCAATCCTCCACCGACCCGGAGACCTGGGACAGGGCCTCGGTGGGGTTGCGACGCATCAGTTGTCGCGTGATCCGGGTGAGGCGGGTGGAAAACACAAAGGTCTCCATCCTGCCGAGGCGAGCCCGGGCGGCATGGGCGAAGTAGAGGAGCATCTCCGTGTACCGCTCCATGGAGCCTGACACGTCGGCAATGAACAAGATGGGACGCGGCCTCCTCTTGCGTTCGCTGCCCTCCAGCTTTATCAAGTCGCCCTCGGGTCCCACGCACTTACGCAGGCTACGCCGAAGGTCGGGGCGGTCTCCGGCGGCGGAAGGCCGCCTTCGACGACTCTTCACCGGAGCAGGCCGCCACATCATCTGGGCCAGCAGGCTGCGAACCTGAGCCTGCTCTATCTTGGTTAGTTCCGAAAAGTCCTTGTGGGCCAGGCGCTCGGTCCAGGAAGCTCCGGTGAAAGTCTCCATCTCCGGGCCGGCGTCGTCGCCATCTCCCTCCACTCCACCCCTCTGGACCCGCCTGATCGTCCACGAGCGAGGCTGAGGCGGCGCGGTCATGGCTAATCCCTCGGTCAGGTAACGACCGAAGAATCGCACGAACACCCGGTCGAAGACCTCCAAATGCCAAGGCGAGGAGACCGTCAGGCAGCGAAAGGCGGCATGGACGTCGGCCGCGGAGGCCAATCCCACCTTGTCCAAGGCAGTCATGAGGTCGGCGGCGGTGGTGGAGCCTACCGACAGCCCCTCTTCGCGCAGTTCCCGGGTGAACTCCACCAAGGTCTCAGCGCCAGCCATCCTCCCGGGCTCAACTGCTCGTCCGTACCAGGCTTTCTACGCCCCTCTGGGTGACAGCCTCGACGTCCTCGCGGTACTTCAGGACCACACCGAGGGTGTCCGAAACCGCCTCGGAGGTCAGCTCGGAGGCGCCCAACACTCCTAGCGCGCGGGCCCAGTCCAGAGTCTCGGCCACCCCGGGAGGTTTGAAGAGTTCCAGGGAGCGGAGATCGGACATCGCCTCAGCGAGTTGGCGGGCCAGCCGCTCGTCGATGTCCGGCACTTTTGCCCTGACTATCTCCACTTCCCGGTCCAGATCGGGAAAGTCCAGCCAGTGATAGATGCACCTTCTCTTCAACGCATCGTGTATCTCCCGGGTGCGGTTGGAGGTGATCACCACCACCGGCGGCGCGGCGGCGCGGACGACTCCTATCTCGGGAATGGTCACCTGGAAATCGGAGAGTATCTCCAATAGGAACGCCTCGAACTCCTCGTCGGCCCGGTCAAGTTCGTCGATCAACAACACCGCCGGCCTTCCTTCCGAGGACGAGAACTCCACCGCCTGAAGGAGCGGGCGGGCCAGCAGGTATTCGCGGCTCATGATGCTCTCCACGGAAGCCCGGTCCTGTCCCCCACCCGCCTCTATGAGGCGAATGGCAAGCATCTGGCGGGCATAGTCCCACTCGTACAGGGCGTGATTGGCGTCTAGGCCCTCGTAGCACTGCAGACGGATGAGTTCGGTGTCCAGCACCTGGGCCAGCACTTTGGCGACCTCCGTCTTGCCCACCCCCGCCTCTCCCTCCAGGAACAGGGGACGGGCAAGGCTGCGGGAGAGGTGAATCGCCACCGCTAGGGGCCGGTCAGCCAGATAGCGGTATCCGGCGAAGGCGGCGGTTACTTCATCGACGGAACGGGGGATCACGGCTCTGCAAACTCTACATAGGCGGGATTGGGCTCAGAGCGCGGCGCTCCGGGCCTCATCCTATCGTGTGTGGCCGGAGCGATTACCGGGCAGGCGGAGGGTAGAGAAGACCCCCGTCTGTGTAGAGCGCGTTCAAACCGCGCCCGAGCGCCAGCGGCGTCAGGTGCCGGTCAAAGACCTCGGCATAGTTGCCGACCTGCTTGATCACTTGATAGAAGGCATCCGCCGGGAGGCCCATCTTGGTCTGCAACTCGTCCTCGGTAGCCCCGAACAGGCGGCTCGCCTCACCATCGACGTTCAACATGTCATCCACATTGGAAGAGGTGATGCCCTTCTCCTCTGCAATCAACATGGCAAACACCGTCCAGGTGACCACATCACCGAAGCGTGACTGGTTCTGGATCCAGACCGGACCGAGCGGCTCCTTGGAGATGGGCACCTGCGGGAAGATCACCCAGTCGTCGCCAGCCGCCCCTTCTGTGGCCTTCCGGGAAACCAGGGCGGACCCGTCGCCGGTGACCACGTCGCAAGCCCCGGAACTGAAGTTTTCCAGCACTATGTTGGCATCCTCAAAGGTGTTCAGGGTGATGTTGACTCCGGCAGCCGCGGCTGCCTCGGAGATGTTCTTCTCGGTCGTGGTGCCCGCGTTGGCGCACACCACCGCGCCCTCGATGTCCTCCAGAGTGGACATCGAGTGGAACCCGGCAGCGCCCTTCGCCATGAGTTGCTGGCCGTCGTAGTAAGTGGTGGGCCCGAAGTCAAGACCCAGGTCGGTGTCTCGGCTCTGCGTCCAGGTGGTGTTGCGGCTCAGGAGATCGATCAGCCCCGAGTTCACCGCCTCGAAGCGGGTGGCGGAGTTGAGCGACCTGTACCTGACCGCCTGTGCGTCGCCGAGAATCGCAGCCGCCACCGCCCGGCACAGATCCACGTCGAAGCCCGTGAAGACCCCCTCGGAGTCCTTGTACCCGAATCCGGGAAGAATCTCGTTCACCCCGCAGTTCAATTCGCCACGGGCGAATACCGCATGCAGGAGATCTGTCGGAGAAGGCTCCGCAGCAGCGGTTTGGGTGGTGGCGGAGGCTGCCGTTGTGGTGCTTTCCCCGGTATAACCTCCACCGCATCCGGCAGCCGCCAGCATCAACACCAAGAGCGCGACCATCTCTCTTCTCATCGGAAAACTCCTCCAAACAAGATGAGGCCCGGAACGCTGGGTTCCGGGCCTCATCGAATAGTCGGCTCTTACAGGATTACCGGGCGGGCGGTGGGTAGAGGAGGCCCCCATCAGCTTGGAGGGCGTTCAGTCCCCGCTCGAGCCCTAGGGGCGTCAGGTGCCGGTCATAAACCTCGCCATAGTTGCCGACCTGCTTGATCACTTGATAGAAGGCATCCGCCGGGAGGCCCATCTTGGTCTGCAACTCGTCCTCGGTAGCCCCGAACAGGCGGCTCGCCTCACCATCGACGTTCAACATGTCATCCACATTGGAAGAGGTGATGCCCTTCTCCTCTGCAATCAACATGGCAAACACCGTCCAGGTGACCACATCACCCATGCGCGACTGGTTCTGGATCCAACTGGGACCGAGCGGCTCCTTGGAAATCGGAACCGAGGGGAAGATCACCCAGTCCTCACCGGCCGCCCCTTCGGTGGCCTTCCGGGAAACCAAGGTCGACCCGTCGCTGGTCACCACGTCACAGGCGCCCGACTTGAAGCCCTCTATCACCACATTGAAGTCCTCGAATGTGCTTAGGGTGATGTTGACTCCGGCAGCATTGGCTGCTTCCGTCATGTTCTTCTCAGTCGTCGTACCGGCGATCGCGCAAACTGTGGCGCCCTCTATCTCTTCGAGGGCTGACCCGGAACTGAATCCCTGCTCCGCCTTGGCCATCAGCTGCTGGCCGTCGTAGTAGGTGGTCGGTCCGAAGTCAAGACCCAGGTCGGTGTCTCGGCTCTGCGTCCAGGTGGTGTTCCGCACCAGGAGGTCGATCAGCCCCGAGGTCAGGGCCTCGAAGCGGGCAGCGGCTGTCAGCGCTTCAAACCTGACCGCTTCGCTGTCCCCGACGATTGCAGCAGCCACCGCCCGGCACAGATCCACGTCGAAGCCCGTGAAGGTCCCTGCGGCATCCTTGTAGCCAAATCCTGGAATGGTCTCGTTGACTCCGCAGTTCAACTCACCGCGGGCAATCACCTGATCCAGAACATCCGCGGCGGCCGGGGCGGGCTCGGTAGCCGGGGCCTGGGTTGTAGCGGGCGCAGCCGTGGTCGTGGTCTCGGCGGCGTCATCTCCGCAGGCTGCAACCAGCAGCGCAACCACCAAGAGCGTCAATGCCGTCTTCTTCATGGAGTTACTCCTTCTTTGCATAAGTGATTATGAACTTCCCTACAGCATTCTACTAGCCGGACGCCTCTAGCCGGACGCCTCTTCCGGGGGCGGCGGAGAGGGGCCAAACCTGTATAAAAAGAATCCCAGCAGCCCAGCGAGCAACGATCCGCTCAGAATCCCGAGCTTGGCCTGATCGATGAGTCCTGGGTCGACAAAGGCCAGCCCGGAGACGAAGATGGCCACCGTGAATCCGATTCCGGCCACCGCCGCCAGAGCCACGACGTCGCGGGCGCCCATTCCCTCGGGAAGAATGCCCCATCCCATCTTCACCGCCAGCCATGTGAACAAGCTGATCCCCACCGTCTTTCCCACGAGAAGACCTAGAGCGGTCCCCAGCGCCACCGGTTGCAGCAACTGGCTCACATCCCCTTCCAGGCGGACGCCGGCATTGGCCAGGGCAAAGACGGGAAGCACCAGGAAAGAGCTCCAGGCAAGCAGCCGGTGCTCGTTTCTGGCAAGCGGAGCCACCGACTCTCTGGCTACCTCCGTGAGCGCCATTATCTGGTGGTCGGCCTCTTCCCGTTGGTGATAGGTGGTTACCCGGCGAGGGAAGGAGTGGAGGATCCTCTGCCCCTTGTCATAGAGTTCTTCGGCCGAATACATGGGACGTGACGGGGTTATGAAAGCCAATGCAACCCCCGCCAAGGTGGGATGGACTCCCGACTCGTAGATACAAAACCAGGCCAGAAGCGCCATGGGAAGGTAAAAGGTACGGGCCCTGATGCCGACCCGGCCGGCAATGGACACCGCCACCAGAGTGAGGATCCCCCAGGTCAGCCAGTCCCACCGCAGGCTGTCGGAATAGAAGAAGGCGATGATTGCGATGGCACCGATGTCATCGGCGATGGCGAGCGCCAAGAGGAACAATTTGGCGCCGGGCGCCACCCTGCTCCCCAGAAGGGAGACCACCCCCAGGGAGAAGGCGATATCGGTGGCGGTCGGGACCGCCCAGCCGTTCAAGGCCGGGCCTCCCTCTCCCATCACGATCAGCACATAGGCCAGCGCCGGGAACAGCATCCCTCCCGCGCCCGCCACCACCGGGAGGGCCGCGGCCCGGGGATCCCGGAGCCGTCCGAGCACCACCTCGCGCTTTATCTCCAGGCCCACCACGAAGAAGAAGATGGCCATTAGCGCGTCGTTGACGAAGTCCTGGAGAGAGTGGGAGAACAGATGGATGGAACCGACCCCAACCTCCACATGGGTGTGCCAGAGTTCGAAATAGCTGTCCGACAGCGGAGAATTGGCCCACACCATGGCGATCACGGCCATCACCAAAAGCGCCGCCCCGGCAGACGCCTCCACCTGCATGAACTTCTGAATCGGCCGGGCGAACCGGCGGGGAACGAAACGGTTGGAGTCGATCCAGGTCTCGTGAAGGGGCTCCCTCACCATGGTCTGCTAAGCGCTCCGAGAACGGCCCGCCGACCCCAACTCCACGCAGGCCTGCACGACCCGTTCAGCCATTGCCTGCTGGGCCTTCTTCATGTATGACCGGGGATCGTAGACCTTTTTGTTGCCCACCTCCCCATCCACCTTCAGCACTCCCGTGTAGTTGGTGAGCATGTGATCGGCCACCGGACGAGTAAAGGCGTACTGAGTGTCGGTGTCAATGTTCATCTTCACCACCCCGTAGCTCAGCGTCTCCTGTATTTCCTCGGAAGTCGACCCGCTTCCCCCGTGGAAGACTAGGTAGTGACGATAGCCGAACCGCCCCTCGGTGGCCGCCTGCCCGTCTCGCAGGATGGTGGGCCGCAGCTGCACCTTGCCCGGCTTGTAAACCCCGTGCACATTCCCGAAGACGGCGGCCAGAAGGTAACGGCCCCGCTCCCCCAAACCCAGCCGCTCGGCCACCGCCACCATGTCCTCGGGGGTGGTGTAGAGCTTCTGTCGGTCCACTCCGGAATGGTCCATGGTGTCCTCCACCCCGCCCACTATTCCGATCTCCAGTTCCAGCAGTACTTCCTGGGAAGCGCACTCGTCCAAGAGTTGGGAACTGAGGGCCAGGTTCTCATCCAGGGGCAGGGCGGAGGCGTCCAGCATGTGGCTTTGATAGAGCGGGCCCAATCCCGCGGCGCGCCGCCGGGACGTCTCGGCCAGGAGGGGCCGGATCAGATCATCCACCCGGTTGGGAGGGCAGTGGTCGGTATGAAGGGCAACCACCATCGGGTACCGGTCGGCCACTGCATGAGCAAACTCCCCCAGAGCCCGGGCGCCCAGGGCCATGTCGTTCACCGCTGCTCCTGAGAGAAACTGGCCGCCACCTGTCGAGACCTGGATAATGCCATCCGAACGGGCGGCGGCAAATCCGGCTAGGGCGGCGTTGAGCGTATCGCTGGAGGTGACGTTGATGGCCGGATAGGCGTACCCTCCCTCCCGGGCCGCGTCCAGCATGTCGCGATATTGCTGGGGACTGGCGATCGGCATGTGGGACCTCCTCTGGCACCAGACTATATCTCCGAATCCCCCCACCCCAACCTGCCGGCTGGCTCACGTCTCGTCCTGGCCGAGAAAGTTGGCCAGCAGTCTCTTCCCCTCGGTGGTCAGGATGCTCTCGGGATGGAACTGCACACCGATCACCGGCAGGGACCGGTGGCGCACTCCCTGGATAACCCCGTCTTCGCTCCAAGCGCAGGCTTTCAGATCGGGAGGCAGCGCAGTGATGGCCAATGAGTGGTAACGGGTAGCTGTAAACGGATTCTCGCATCCACGAAACACCCCCTCTTGGTCGTGGCGGATGGCGGAGGTCTTCCCATGTCGAGGCTCCGGCGCCGGACCCACTTCCCCGCCGTACGCCACCGCTACGGCTTGGTGTCCGAGACACACCCCCAACGTGGGCACGCGGCCCCCGAAGGTCTTCACGTAGTCGATAGAGAACCCGGCGTTCTCGGGACGCCCCGGGCCCGGAGAGATCACCAGCCGGTCCACTTCCCAGCCCGCAGCCTCGGCGGCAGGAACCACATCGCTTCTCACCACCTTCGGCTCGGCGCCCAACTCTCCCAGGTACTGAGCGAGGTTGAAGGTGAACGAGTCATAATTGTCGAGAATCAATACCCGCATGACCGCTATTAGCTTAATGATCCGCCCAGTCGAGTGTCCTGGTGGCTCCCGGAATGATCTATCAAGAGAGGCCGCCGCGTCCCTTGATGGCGCCGGCCGAGCCGTATCCGCTATTCTCCCGGAGAGAAGCATGCCGGTCTCCAAGAAACGCAAGGGCGCCCGATCCCGCCAGCCCACCCCTCCCCGCAACCCGGTGAAGGCGGCCGCGCCCTCCCCCCGCTGGTATGTGATCACCATGGCAGGCCTCATGGGTGCGGGCCTGGTCCTGGTGCTGCTGCGCTTCGTGCTGGGTTTGGATCAGCTGTGGCTGGTGGGTGGACTGGCGTTGATCGCAGTCGGGTTTCTCATGACCACCGGCTACCGCTAGCTCGAGGTCTCCGGCCTCCAAACCGCAACCATCTCCTCGCGGCAGTGGCGAGGGGCCGAAGTCTCCGAAACGCTGGCGATCCTGACAGTCAGTTCGGTCCCGCACAGGGTGCACCGGTAGTCCTGGTAGGCCTCCACCACCGAGGCGGGGTCCGGCTGGCCGGGCGCCGCCGCCAGGGCCCGCAGAAACCATAGGCACAGCCGCCACACCACCACCCCGATCAACAGGGCGATGCCCAGGTTGACCAGGCTGATCAACGCCGAGCCATGCCCGGTCCCGTCAGAGCTTCTCGATGATGGTGGCGTTGGCCATCCCGCCGCCCTCGCACATCGACAGCAGCCCGTAGCGGGTGTCGGTCCTGACCATTTCGTGGACCAGGGTGGTTAGGAGCCTCGCCCCGGAAGCCCCCAGCGGGTGACCGAGGGCGATGGCGCCTCCGTTGACATTGGTGCGGTCCCACAGTCCGTCAACATCACTGCCTCCGTGCTCTGCCCTCCAGGCCCCCACCACCGACGAGAACGCCTCGTTGATCTCGAAAAGCCCGACGTCGTCGATGGTCAGGCCGGCGCGTTCCAGCACCTTGGTGGTGGCGGGAATCGGCCCGGTGAGCATCATCACCGGATCCACGCCCGCCAAGGCGAACGAGACAAACCTCGCCATGGGCTCGAGGTTGAGGCGGGAGGCCTGCTCCTCGCTCATGATCAGCACCGCCGCCGAGCCGTCGGAGATCTGAGACGAGTTGCCCGCGGTTATCTTCCCATCAGCTTTGAAGGCGGGAGGAAGCCCGGCAAGCGCCTCCAAGCTGGTGGTCCGGCGTATGCCCTCATCCACGCTCATCACCTCGTCGGAGCCTCCGACCGAGACTTTCACCGGCTGGATCTGGGTCCCAAAACGCCCTTCGTCGGTTGCCCGGGCGGCTCTCTGATGGGAGAGAAGCGAGATCTGATCGAGTTCTTCGCGGCTCAGCCCCCACTTGTCGGCGACCAACTCCGCCGAGATTCCCTGGGGGACCAGGCCGTTGGCATACCGCTCCATCACCAGGGGCCCGAAGGGAAGCCCCGGCCCCAGTTCGGCTGTAACTCCCATCGGCACCCGGGTCATCGACTCCACCCCCGCGGCGATCGCCACCTCGTAGGCGCCGGCCATGACGCCCTGGGCTGCGAAATGCGCTGCCTGCTGGGACGATCCACATTGCCGGTCGATGGTCACTCCCACCACGTCTTCGGGGAACCCGGCGGCCAACGCCGAGTTGCGGGCTATGTTCAACCCCTGCTCGCCGGTCTGGCTGACGCAGCCGCTGATCACGTCCTCCACCATGCCAGGATCCAGATCGTTGCGTTCCATGAGGGCAGCGAGGGGAATGGCCGCCAGGTCAACCGCGTGGATCCCGGACAGCTTTCCCTTGCGCCTACCGGCCGGGGTGCGGACCGCATCTACGATTACAGCCGAATTCATCTCGTGTGCTCCTCTCGGGTTCTTTAGGGGGCGTGGAGACGATGGGATTTAGAATACCCAGCTAGACAAAGGGTTTTACCAACTTATCCCACAGTGTGTTTTGGGTAACCGCTCACACGATCCCGATCGTCTACAAGGGAGATTACATCGGTTGAGCGGCCTGTTCGCCAATATAGGGGCATCCCAGAGCAAATAGTCTCCGGGGAGGCGGCAAGGAGTCGCAGATGGTCCGAGATGACTTCGTCCACCCCCACCAACCACGGGTCCGTCCCTGAAGCCTCTCATTCTGGTCTGTCCCGCCATGTTGAGGCTCTATACCAGATAGTGGAGGTGCTTCCCCACCAGGTCCGTCAACTGCTCCTCGTCCAATTGGTGGGATGCGTAACCCAGCATCATCCAGGCCGCTACGTCTGTGTCGCAGGCCAAGACCCATCCATTGAGTATTGCGAAGAGATTGGCCGTTCCCCACCCGGTGCGCTTGTTCCCGTCAAAGAAAGGATGGATTTGTACAACGCTCGCCGCATAGCACGCCGTCAGCCGAGCAATGTCGTTCGTGTCCTCGTAGAACCTGATGTGCCTTGGCCTAAAGATCGCCTGTTCCAGGAGTCCCTCGCTGCGCAACCCGAAGCGGCCGCCATGCAACTCTATAGCCCGTTCATGGATATCCAAGACATCCTCGATAGGGATCCAGATCGGTTCCTCTCCCTCCATATCCTCACCTATTAGAGCGGGATCAGGCGTCCGCGAGGATCTGGAGTAAATCCCTGTCTCTGTCGAATATCATGCCGATAGCGTCCCGCCGCTCCTCTTTGGTCAGAGGTTCTTCCCGCAGCCGCAAGCGGTTCTCCACTCGGTACCGCCGCTCCTCCTCCGGCGTCCTTCCGTTGGGAATCAGATTGTCGTCCATGGCATTCTCGCTGGTCGGTGATAGGGAGTGTACACTTACATCCTACCCCTGTCCTGGTCATAGGCAAGCGTTTTGGCACCTCTTAAGTTCGACTCTGAAACGGTAGCGGCTGACACTGTTTCTGTTATGGATGACGCGCTGGCCAAGCTCAAAGAGCACGCGCAGCAGGTGACCGATGGCCGCTGGTTGGAAGACCTGACCGAGGATGTGGCGCCGCATGTCCGGGAGTGGAACGTGGACGGATGCTGGCGTTGGGAGGACTGGCCCGACCGCGATAGGGTGATGCCGGAGGGCACTCCTGCTGTCGATGTGGGGATTGACCTCGTGGCTCGCCGCCGCGACGATAAGGGATGGATCGCTATTCAGGTCAAGGCCCGGCAACTGGACCCGTGGGGTGAGGGCAAGCGGGTCAAATCTAGCGAGATGAACAAGTTTTTGGCTGCCGCGGCGAACCGCGTTGTTTGGCAAGAGCGGTGGCTGGTGGTCAACGGCGCGGTTCCGCTGGGTGGGTATTCTCCCGGCAAGGTCAGGATGTCTGGCGCTCCGGTGAAGGTGGTGAATGTTGCCCAGGCTGTCGAGTCGCAACGGGCCGCGGTGGCGGCGGACAGCGAACACGATCCGTGTCCTCATTGCCAGGCCGGTATCGCTGGCGAGGGGCGTCCTGTCCAGACACGGTCGTGTATGCAACGAGAAGCGGTCCAAACGGCTGTGAAACGCCTCCGCGCCAACGAACAGGCCGACGAGAACAACATCCCACGGGGCGAAGCGAGAGGTCGGATAGTTCTCCCCTGCGGCACGGGCAAGACACGCATCGCTTTAAGGATCACAGAGGAATTGACCTATCCCGGTGAACTGTCGGTGGTGTTGTGCCCGTCAATAGCCCTGGTGGCGCAGATACGACGCGAGTTCCTTCGGCACACCACGGTTCCGATGAGGATGCTGGCTGTGTGTTCCGATAAGGGTGTAGCCATCGACGACGAGAAAGTTGCCAACAGCGATGACGCCACCCTTGACAGGGGGTTGGCGACCACCGAGGAAATCAAGGGTTGCCCGGTCACCACAGACCCCGGGCTGATTGCCGAGTGGATACGGCAACGGCGTGACGGTCCCGTCGGGGGGTCGGTGAGCGTGATTTTTGGGACTTACCAGTCGGCGTCGCGCGTCGCGGAGGGAGTGAGACTGGCTGACGCCGCCGACGGGTTCAAGGTGCTGATCTGCGACGAGGCGCATCGCACCGCGGGGGTCAGACGACGCAGACGCCCCGCGGGGGCCGAAGAGAGGCTGCGGGAGTTCACCTTGTGCCACGACCGGGACGCTTTCCCCGCGTCGTACCGTGTGTATCAGACGGCCACACCCCGAATCTATGGGGACAACCCCGCGATGCAGACCGTCCGTCGCAAACCCGAGTTCGTGATTCGTGACATGGACGACCAAGAAACGTTCGGGGTGGAGCTGTACCGCCGTTCCTACATTGACGCGGTCCGGAACGGGTGGCTGTCGGACTATCGGATTATCGCTATGGCCGTGGGCGGGCAGGAAGCTACCAGCATCGCCAACGCGCTGGTCAAAGAAGCCGACGAGCAGGCAGCGCTCGATGCCGAAACGGGTTCACGGTCCGTTCGTACCGCCACGAGGCTGCCCAGCACCGGGGACTACCTGAAAGGGATGGCGTTCGCTCTGGTGATGGGCGGCGGCGCGCTGGCTCCCGAGGGCGACCGGGTGCCGCTGCGGTCCTGCATCGGGTTCTTGAACACCATCGCCCGCAGCCAAACGATGACCACTGTGCTGCAATCCGACCCGGTTCGGAAATGGGTAGCTAAACAAGTCGGGGAACCCGCCCCGACTTACACGTTGGAACATCTGGACGCTTCATCCCCGATGGCCAAACGCGACGAAGCGAAACGCAGACTCGCCATCGCCGAAGACGACAAACCGCACAGTGTGCTGAATGTCGGGATTTTCGGGGAGGGAACCGACTCTCCGTCGCTATCCGCGGTTGCGTTCCTCGAACCGCGGAAGTCACCGATCGATGTTGTGCAGGCCGTCGGACGGGCGATGCGCCGAGCGGCTGGGAAAACCATTGGGTATATCGTCGTGCCGGTCGTTATTCCCCCCGGTGTTGACGCCGAACATCACCTCGCAGTGAGCGACAAACACGAGGGCTGGCGTGAACTGGGAGACATTCTCCAAGCGTTACGTGCCCACGACAAACGCATCGAGGACGCCCTACCGGAAATGTTGACCATCCAACTACCACCGGATGAACCACCCGCGCTGGACCTGGTGTTGAAAACCGTTGTGGCGATCGGCAGGCAAGACCGGACCCGTCTGGAATACGCGGTCGTGACCAGCAACAGCATCGACGACGCCGAGGACATCGCCCGACTCGCGGGGGCCGAGGGGCGACCCTTGTTGGACTACCCCAACACAGAACAGTTCAACGAAGGCCTGTGGGCCGACCCTGGGGACGAACCAACCTCGCTGATCGTCCACGCCGAAAGATCCGACGGCACCACAGTGACCCGTGCGGACACAGTAGCCCGCCGCCGGACCACCCGAACTGGGCCGCTGGGGCGGGTCAATCCGGCTGGGACCAGACGACGCGCCCGCCAAGTCGCCCAAGGAGAACGCGGGTGGCCATTACCCGATCCGGAGGAACGGAAACGCACGCAGGAGGAACGGGAACGGATACGGGAGGAACGCCGGGCGGCAAAACTAGCCGCTTTCGAGGCCCATATTCAAGGGGTGCTGGTCGACCTGTCCGAAAGGATGGGTAACGGCATCGCGATGAACCTCCTCACGAAATCCGGTCTCACAGGCAACAAAGTACAGCGAGATCTAAACCTGTTGGATGCCGCTGTCACCGAAGCGGCGCGGTACCTTCACGACGAAGGGGCCCTCGCCGCCGCGTTGGACACCCACTTTGGTCTCGACAACCTGTCTGTGCCCAAGCAGGGCAAGCCCCGAGCCGACGGTTCAACCATCGCTGCGTTGCTGTGGATGAACGCCGCGATGCTGCACCAGCGCGTCCACGCCGGCGGGTGGCTCGGGCGCAGAGGCATCGACTCCCTCGCGGAAGTCAAGACCTCCACCGAACCTGAAGAGGGACTCCGTGACTCGTGGAACGCTATAACCAGACAGGATTTCCTGCCCGTCATCGAACCGGCGGAACTGGCTCTGTCCACGGCGCGGCGGACCGGGCGCCTCGGGGGACTCCGCCGGGCGTTGCGTCACCTCGCCGCCGAAGCCGAGCAGATCGCGGAGATCTACGCCGACATGGGCACCGACCACGCCGGTGCACTATTCAACAAAGTGATGGGCGACCAGTCCTCCGACGGGGCGTTCTTCACCCGCCCGGTCGCGGCGGACATCACCGCGAGGCTCGCGCTCTACGCGGTTGACCCCCACAACACGTTGGACTGGACCCACCCGGACGTTTGGCACGACCACAAAACCGTCGACCTGGCATGCGGATCGGGAACATTGCTCACCGCGGTTATGACCGAGATGAAACGCCGCGCCACGGCACGAGGCGCCGGGCCGGACCGCCTCGCGAGCCTGCAGAAAGTCGCCGTTGAAGAGACACTGAAAGGGCTCGACATCAACCCCGTGTCGCTTCAACTGGCGGCCACACAACTCATGGCGGGCAACACCGACGTGAAATACCGCCAAATGGGACTTCACCTGATGCCCTACGGTCCCCAACCCGATGGGTCTGTCGCGGCGGGAACACCCGAACTTTTCGGCCGCCAGGACATCGTGAACGCGGGTCGCCTATTTGACGATGCCGCTACCTCCACCACAATCAGGACCGGCGCCGAACCCGACAGGGGGTTGGTGGGTCCCGAAATGGACGACGCCACCGAAGCTGCCCGCGATGCCCGCATCGTGATCATGAACCCGCCGTTCACCAACCGCGCGAAGATGGGCGAAAAGTTCCCTAAACCAGTCCAGCAGGCCCTCCGCCGCCGGATGGACACTTTGGAAGGGTTCCTCCATAGTGCCGATCCTCGCCTTAGCGAGTTCCTGGACAAGAACTCGCTAGGGCCGCGGTTCGCGGCCCTAGCCGACCTTTGCCTGAAACGCCAGGACGGTGTGTTCGCAACGGTGATACCGACAACGGCGCTCACCAACCCGTCCGGCCTGCCCGAACGTTTGGAGCTCACCGCCCGGTTTCACATCCACACGATCCTCACCTGCCATCAGACTGGGAACATCAATCTCTCCCAGAACACCAACATCAACGAGAGCGTCGTCGTGCTGCGGCGACATACCTTTGACGCCCCCCCCCCGACCCGGATCATCTCTCTCGACAGGCTACCCGCCGACGAAGCCGAAACAGATCAGCTCTTCGTCGGGCTCGACGGCTGCGAGAGAGGGCTGCTACCCGACGGATGGGGTGAAGTCTCCCAATGGCCCGCCGAACGCATTCCAAGCTGGCGACTGGACCTCTGCGGTGTGGCGGTCGCCGGAACTCGCGGATGCAGCCGCACGGTTCGTTGAGCACAAGGCACTGATGCCCCTGTCATCTTCTGGGGCTCACGAGAGAGAAGTGCACAAAACGGGCCCGACGCTCAGCGTCGGATACCGCAGAGCGACGGTCTAGCTGTGCACCGCGACGCTACAGACGCTTTACACCGAATACCGCAAGACGGCAGGCCCAACAGTCGAGGGCAGGTCACAGTGACAGCCACCGGACAGGCCATGCGCGGCGACTACAGCAAGCGGAGCACCAGCGGCCAAGCCTTCCCGATCCTGGCGTCCAAAGGCGCGGACGGGCAGCAGCGCATCGAAGCCGCCCCCGATGAGTACTGGGAATGGAAAAAGCCGGGCGTTCCGCCGATCCTGGAGAAGGCCGGGCATCTGCTCGTGTCGATGGGACAAGACCCTTCGACCGCCAGGCTCACCGCGGTCGCGTCCGACGAACGGTACGTCGGGCAGGGCTGGATGCCAGTCACGGGACTGAATGCGGAGCAGGCGAAAGCCGCCGCCGTGTTCCTCAACTCCACCCCAGGCCGGCTACTGATCCTGCGACACCCGGGCAAGAAGCTGAGCTTCCCGTTCTACAACCCAGCTACCTGGCGTGAAGTGCCCATCCCCGACCTTGACAACCCGCGCATCCGCGCCACCCTCGCCGAATACTGGGAAGCTACCCGCAGTGTGGTGGTTCCGCAGTTCCGCGACGGCTACACCGATGTCCGTCGCCGCTGGGACACCGCCGTTTGCGCCGCCTTGGGTTGGAACATCAAGAGAATCGCAGAACTGGGGAAGATGCTCGCACGCGAACCGCACGTCAGGGGAGTCGCCTATGGGCAGTGGAAGGCATAATCCGACACGGCCGTCATAGGCAGAACCGTCCAAAGACCAACCCCTCTGCACACCGGCTAAGAGAGAAATCAAGGGTGTTCGGTCGGGTCTGACCACTGATCAACTGGCGGAGCTGCAAGGTGTTGCGTCGTGAGAACCGTGAGTTGCGGGCGGGCTAATGAGATTCTGCGGATGGTGTCGGCTATTTGCTGGCAGTCGCTTAGGAGAAGGGTTGAAGGCCCACCCGGACTTCTTGCTGTTGGGTCGCTGTTGCCGTCACCGATGATGGACATTGACCGTTTGCAGTGGTGGCGTGTCCTCCGCTATGGAAGACATTCGAAAAGGAGCGTTCGTGAAACGTTCGTTTAAGCGTTCGCAAAGCGTTCGTTTGGGGTTTGACCTGGGGAAACACCTACCCAACAATGGCAAGCGTTCGCAGCCGTTCGCCGACGGCGATTTCTCGGGAGAGTCCTGCTAAGGAAAAAACGAACGCTTGCCCGAACCCTCCTCATGTCAGCCCGCGCAGTAGCGGGTTGGTGGTGGCTGCCCACGCGAAATCGGGTGTGGGCACACCTTTAGTGCAAACGTGTGGTCGAGGTGTCCCACAGCCAAAACGCCGTCAAGAGAACCATGCCAAGAGCCACTCCGCTCCTGCGGCGGAGTTCGAGTGCACTTGGTACCTCCTTGATGGGATCTCGCACCTCCCCCCGACCCCTTGCGTCCTGACCTCTCCCCTACCTTTGCCTCTAGGTGTCCTTCCCACAGAGGTGGGTTACAAGTCGGGTGATGGGT
>JAPPLW010000068.1 GCA_028819345.1 bacterium | reverse complement strand
CTCAGATACGGCTCTCTCGGCAAGCCTCGATAAGTCAGGCTGACTTGGCGGGAGTCTGCAGGCCTGGCAAACCGGTACCGGCTGAGTCCATTCGCATGGAGACCACCCGGGTGGCGCCTCCGGGGGGCATGGTCACGCCGTAGAGCAAGTCGGCGGACTCGGCGGTCTGGGGCTGATGGGTTATCACCAGGATCTGCGCCGCCGAACTGAGTTCCCTAACCATCCCCAGCACCCGGTGCAGGTTGGCCGAGTCCAGGGTGGCGTCCACTTCATCCAGCAGATAGAAGGGGGACGGGCGGGTCTTCATCATCGCAAACAGAAAGGCCATGGCCCCCAGGGCCCGCTCCCCTCCCGACAGAAGGCTGAGCCGCGACACCCGCTTCCCCGAGGGTTGGGCTCGAATCTCCACTCCCGAACCGAGCGGATCGGCCGGGTCCACCAGGCGCAGCCGGCCCCGCCCGCCCGGAAAGACCTGCCCGAATGATCGTTCGAAGGCGGTGGCCGTCTCCCGGAAGGTGGCCAGGTAACGATCGGTCGCCTCCCTCTCCAACTCCGAGATGACCCTTCCCAGGCGTTCACCGGACTCGACGATGTCGTCGCGCTGCGCGGACAACTCTGTCACCTCCGACTCCAGTTCCGACAGGTCCAGGGCGGCGTAGTGGTTTATCGGCCCCGCCCGCTCCAGTTCGGCCACCAGGGACCGCAGGGTCCCCTCGGGGTCCTCTGTCTCGGGGACCGGCGCCGAGACAGCCTCGGCGGGATCGGCGCCCACCATTCGGAGGTTCTCGGTCACCGACAGGCGGCGGGACTCCAACCGGGAGACCTCGGCAATCAGCCATTCCAACTCCACGGTGGCGCGGCGCTCGGTCTCGTCGGCTTGTCCGATGGCTTCCCGGATCCGTCCCGCCTCCTCCGCCAACTCCCGCGACCTCTCCTTCGACGCCCGGTCGACCGAGACCAGCACCTCCCGCCGGGCGGACATCAGCTCGAACGCCGAGGAGGCCAACTCCGCCACCTCTTCCGAGTAGTCGGGAGAGGGCTCCTCGGGTAGGTAGGAGACCTTCGTCAACTCCATCACGACCTTTTCGTAACGAGCCTGTCCCAGCCGTCTTTCTTCCCTGAGGCGGGTGAGCTCGGTGATTCGGGACCGGTACTCGTCCTCGGCCGCCATCCGATCCTGGGAGGCTCGCTCCAGTCGCTCGGCCAGTCGCTGGGCCTCCCCGGCGACGTCCAGCCGTCGGCCGCGCAGCCGGGTGATCCGCCCTTCCAACTCGGTCATGCGGATCCGCCGAGCCGCCTCTGCATCCCTGAGGGAGTCCCTCCGTTCTTTCAAACGGCGCTCCTCCCCCTGGAGTTCGGTCCAACGCGAAACCATCCGGTCCAGCCTCTGCTGGGACTCCAGCAACACCCTGCGACATTCGCTCCACCGGGCGGTAGCCTCTTCATGGGCCTCCTCTCCCGACCGCGCCGTGGCGGCCAGGCGCCGCGCCTCGTCCTGGAGGTCGTCACAGGACGCGGTCGCCTGCTCCGCCTCCGTCGAGGCTGCCGCCAGGTCAGGCATGCGGACCCCGCCGCAAAGGCGGATTCCCCGGGCGGTGATCAGGTCTCCCCGGCGGGTGACCGCCCGAAGGTGAGGATGGCTCCCCACCAGATCCCATCCGGTTCGCCAGTCCTCAACCAGGGCCACGTCGCCCAGAAGCCGGTTCGTCAAAACGGATTGGCCGTCCCCTGCCAGCAGGTCCAGGAGCGGCACAAACCTGCTCCCGGACGAGGCTGCCGAACGGGCAGGACTCTCCATTCGTCCGGGAGAGCGCAGGCTGACCATCGAGACCGATCCGCCGCCGCCCTCTGCCTCTCCCAACCTGTCCACCGCGTTCCCGAGTCCCACGGGTCCCTCGAAGACCGCCGCTTCCGCCCACCTCTCCAGCGCCGCTTCCACCGCCGCGGCCAACTCCGCGGGAACGGAGAGAAGTTGGGAGACCCATCCCGTCCACCCGCTCAGGGCCTCCAGCTGGCTTCTCCGGGCCGGATCCCGGGCCTTCAAGGCCTCCCGGGCAACCTCCAGCCTCCCCGCCGCCTCGGCCATGGCCGCGCGGGCCTCCGCCGCCCGCTCATCCGCCTCCCGCAACCGAAGCCGCGTCTCCCGGGCCCGCCGGGCGGCAAGTTCCATTTCCTCCCCACCGGAGCGATGCGCGGCCTCCGCCTCGGCCAGGGCCTGCTCCGCCTCCTCCATCCCGGAGTCCAGACCCTCCGCGGCGGCCGCCAACTCAGAACGCCGGGCCTCCACCCCTTCCAATTCCCCCAGGTCCCTCTCCCCTGCGGCCTCCAATACAGCCAACTCATTCTCCAGTCCCCCCAGTTCCGCCTCCGCCCCCGCACCCCTCAGGACCGCCAGCCTCCGTTCCTCCCCCGCCAGCCGGTCCCCCGCGGAACGGGCCCTCTCCACGGCCTGCTCGCAGGACGCTATCCGGTCGTCCAGCCTCTCCATGCCCTGCTCAAGGGAGAGATGCTCCTCAACCAGGGATCGTCCCAGAGCCTCAACCTGGCGCCGACGGCGGCGGGCCTCGGTCCGCAGGGCCGCCACCTCCGACAGGCGACGCATCCGCTCGGTGGCCATCTCCCAATCCCGCAGCGCCCCGTCCGCCGGATCGGAGCGCAGATCCTCGAGTGATGCTTCGATCTCCGACATCGCCCGCAGGCCCCGCTCACGGTCCGCCGCCGCCTCCGAACGCTTTTCGTCCCATCCCTTGCGGTCCGACACGGCGGTGGCCAGTTGCCCGTCGAGTTCCCAGAGCCGCCTTCCCTCCAGGTAGGTGCGCAGCGCTCTGATCTCTCCCGACAGGCGCTGATACCTGCCCAGCGCATCGGCCTGGCGACGCAGCGGGCGCATCCTTCGTTGCTTCTCTGCGATCAGGTCTCCGATGCGATCCAGATCCGTGCCGGTGGACTCCAGACGTCGGATCGCCTTGTCCCGGCGCCAGAGGTGCTTGCCCACTCCCGCCGCCTCCTCCAGGACCTTGCGGTGCTCGGACGGAGAGGCATTTAGGACCCGCTCGATCTGTCCCTGACCCACCAATGCGTACTGGCTCTTCCAGATGCCCGCCTCGGCCAGCAACTCGGTGATGTCCACCAGGCGGCACGAGACCCGGTTGATCTCGAACTCGGACTCGCCCGAGCGGTAGTGCCGGCGGGTGACCGACACCTCCGGACGATCGATCGGCAGGAGTCCCGAGGTGTTGTCGAACACCAGCGTCACCTCGGCCCGGGACGATGGCGGCAGGGTTGCCGTCCCGCAGAACAGCAGGTCGTCGGAGCGGTCGGCGCGAAGTGTCCGGGTCGCCTGGCGCCCCGTGGCCCAGGCCACGGCGTCCACGATGTTGGACTTCCCCGAGCCGTTCGGGCCGACGATCACCGTTATCCCCGGACCGAACTCGAGAGTGGTCCGCTTGGCGAAGGACTTGAACCCGGCGAGAGTGATGGACTTCAGGAACATCCATATGCCAAATTAATGGATGCGCGCCCCTTTTCGGTGGTTTGTTTGCCCAAACGGCCCCTCTCAGGGGCCTACCTGGCACTCCGGACAGAAAAAAGAGGACCGGGCGCTGATCACCATCCTCCGGATCGGGGACTCACAGGTTCGACAGGGCAGGCCTTCCCGGCCGTACACCCGCAGATACTCGAGGAACCCCCCGGCCCGGCCATCGGGCAGCAGGTAGGCCAGGTCATCCAGGCTGGTGCCTCCCAGGCTGATCCCCTCCGCCAGGACCGGGCGCACCTCCGATCGGATCCGGCCCACCTCTTCGGCCGACAACCCTCCCGACCGGCGGGAGGGGTGGATACCCGCCCGGTGAAGCACCTCGTCGGAGTAGATGTTTCCCAGACCCGCCACGAAGCGCTGGTCCAGGAGCAGGCTCTTGATCGCAATGGTCCGCGACCTCATCGCGTCGAACAGCCAACCGGTCGAGGGGAGATCATCCCAGGCGTCGGCGCCCAGCCTGGCCAGGGTGGAACCATCCAACTCCTCGGGCGTGAACACCGCCACGAACCCGAAAGTCCTCGGATCCACCAGGCGCAGCGACGGGCCCGGTTCCATCTCGGCCCAGAAACGGGTGTGGACTTCCTTCGGATCACCCGGGTCGCACAGGCGGATCCGCCCCGACATCCCCAGATGCATCACCCAGGTGAGACCGGCGTCCAACCCGATCAGCAGGAACTTCCCGAGACGACCCACCCGGTGGACGCGACGTCCCAAAAGCCGGTCCTCCACATCGGTGCAGCGGGCGTGGCGTCGGGCGGTACGGGGATGGCATATCCGGGCGGAAGCCACCCTGCGACCCTCGAGGTCGGGCCGGATGGCCCTGCGCACGGTCTCCACTTCCGGCAGTTCGGGCATTATTCGCTCAGATCAGGAGCGCTTTCTGCGCCCTCTCCGCCACCGCCACCATGGAGCGGCCTCCCCCGGCTCATCTCCGGTCGACGCCTCCGCGATGGCGGGCGTCGGTTGGGGGCGGGCAGGGGCCGCATCGGAGTACAGGGCCTCGACGGCGCGCCTCGCCGCCTGTTGCTCGGCCTGGCGCTTGGAGGACCCCTCGCCGACTCCGCACCTCTCTCCCTCCACCCACACCTCGGCCTTGAACCGGGGAGCATGAGCGGGACCCTCCCCCCAGATCCGGTATTCGGGCGCCTTTCCATCCGCGGCCAACAACTCCTGGAGTTGGGTCTTGGCGTCCAGGGCGTCGGGCGTGGCCGCCTGGGCATCGATCATTGACCGCCAGTAGGTTATCACCAACCCCTCGGCCGGTTTCCATCCGCCGTCCTGGTAGACCGCTCCGATCACAGCCTCCATGGCGTCGGCCAGGATGCTCACCTTGCGGCGACCGCCCGACTGGTCCTGGCCCTTGCCCAGCCGGAGAGCCTCCCCCAACTCGAGAGCCTCCGCGACCTGTGCCAGCGACTCCTTTCTTACAACCGCCGCCCGCACCCGGGTCATCTGACCCTCCTTGAGGAAGGGGTATTCCCCGAAGATGTGCCGGGTCACCACCATCTGGAGAACGGTGTCGCCCAGAAACTCCAGCCTCTCGTTGTCGGGGGTGTCCATCTCGTTGGCGTAGGAGCTGTGAGTGAGGGCGTTCAGCAGCAGGTCAGGCGACGAGAACCTATAACCCAGACGCCTTTGCAGGTGGTTCAACGGCAGAGGAATCTCTCCCCGATCCGCTCCGGAAGCCGGTACCTCGAACCCTCGTTCGCCATCTGCAGCGCTTTGGTGATGGCCGCGCTCTGCGCATGCCCGTGCGCTATGACCGCGATCCCCTTGGCGCCCACCAGGTGAGCGCCGGCGTGACGGTCGTCCATCAGCTTGCGGCCCTGGGCCGAGAACCGTGGTCGCACCTTCTCCTCGGTCTCGGGCTCGCTCTCCGCCAGCATCGAGAAGAATGCCTTGGCGGACATCACCACCGAGGCCTCCACCGTCTTCAAGAAGACATTCCCGGTGAAACCGTCGGTAACGATCACATCCACCTTCCCCGTGGCGAAGTCGCTCCCCTCGACATTCCCCACGAAATTCACGGGGGACTCCCGCAGGAGGGCAAGCCCCTCTCTCTCCATCTCCCTGCCCTTGGAGTCCTCAGAGCCGTTGTTGAGCAGTCCCACCCGGGGATTCTCGACGCCGGCGGTGGTCTCGGCCACCACCGATCCCATCACCGCGAACTCCACCAACTGGCTGGGCCGCACCACCAGGTTGGCGCCCGCGTCGCACAGGACCGTCGGATTCCACGGAATGGTCAGGAGGCTGGCGATCGCCGGCCTAGACACCCCCGGCAACCGGCCGATGCCCACGGCGGCCACCGCCAGGGAAGCTCCGGTGGAGCCTGCCGAGACGAACCCGTCAGCCTCTCCCGAGGAAACCAGGTTCCCGCACACCACCACCGAAGAGTCCGGCACCTCCCGGATGGCCTTGATGGGGAAGTCCCCCATTCCCACCACTGCCGGAGCATGCACGATAGGCAACTCCGCCTCGTGACGTTCCAGCTCTGTCTGCAGGACGGGGCGATCCCCTACCAACAGCACGTCGATGCCCTGGGCGGCCGCCGCTACTGCTCCAGCCACCGTCTCCCGGGGAGCGAAGTCGCCCCCGCCTGCATCCAGGGCGATGGTGGGCATTACTCGACTTCGACTATTTCACGTCCTCGATAGCTACCGCACTCCTGGCACGCCCTGTGGGGCAGCCGGGGAGCTTGACACTGCGGGCAGCGGGAAAGAGTGGGCGGGCGGACTTTCCAGGCCGCCTTCCTGTGCCTGGTGCGCATCTTGGAACTTTTTTTCTTGGGAACGGCCATGGGGCGACTCTCCTATAGGAAGTTGGACAAGACCGAAAACGGGGACGGACGATCTTCAACAACACACTTGCATGCATCTGCGTTCAAATGGACGCCGCATCCGGAGCAGATCCCGCGACAGTCCGTTTCGCACAGAGGTGCAGTGGGCAAAGAGAGTACCACCTCGTCGACGACAATCCCATCCAGGCGGAGCCATCCGTCCTCGGTGATGCAATACCCGTCGGAGTCAGGAAGGCGTCTGACCGTCCGGTCCAGGGGAACGACCCGTGCCTCCTCCCACTCCTCCAGACACCGGTAGCAACTCACCTGGGCGTCCACCTCCACCGTTCCGCTCACCCGGATCCCGTCGTGACTTCCCTCCAGAACCAGATCGGCCCGGGCCCGCCCGGCTCTGACCACGGGCATCTCCACCGCCAGGGGAACATCCCAGTGGCGCCGATCGGTCCGTCCCGGGGTCCCCAGAAGGTGCGACACCTGAACCTGCACGGGGGATCCCATCAGATGGGCGGGGCCGGATCCGCGGGTCGGGAGCGGTGGAGAACGGTGCGGGTGGCGCTCACCCTCGCCGCCAGGTCCCCGATGAGGGTCTCCAGGGATTCGAGGACCGCGTCGGCCATGTCCTCGGCTTCCAGGCGCGTCCTCCGCGCGTCGCCCTCGGCCCTGCGGACCAGCGCATTGGCCTCGGCGACCGCCTCCTCCAGGATGTGGCTCTGGCTGACCAGGCGCTTGGACTCCGAACGCGCCCGGTTGATTATCTCCTCGGCCTGCTCGTTGGCGCGGCGCATGAATGTCTCCCTCTCACGGACCATCCATCGAGCGGCCCGCAACTCCTCCGGGAGGCCTCTCAACAGGGTCTCGAGGCGGGACAGCATCTTCTCCCGGTCGACCAGGGCGTTTTGGGAAAGCGGGAGGGAACGGGCCTGACGGACCTCGTCGATCAGTTCCTCCACCAATCCGAGCAGGTGACCCACCGAGGAGCGGACGGGGACAACCTCCGACGGTTGGCTGAGAGGGATCTGCTCATCGGTCATGAAAAACGCTCCTTCATAGCTTTGGCGACATCGTCGGGAACCAGTCCCTGCACGGACCCTCCCAGCGCGGCGACTTCCCGGATGAGCGAGGACGAGAGGAAGCTCCACTCCGGACGGGTGGGCATGAACATGGTATCGATTCCCCCCACCGTCTGATTCATCTGGGCCATCTGCAACTCGCTGTCGAAGTCACTCACCGCCCTCAGGCCCTTGACCAGCACCCCCGCCCCCTCCTGGCGGGCGAAGTCCACCAGGAGGCCCTGATAGTGGCGGACCACCACCTGGGGAAGGTCCGAGAGGGCGTTCTGCAGGAAGTCGACCCGCTCGGTCAGGGTGAAGAAGGACTCCTTGGAGGGATTGGTCACCACCCCTACCACCACCCGGTCGAACAACCGCGCGCACCGGCGTATCACATCCACATGCCCGCTGGTGGGTGGATCGAAACTCCCCGGACAGAGAGCTACTGTCACCTCTACTCCTTGAGATATCTGATTATTTCGGTGTCGCCGTGTCGGCGCCGGTCCTCGACGTCGAACCCTGTGGCCGCCGGAACGTCGTCGTTAGCCCTTCGGGTGACGACAGCAACGGCTCCACGGCTCATCAGGCCCGACACTTTCTCAAGCACCCCGGCCACATCCTCCGATGATATATCCCAGGGCGGGTCGGCGAAGACAATATTGAACCGCCGCCCATCTCTCGGTACGGCCAGGTAGCTCTCCACGCTGGAGGCAACCACCTCGGCGGCGTCCCCGGCCCCGACGGCGTCCAGGTTGGAGCGGAGCGCGGCCACCGCCGGCCGCCACCTCTCGACGAACACCGCCGATCTGCCGCCCCTGCTCAGCGCCTCGATGCCGAAACTCCCCGAACCGGCGTAGAGGTCCAGGACCTCGGCTCCCCTCACCCGCTCCCCCAGTGCCGAGAAGATCGACTCCCGAACCCGTCCGGTGGGAGGCCGCGTGCCCCCACCCCGGGGCGCGCTGAGCCGGAGCCCCCCGTACCGGCCGCCTATCACCCTCATCATGAGTCGAACAGCCACTGCACGTCGTCACCCAGGACCTCTGCGATCTCCTCGGCCAGCAGGGGTTGCCGCCGCAGGTAGGGATCGCTCCGAACCAGGTCGTCAGCGGCCCTCTTGGCGCGCTTCATGGCCGAGAGATCACGGAGTATGTCGGCCAGCTTGAGGTCCCCCATCCCCGACTGGCGGGCCCCGAACACCGCCCCCTGGCCCCTGATCCGGAGATCCTCACGCGCCAGTTCCAAGCCGTCGGTGGTCCGGGCCATCGCCTTCATGCGCCGTGTCGAGTCGGGGGTGGTCGAGTCGGCCACCAACAGACAGCGGCCGGCGTGCCGGCCCCGCCCCACCCGGCCCCGCAATTGATGGAGCTGGGAGAGACCGAACCGCTGGGCGTCGGTTATGACCATCACCGTGGCGTTGGGGATGTCGATCCCCACCTCTATGACGGTGGTGCTCACCAGCACGTCGGTCTCCCCGGAGCGGAACCTCGCCATGACCGCTTCCTTGTCGGCGCTCGAGAGCTGTCCGTGCATCAGATCGATCGTCAGGTCGGGGAGGACCGATGTGATCTCCCGGTACTGGGAGGTGACCGACTGCACCTCCAGCTTTTCGCTGTCCTCGATCAGCGGGCAGATCACGAACGCCTGGCGTCCCTTGGCCACCTCCGTCCGGATGGCCCGGTAAGCGGTGGACAGCCCTTCGGAGGTCTTTTCGATCACGCTGGTCTTCACGGGTGAACGTCCCGGTGGCATCTGGTCGATGGTCGAGAGGACCAGATCCCCGTAGAGCGTCATCGACAAGGTACGGGGAATGGGCGTGGCGGTCATGATCAGGAGGTCCGGCTGGCGGTCGGATCCCTTGTGCTTGAGGGTGCTCCGCTGGGAGACGCCGAAGCGATGCTGCTCGTCCACCACCACCACTCCCAGTCGCCGGAACCGTATCCCCTCCTGGATGAGAGAGTGGGTGCCGACCACGATCTGAGCCTCCCCCGCCGCCACGTCCTCCCGCACCCGGGAGCGACCGGGGGCGTCCAGGTAGTTGGCCGCCGCGCGGGAGGAGGTCAAGAGCGCCACCCGCACCGTGACGCCCCCGGCCGCCTGGAACAGGGACCCCATGTGATGGCCTCCCACCTGGGGGCGGGCCACGGGCGGTGAGAGCCCCGCCTGGCTGAGCATCTCCCTGAGCACCAGGTAGAGCTGCTCGGCGAGCACCTCGGTGGGCGCCATGATCGCCCCCTGGTTCCCCGAACCCACCGCGGCCAGCAGGGCGGCGAGCGCCACCACAGTCTTGCCGGACCCCACCTCTCCCTGGAGCAGCCGGTGCATGGGACGGCCGCTCTCCAGGTCCTCCCCTATTTCTGCCAGCACCCTCTTCTGCGCGCCGGTCAGGTCATAGGGAAGGCCGTCCAGGAAGTCTGTGACCAGCTGACACTCCAACTGTTGGGAGATTCCCTCCTGTTCTTCCACCAGCCGGTGGCGGGTGAGGGCCAGCGCCACCTGGATGCGGAAGAGCTCGTCGAACACCAGCCTCCTCCGGGCCTCCCGGGCGTGATCCATGCTCTTGGGAAAGTGGATGTTCGCAAAGGCCTGATCCCTATCCATGAAGTCCCACGTCTCCAGCACCGAGCGGGGAACGGGATCGAGAATCGGCCTGGCTCTCCGCAGGGCGTTCCCGACCGCCGAGCGGATGCGCACCGGGGTCATCTCCCCCACCGCCGAGTGGACCGGCACGACCCTGCCCTCGAAGCTCTCCTCGTCCGACGAGATCAACTCCACGTCGGGATTGGTCATCTGGGGGCGGCCCCGGAAGGTGGTCACCTTCCCCGAAAAGGCGGCCACAGTGCCCGGGAGGAGTTGGCGGCCCCTGAAGGGTTGGTTGAAGAAGGTGATCTCCATCCGCTGGATCCCGCCCAGTCCCGGATCCGACCCCGGTCCGCCGAGGTGGGAGTCCTGGACCGTCACCTTCAGCATCTCCCTCGGTCCCCTCCGGCCCGAGACGCGGGGCCGGTAGGTACTGACCACCTCGGCTATCAGGGTGGCCTCCCCGTCAATGGGAAGTTCAGGGATCGGGACCACCAGGGAGCGGTCCAGGTAGCGGTGGGGGAAGTGCTGGAGCAGGTCGGCCACCGAGCGGACTCCACTCTTGGCCAGCATCCCGGCCAGCCGGGGCCCGATGTTGCGGACCCGCTCCACACTCACATCCTGGAGGTAGGCCAGGCTCCGGCCCGGCCCGGAGGGCGGGGAGTCCTGCGGGGACGACCCTCGCGCCGCTGCGGGGGAACCCGTCTCTACCGTCTGGTTCGCCATCTCATCTGTGGTTTGCTATTCTTGTGGGTCGGAGGAAATCCATGGCATACCAATGCGAGGTCTGCGGGCGCAAACCGTCCTTCGGCAAGACCGTGACCTTCTCTCATAAGCGAAATAACCGTCGGTGGCGTCCCAACATACAGCGGATCAGGGTGCGCCGGGGGTCAAACACGCGCCGGGCCCGGGTCTGCACTTCTTGTATCAAGGCAGGAAAGGTGGAAAAGGTCTGAGGTGCAGGGAGTCGTCAAGACCTACGATCCCGAGACGGGGGTCGGAGTGATCGTTTGCGACGACGACCGAAGCACAGTTCTCCTGCGACCGGGTTCCCTGGAAGGCTCCATCTTCCGCTTTCTCCGCCAGGGGCAGCGGATCGTATTCGAAACCGATCAGGAGGGAGACCGCTCCTTCGCCCACAGCATTCGAATGGGCCAGGACGGATACTGATCTCCAAGGAGGAAACGTGGCTGTCGCATACATTTTGATCCAGACCGAAGTCGGAAAGGCCGAGCAGGTGTCCCGCAACGTGAGGGCAATCGCCGGGGTGCGGGAGGCGGAGAACGTCACCGGTCCCTACGACGTGGTCGTCAAGGTGGAAGCCGACGGCGTGGACCAACTGGGGCGGCTGGTGGTCTCCGAAATCCAGATGATCCAGGGCATCACCCGCACGCTCACCTGCCCGGTCGTCCGCCTCTGAACCAACTCCCCTTCCCCCCAACCCATCCTCTTCGCCCATGGCAGACCAAGGTTCCATGAAGGGAGAACCGCCATGACCCACCCGAATTTCACCGTGGTCCAACACCCCCTGGCGGTCCACTACCTGACGGTGATCCGCGACCGGCGCACCGCCCCAAGGGAGTACCGGGAGATGACCCGGAGGCTCTCCTGGCTGCTGGTGGCGGAGGCGACCGCCGACCTGCCGCTGCTGCCCACCGAGATCGAGACCCCCATGGAGGGCGGTTTCATCGGGGGCCGGCTCGCCAAGCCCACCGTGCTGGTGCCGGTTCTCCGGGCCGGGCTGGGGATGGTGGACGGAGCCCTGGACCTCCTGGGCGAGTCCAGCATCGGCTACATCGGTTTGCAGCGGGACGAGGAGACCGCTCAGCCGGTCGGCTACTACAACAAGCTCCCGCCCGTGTCCGGCGCTCGAGTGCTGGTGCTCGAGCCCATGCTGGCCACCGGCGGCTCCCTGGCGGCGGCGGTCGACCTGGTCAAGGCAGAGGGCGCCGACGACATCGCCTGCGTGTGCGTGGTCACCTGCCCGGAGGGTGTGGAGACCATGGCGGAACGCCATCCCGACACCCCGGTCTTCACTGCCGGCCACGACCGGGAGTTGGATCCCCGCAAGTACATCCTTCCCGGCCTGGGCGACATGGGAGATCGGCTGTTCGGCACTCCCCACTGAGGCACCTGTGCGGAACACCGCGGACTTCGAGGAGGCGGTGCTGGAGGTGCTCGGCGGCCTTCCGGAGGGAGAGGTGATCAGCTACGGGGAACTCGCCGCCGCGGCCGGCTATCGAGGCGCCGCCCGGGCGGTGGGGAACCTGCTGAGAGCCACCGCTGAGCCGGCGCCGTGGTGGAGGGTGATAAGGGCCGACGGCCGGCTGGTGGCGCCCGACGCGCGCAGGCAGGCCGAGAAGTTGAGGGCCGAGGGCGTGGCGGTGGAGGAGGGACGCGTGGTCCGCCGGTGAGGTCCGGTTGGTGAGTCCCCATCCCCTGGAACGGGCGGTGGTGATGGTGCTCGACTCCTGCGGAGCGGGCGAGGCCCCCGACGCCGAACGGTACGGAGACTCCGGTTCGGACACCCTGGGCAACGTGGCCCGGGCAGTTGGCGGGCTGACGCTTCCCAATCTCGGAGCGGCAGGCCTCGGAGTGCTCCATCCCGGACTCGAGGGCGTTCCGCCTGTAACCCACCCCTCCATGGCCTTCGGGCGCATGACCCCGGCATCGGCCGGAAAGGACTCCACCACCGGGCACTGGGAGATCGCCGGGCTACCGGTCACCCGCCCCTTCGGCCTGTTCCCGAACGGGTTCCCGGCGGAGTTGACCCATCCCGTCGAGGCCGAGTTCGGAAGGAGGTTCCTGGGTAACGTGGCCGCCTCGGGCACCACCATCATCGCAGAGCTTGGCGAGAGGCACCTGGCCACCGGCCGGCCCATCCTCTACACCTCCGGCGACTCGGTGTTCCAGATCGCCTGCCACGCCGACGTGCTGAGCGTCGCCGAACTGTACCGATTGTGCGAGATCGCCCGACGCCACTGCGACGAGTACCGGATCGGAAGGGTGATTGCCCGGCCCTTCGTGGGAGAACCGGGTAACTTCCAGCGCACCTACGACCGAAAGGACTTCTCGATGCTCCCGCCCGCCCCCACCCTGCTGGACCAGGTGTCGGATGCCGGGATGACCGTGTGGGGCATCGGCAAGACCGAGGACCTGTTCTGCGGCAGGGGACTCACCCGATCCCAGCACACCGAAGGCGACGCCGACGGGCTGCGGAAGACGGTAACGGCTCTCTCCACCATGAAGTCGGAGGGAAGCCCCGGCCTGATCTTCACCAATCTGGTGGACCTGGACATGCGCTACGGCCACCGCCAGGACCCCCACGGCTACGCCGCCGCCCTGGAGAGCATCGATTCTTGGATCCCCACCCTGGCAGGGACTCTGGGAGGAAATGACCTGCTGTTCATCACCGCCGACCATGGCACCGATCCGACCGGCGACTCCACCGATCACACCCGCGAGTACGTCCCCCTGCTGGTGGCGGGCCGCAACGCCGCCGGGGTCGATCTGGGGATCCGGGGACGCTACTCGGATGTGGCGGCGACCACCGCCGAAGGCTTCGGGCTGCCTCCGATCGGAGAGGGAGCCTCTTTTTGGAAGGAGGTAGCGTGAAGTTCTCCGCCGTCGAACTGATCGAACGCAAGAGGGACGGCCTGGCGCTGTCCCCCGACCAGATAGAGTGGCTGATCTCCGCCTTCACCTCCGGCGAGGTGACCGACTACCAGATGGCGGCGATGGCCATGGCCGTGTACCTGAGAGGTCTCGACGCGGAGGAACTATCGACATGGACCGACGCCATGCTCCATTCGGGCGAGACCCTGGACCTGTCGGGCTTGCAGGGCCCCAAGGTGGACAAGCACTCCACCGGAGGGGTGGGAGACAAGGTGACCATCCCGCTCCTGCCCATGGTCAGAGCCTGCGGGGTTCTCGCACCTACCCTGACCGGGCGCGGCCTGGGTCACACCGGCGGAACCCGGGACAAGCTGGAGGCCATTCCCGGGTTGAGCACTTCCCTGAGTTCCGACCGTTTCATGGAGGTGCTTCGGACCCACGGCATGGTCTACGGAGGACAGTCGGAGAACCTGGCGCCCGCCGACGCCAAACTCTATGCGCTGCGGGACGCCACCGGCACCGTTCCCTCCCTTCCCCTGATCGCCTCCTCGATCATGTCCAAGAAACTGGCCGAAGACCTCGACGGCCTGGTACTGGACGTCAAGACCGGCGTCGGGGCGTTCATGCCCGACCCGGCCCAGGCCCGGCGCCTGGCCACCACCATGGTCGGCCTGGGAAAGGCGCACGGGGTGGCGACCACCGCCTTCCTGACCAGCATGGACTCTCCGCTGGGGAGGGAGGTGGGCAACGCCTGCGAAATCACCGAGTCGATCCAGACCCTTCGCGGCGAGGGGCCCGAGGACCTGTGGGAGCTGACCCTGGCCCTGGGGTCGGAGATGCTGCTCCTGGCGGGAGCGGCCTCCGATGAACAGGCCGCCCGCCGGATGCTGACCCGGGCGGTGCGATCCGGGGAGGCCCTGGAGATATTCCGCCGGGTGGTTCAGGCCCAGGGAGGGGACCCCGCGGTGGTGGAAGATCCAACCCTCTTGCCGACGGCTGGTAGGCGCGCCGAGGTGCGGGCGACGGCTTCGGGCTGGGTGTCGGCATGTCACTCCCTGACGGTGGGCATCGCCGCCACCCGCCTGGGAGCGGGCCGGGAACGCAAGGAGGACTCGATCGATCCGGGGGTGGGAGTAAGGGTCCTGGCCAAACCCGGTGATCGGGTGGAGAGGGGCCAGACCCTGGCCGAGGTGTCCTACGAGGAGGAGAGTCGCTGGGAGGCGGTGCGCGACTTCCTGGCGGGAGCCTGGTCGATAAGCGAGCAACCGCCGGACGCCGCGCCTTTAATAGGCGAGAGAATCCGAAGCAGCGAGATGGATTGAGAATGTCGACAAACGACCTGTACGAGAGGCTGGAGGCCGCCGCCCGGGCCATAGCCGAGGCCACGGGCCATGCCCGCCACGACGTGGTGGTGGTCCTCGGGTCCGCTTCGGGGGACTTCCCCGAGCAACTGGACGACGCTGTGGCGGTTCCCTACCCCAGGATCCCGGGCTTTCCGGTCCCGGCTGTCAGAGGCCACGCCGGCACGCTCTACTCGACCCGGTTCGGGGGCAACCGGGTGATACTGCTCTCGGGGAGGGTCCACGCCTACGAGGGCTACAGCCCCGACGTGCTGACATTTGCGGTCCGGGCGTCGCTCGTGGCCGGATGCCACACCCTGGTGGTGACCAACGCCGCCGGAGGCTGCGGCGACGGCATGACCGCCGGATCAATAGTGGCGATCTCCGACCACATCAACCTGGCCGGCATCAACCCGCTGGTGGGTCCCAACGACCCGCGGATGGGGACCCGGTTCCCCGACATGTCCGACACCTACACTCCCCGGCTGCGACGGTTGGTCTCAGAAGTCGCCGCCGAACAGGACATCGACATCTCCGAAGGGGTGTACGCCTGGTTCCTGGGACCGACTTTCGAAACGCCCGCCGAGGTGGAGATGGCCCGCCGCCTGGGCGCCGACCTGGTGGGCATGTCCACAGTGCCCGAAGTCATCTGCGCCCGCCACATGGAGCGACAGGTCATCGGCCTCTCCGTGGTGACCAACCTGGCCGCCGGGATCGCCACCCACCGTCTCACCCACGAGGACGTCGCGGCCACCGCGGAGCTGGTAAAAGAGGATTTCAGCCGACTGCTCACCGCGCTCCTACCCCGGATTTAGGAGGATCCGGGGCTAGTAACCTTGGACGCGCCCATGCGGATACTGGTGTGCGTCAAGCAGATTCCCGACCCTGCCAACCCGTCCCGATTCGATCCGGAAACCCATCTGCTGGTCCGCACCGAGGACCAGATCCTCGACGACACCGACCGCTACGGCGTGGAGATGGGCCTTAGATTGGCCGAGGCCAACGAGGGAACGGTCACCCTGGTCTCGATGGGTCCCGTGGGGCGCGCCCAGGGCATCCGCCAGGCACTGGCGATGGGCGCCGACCGGGCAGTGATGATCGAGGACGAGACCCTGGCGGGCGCCGACGCCCTGACCACCGCCCGGGTTCTGGCGGCGGCGACCGAACGCACCGGGTTCGACCTGGTCATTTGTGGCCCCGAGTCCACCGACGGGTACTCGGGAGTGGTGCCCCAGATGATGGCCGAGCTGCTGGGAGTGGCGGCCCTCACCTACGCCACCGGAGTGGAGGTCTCCGGCGACCGGGTCACGATCAACCGCCAGACCAGCGCCGGCTACGACGTGGTCACAGCAGACCTTCCCGCCCTGGTCTCGGTGACGGCCGGGGTGGTGGAGCCCCGCTACCCCACTTTCAGAGGGATAATGCAGGCCAAGCAGAAGCCCACCGAGACCCTGGAAGTCGCCGACCTGGGAGTGGAAGTCTCGGTCGGCCAGGAGGTGGTCTCGGTGGTCCCCGCGCCGGAACGGGCCGCCGGAGTGGTGGCGGAGGATGAGGGCGAGGGGCATCTTCTCATCCTGGAGAAGCTCCAGGAAGCGAAGGTCGTCTAGCCATGGCCGAGATCTGGGTCTTCTGCGAAGAGACGGACGGAGCGCCATCCACCCTGGGACTGGAACTTCTGGCCAAGGCGCGGAGTCTCGGAGAGCCCACCGTTCTCTACGCAGGCGCCGGATCGGCCCAGGCCTGGGAGACCCTGGGAGATCACGGAGCGGCGACGGTGCTCCACTTCGACCACGGGGACTCACTGGCGGCTGCGCCGGTGGCGGCGGCCATCGCCGCCCGGGCCGGAGAGCAGGCCCCCGGAATGATCCTCTTCGGACAGGCCTACACCGACCGGGATGTGGCCGGCCGGCTGGCGGTCCGGCTGGGGCTGCCGGTCCTCTCCAACGCGGTGGATGTGAGCCTCGAATCCGATGGGACCGCAACCACCCGCCATGAGATATCGGGAGGCGCCGAGATCGCGGTGGCCGCATTTCAGGCCCCCCGTCCACACCTGGCGATCGTAAGACCCAAGTCTTTCCCCGCCGAGCCGGTCGGCGGGTCAACGCCCGAGGTGGTCGCGGTGGAGATCCCCGATGTGGGAGGAGCCGGAGCGGTGGTCACGGAGCGCCACGCCCGGGAGCGGCAGGGTCCCGACCTGGAGGAGGCGGCGGTAATTGTCTCGGGAGGACGGGGGCTGGGAGGAGCCGAGCACTACTCGATGGTGGAGTCGCTTGCTGCTCCGCTGGGTGCGGCCACCGGCGCCACCCGCGCCATCGTGGACGCCGGTTGGGTGCCCTACGCCAAGCAGGTGGGGCAGACCGGCAAGACCGTCAAGCCCGATGTCTACATCGCCTGCGGAATCTCCGGCGCCATGCAGCACCTGGTGGGCATGAAGGACGCCAAAACCATCATCGCCATCAACAAGGACCCTGACGCACCCATCTTCACCATCGCCGACCTCGGAATCGTGGGGGACGTCCACAAGGTGATGCCCAAGCTGATCGAGGAGTTGGGCGGCGGCTAGTCCCGGAGCGGACCTGCGGCCGGGTTCGGCTCCCTGCCCGTCGTTCCCCACTTAGATCCCCAACGCCGAAAAGGCGCGAGGAACCGGCTCGCCGGGCGCCGGAGCTTTATCATCACCTGGTTATAGAGCTATGGACCCCGGCGGACCGGGTGGCCCACATCTGGAAAGGAAGGATCTGAATTTGGACGCTGGCAATATCGCTTGGATGGTCACCGCTTCCGCCCTCGTGCTGTTCATGGTGCCTGGGCTTGCCCTCTTCTACGGCGGCATGGTGAACTCCAAGAACGTAGTGAACATGCTGATGATGAACGTGGTCACCATCCCCATCGCCACCATCATCTGGGTGGTGGTCGGGTACTCGCTCGCCTTCGGTGTCACGGTGGGGGATGCGGGCATCATCGGCAATCTGGACAAGGTGGGCCTGGCTGACCTCGGTGACGAGGAGACGCTTTTCTCGGTCTTCCAGATGATGTTCGCCATCATCACTCCCGCCCTGATAGCAGGCGCCGTGGCCGGGAGGATGAAATTCTCCTCTTGGGTGATCTTCGCGGCGCTCTGGTCCCTTCTGATCTATCCCGTGGTGGCCCACTGGGGATTCGCCGCTGACGGATTGCTGTACTCGTGGGGCGCCCGCGACTTTGCGGGGGGCCTGGTAATCCATGTCAACTCCGGAATCGCCGCCCTGGCGCTGATCAGGGTGCTGGGACCCCGGCAGGACTTCGGGATCGAACACCCGCCGCACTCCCTTCCCCTCACCCTGATCGGTACCGGGATACTCTGGTTCGGCTGGTTCGGATTCAATGCCGGGTCGGCCCTTGCCGCCGACGGAGCGGCCATCACCGCCCTGCTCAACACCCAGGTGGGCGCTTCACTCGGGGCCTTCGGGTGGATGGTCTCCGACTGGACCCGCCACCGCAGGCCCACGCTGCTTGGCCTGGTCTCCGGAGCGGTTGCGGGACTGGTGGCCATCACCCCGGCAGCCGGATTCGTGAGCCCGTCGGCCGCGATCGTCATAGGTGCGGCCGCCGGGTACATCTGCTCGCTGGTGGTGGGGCTCAAGGAGAGGTTCGGCTACGACGACTCCCTGGACGTGGTGGGGATCCACATGGTCGGTGGGGTGATCGGATCGGTGCTCACCGGGGTGTTCTCCTCGACGGCGTACGGCGGGTTCGACGGCCTCATCTACGGAGGCGTCGCCTTCTTCGGCAAGCAGTTGGTGGGGGTGGTGGCCGTGATCGCCTTCAGCTTCGTCGCCACCTGGATCCTGGCCAAGGTCCTGGACAGGACGATCGGCCTGCGCGCCAGCCGCGAGGATGAGATCATCGGCCTGGACATCGCCCAGCACGGCGAGGACGCCTACTGGATCCGCTGAACGAGGGTGGAATAACCACCACCCCCATGCTGTTATTTGAAACGGCGGGGTTCCTCATCAAGGGTTGACCGCCGATCCGGGGACGAACCCCGACAGAGAGCCACAAGGAGATTTCAATGACCGTCATCGACGATCTACTCGCAAACAACGCCGGCTATGCGGATAGTTTCGACCAGGGCGACCTGCCCCTGCCCCCCGGGCTCGGCCTGGCCGTGGTGGCGTGCATGGACGCACGCCTTGACACCCACAGCCTGCTGGGGATCGCCGAAGGCGATGCTCACGTCATCCGGAACGCCGGTGGCGTGGTCACCGACGACGCCATCCGCTCTTTGACCATCTCCCAACGCCTGCTGGGCACGACGGCGATCATGCTCATTCACCACACCGACTGCGGGATGCTGACCTTCCGCGACGACGACGTGAAGGACGCCATCACGGCCGACACCGGCCTGCGGCCGGCCTTCGCGCTGGAGGCTTTCGGTGACCTTGACGATGACGTGAGACAGTCGATGGCGCGGATCCAGGCAAGCCCGTTCGTTCCCAACAAGGGCGACGTTCGCGGCTTCGTGTACGACTGCGCCACCGGGAGGCTGAACGAGGTCACCTAACCCTGCCTCCCCGCAGGAGGTAGATCCATTCCCGCAGGCGGGACTTCGGTTCCTTCACGGAGGGAGGGGTGTGGGCTCTCGGGGCGTCCCGATGCTATGTTGACGCGTGATGGCCCTGTTCGTGACGGCCCGGGAACGTCGCCTGTGGCTCTGGGCCTTGGCGGCGGCGGTAGCTATCTACTCGACCCTTGGCCTGACGGGGACTCTGGCCCGGCGGACCAGCGAGGGCGGCGATCCGCTCGATGTCTTCCTGTTCTTCTTCGTGGTGGGCCTCTTGGCGATGACCGTGCTGGCCTACGGCCTTCAGATCCGGCCTCGGGGTGCGGAGATCGGGGTCCTGCTGGGGATTGCCGTGGTCTATTTCATGCTGTTCGCCAGGACGACGCTGGCCGAGCGCACTCACCTCATCGAATACAGCGTGCTGGCGACCTTCATCCGCGAGGCGCTCTGGGAGGGAAAGGGCGGGGGTCGACGCATCCCGTCCCCCGGCGTCCTCGCCATCCTCGTGACCACCCTGGTGGGGACCGTTGACGAATACCTCCAGGTGTTCATTCCCAGCCGGGTGTTCGACCCCATCGACATACTGTTCAACTTCCTGGCGGCGGTGATGACCGTCGCGGCCCTGGGAGTCTTGACCTGGATCCGAGGACGCGCCCGGTCTCGCCGCACAGGTTGAGAACCGGACCTCACCTCGACGCCCCTTTCGGCCACAGTTAGCCGGGAGGGTCCGCCTATCATCAGATAAAGGAATCTGAACACGGGAGGTGGCAAGATGAAAGCAGTCCAACGATCGGCCCTCAGGGAAGCGGGATTCACCGAGCCCCAGACAAATGCTCTGGCCATGGCTTTGGAGCCGCTGGCAACCAAGGAAGACTTGCTGGCAACCAAGGAAGAATTGAAGGGCGTCCTGGAAGTGCTTCGCACTGACCAGCGGTGGATGAAATGGTTGGGAGGGGCCATCGGCCTAACCGTGCTGGCAGAAGTGGTCAGCGGCTTCTTCTCCTAGTTCATCGGCCCGACACCGCTGGGAGCCCGTCTGTTCGACCTCTGATATCCACTCCTCTTCGGCCACGGTTTACAGGATGGTCCGTCTACCATCAGAGGAAGGAATACGAAACGGGGGGTGGCATGACGAAACCTAGCCAACGATCGGCCCTCCGGGAGGCGGGATTCACGGAGCCCCAGACAAATGCTCTGGCCATGGTTTTGGACGCGATCCGAACAGACCTAGACGCGATGCGCAAAGACCTGGACGCGATGCGCATTGACATTCGGTGGATGAAATGGGTAGGAGGCGCCATCGGCCTGGCGGTGCTGGCCGAAATGGTCAGTGGCTTCTTCGCTTAGTCATCGGCCCGGACATCGCCGGCCCGGTGAGGACCCCCTGCGCCACGCCGAGAGCCGAACCTAATCCAGGAACTCGTCGAGACCGATGGTGAAGCGATGGTGGCGGATCTTGGAGAGGGCTTTGCGCTCCATCTGACGGATGCGCTCCTTGGTCACCCGGAACTGCCGGGAGAGTTCCCCCAGCGTCCAGACCCGCCCGTCCTCCAGCCCGAACCTCAGCCTCAGGATCTCCTGTTCCCGGTCTCTCAGGTTCTTCAGCACATGGGCCAGGTACCTCTGCAGGAAGGCCAGGGTGGCGGCGTCCAACGGGTCCTTGGCGTTGAGGTCCTCCACCAGATCGCCCACCGTGGTGCCGTCGTCTTCGGATCCCACCGGGTCCTGCAGGGAGATGGGACGCTGTGACAGCCTCACCATCCGCTCCACCACCTCCGGCCCAACTTCCAGGCGGGCGGCCAACTCGGCGGTGGTGGGCGGGCGTCCATGTTTCTGAGTGAGCTCCCGGCGGGCGTCGTTGAGCGGCGGTATCAGGGCTGCCAGGTAAGCGGGGACCCTGATCAGCCGGGACTGCTCTGAGAACATCCTGATCATGGGTTGTCTGATCCACCAGACCGCGTAGGTGGAGAACCGGAAGCCCTTTCGGTGGTCGAAGCGCTGGGCGGCTCTCATCAGCCCGAGGTTCCCCTCCTGGATCAAGTCCAGCAGGAGCGCTCCGTTCATGGAACCGAAGGTCTTGCGGGCGATGGACACCACCAGCCGCAGGTTGGACTCGACCATGCTGTTGTACGCCCTCTCCCCCTGCTCCACCCGTCCCCTGAGGTCTCGGCGCTCCCCGGCCGAAAGTCCCTTTTCTGCCAGTTTCTCCCCCGCCCGGACACCGCTCTCGATCTGCACGGCCAACTCCACCTCCTGTTCGGGCGTGAGCAGCGCGTAGCGCCCGATCTCCCTCAGGTACTGGGTGACCGGGTCGCCCGGGGCCTCGGCCGGAGATGATCCCGGCCGGTCACGCCTTCCCCCCACATCCTCCACCTCCTCCACAACCCGGATGCCCTCCTCCGACAGCCGGTTCATCAGGTTGATCCATCTTCCCTCCTCGTCCTGCGATTCCTCGTCGAACTCGTCCAGATCGGCCATCAGTTCGGAAACGGTCAGGAACCCCCGCTGGCGGCCTCGGCGAAGGATGGTCCCCATCCAGGCCTCGAAGCCCCCTCCCTTCGGGCTCATCGCAGGTCTCCGGTCAACTCCTGGCGCCGACGCTCCAGTTCCACCACCTGCGCGAGGAGCCGGGGGCGTTGGGGATCGTCGGCAGCCAGCGCCCGCATCCGCGCCCCGATGGCGTCCATCTCCCGGCGCAGCGCCGCTCGCCGGCACCGGATGACCAGCGGTCTCGGATCGCCGGGCTCCGAACCGTCGGCTGAAATCGCCAGCAACTCCCGGTCCACCTCACCGGGAGACCCCTCCTGCTCCGATTCTTCGGAAGAACCCTCCTCTCTCCATGCGATCGGCGTGGGCTGGCCGATCGGGGTGACCCGCCAGTCGGCTTCCACCTGCTGGAATGCCTGACGGTAGAGGTCCTGGCCGAACAGGGTGCTGTCCACCTCCAGTTCCCGGAGCGCCGGGTGGTTGGCCAGCACCGCCTTGAGAAGCTCACGCTCCACGGCCGATCCCCTGTGAGCATGCCGGTCCCTGACCCGGGGCGCCGAAGCCGCGGAAGTGTCCGGCCGCCTCGTCCCCGTTCTGCCCGTTCTCCCGGCTCTGCCCGTTCTCCCCGCTCCCCTTGCTCCGCGGCGCACCACGGCCTGGATCTCGGAGAGGCCTGCACCGGTCATTCGCGACAGGGTCCGTTCGTACTCGGCCCTGGTGGCCTGGTCGGCCACCGCGGCCAGGAGCGGACCCAGCTCGTTCACCGCCCTGGCGCGGGCCTCCGGGTCGGTGAGATCCACTCCCGCCAACCGCCTCTCCATGCGGTACTGGAGAGCCGGACGGGAATCGTCCACGGCCTGGCGGACCTCCTCCAAGCGGTCCTCCTGCAACAGGTCCGCCGGGTCCTTCCCGTCGGGCAATTCGGCCACCCGCAGGTCCAGACGGCGCCCGCTCCGGCGGCTCACCCGCTCGCCTCTCAACACGGCGTCGGAGCCCGCCCGGTCGGCGTCGAAGGCTAGGACGATCCGCTGTCCCAGCCGGCCCAGCACCTCCAGGTGGTCCTCTCCCAGGGCGGTCCCGCAGGTGGCGACCGCCGCCTCCATCCCGGCCTGGTGCATGGCGATGACGTCGGTGTACCCCTCCACCACCACCGCCCGATCGGACCGGCTGATTTCCCTCCGGGCCAGGTGGAGGCCGTAGAGAAGCCTCGATTTGCGGTAGAGGGGCGTCTCTGGCGAGTTGAGGTACTTCGGCCCGTCGCCGCTCATGAGGCGGGCGCCGAATCCCACCGGGTCCCCCCGCAGGTCGTGGATCGGAAACATAATGCGCCCCCAGAAACGGTCCCGGACCCCGTCGTCGCCGGGGCCCCTGTCCCATCCGCGCCGCACCGCCAGACCGGCCCGCTCCATCACCGAGTTGGAAACCCCCGCCGACCGTAGTTCGGTCCCCAGCGACGGCTCTTCGGTGGGCGAGAAGCCCAGGCCGAACTTCTCGATCAGCGCCCGGTCGTAGCCGCGGGACCGCAGGTAGGCGCGGGCGGGACCCGCATCGGCGCCGGAGAGGAGTCGTCGGGTGTAGAAGTCGACCGCCCGGCGCATCACGTCCACCAGGCGCTCGCGCTCGGCGGCCCGCTTCCCGTCTCCCGGCCGGTGGGTTAAGACGATGCCGGCCTGTCTGGCCAGGGCCTGAAGGGCGTCGGGAAAGGAGAGGCCCTGGGTCTCCTGCACCAGGGTGAACACGTCCCCGCCCTTGTGGCAGCCGAAGCAGTAGAACAGTCCCCTCGCCGGGTCGATGGAGAGAGAGGGCGTCTTCTCCTGGTGAAACGGGCAGAGTGCGGTAAAGCTCCGGCCCGACCGCTTCACCTTGGTGATGGCCGCGAACTGCTCCACCAGGTTGACCGCCGCTCGGACCCGCTCCCGGTCGTCATCCCCCCTAACCATGGGCTGTCATCCTAGCCCGGCCGGCGCCGCGGTGAAGGCCAGTTCCAGCCCGACCTCGTCGGCGACGTTGGCCACGAACGGCACCGAGGGAACTCCAAGTTCGAAGTCCGAACGGAGCACCGTGGTGGAGGCCAACCCCTGAAGTCGCCCGTCGGCGTCCCATCGGGCCACCACCGTGAAGGTGACCGGTCGGGTGATCTCTCGCACCGTGAGGTCGCCCGCCACCGAGAAGCTGTACTCTCCTCCCGCCTCCGCGGCGCCCGACAGGCCGGTGATCCCGGTGGGGCTGAAGGTGATGAACTCGTACTGTTCGGCGGCCAGGATCGGACCCCGGATGGCCCGGTCCCGGTTGCCGGAGTCGGTGGCGAAGGTGCGGGCGTTGATGAGGATCTCCCCCATCTGCGAACGCGACAGGTCGGAGAGGTCCACCCTCACCCTCCCCACCACCTCGGTGGTCACCCCCACCACCGTGAACGGCTCGCCCCGGAGGTCCTCATAGATCGAAAAGCGCGCCTCGGTGCCCTCCGAAAACTCCAGTTCCACCACCTCCCCCGATTCGACGGTCTCCTCTTCCGATGCCTCCTCCTCAGGGGCCTCCTCGGTGTCCTCCGCCCCGGTAGGTTCTGCGGCGGGTTCGGTCGGAGAAGCCTCGGCCTCACCGTCGCTAACCGCCTCCTCCTCTGCAGGAGCCGCCGTGTTGGAGGGAGTCTCCTCGGTCGTCCCGGTCGTGGCGGTCGTCTCCGACGTGATGGGGGGAGCGGTCACCGGGGTGGGATCGCCCACATTCCCCGCCACGTAGAACCAGGTCACCCCCGCCAGCGCGGCGGCGACCACCACCGCCAGCGCGCCGACCAGGGCCCTGCGGCTCACAGTCCCAGGTGCTCCACCAGGTAGGGGTACAACCGGTCGGCGCCCACCCGGTCCTGGTGCATGGTGTCGCGGTGGCGGACCGTCACCGACTGGTCATCCAGCGAGTCGAAGTCATAGGTGACGCACAACGGCGTGCCGATCTCGTCCTGACGGCGGTACCGGCGCCCTATCGATTGGGTGATGTCGAACTCCACCGTCAACCTCCGGCCCAGGTCGTCGGCGATCCGCGAGGCCGGCTCCACCAACTCGGGCTTCCGGGAAAGGGGAAGCACCGCCGCCTTGTAGGGCGCCAGGCGCGGATCGAGCCCCAGGACCACCCGTTCGGAGCCCCGGACCTGTTCGGTCCGGTAGGCGTCTATCAGGAAGGCAAAGGTGGTGCGGGTTGCGCCCGCCGCCGGCTCTATCACGTACGGGACCACCCGTGTGCCGGTGGCCGGGTCGAAGTAGCTCAAGTCCTCCCCGGAGTGCTCGGCGTGCTGTCTGAGGTCGAAATCGGTCCGGTTGGCGATCCCCTCCAACTCGTCCCACCCCCACGAGAACCGGTACTCCACGTCGACCGTCCCCACCGAGTAGTGGGACAACTCGTCGTCGCCGTGGGGACGGATCCGTAGATTGTCGGGACTCATCCCCAGGTCCAGGTACCAGGAGCGCCGGGCGTCCACCCAGTACTCGAACCACTCCGACGCCTCGGAGGGGAGGCAGAACCACTCCATCTCCATCTGCTCGAACTCCCGGGTCCGGAAGACGAACTGGCCGGGGGTGATCTCGTTGCGGAAGGACTTTCCGACCTGGGCCACCCCGAAGGGGAGCTTCTGGCGGGAGACCCGGAGCACGTTGGCGAAGTTGATGAAGATGCCCTGGGCGGTCTCGGGCCGCAGGTAGACGAGGTTGTCATCGGTCTCCACCGGCCCCATGTGGGTGCGAAGCATCAGGTTGAAGTGCCGGGGCTCGGTGAAGGTGCCGCTCCTGCCGCACCCCGGGCACTGGTCGGGGCGGGGAAGGCGGTCCTGGCGGAAGCGCTGATGGCAGCCCCGGCACTCCACCAGCGGATCGGTGAACACCGCCTCGTGCCCGGAGGCCTGCCAGACCCGGCGGGACTGGATGACCGCCGAGTCGATGCCCACCACGTCCCGGCGGGCGCTGACCATCGAGCGCCACCACTCGTTCTTCACGTTTCTGAGGAGTTCCACCCCCAGCGGGCCGTAGTCGTACGCGGAGCGCAGCCCCCCGTAAATCTCCGAGGACGGAAAGGCGAACCCGCGTCGGCGGGACAGGTTGACGATGGTTTCCAGGCTGGTCATAAGGACAAGCGCAAGGCTACCCGCCGCGGGCCCCTACAGGGATTCCCGCACCCGGCCAAAACGACGCTCCCTCCGTTGGTAGTCGGCGATCGCCTCGGCCAGGTGAGTGCGGTTGAAGTCGGGCCACAGCACCTCGGTGAAGTACAACTCGGCGTAAGCCGCCTGCCACAGGAGGAAGTTGGACAGCCGGCTCTCCCCGGAGGTGCGGATGATCAGGTCGGCGTCGGGCATCTCGGGGACGCCCAACCGGGCCGCCAGGGCGGACTCGTCCACCTCACCTGGTCGGATACGCCCCGCCGCCACGTCAGCCGCCAGGGCGCGCGCCGCGTCGGCTATCTCCCGGCGGGACCCGTAGTTGAAGGCGATCACCAGGTTCAACCTGGTGTTGTGGGCGGTGAGAGCCCGGGTCTCCTCGATCCGCCGCCGGACAGTGTCGGGTATCCGCGGGTCCGAGAGATCCCCCGCCACATGCAGGCGCGCTCCCCGCTCCACCAGTTCATGCCCCCGACGCAACAGCAGGTCGTCGCAGAACTTCATCAGAAAGGAGACCTCCTCGGCCGAGCGCTGCCAGTTCTCGGTGGAGAACAGGAACAGGGTGAACCACTCGATCCCCGCCTCCAAGGCGCCCTCCAGCACGTCCAGGACAGCCTTCTCCCCCGCGGCGTGCCCGGCCACCCGGGGGAGGCCGCGCTTGGCGGCCCAGCGCCCGTTGCCGTCCATAATCACGCCCACGTGGCGCGGAGGAGCGAAGCTCATGAGGGCGCGGCCAACGAGCGAAAACTCCGGTCCAGATGCACCTCCAGGAACCTGCAGACCACGCTCATGGCCTGGGTAGACAGATCGACGGTGGTCGGGGGCAGATCACCCAGGTCGGCCCGGGCCAGGTCGCGGAGGTGCTGGGTCACTCCCCCCACAAGCCGCACCGATCCCTGGGTGTGACATCTCTCACACGTCACCCCTCCACCTGCGAAGCTGAACCTGGCGAGACCGTCCGTTCCCCCGCAGGAGGCGCACCACTCCAGGGCCGGCGCCACCCCCACCACCTCCGCCAGGCGCAGCAGGAAGGCGGTGGTCAAACCGGGGATGTCGTCTGCGGACGACAGCACCTCCAGGCTCTCGGCCAACAGGCCGAACAGCGCCTGCGAGCTCTGCTCGGGCTGGGCGACCCCGTCCGCCGCGTTCACCATCGTCGAGGCGGCCAGCAGGCGATCCAGGTCGGTCCGCAACTCCGGATAGGCAGACACCACCGTGACCGAGGTGATCAGATCGAGTTCCCGGCCGCGATGCAACACCAACTCCACCCGGCAGAAGGGCTCCAGCCGGCCCCGGAGGCGGCTCCTCACCCGGCGGACGCCCCGGGCCACGGTGCGAAGCTTCCCTCTCTCGGGACTGAGCAGCACCACAACCCGGTCCGCTTCCCCGAAGGGGTAGCTGCGAAGCACTATCCCCTCCTGATGGCTGATCTTGCTCATATGACCGGTTGTTCCTGCGGGTAGGAGCTATTCACCCGGGCCGCATCGAGGTGGCGACTCACACCACCACATTAACCCACTCCCCCTCTCCGCGGAAGGCTTGAAGATTGACCGCGAAGATCTCGGCCAGGCGATCGGCGTACTGGGGAGAAAAGCCCCCCAGGTGGGGAGTGAGCACCACCTTGTGATGGGTCCACAAGGGCGAGTCCTCGGCAGGTGGCTCGGGATAGGTGACGTCCAGGCCCGCCCCGCGGAGTACTCCCGAGTCAAGTGCCTCCAACAGCGCCTCGGTGTCCACAGTCGAGCCCCGGCCCACGTTCACGAACCACCCGTCCCCCAGGGCCTCGAGTTCGGCGGCCCCCACCTGCGGCGGCGCTCCACGTCCACAGGGCAGCGCGTTGATCACCGCGTCCGCCCTCCGGAAGACCTCGACTGTCCCCTCGGGACCATATACCTCTGAGGCCGACCCCTCGTAGGAGTCGGGGTGCCGCTTGGTGCCGATCACCTCCATCCCCCAGGCCTTGGCCCGCCAGGCTATCTCCTCCCCCACCGCCCCCAGTCCCAGTATTCCCAGGGTGGCGCCGGTCAGTTCGTGACACATCGCCTGCCTCCAGATCCCCCGGTCCCCGTAGCGCACCGACTTTCCCACCCGCCGGGTCATGGCCAACAACAGCGCGAAGGCGTGCTCGGCCACCGCCGGAGCGTTGGCGCCCCGCCCCGAGGTCAATCGGATACCCGCCGCCTCCAACTCCTCCCAGGGGTAGCTGTCGCAACCCGAGGAGATCGACTGTATCCAACGCAGACCGAGCGCAAGGCACTCGTCGGTCCAGATGAAGCTGACCAGGATCTCCGACCGGGGATCCTCGAGGCTTTCGGTCAAGCTCTCCAAGTCCGGCGGGGAGATCACTTCCACTCCCGGGACCTTGGCCAGGCTGTCGCGCACGCCCCAGGGGTGACAGGGATGGAGCACCACCCGGTGCGGACCGCTCATCGGCAAGGCGAAGTCATGACCCGAAGACCGCGTCCCAAAGAACCCCCAGCTCCGCCCAGACCCGGCGCGACGACCACAGGAGCAAAAGGCCCATCAGTGCGACTCCCGCCGCGGTGAGCAACAGCCGGATCCGGTACACCCATCGTTCCTCGGGAGCGTTGTACCGGTAGGAGAAGGCGACCGCACTCCCATTGGGCGATCCCTGCGAGGCCACCTGCTGCGGAGGGGCGGCCGGCGCCTCAGGTTCGAGATCCAGGGGATGTTCGGACGGCTCGTCTCGCGACTCGGCCAGACTGTCCAGCGACTGGCGGATCGTCATCCTCGGCGTCTCCGGATCGGGCGCTCCGAATCCGGCGGCCCGCGACAGGAGACCCTCGGGCATCTCCAGGACCACCTCCAGGGAACGAAGCAACCCCGGATGGATCGGTATCTCCACTCCCCGCTCCCAGTCCTTCACCTGCGCCTGGGGAACCCCAAGCTGGCGGGCGAGTTGCCTCCTATTCAGACCGCGCCGACGGCGGAAACTCTCGAGTATCTCCCCGAAAGTGGGACCGGCCGCCGAACGCTGAGAAGTGCGCTGACTCATCAATCATTAAGAATACGACCCCGAGGGGACATTGGCGCGCAACCCCACCTCTAGTGGGTGGGATTGGCAGGCACGCTGTCGGGCTCCGGTTCGGCGGTGACCCGCATCTCCCCCACTCCCTTGACGTTCCAGCACAGGGTGCGCCCCTCGGGAACCAGTATCCGGAACGGGCCGCCCCTCTCGAGGGGAAGACGGTCATCACCCAACCCATAGACCACCACTCCCTTGGAGGAGAGTTCTTCCAGAGGAATGGATGCCCGGTAAGCCCCGTCATCACTCTCCACCGACACGTAGCCGCCCTGTGGACCCGCCGCCTCCAAGACAGCCCCGGCCAAGACCCCGCGTCCCTGTATCTCCCCCTCACCAACCTGCCCCGACAACCCGGCCAGATCCTCCATCGCCCACTCGCCAGGGCTCTCAACCAGTCCAGTGACCCTTATTACGGGAACCGTGTCCTGCAGATGGGAGGCCATACCCATCACGGTAACAGCCTCTCCCCGGTACCCTTCCAATTCGGAGGCGAGCGAGCGCCTGGTGGGCTCCCCGGTCTTCAAAACCGGTGGGGGGTCAAAAGACCCCCGGCGGGTTCGATTCCCGTCCGCCTCCGCCAGTAGGGATGTTTACTCAGTTCAGAGGCTTTTCTAATCTGGGCTTGATGTTTCAGTTTTGGAAACTGCATTGATGGAAAAGCTCATCTCTGTTCTCGGTTTATGGAAAGCCCACAGCAGCATGGGCGTGGTAACGGCCCTTGTGTTCTTTGGGACAGCACTCATCACCCACGTCCTCAGGATGGACGACACCGTCCAGAAGGGACTAATAGCGGCGGGCATAGTGTCATTGATCCTTTATCAGGGATGGCTGTTCGCCTCCTTTGAGCGGCATCGCAAGAAGGATTGCAAGGCCAAAAAGGAAGAACGGGCAGCTGAATGCAAAGCGAAAAGAGAAAGAACGGGTAGCTGACGAGCATCGAAAAGACCAAGAGGCCCTAGCCAGAATCCGCGCCTTTGATGCGGTCACGGAACAGATCGCCACAGCAATAGCACAGGAGAGTCATCGACAGCATCTCCTGCAACAGCTGTGGGACACAGTGTTGAGGAACAAACACCTCGTACAGAATGCCCACTCAAGTCTGCACCACCATTCGTTCCAGCATTGGAGAGAACGGATACAGGAAACCCTAGCAAAGGGAACCGACATTGAGTTGGCCCTCTATTGGCCGGGAGGGGGAGACGATGAGGGATGGAAACGTCTCATCCAAAACATTTATGCAGTGATGCAAGCCCGGGACGCCAACGATCCCATGGCCCCCCGGTTGCTGTGGAGATGCTTCTTCTCAAGGGGCGTTGTCCCATAGCGGTGTTGAGCTTTCCCCGTAAGCAGTGTCTTTGAAACGCCTGTGGCGGACTTCGGCGTTGGCGAGGCAGATTCAGAAACCGAACTGCGGCGGCTGGCTATACGCGCTGGACACATATCTGTCAAAGTGATTCAGCACCCGAAGACATTGTTCGGACGGCATAAGGAGATCAATGGGGTTGTCACTTCGGCGCTCTATTGTTGTCCTTGTGCTCACACTGCCCCAACTAGAGCCCTCGTAGATAGAACCCATTTCTTGGTCTGATACCATTCCGCGCCTCAAATCAAGAGCCCTAAACCTCGACATCAACGGATACAGCAGGTCGTTCGCAACCAAGCGTCTCATGTGGGCATCGACACTGAAGTGGGTCAGAACCTCGCGGACTGGAGCCGAGAACTCAGCAATGTATTTTTGCAAGCTAGTTGCCAGATTTTCGGGATCAGAGAGCAGAGACGTAAAGGTGTAAGGAGAGGTGTTGTAATACGGGTGCCCCGCAGCACCTTCTAGCAGCTGACCCCGGTTCTTGGAAGAACCGGAGAGTTGACTCGCAGCCTCTAACACTCTGTCCTTGGTGGGCTCGAGCACGCAATCAAGTCGGCGCATAACGGTAAACGGCAGGATTACCCGTCCGTGCTCAACCGGCTCGTAATCGTCTCCTAGCAATTCGGCTATCGCCGCTATGCCAGAGATGAGGTTTCTTACTGTAGATTCGCTCATGTCACCCAATCACCACCCAATTGCCCGCATCGTCGCTCGAGAGCCAACTCGTTTACCGGGTTCATGTCGGCGTTCCCTGGTCGGAGATGGAGGAAAGCCCCAGAGTTTGCGCCGCTGCTGCAAGTTGCCTATCGCCGGTTATCACGACCAGGTCATCAATGTCCAGGGACGCAGCTGCGGCGAGTTGGATGGCGTCATAGGCTCTCAATGCCAACTCCTCGGCCAACTGGCCGGCCTTCTCCACCAAGTCGGCGGTGATCTCCACCTGATGGATCTGACGGTGGAGTTTTTCCAGACCTTCTATAGCTTCCCTCAACTCAGACGGCGAGATACGTTCCATCCGGCAAGCTCGCGCCAAGCCGGAACGAGCTTCAACGTAGGAAGTCCGGGCACTGGCCACCCAAGATGCCCGCTGCCAAACCCGTTCCGCGAGTTTGGACAAAGGCTCATCAATGAGAAGGGGGATCATCGCCGAGGTATCGAAGTAGGCGATCACCGCCGGTCTTCGATAATCAGGGGGGAGACGGGCACTGCTGGTTTAACCCGCTTGCCGGGCGAGGTACGTTCTCTGTCAAGTGGGGGCGTAACCACCCCCTCGGATATGAGTCGCTCCAGCAGGTCCGGCCGGTCGAGGGGCGCGATTCGGGCCACCGGCTTGCCGTGGTCGGTCACGATCACCTCCTCACCCTCCCTTACCCTGCTGATATAGCGGCTCAGATTGTCTCGCAGCACTCTGATTCCGACTTCCGGCATTTTCGTCGCTCCTTTGACTATATGGCTAGATTTGTCAGACCTATTATAGCCACAGCACAGACTGCCCTGACGTCGCAAGGAACCAAGTGTGAGATGACACTGTTGGAAAAGATTGCCTCCTGGGACAACAAATCCGCCGCCGCGTTGCAGTCGACATGTGAGCGCCACAGCGGTGAAGAAGACTTCCTTGCGACGATCTTGGAGCACATTGCAGATGTCGATTTGCAACGGGTGGCGACCTGGCCGGCCTTTTCCACCAAGTCCGCAGTGATCTCCACTCTGTCTACGGCCCTGGTCTCCCGCCGTCCTGTCCTGACTAGTCGGCCGTTTTGGGGATGGGGGGTGTTGGCGAACGTCTGGTCATCCGGTATAGGGATAGGAGGGGCCAGGTGGCTAAGGCGGGCCCGATCAGCCAGATGGGCCTGGTGAGCCACCATTGGAGAGTGGGCTCGGAGGGTGGTCGGTACCCGAAGCCGAACAGAATTGCAACCACAATCGCCATTCCGGTGGAGTGCAACAGATACAGCGGCATAGCGTGCTCATTGATCCAGCCGACCACCAGTTGCTTCAGGGCGCCTCTCTCCAACCAGGCCAGCACCCTGGGCCGGACCACCAGCACCAGCCCCACCTGCAGAATCGTCAAAGCAACAATCGCCAGGGTCGGCGGTCCCATGTTGGAAAAACGCTCACCGGGTACACCCACCAGGGAACGCGGGTAGAACCCCATATTTGTCAGGGCGACAAGAGCGAAAAGACCCACCCAGAACATCGTCCAACCGGTCCGGGGAGGCGCGGTGATCATCCGGTCGTAGAAAAAACCGAGTTGGTGGGCCAAACCCCAGATCACCAAGAAGTTGACCCAGGCAGCCCAACCCTGACCGTGGCTGAACCGGAGCACGTCCAACACACCGGCAAGTCCCAGCAGCCACACCGCGGCAATCTCCCCCCACCGCCGATGAGCCCGTATCGCGATCGGAGCGATAAGGACCATCACCACGTACACGACAAGGAACCACAGCGGCGACAGCACCAGGATCACAGCCGACCAGACCCAAGCCGGATCGAGGGTGACCTCCAGCACCCAGCCGACGAACAGCCACACCGCCACCAGACCCAGAGCCGGTGCCACCAACCTCCCCATCCGACGCTTGAGAAACCGCCGGGAGGTCCCAGGAGTGTAGTTGCGGAAGGACCGGAAGTGCGTATACCCGCCCACGAAAAAGAACACCGGCATCACCTGCAACAACCAAGTGGCCACCCACAGGCCCCGGGTGAAACCGATCGGATTGGAAGGCGACACCGTCTCCGGAGAAACCACCAGAATCGTGAAAACCCAATGCCACACCACCACCACAACCAACGAGAACGAACGCAGAAGATCTACAAAACGATCCCGCTCCGACGCCACCATCCTCCCACAATCTACCGGCCCCGCCCAGAGCACGCCCTCCTAGGTTGCTTGTTTGGCGCTGTGTGTGATGCTTGGGGCCGATCGCCCGCAACGGCGGGCGGCTGCCTTGTTCCCTGGGAGCCCTGCCAGGATGCGCTGGAACGCCGGGACCCAGCCAGCAGGACGGCCCCTAAGTGTTGGCACTGGGATGCGCGGGCTTGGTCAAAATAGCGGACCGGCTGGCGCGGGATCTCGAGTTTTCGGTTGGCGAGACCGGCCTGGCCGCCCTTCACAGAGCCTCCGAAGCCCTATCCCAACTCCGTCCACCTGCTGATAGCATCGGCCCACATGACTCTCATGACACCACCCCATCCACCCGGCATAACGGCGGTCATCGTCGACGTGACGGACCCAAACGTCATGGCGGAGTTCTGGACCTTTGCCCTGGGGTATGTTCCGCAGCCTCCCCCTCAGGGATTCGAGACCTGGAAGGCATTCGCCGACGCGTTGGACATGTCGGCAGAGGACCGGGAACGATATACCGCCATAATGGATCCGAAGGGAGTCGGACCTCGCATCGTGTTCCAGAAGGTTCCGGAAGGCAAGACTGCCAAGAACCGGTGGCACATCGACATCGACATCATCGACCGGTCCCTGCCCGAAGACCAGCACGACCAAATCCGGAAGGCCGGGGTAGCGGCAATGATCGAGCGAGGAGCCTCGGAAGTGGCGCGCTTCGACGAGGCGGTGGGCCGCTGGGTGCTGATGACCGATCCTGAGGGAAACGAGTTCTGCATTCTGTAGGTCACTCTGCTTCAGCCCGGATCCTGTGCTTCAACCCACCTCGGTGCCAGAATAGCCATAGCACAGACGCCCTGCCGTCGCAGGAACAGAGCGTGACATGACATTATTGGACGAGATTGCTTCTTGGGATAACAAGTCCGCTGCCGCGTTGCAGTCGACATATGAACGCCATTGCGATGAAGAAGGTTTCCTTGCGACGATCTTGGAGCACATTGCAGATGTCGAATTGCAACCGGCGGCGACCTGGCTGCTGAAGAGACATCTTGACGCGGGCAACTCCCTTTCCCCTAGGGGTTCCCGAGCGATCTTGTGCGTACTCCCTGACCAAGAGCATTGGGAAAGCAAACTGCACATCCTCCAATGCCTTCCTTATCTCGACATTCCTGAGGACGAAAGCGCTGGTGTTGAGGAGTTTCTGGACTCCTGTCTCGAAAGCGACAACAAGTTCCTCAGGGCGTGGGCCTATAACGGATATAACGAACTGTCGCTTCGTTTCCCGCGATACCGAGAGGAGGTGAACCTCATGCTGACCAGGGCCATCGAATCGGAGGCTCCCTCGGTTAGGGCAAGAATTCGCAACATTCTGAAGAGTCGCTGATTTCGACCTTCAGAGTTTGGTCACTGACCGAAGGAGTCGTGGTGGGTGATCTCCTCGATGGGCTTTCGGCCTCCGAAGTTCTTGGGGCGGGCGGTGGGGTGTGGGTAGCCGAGGGCGATGGCGTAGCGGCAGCGCCAGCCTGGCGGGAGTCCTAGGACCTGGGCCGCGTCTTCGTCCTGGTGGAGGGTTATGGGGCAGGTGGCCATACCCAGGACGTCTGCCGCCAGCATGATGTTCTGTGACATCCGTCCGGTATCCAACTCGTACGCTCCCGGTTCCTGGACGAGGACCAGCGTCACCGGTGCGGCCATGAGGGGCCCGGTGCCGTTGCCGCAGGCGGCCACCCGCTCGATCTGCTCCCGGTCGCGGACGATGATCACCGCCCAGTTCTGGAGGTTCTTGGCGCTGCCCGTCCACCGGGCCGCCTCAAGCACCGCATCGAGGTCTTCTTGGTCAAGAGGACGGTCCTGAAACTCCCGGATCGCCCGGAGGCCCAGGATGGTTCTGTAGGTCTCATTCATGAGTCAGCACAATACCTGCGGGCGGGCAAGGCTGTCGACCCGAAGGGGGGCGGCAAAGAGCCTCCCGTCCCCGATGGGAGCGGAGTGCCCTCACCCCTAACGCTTTACACTTGTTTGGATTATGACAGGTGTGATCTTCGGTGTTATCACCTTAGCCATCGCCGCTGTTCTATGGCTGGCGGGGACATTGCAAACCTCCGGGGAATTAGCACTCACGCCAGGTGAGAGAGCCTTCGTGTTGATCCTCGCAGCTCTCATAACTGTCAGTGGTGTGTTGCTTATCCGGTATGGTGCGAAGACTCACGCGCAGAGGCAGAGAAGCCGACGGGAGCGCCCTGGCAACTCAAACTGAACAACTACCAGCTACCACGAGGCAGGAATGCCCCTGGACCGATTGATCCCCGAACTCGACCGCCATGTTGCCCTCCTCTGTGAACAGGGGACGGCCAAGGGCAGCGAAATCATCATACGGGAGGTGGTTCGTCCTGAGGGGGAGAGAGGCCCGAGATACCTGTTGGAGGGTTACGGGGACCGTTCCTTCATCCGGGTGAACTCCAACTCCTACCTGGGGCTGGCGTTGCATCCCGAGGTGATCCGGGCTGAGGAGGAGACCTCCCGGGCGATGGGGACCGGTCCCGGCGCGGTGCGGTTCATTACGGGTACCCACACTCCCCATGTGGAACTGGAGCGCGCCCTGGCCACCTTCCACCGCCGCCCGGAGGGGATGATCTTCTCCTCGGCCTACGCGGCGGTGATGGGCACTTTGGTTCCACTGATCGATTCGACCACCACGTTGATCTCCGACGAACTCAACCACAACTCGATCATCAACGCCATCCGCCTCTCTCGGCCTCTGAGCAAGTCCGTGTATCCCCATCTGGACATGGCGGCGCTCGACCGCCAACTCGCCGACACGGCCGGCCGGGCGAGACGGGCAATCGTCGTGACCGACGGCATCTTCTCCATGCGCGGCGACCATGCACCGCTCGACGAGATCATGAACATCGCCCGCCGTCATGATCACAATTTCCCCGAGAACGTGCTGGTGGTGGTGGATGACTCTCACGGAGTCGGCGCCTTCGGACCCACGGGCCGGGGCACCGAGGAATACACGGCGAGCCCGCCCGCTGATGTCCTGATCGGCACTTTGGGCAAGGCACTGGCGGTCAACGGGGGGTACGTGGTCTCCGAAAGTTCGGTGATCGGCTACCTCCGCGAGACCTCTCCCTTCTACATCTACTCCAACCCGATCACCGCCTCCGAGGCTGCCGCGGCTCTCGCCGCCCTGAGGATCCTGGACAGTCCCGAAGGGGTGGGTCTCCTGGACCGCCTGAAGGACCTGACCTATCGGATGGAGGCCAACCTGGGGGCGCTGGGTTACGAGATCATTCCCGGTGAGCACCCGATCGTGCCCCTGATGCTCCGCGACACCGAAGCGACCCGTCGCCTGGTGGCGGCGCTCTTCGAGGGTGGAGTCCTGGCAACCGGCCTCGCCTACCCGGTGGTTCCCAGGGGCGACGAGGAGATCCGCCTTCAGGTGAACGCCGATCACACCGTCGCCGACATCGACCATGTCCTGTCCGTCCTGGCCGCTGCACCCCGGTAGGTCCTTGCCAGCGGCAGCCTTCATCCCGGCCTTGCAGCAACCGATAGGGAAGTCACTCCTGGTCAGAGCTATTCTTCGCCGACTCTCTTGCCAGTTCCGGCTCCCTTCCGTTCGGGTCATTCGTTCGGTGGTGACAGCCCGGCCGGAGAGGAGTCAGGACCCGCCGGACTCCCAGGTGTTTTGAAAGGATGAGGATTGTGCGGCCGGTGGCGTTACACTTGGATCATCTAACCGGATATTCCGGTAGTGGGGTTCGCAGCTAAGTCTTCGGCACTGATCCTGTGTAGACCACCCCGGCACAGCGTTGTTGTATTGCCGACTTTCCAGACATCAGCGAACCCTAGGTCTCGCCACGCGCGAGGGAGGAGCCCCCAGCACTAATGTCACCCACTTTCGCCCGCTTGGGCGTGCCTGAATCCGTTTGTCGTGCGCTTGCACGCAGCGGCATCCACAAACCGTTCGAAATCCAAGCCGCCGTCCTCGCTGACGCCCTTGCGGGCCGGGACATCTGCGGACGAGCACCCACGGGGTCGGGAAAGACCCTCGCCTTCGGCATACCCCTGGTCGTCAATGCCCACCGCGCCAAGTCCAGACGGCCCCGAGCCCTGGTTCTGTCCCCAACCCGAGAGTTGGCCGATCAGATCGCGTCGGAACTGCGCACCTTTTCCGGCCAGGTCCGCGTGGGGGTCGTGTACGGCGGCGTCGGCTACGGCGCCCAACTGAAGAAGCTGCAGAGAGGCGTCGAGATTCTCGTCGCATGCCCCGGGAGGCTCGAAGATCTGATCGACCGGAGGGCGGTGAGCCTGCATGAGGTGGACCAGGTGGTCATCGACGAAGCCGACCGCATGGCCGACATGGGGTTTCTTCCCGCCGTTCGACGCCTCCTCGATCAAACCGCCGCCCGACGTCAGACCCTCATGTTCTCGGCGACTCTCGACCGCGACGTGGCCAAGCTAACCCGCGATTATCAACATCACCCGGTCACCCATGAGGTCGGGGAGATGAAACCCGACATAGCCGCGGCCGACCACCGATTCTGGACTGTGGACAAGAACCGGCGGATCGCCACCTGTGTTGACTTGATCAGCGCCACGGGGTCGACGATCGTGTTCTGCCGGACCCGGCATGGCTCAGACCGGCTGGCCCGCCAACTCGCCAAGCGTGGGGTCAGGGCCGCCGCTCTACACGGAGGCCACACCCAGAGCCGACGCACCCGCACCCTCAAGGAATTCACCACCGGCCGGGTCGAGGCACTGGTGGCGACCGACGTCGCCGCTCGGGGGATCCACGTGGAGGGCGTGGCGTCGGTCATCCACTTTGACCCGCCGGAGGACCAGAAGGCATACCTGCACCGCTCGGGGCGCACGGCCCGGGCCGGGCGGAGCGGACTGGTGGTGTCGCTGATCCAGCCCGACCAGGTTGGGGGGGCGAAGAGGATCCAGCGCCAGCTCGGCCTGAAACAACCCATCACCAGCCCCGACCGCCTCGACGCCGACCCATCGCCGGTCAAGCGCCGCCCCCGGCCCGATAACCCAACCGCGGGTCGTAATGGTCGAGCCCAGGGCAGGCCTGGCGGCCACCGATCGAAGCCCGGCTCCGCAAGGACGGCCGGCAACCGTCGAAGGGTGTATCAGACCAACCCCAAACGGCACAACCGGAGCAGACCGAGAAGTCGAGTTCCTTCCCGCTAGCAGATGTGCCCCACTCCCCGAGCACTTGCCCGGCAGCGGCTCTAGGGTTCAACCTCCACGGCGAGCTGTCAGGTCCGAAGCAGAGAGGCCAGAGCACGCAGAGCCCGGCTCCGGTGCGATATCCGGTTCTTCTCGGCGGGTGTGATCTCGGCAAGGGTCCGGTCGCCGACTTCGAATACCGAGTCGTATCCGAACCCGCCCTCTCCCCTGGCGGCGGAGGTGATCCTGCCCTCCAGGGCGCCGTTGGCCACCAGGACTTGGCCTGACGGCCACACCAGCGCCGTCACGGTGCGAAACCGCGCCGACCTGTCTTTTCGGCCCTCCATCTCGGTGAGCAACAGGGCGACGTTGTCCTGGTAGGTGGCGTTCTCCCCGGCGTAACGGGCCGACCGCACGCCCGGGCGGCCCCCCAAGGCATCGACCTCCAAGCCGGTGTCATCGGCCAGAGATGGCAATCCCGTGGCGGCGGCCACCGCCCTCGCCTTCAGCAGGGCGTTCTCCTCCAGGGTCTCTCCGGTCTCCTCCACGTCCTCCCAGCTCAGACCTCTCACGATCCGGCTCCCCACCCCCAGTTCCTCCCAGATCTTCTCGACCTCGGCGATCTTGTCGGGATTGGCCGACGCCACCACCAGCCGGTCCGGTCTCTTGTCCACTCTCGTCAAGACGTTGGTTAGCCCAGCGCCTGCCTCTGGACGGATAGCAACTCGGAGATCCCCGCCTCGGCGAGGTCGAGCATCTGATCGAGGTCGGCCCGGTCGAAGAGCGCTCCCTCGGCGGTGCCCTGCACCTCCACCAGAAGACCCCTTCCCGACATCACCACGTTGAAGTCCACATCTGCGGAGCTGTCGTCCCGGTAGTCGAGATCCAATAGCGCCTCCCCTTCCACCATCCCCACCGAGATGGCCGCCACCTGGTCGAAGCCCGCCTCGGCGTTGGCGATCCCCTGGGAGGCGGCCCATCGAAGCGCCTCGGTCATGGCCAGCCAGGCTCCGGTCACCGCCGCCGTCCGGGTCCCTCCATCGGCTTGGATCACGTCGCAGTCGACCCGGATGGCGCACTCCCCCATGGTCCTCAGGTTCACCACCGACCGGAGCGATCGGCCTATCAACCGGGAGATCTCCAGCGCCCTTCCCTTCTGGTAGTGATCGCGGCGGACCCTCTGGTCCGACGACCCGGGGAGCATGGCGTATTCGGCGGTCACCCACCCGTGGTCCCGTCCGGTGATCCACGGAGGTCGTCTCTCCTCCACCGCCGCGGTGCACAGCACCTTGGTGGCGCCCATCTCGATCAGCACCGACCCGGGCGTGGCGTCGGTGAAGCCCATGTGCAGGCGGACGGGCCGCAGTTCGTTAGAGGGTCGAGTTCGCGCCATCAGCTACAGGGTATAGCGATCGGTCATACCCGGTGAGCCGCGCCGGGAACCGCCAGCGCCACCGGCCGGTCGAAGGTCCGCTCCGCGCCCAGCACGGCCAGCCGCCGATCGATATGGGGCGGGATGTGGGTGAGCATCAGTCGGCGGGCACCCTGTGTCCTGGCGATCCGGCCCGCTTCCGCTGCCTCCAGGTGATGCGGCGCAGCTCCCGGCGGGGGGTCGGCGCCGAGCGATGCCTCGCACAGGAACAGGTGCGCGTCTTTGACCAGCCGCGGCCAGTCGCCCTTCGGCCCGGTGTCGGCCGAGTAGGCAAGGGACTTATGCCCATCGGTCCACCGGGACGCAACCGTGGGAACCGGGTGGTCGGCCTCGGCGAAGGAGACCTCCAACTCTCCCAGGGTGATCTCGTCGCCGTCCGAAACGGTGTGAAGATCGAACACCCGGGCGAATCGGCCCCCCGCGTCCTGGCCGAGAAGTGACAGCAAAGATGCGAACACCTGGTCGGGGGCATACAGGGGGATCCCCCGACGAGGATAGGGTCCGTAGGCGAAGGCGTGGTAGGCGGAGACCAGGTCCATGCAATGGTCGGGATGGCGGTGGGAGACCACCACCGCGTCCACGAGCTCCCAATCCAGGGTGCGGCTCAGCGCCGCGAACGTACCGGGGCCCGCCTCGCACCAGACCCTGGTGGCACCGGATTCGATCAGGTAACCGGAGGCGGGATTGGAGGGTGCGGGGTAGGTGCCGCTCGATCCGAGAATGGTCAGTCGCATCACGCCTTCGGCCCCCGGGAGATCAGGGTGCCAGCCGTTCGGTCACCCACGCCCCGTCGCGCAAGCGGTACTCGAAGCGGTCGTGAAGGCGGCTGGGACGGCCCCGCCAGAACTCGTAGTAGTCGGGCATCAACCGGTAACCCCCCCACTCCTCGGGTCGACGGAGGTCCCCGTCCGGGTACCGGCGCCGGAGTTCCTCCGTACGCTCCTCCAGCCAGGCCCGGCTGGGGACCGGCTGGCTCTGAGGAGAGGCTGCGGCGCTGAGCCGCGAACCCGGCGGGCGGGCGTTGAAATAGGCGTCCGACTGGGTGGCGGCCACCTTCTCCACCCTCCCCTCGATCCGTACCTGGCGATGCAGTGGCATCCACAGGAACACCGCTGAGGCGCGGGGGTTCTCGGCCAACTCGGCGCCCTTCCGGCTGCCGTAGTTGGTGTAGAACACGATCCCCCGGGAGTCCATCTCCCTCACCAGGACGGTCCGTGCCGAGGGCCGGCCCCCCCGGTCGGCCGTCGCCAGGATGAACGCGTGCGGCTCCACCAGACCCGACTCCAAGGCATCCGAGAACCATCCGGAGAACAGCTCGAAGGGTTCGGGGGTCAAATCGGAACGCGACAGCCCCGCACTCTCATAATCGGTACGCAAGTTCAGGAGGCGATCGGGGTCCATCTCATCAACCGTAGGCCGTTCACATCTTCTTGGCGATCTCTTCCAGCATCACCTCGGTCGCCCCGCCGCCGATGGGGTGCAACCGGGCGTCCCGGGACATCCTCTCGATCGGCGACTCCCGCATGTAGCCCATCCCGCCGTGGAACTGCACGCAACTGTAGAGCACCCGGTTGACCAACTCGCTCATGAAGGCCTTGACCATGGAGATCTCCCGGACCGCCCCCTGGCCCTGGTCCAGCAACCAGGCCGAGTGATAGAGGAGTTGCGCCCCGGCCTCCACCGAGGCCGCCAACTCGGCGAGCCTCAGGCGGATGGCCTGCTTGGCCCACAGGACCTTCCCGAAGGCGCGGCGGCTCTTGACGTATTCGACCGTCATCTCGAGGGCCTTCTTGGCCTCTCCCAGCGCGGCCGCCGCCAGGACCAACCGCTCGTTCTGGAAGTTGCGCATTATGGCGTAGAAGCCCCGATTGGGTTCACCGATCAGGTTGTCAGCCGGCACCCGGCAGTCCTCGAAGACCAACTCGGCGGTGTCCGAGGAACGCCAGCCGTGCTTGTCGAGGGTGCGGCTGACCGAGAACCCCCGGGTCCCCTTCTCCACCAGGAACAGGCTGATCCCCCGGTGCGGGGCCACCGAGAGGTCGGTCTTGGCCGAAAGCACCACCACATCGCTGCTGGCTCCGTTGGAGATGAACATCTTGGTGCCGTTCACCACGAACTCGTCGCCGTCGCGCACCGCCCGGGTCTTCATGGCCGCCACATCGGAGCCCGCGTCGGGCTCGGACACCGCCAGGGCGCCGATCAACTCCCCGCTCATCATCCCCGGGAGGTACCGGTCCTGCAACTCCGGGGACCCGTAGCGGTAGACATAGGGCATGGCGAGTTCGGAGTGAACCGCCACGCTGGCCATCACCCCGCCGAAGGTGCTCTTGCCGAACTCCTCCGCCACCGTCGCCGAGGCCAGATGGCCCATACCCACCCCGCCGCGGGACTCTGGGATCCGCAGCCCGAACAGCCCGATCTCTCCCAACTTGGCGAAGAGCTCCCGGGGAACCCGGCCGTCGGCCTCCCACTTCTCTCCGTGGGGAACGACTTCATTCTCCACGAACCGCCTGGTCTCGGCGCGGATCGCCGCCAGGTCCTCGGTCTCGTAGATGCTGTGGGACTCCAACCGGTTCCTTTTCGATGCCAAAGCCAATTTTACGCCTTGGCCGCCCCTCAGAGCGCCCCGTTTGGCTATCGAACATATGTTCGATAGCATAAAGGCGTCCCATGGCTGCCTCCAACCTGCGCTGGACCCTCGCCGGGGACAAACCGGCCGAACTCTTCGAGGCTTGCCGCCGGGTGGCCGGCAAGGGTCAGTACCGGGGCCTGACCTTCCTCGAGGTCGAGGCCAAGTCCATCATCAACCGGGTCCCCTACACGAATTTCTTTCCCTTCGAGTACACCATCAACTGCTACCGGGGATGCTCCCACGCCTGCGTGTACTGTTTCGCCCGCACCTCCCATGACTACCTGGGGCTGGGCATCGGCGAGGACTTCGACCGAAGGATCGTGGTAAAGGTCAACGCCGCGGAACTGACCAAGGCGCAGACCGAGCCGAGGAACTGGGCAGGCCATCCCATCGCCATGGGCACCAACACCGACCCCTACCAGCCGGCCGAGGGAAAGTACCGCCTGACCAGGGGGGTGGTGGAGGTGCTCACCGAACGCTCCAACCCCTTCTCGGTCCTCACCAAGTCTCCTCTGGCGCTCCGGGACCGGCACCTCTTCGCGGAGGCGGCGAAGAAAGCGGAAGTCACGGTCAGCTTCTCGGTGGGAACCCTCGACACCGAGGTGTGGAGAAAGACCGAGCCCGGCACTCCCCACCCCCGGAAGCGCCTGGAAGCCGTATCGAGGCTGAAGGAACTGGGCGTCCCCTCCGGGGTGCTGGTGGCGCCGCTCCTCCCCGGCATCTCCGACTCGCCCCGCCAGGTGGGCGAGGTGATGCGAGCCTGCCGGGACGCGGGGGCGGACTACGCGGCTCCCATCCGCCTGCATCTCCGGCCGGGCGTCAAGGAACACTTCATGGAATGGCTTGAGGGGGAATTCCCGGACCTGGTAGGCACCTATCAGGACCTCTACCGGAACCGTTCCTACCTACCCCGTCGCACCCGCTCGCGCCGGAACTCCAATCCGGCCCGCCGGCCCGCCAGGGCGAAAGCGCCCGCGCCCAAGAAACCACGCCAGGGTCGTCTGCTTTAGGGCGGCGCGGAGGTCAGGAACCGGTGGCCCCCGTGGGGATCTCTACGGCGCCTTGTCCGCGTGCTGGGGACAGTAGGCGGCGAGGCCCAGCCCGGCGGCGGTGCGCATGCCGCTTATCTCGATGGGGCTCAGGGTCCTGCCTCCCTCCGCAAGGGCGGCGATCTCCGCGTCTTCGACCTCCTGCCACGTGGCCCCGTCCTGGAAGGACGCACAGGCTCGCCAAATCATGTCCGTGCTCTGCTCCCTCTGCGCCTCGGTGATGAACGGCTGTCCCATAAAGTTCTCAAGAGCCTGTTGAGCTTCCTCGGTACCGGTGGGGGTCCGCGAGGCGATGGCCTCCTCTTCCGCTGAGGTCCCGTCGCCACAGGCCGCCAGCAGCACAATCGCGAGCAACGTCAAGATCAGCCGTCTCATATCCAAAGCCTCCGTTAGTGCCTTATCAGTCCTATTCCTGCATTACCGAACTCTCTCTCAGCGTACTTACCGGGGATGGGGATTGCCAAGGATTCGGCCACCTATTTCCCGGCTGAACGTCCCCGCTCAGGGCCGGCAGAGCTGATACGCTGGGCCGGTAGGTGGTTTGCAAGTGGCGGTGACGTGGGCCAGCTTCCAAGAGGCCGAGCCGGATCTGGCGGAATCGGTGCGCGAGAGGTTCGAGAGTCACCGCCACGCGGTGATGGCGACGCTTCGACGGGACGGGGCGCCGCGGCTGTCGGGGATGGAGGCCCCCATCCGGGACGGTCACCTGTGGCTGGCCATGGAACACACCTCCCGGAAGACAAACGACCTGCGCCGGGACGCCCGGCTCTCGATCCACAGCGCACCCGACGACGAGCGGTTGACCCTCGGCGACGCCCGCGTGGACGGCCGGGCGGTCCCGGCGCTCCCACCCGAGGTGTCGCTGTTCGTGAAGGGCCATCGGTTTCCCATCAACGACACCTCGGGTATGGCGCTGTTCTGGGTCGACATCACCGGGGTGGTGCTGGCGCGGGTGGTGGACCGCGGCCTGCTGGTTTCCTCATGGACGCCGGAGGGCGGGCTCCGCGAGACTCGCGTGTGAGCTCTTCCGGCAGGTCGTCCGGCTGACCTCTCGGCCTTCCCTTCGTCAGGGGTTTGGAGAGCCGACCCGGGGATCTCGGCGGGCGAAATCACCCTATCCGGCGCGGTGCCCTCCCCTAGCCTTGCCTCCTATGTCCGAGAGCCCGCCCCCGGAGAAATCCGGACCGCCCTCGGAGCGGGTCCGGGTGCGTCGCCTGGCCGCCCGGGCCCGGTACGAGCGTTCCGAGGTCCTCGGAATCCTCGACGCCGGGTTGATAGCCCACGTCGGCGTCTCCACTCCCGACGGCCCGGTGGTGCTCCCCATGGCGTACGGTCGCGACGACGAGCACCTCTACCTCCACGGGGCGGTGGCCAACCACCTCCTCCGCACCAGCCACGGACAGGAAGTCTGCGTCACCGTCACCCATCTGGACGGACTGGTCATGGCCCGAACCCCCTTCCACAACTCCATGAACTACCGATCGGTGGTGGTGAGGGGCAGCGCCCGGAAAATAGTCGACGGCGACAGGAAACTCAGGGCGCTGAGGATCATCACCGACCACGTGGTCGCCAACTGGGACAACACCCGCCTGCCGTCGGCGTCGGACCTCCGCAGCACGCTGGTGCTGGAACTCCCGCTGGCCGAGGCGTCCGCCAAGGTCCGCCGCGGGGATCCCGTGGACGAACCCGAGGACCTGGCCGGTCCCTGGTGGGCGGGCGTGGTGCCCATCAGCACCCGCTTCGAGCCGGCCGTCCCATCCTCGGACCTGGCAGGTGATCCGGAACCGCCCACCTCGATTCAAGCCCTGTCCGGGCTCACCCCCGACGAGCGAATCCGCGGAGACGACTGAAACGACTACCGAAATGAGTCCCGCGCCGCAACCCAGTTCTTCAGTAAGGCGTGGCCGGCGGAGTCGACGCTAACCAGGACCAAAGCCCGCCATTTTCTCCACGTCCACCACCGAGACCTGTTTCCTTTCCTCCAACCCGGCGAAAAAGACGGTGGCCAAGGCATCCGAATCCCCACTGGTGATGGCAAGCACCCGGCCAGGCCCCAAACCCGGGTGGCGCACCCGATCGCCAACCTGGAACTGGTGAGATGGGACAGGCACTCTGCCCAGTGCGGTGGCGCCTCCCCGAAGACTCTTCCGGGAGACCCCGTCTTCAAATGACCAGAGAATCCCCACCGGAGTACTCCTGGAGACCTCCGCTATCGCGCCATTGCCCGCGTATTCGAACAGATCCTGGTTCGAGTATCGCCAGAAGATGTGTGCTCGCCCGGCGTCCAGGAGCTTGCGGACACTGGGCCACTCCACATGGGAATTCTTCTTGTGATACCAGCGAAGGCAACCTCCTTCCCACCGATTGCCGAAGTCGTCGCCAATGGTCCCCTTAGTCCCCACATTTGTGAAGATGATGAACTCGCCCTCGCCTTCCCTTATCCCCGAAACCCAGATCCCGCCCTTGGCTTTCTTGCCCAGGCCCAGCAACTCGCTGACATCGGATCGGGAGTACTTCCTTGCGGGCTCAAAGATCAAGCCCACCCGGAACCGCCCACTTGGCAACTCCTGCCAAGAACTGCGACCCGGGGTACGGCCCCGGTTTGTCGGGCGGCAATGATCATGTTGGGAACACCTGCGATGTGCTATAGCCTAGGGCGGCGTCTTGCCGGATGAGGTCCCACGTGGGCAGCAGGGTCGACATCCGGCAAAACCCTGGGGGAACGGTGGTGCTGTCCAGGGCTGTGGAAACGGGGCGGCCCGCCTCATCGAGGATGCTTCGCCCTGCCGACGATCCAATCCCCGAGCCCTCCGGACAGCACGTTTGCCACGATGACGACCACCGCGCCCACCAGGACCAGGGTCGGGTTGCCCACCTCGATGGTGGTGAACATCCACAGCCACAACAGCGAGAACACCGTCTGGACGTAGACCAGGTTGTTGACCGACAGTTGTTCGGTGAACAGATTGGACCTGATGAACAGCGCATTGCCGGGAAGCATGATGAAGAGCCCGCAAAACACCGCTGTCGCCATGCCGGTGGTGGACATCCGCCATCCGCCCATCGCCGCCGCCCCCGCCAGAAAGGGCAGCGACAGCAGGTTTCCGACTCCATAGGCCACTATCACCATCGCCGACTCCGGTCGCGGTCCCCTGTCGCCCGTCTCCGCGGCCATCTCGACACCCCACCTGAAGCTCTTGGCCGTCAGCACCCCGCCGGTGGTGATGGCGGCCGCCAGACCGACGCCCAGCAGCGTCCGCGGCAACGAACCTTCCAGGTCCACCCCGCCGGCGCCTCCCCAGGTAACCGCCCCCATCCCGCCGAATGCCAGCGCCAGCGCCGCTGCATCCACCAGGGTCAGCCTCCGGTACCGGTCCCCCCTTCCGCTGGCTCGGTCCTGCCGGCCCATCACCAGCACGAACAGCGCAGGGAAGGCTCCGACGATGATCGTGGACACGGCGGTGTCCACGAACTGGATGGACAGCACGAAGAACACGATGCTGAAATGGGAGTACGTCGACGCCAGTATCCCCACCGCGGATCGCCGCTGCTTCCTGCTCTCCACCGGGTCGCCCGCATATCGCCACCACGCCATCCATCCGAATGAGCGCCTCAAGACCAGCGCCGCCACGTCCCGCTGCAACAGTTCAGGGTGGAACAGCAGCAGGTAGAGCACCGTCGCCGCGAACTTGCCGGAAAGGGCGCCGAACTGGAACGCCCAGGGGTCATCCCCGGTGGCCAGGCCCAGATCCACCCACAATGGATAGGTGGATGATATGAGCACGTTGCCCAACATCATTTTCGTGGAGCCCGGCAAGGTCCTCATCGATGTACCGGGTCACCTCGACGGCGGTGATTGGCCTTACCGATCATCCACTCGCCCACCCCCGCGGAGAGAACGTTGGCCACGATGACCGTCACCGCGCCCGCAAAGACCAGTGTCGGGCTGCCCACGTCGATGGTGGTGAACATCCACAGCCACAGGAGCGAGAACAACATCTCCGCGTATATCAGGTTGTTCACCGACAGGCGCCGGGTGGACAGATTGGCCCGGATGAACAGGATGTTGGCGGGAAACATGACCACCAGGCCGCAGACCAGCGCCATGGAGAAACCGGCGTTCGACATCCGCCACCCGGTGGTCACCGCCATGCCCGCGATCAGGGGAAGGGCCAGCACGGTCCCCGCCGCGTAGGAGATCAGCACCAACGCCGACTCCGAACCCACTCCGGTGGCGCCCGTCTCCCTGGCTCGGTACACGCCCCACTTGAAACTCTTCGCCGACAGCAACCCCCCGGTGGTGGCGGCGGCCGCCAGGAACACCCCCACCAGCGTCCGCCACAATGCACCCTCCAGATCGACCACGGCCGCGGCGCCCCACGCCACCGTCGCCATCCCGCCGAACGCCAAGGTCATCGTGACGCCATCCACCTTGGTCAGGCTCCGGTAGCGGCCGCCGGCTCCCATGGTGCGGTCCTGGCGTCCCATGAGCATCACGAACAGGGCGGGAAACGCTCCCACCACGATCGCCGACACCGCGGTGTCCACAAAACGCGTCGACCAGACGAAGCAGGTGATGCTGAACTGGGAGTAGCCGGAGGCCAGAATCCACAGGGCGGACCTTCGCTGCTTCCTCCGCTCCAGAGAATCGCCGGCGAGTCGCCAGAACGCCAACCATCCGAAGGCGCGTCTCAGCAGCAGAGTGGCGACATGCCGTTGCCGGAACTCGGGATGGGCCAGCGCCAGGTAGAGGAGTATCGAGATGAGCTTGCCGGACATGGCGCCGACCTGGAACACCCACGGGTCGCCCTCGGTCCCCAGGCCCACATCCACCACCAGGGAATAGGTTGACGCTATCAGCACCGAACCGAGCATCAGCTTGCTCGGCCCGTCAGGGACCCATCGAGCCGCCACTACCGGGACACTCTGCAGAGGGCTATCAGCGGGTCGCGCCGCAGTGAGATCGCCGGTCCATCCACACCGATCCCCGGCCATCCGCACGGTCGGCGGGGGTGTTCACATCCTATTGTTCGCGCACTTCCTGGCGGCCAGGCTATCCGCTTTCGCATCCTCGTTCTCCGGACAGGACCCCGTCCGGGAGCCGCCGGGGCAGGAGCCGCGCGCGGGACACCCTGGACCCGGTCTCGCTTTTCCATCCAGACTAGGGTCCGGCCCTCCCCCGCCCCCACCAATCTGTCTCGGTTTTTCCCTCTCCCGCTGGCCCGGTTGAAGCCCGGCATCGGGACGTGGCGTGTATTGTGGGTTCCTAGCCCCATGCCCTCTGGTTGGACGATTGCGAGGACCGGTCTTCTTCGATGAAGCTGCGAGTTCCGAATACCCCTGAGTCAAAGCCACCCGGTTCCACCGAGCGCTCGATGCTTCCCGATCGGCTGCCGACATGATCGACAAACGGGTCGGTAGCCCCCGAGAGGCCGTGGCTGGAATCGGCGACGGCGACACCGTGATGATCGGCGGGTTCGGCGAGGCGGGCAGCCCGATCGAACTGATCCACGCCCTGATCGACCACGGCGCCGCCAACCTCACCGTGATCAGCAACAACTCCGGCAGCGGGGAGATAGGACTGGCCGCTCTCATCCGGGCCGGCCAGGTCGCCAAGATCGTGTGCTCCTTCCCCCGCAGCACCAACTCCACCGTGTTCCCGGACCTCTTCAACGCCGGCCGGATCCAACTGGAACTGGTCCCCCAGGGCACCCTGGCGGAGCGGATCAGAGCCGGAGGGGCGGGCATCCCGGCCTTCTACACCCCCACCGCCGCCGGTACCGACCTGGAAGCCGGGAAGGAACGACGGGAGTTCAACGGTCGTCCCTGCCTGCTGGAGCATGCCCTGGTGGCGGACTGGTCCCTCATCAAGGCCCGGACCGCCGACTCCCACGGCAACCTGGTCTACAACAAGACCGCCCGCAATTTCTCCCCTCTGATGGCCATGGCCGGCCGGAACACGGTGGCACAGGCCTCCTCGGTGGTCAAGCCGGGAGGCCTGGATCCCGAAGCGGTGATCACGCCGGGCATTTTCGTCGATCACGTGGTGCACGTGCCGAACCCGCAGCACGAGTCGGAGTTGGTCGCCCGGGGGGCTCGCTACCCATGAGCCCCGCCGCCATGGGCCTGACGACCCGCCAGGTCGCCCGGCGGGCCGCGCAGGACATCCCCGACGGCTCCTATGTCAACCTGGGCATCGGACTGCCCGAGTTGATCGCCCTCTTCATCCCCGACGACCGGGAGATCGTGCTGCACATCGAGAACGGGCTGTTGGGAATGGGCCCGTCGCCCGAGCCCGGCAAGGGAGATCCCGAACTGATCAACGCCGGCAAGAAACAGGTCACCACCCGGCCGGGCGCCTCCTATTTCCATCAGGCCGACAGCTTCGCCATGATCCGCGGCGGTCACCTCGATCTCAGCGTGCTGGGCGCCCTGGAGGTGGCGGCCAACGGCGACCTGGCCAACTGGTCGACCGGTGGGGAGGGCGCCATCCCGGCGGTGGGCGGAGCCATGGACCTCGTGTCCGGCGTGAAGGCCGTGTACGTGATCACCAGACACTGCACCCGGGACGGGACGCCCAAGCTGGTCGAGCGCTGCTCCTATCCCCTCACCGGCGCCCGCGTGGTGGACCGCGTCTACACCGACCTGGCGGTGATCGATATCACCCCCAACGGATTCGAGGTCGTCGAACTGTCTCCCGGCGTGTCCTTCGACGAGGTTGCGGCTCGCACGGCGGCGCCGCTTGGGGACGCGCGACCCGCTTAGTCGACCCTCCCGGCAGCACACCTCTCCCGGTGGCAGCCGCTGCGCCATCTCTTGAGTCGGAAGGTTGGGCGGATCCTCATTGCAGAGGGTTCAGCCCATCCGCCTCCACTGCCGCTTCAAACCCAGCGGCCACGCCGCAGCAGTAAGCGGCGGCCGCCAGGAGGACGGCCTCGTCGTGGGGCACGTAGTCAGGGCTGTGCAGGTGGGCTTCGCCGAATTGGGAGGGCGCCCCGGCGAACACCATCAGGGTGGGAGCGATCTCTCCGAAGAAGGAGAAGTCGTCGGCGCCCATCGACCTGAACTGGGCGACGGTCGGAAGGGACGCCTCCGGGGCCCAGCGCCTGAAGGCCTCCACCAGGGCCGGGGCGTTGACCAGCGGGGGCTCGCCCCGTTCCAGGCGCACCGAGGCGCGACACCCGTGGGCGGCGGCGGTGGCAGAAGCGGTCTCCTCCACCAACTCCTGCAGCGCCGTTCGGCTTCCAGCGGTCATGGCTCGAAGGGTCCCGGTGCAGGTGGCAGAACCGGGGAGGACGTTGGGCGCGGTCCCGCTGTGGACCGATCCGACCGAGACCACCACCGGCTCCAACGGGTCGACTCTCCGGCCGGGGATCTGTTGGAGAGCCATGATCGTGGCGCTCATGGCTCCGATGACATCGTCTGATTCATGGGGATAGCCACCGTGCCCGCCCCTGCCCTCGATGGTGATCTCGAACGCGTCCGAGGAGGCGTTGATCGTGCCCTCTCCCACCGCCACGTGGTTGACCGGCACTCGCGGATGGGTATGGACGGCGATGGCGGCGACGGGGTTGGCAAACAGCCTCTCCGCATCGTTCACCAGGCGTCGGGCTCCCGACGGGTACGTCTCCTCGGACGGCTGAAAGACGGCGGTGACGCCCACCGGTAGCCGGTCTTCGACCGTGAGGAGGGCGGTGACCGTCCCCACGAGGGCCGCCATGTTGATGTCATGGCCGCAGGCGTGCATCCAACCGTTGGTCGAGGCGTAATCGCAACGCGGGGGTTCGGCAACCTCGAGACCGTCGAGTTCGGCTCTCAGGATCACGGCGCCTTTCTCCACCGGCCCGATGTGCACCACCGTTGCGGTGTCGATCTCATGGGAGGTCGTCCCCAGGTGGCGCCGGATCAACTCGGCGGTCTCCCACTCCTGGTTGCCCGGCTCGGGGACCGCGTGGAGAGCGTGTCTGAGACTGACCAGCCGCGCCGAATCCTCCCGGATTTGGCTGAGAAGGCTCTTCAGAAGCGGGGTCACCGGCCCAACCGGTAGAGCTTCTCGGCGTTGGTGCGTCCGATGGCGGTCGCTATTTCCACCGCGTAGGAAAGCGAGCAGAAGCCGCGTCTCTGCCAGTCCTCAAGCAACGAGCCCAGAGCGCTCCGGAATCGCATGGACCCGACGTAGTAGAGCTCGGGAAGGCCGAAGGCGTCGCTGGAGTACAGCACCTTCTCGAAGGGCGCCACCTCGAGGGTCTCGGCGAGGATACGGTCATACCCGAGGGCGGCATGGGTGTTGACCTCACCGGTGTCGATGTAGACATTCGGATAGACCGCGGCCAGGTAGGCGGCCTGCCGGTGGTAGGGCCAGCAGTGAAGGAAGCAGATGTTCACCGACCGAGGGATCCGCCTGAGCCAGGGCGTGAAACGAGTCGGGTCCGCACGCCACAGTTCGAGGTCCCGATCACCGAAGCCACTGTGAAGCTGGAGGGGGATTCCAAGGTCCTCTGCCACTCCCAGGCCGACCCACAGGCAGTGACGTAGCAGGACGACGTCCTCCAGGCGGCTGCCGGGAGTCCATCCGGCCAGCGCCCCCGAGACGGCTTCCACAGACGGGCGGTCGGGGTCGATGTCGAGACCGGCCCGGTAGGCGATGATCGATTTGAGCCCCACCGCTCCCCTGGCCCGGCTCACCAGCCGGCGGGCGAACTCATCGACGAAGCCCTCGCCGCCCACCGAGGCGAAGACCTCTTCGGCCACGGCTTCGACACGGACGATCTCGTGGGTCTCGAAGTCGCCCGCCTTCTTCATGCCGTCGGGGCTGAGCACCTGATCGGACAGATGACCGGTGTCGATGATGAGGTCACTGAGTCCGGCGCCGGCCAGCATTCTTCGGGCCACCGCCGGTTCCCCTAGCGAGGACCGGCGCCTCAAGTACTCGGTGATCGGAGTGTGCGGATCGAGATCAAGAAGCGGCGCGCAGAGTGATCGCACGGCCATGCCCAGGGGCGATGCGATCGGGTCGATGGCCGACAGCATCTCCCGGCCGCCCTCGGTCAGAAGGGAGGCGAAGTCTTCGTTGCTCAGCGGCGCAGAGCTGACGCCGTGACAGTGGTGGTCCACCAACTCCAGATCGGCGATGGCCGAGGCCGTCTCCGATTGGCAGCTAGTACGCATCAACGTACCTGGCTATGAGTTCAGCCTCGTCAACCCCGGCGAACATCGCCACTTCGTTTCTCTTCATGGTCAGGTAGCACTCCAGCAGATCCGAGTCGAGAGCCTCCGCGATCATCGAGTCCTGCTCCAGGCAGTCCAGCGCCTCGCCCAGCGATTGGGGCAACCGGGTGATGCCCCTCTCCTTCAACTCTGCCTCCGAGAGCACGGACGGGTCGAATTCGACTGACTCCGGACACGGGAGTTCTCTCTCCAATCCGTCCATGCCGGCGATCAGGATGCCCGTGAGCGCAAGATATGGATTGGCGGCTCCATCGGATGGCCGGTACTCGAGGTTCGCCCGTTCGTGATCGTGATCGCCGTCCACTCTCGACCTGGGGGCGACGCGGACCGCAGCCTCGCGATTCTGGTTTCCGAACACCACGTAGGCCGCGCTCCAGGAGTGAGGCTGAAGCCGAAGGTAAGACGCCACGGTCGGGGCTGTGAGGGCGGTGAGCGCCGGGAGGTGGGCGACAATCCCGGCCGCGAACTGCTGGGCGGCCGGGGAGAGGCCGTGGTCGCCGCGGGGATCGTGGGTGACAGGCCGGCCCTGGCGGTCGAGGAGGCTGAAGTGGATGTGCACGCCGTTGGTCCCCGCACCCGGGCCGATGACCGGAGCGAAGGTGACGCGACGACCCTGCCGGCGGGCGATCTCTCTGACCACCGTCCGGGTTATCACCGCCCTGTCCGCGGCTGCAACCCCAACTGCGGGGCGGGTCGTGACCTCGAACTGGTGCTGGCCGAACTCAGGGAGGATGTTCTCGGGCTCGACGCCCGCCTCATCAAGCGCGCCGAAGATCTCCTCCAGCAACGGCTCGACAACCCGGGCGGCCTCGAGCGAGAAGGGTGCGGGGGGCGCCGCACTGGTCACATGTGAGAATTCCTGTTCGAAGGCGGCGAGCAACAGCAGGCCGAAGTCCTCCTCGAGCCGCGTGGCCTGAGACAAGAGCGCCCCGCGAGGACAGGATCGCCAGGGTTTGCCCTCCAGGTCGGTAGCCGTGCAGAGCACGAAGTTCATCTCCGACGCCGTGGGTGTACCCGGGATGTGGACCAGCGTGGTGGGATCGGGCACCAATCGCAAGTCTCCAACCGGTCCCCAGGGATTGTCGACCAACCCCCCGAACGGGTCGAGGGCCAGGTCCGCCGGGACCCAGCCAACCGATTGCGATCCCTCCGGGTCATAGTCGGGAATCGCCCGGCCGCGGCTGATCGCCGCCAGGTCGGTGTGGGCCAGCCACGTCAGATCCATGCCCGAACCACCTCCTCGATCTCTCGGCGAATGTCGGCGGGGTTGTACCGGGTCACCTGCTGTGTGCGCAGGATTCACCTTCAAAGCCTAGGTTTCGAGAAGGGATTCCTGGCGTCCACCTCGGGTTGTCTGCTCCTGGACCCAGGCGGCTATGTCATCAACCATCCCCATCCCCTGGGGCTCGATGATCGTTCCGTGCCTGATCCCGGGATATGTCTTGCGGTCAACCGACGGGAGGTCCCCCATCGCCTTGGTGGCAGACAGGGGGACGAGGTGGTCTGCGGCGCCGTGAAGCACCAGCGTGCGGGCGTTGTATTGATCGACTGAGCGTCCGGCCCGCTCCATGTGTTCCAGCAGCAGCGCCGCCAGGCGCGCCGTGGTGCGGGTCGTCCTCAGGGGGTCGGCCCTATGGAGATCAACCGTCGCCGGGTCGGTGAACACCCTGTTGAGATCGATCCAGTTGGCGAACGTCATGCGAGGCGCAAGCCTGGCCAACAAGGGCGCCAGGCGGCGCTGCCAGGCCGGGATGAAATTCCCGACCGCAGGTGCGTGGAGGACCACCAAATCCGGTTGGGAATGGTCCGACAGGGCGTATTCAACCGCTATCAGACCTCCGAGGGAGTGACCAAGGAGCACGACCGGCAGGTCGGTGGACAGGAGTGGGACCAGATTGTCGCGAACCTGGCGGAGAAAGTCAGTCCAATCCTCGATGTCGGCGCGGCGCCCGCCGGAGGCGCCGCATCCCCGGAGGTCGAACCCGTGGGTGTCTATTCCCGCCGACGACAACCGGGCGCCGACCAGTTCCCAGAGGCCCGAGTGTTCGGCTGCGCCGTGAATCAGGAGAGCCGACGCCCATGGATCTCGAGATCGCCATCGTCTGCGCAGTTCCCTGAAACCATCGGCTGCTGTAACGATCTCACTGGTGCTGGTGGCGTTCACGATCCACTCAGGACATTGACTCCCTTTCGGAAGCCGGGTTTAGGGCGGCCCGGCGCGAGATTTCAGCATTTAGCAAGAGGACCGGATCTTCCGGGTCATCGATGGTCACCGCGAAGACTCTTCCATCGTGCAGGTCAAGGCGGATACCGGGACCGGCGCGCAGCACCACCGCGGCCCGCCTCATGATGGCCAGGCTGCCCCGGTAGCCCCATCCGCCCCATTCGGTTGGCCGAATATCCACGGCCCGAGCCACGGCGATGCGCCGGATGGAAATCGACCTGCGAGGCCAGCCCAGGAACCCGTACCGCACAGAAAGCCCCGACCGGTCGGCGGTGACCCGTATCCGCCCGAAGAAGGTCATGAGAATCGAGATGCCCAGCATGACCAGACCGATCCACAACTCCGTGATCAGCAACAGAGCCAGGCCGACCAGCAAGATGGCCAGGCCCAACACCAACGGCCACCTGGCGGACAGGGTGGCGCTCCAGAACACCCGCTCTGTGGGGGAGAGATCCATCGCCGGAGGCGCGGCGTCCGCCCCGGCCTGCCGCCTGCATGGAAGCGAGGAAGCTATCCACGCGGCCACACCGGCCAACGCCACGCTGCCGATGATCCAGGCGATCACGGCCCACGGAGGGAGGGTGGCGTCCTGCCATCGATCCAGCCCACGTTGGCTGATGACGGTGATGGCGAGGATCCCCGCCGAGACGGCTCCCAAGAAGGCGCCCACTGCCGAAACGCTCGGCGCAACCATGGGCTGGAACCTCCGCCGGGCCAGGGCGACGGTCACACAGGCTCCCAGGCCAATCGCCATCATTGCCCCGCATACGACCAGGAACACCTCGGGTGTCATCGAACCGTCCGCTCTTCCGGAGACGCCGAAGTGACTGGCTATCCGGTCGGGCAGGTCGGATCGATAGGCCCGATAGGGAACCAGGCCGGTGGCCGCCACCGCCACCGGAATGACGACGCCAAGCACTGTGCGGCTTGTCTTCTCTTTCACAATTGCACCTCCACGAGTTGCAGGATTTCACGATCTTCGAGCCCGGCTCGGCGGGCTTGGCTCACCAGACTGCGGGCCAGTTCAACGTGGCGGGTCACCGGCTGGGCGTTGGCAGCCACGGAGGTGCCTCGGCCTCTGCGGACCTCCAGCAGTCCCTCGTCCCGCAGGGTCTGGAACGCCCGCAGGACCGTGTGCATATTCACTCCCAGGCCCCTGGCCACTTCCCGCGCCGGAGGCAATTTCTCGCCTTCCACCAGTGCCCGGGTGGCAATGGCGCGCCTGACCTGGCCGGCCAGTTGCTCGTGCAGAGGCTGCGGAGACTGAGTGTCGATCTTCCAGAGCATAGTTCTATTATAACTAGAACTAATCCAGTTATACAAAGCGGAGGCGGAGCCCGGGCGCCAGGACCTCCCAAGGTTTGGGCCTCGATCTGCAACCCTCCAACATTTGATCGCGATTCCTGTACTCTCTTTGGACATCCGATGCCTCGACAGGACTTACAGGAAGCAGCTCACCTGGTCAGGCAAATGAGATACTGCTCCACATGTCCGACGGCCTGCCATCTTCGTACCACAGCCGACGCGTGGAATTGCTAACGCTGTTTAAGGGTCACGCCGCACCGGCCAGCCCCGCCTCCCCGAACGGAAGTGGACGGTGCTCGGCCATCTAACCGACTTTGCATCCAGTCCCCGCGGTAAGTGGGTAACCCTCGTCGCCTGGCTCTTCGCCGCTGGTCTATTGATCTCGCAACTCCCCATGTTGAACGAGGCCACGGAGAACGAGCAGGCCCTGTTCCTACCCGGCGACGCCGAGGCAACCCGGGCATTCGAGTTCGCGCAGGAACGTTTCCCGTCGGCCGGCACACCCGTTTTGATCGTTTTGCGCGACCCGGCCGGCCTCGGCCCCGGCTCCTATGAGGCTGCGGCCAGGATCGCAGACTGGTTGTCCGGCCCCGAGGCGCCTGACAACGTGGGGCGGGTCTTGAGTCCCGACCCGGCCATGGGTCAAGGGTCCGGCCTGGTTTCTCCAGACGGCACCACCATGTATGTCTTTGTGGAGGTGTTGGGCGAGCCTGCCGAAGATCCGTTCACCGACACGGTGCGCAGCATCCGCGACCGCTCGGCCTCCATCGGTCTGACCGGCGTGGAGATTGCCGTGGGAGGACCCGGCGGGTTGGTGGTGGACCTGGTCGGGGTGTTCGCCAACATCGACAGCCTGCTTCTGCTGGTGACCGTCCTCCTGGTGCTGGTGCTGCTGATCATCATCTACCGATCCCCGGTCATGGCGGCGATCCCGCTCCTGGGCGTGGGACTGGTCTTTCAGGTCGCCGGCGCCATCGCCGCCTGGTTCGCCCTCAATCTCGATCTCCCGATCTCCGGGCAGACCACCGGGATCATGACCGTCGTGCTGTTCGGCACCGGAACCGACTACGTGCTGTTCGTCTCGGCGCGCTTTCGCGAGGAATTGACCAGGCACAGCGACCGCCACGAGGCCATGAGACGTACGATGCGGGGCGTCGGCGGAGCGGTGGCCTCGGCGGGCGCCACCATCCTGGTCGCCTGCGTCGCTCTGGGGCTGGCAACGCTGCGTTCCTACCAGGCGCTCGGTCCCGTGATCGCTATCGCCGTAGCTCTGATGATGCTGGCCGCGCTGACCCTCATCCCGGCATTGCTGACCATCTTCGGAAGGCGCGCCTTCTGGCCGATGCAACCCCGCCTGGGTGCCGAGACCGGAAGGCAACTCGACTGGAGGCGCAGCGTGTACGGGAGGGTGGGGGCGGTGGTCCTGCGGCGACCAGGCATCTCCCTCACCGTCACGGTGTTGGGTCTCGGTGTGCTGCTGGCAGGCCTGATCCCTTACCAGACCAACTACGACCAACTGGAGAGCCTGCCCGAGAATGCCGAGTCGGTCCGCAGCTTCGAGTTGCTGCGGAGCGGGTTTCCGGCGGGCGAACTCTCCCCCACCCGGCTCTACGTGTCCCTGCCCCCGGGCGCCGACGCGCTCGATCCGGCCTCCCTCCAACAACTGGACGCCCTCACCCTGGAACTCGCCGGGCACCCGGCCGTCGCCGACGCCTCCGGTCCCAGCCGGCCCCTCGGCACCGACGGACCCCCCGCCTCGGTGCTACCGGAGGCGATCGCGCAGCGGTTCGTCTCCCCTGATGGGAGCGCCGGCCGCATCGACCTGGTGCTGGAGGAGAATCCCTTTTCCCGGGAGGCCCTCGATGCCGTGCCCGACCTGCGCAGCCTTGCCCGCCAGACGGGAGCGTCACTGGGCCTGTCCCCCGGCAGCCTGCTGATCGGAGGCGACACGGCGGAGGCCTACGACACTCGCACCGCGGGAAACCGGGACTCTCTGGTGGTGCTGCCTCTCATCCTTCTGGCCATCGGCCTGGTACTGGCGGTGCTGCTGCGGTCGTTGATCGCTCCCCTCTACCTGATGGCCACGATCGCCTTCACCTACTTTGCAACCCTCGGCCTGTCGGTGGCGGTGTTCATACTGATATTCGATCATGTCGGCATCGGGTACGCCGTCCCGTTCTTCCTCTTCGTCTTCCTGAACGCGTTGAGCGTCGACTACAACATCTACCTGATGTCGCGCATCCGCGAGGAGGCGCGGCGATCCCCCCTCAAGCATGCCACCCGCTACGCCCTCGCCCGCACCGGTCCGGTCATCACCTCTGCGGGGATCATCCTGGCCGGCACCTTCTCGGCGCTGATGACCCTTCCGCTCCAGGACCTGCTGCAACTCGGGTTCGCGGTTGCCGTGGGAGTGCTGATCGACACGTTCATAACCCGCACGTTGATAGTGCCGGCGCTGGTCGCCCTGCTGGGCCGTTGGAACTGGTGGCCGTCGCGCCAAGCTTCGGCCGTTCTTGGCACCCGGGACGGAGATGAAAGCGCTCCGCTCCAGACCACGACCGACAGGGATGAATCCCCACGCCGGGTCGCCGACCTGAAGGGTCCATGATGCGACTCTGGTCGCTCCACCCGCGGTACCTGGACCGGAAAGGCCTGGTGGCCCTATGGCGAGAAGGGCTTCTGGCGCAGAAAGTGCTCGGCGGCCACACCCGCGGCTATCGCAGCCATCCTCAACTCGACCGCTTCCGGGACCACCCAACCCCCGCAACTGCCATCGCCTCGTACCTGGACGGGGTCATAGATGAGGCCAGCTCCAGGGGATACCGTTTCGACCGGGGAAAGATCCAGACCGCGGCGGCGCCGCTCACAGCCATCGAGGTGACCGAGGGCCAACTCTCCTACGAACTGGAACACCTGGCCGCCAAGCTGCAGCGACGGGACCCGACGGGACTCGATTTGCTGGTCGGGGTCCGCATTCCTGAGCCACATCCCTCCTTCACTGTGGTACCGGGGCCGGTGGCGTCGTGGGAACGGGTCGCCGACAGGTCCTCAGGCAAACCTAAAATTCGAGCGTTAGCCGACCAGGCTTCGGCCCGACCATCAGAACAGGACTGAGAATGCGCAACTTCGACCTGATGATCATCGGCACCGGATCCGGCAACTCGGTGATCGGACCCGAGCACGACAACTGGGAGATCGCCGTGGTGGAGCGGGGCCCGTTCGGCGGCACCTGTCTCAACGTCGGCTGCATACCGTCCAAGATGTTCGTGTACGCCGCCGAGATGGCGGAGTTGGCGTCGGACAGCGACCGCCTGGGAGTCCACACCCGCTTCGAAGGCGCGGACTGGCCCGCCATCCGGGACCGGATCTTCGGCCGGATCGACCCGATCGCCGAGGGGGGGCGCTCCTACCGGGAAGGCCTGCCCCACGTCACCGTCTTCACGGGTTCGGGCCGGTTCACCGGACACAAACAGGTGGCCGTCGGTGACGAGGTGATCACCGCCGACCGGATCGTGATCGCCGCGGGCGGCCGGCCAACCCTGCCCCCGGTGCCGGGCCTGGCCGACTGTGGCTACCACACCTCGGACACGGTGATGCGCCTCGACGACCTGCCCGACCGGCTGCTGGTCATTGGCGCCGGCTACATAGCGGCCGAACTGGGCGGCGTGATGGGAGCGTTCGGCTCGAAGGTGACCTTCCTGCTGCGGGGCGACACCTTCCTGCGCCGCGAGGACCACGACATCAGCAGCCGGTTCACCGCCGCCTACTCCCGCCGGTTCGACGTGCGCACGCACACCCGGATCCTCGGGGCCCGCCGGGAGAACGGCGAGGTGGTGATCAGCCTGGAGGGCCCGGGAGGCGAGCCCTCGGAGCTGAGGGGCGACGAGTTGCTGGTGGCGACGGGGCGAAGGCCGAACACCGACCAACTCGAGGTGGAGGCGGGAGGCATTGCGGTCGACAACCGGGGGTTCGTGGTCACCGACGAGCAACTGAGAACCAACGTGGAAGGTGTGTGGGCCCTGGGCGACATCACCAACCCGGTGCAGTTGAAGCATGTCGCCAACCACGAGGCCCGGGTGGTGCGCCACAACCTCAGCAACCCGGACAATCCGGCCACCGTCGACCACCGGTTCATCCCCCACGCGGTGTTCGGCTATCCCCAGATCGCCAGCGTCGGCCTCACCGAGCAGGAGTGCCTCCGCCAAGGCATCCCCCATGTCAGCCACGTCCAACCCTACGCGGCCGCCGCCTACGGTTGGGCGATGGAAGACACCGACAGCGTAGCCAAGGTGATCGCCCATGCTGAGACCCGCCGCCTCCTCGGCGCCCACATCATCGGCCCGCAGGCGCCCACCCTCATCCAGCAACTCATCCAGGGCATGCACTTCGACCTGACCGTCGACGAGATGGCCCGCGGCCAGTACTACATCCATCCCGCCCTGCCCGAGGTCGTGGAGCAAGCCCTCCTGGAGCTCTGAGGTCCAACCTGGGACACCTCACTCCCTATGAAAGTCGGGGCGATTCAGCGTTATTTCTGGGGTACCATGCCGAAATGATGTCTTGGCAGGGAGCGTGATGGGGATGCGTTCACGGCTTGAGGCTCTATCGGGAGAGTGTGTGTCCCTTTGTGAGGAGAGGGGATGGCTGGGTGAAACCGGAACACCGAATTATCGGCTTCTCTATTCCAGTGTGGAGAGCTTTGAGCAGGGCAGTGGGTTAGCGATAGTAGGGATGAATCCGGCAGGCGGTCCAGGGAACGCCCACACGGATGATGTTGACCGCCCATTCCGCGACCCCGGGTATTCGGCTTATCTGGATGACAATTGGGGCGCGGAGGCGGGAGCGGCACGATTACAGCGTGCGATTCAAGCGATAGCCATGATCTTTGTAGGCGCGTCGGCGAGTAAAGCGATGGAGGCTATAGAGGACCCGAACCCAAGGCCAGAGGAGCGCCTCAACTCGAAGGCCATAGCATTCCTTCGGAATACGCCATCCATGAACATCATTCCGTTCCGGGGTTCAAGGCTTTCGGATGTTCCGCTGCCTCTCCAAGAACGAGGAGAGGAGATTGGTTGGCGACTGCTCTGTTTGGCTCATCCCAGGCCTCGTTGCATCGTGACGCTGGCGAATCATGTTGATGGACTTCCATGGATGACGATCCTCAGAGAAAGTGGTCAGCGGCGGCGGCCAGACTACCAGGAATCGATCAACAGGCGCCTGAGCCGGACCTACAGAGAAGTTCAGCTGGTAGGGGGAGAACTCGCTGGAACCCTTGTTATCGGTCTTCCCGCCATAGTGCGTGACAAGAACAGACGTGACATAACTCTGCCTCTGTTAGAGATCCTCCGCCGACGCCTCCAGCAACACGGGATTCCTTCATCGTGAGTGTGCGAGCCTATAACTCGGGTGCACGCAGCGGATAGACCCGCTTGCCGCCCTCCGGCACCTATGACCTGTGGACCAGTCGGTCGACCACAGCTCGCCAAGACCCGGCTTCCGAAATCGGTCAGTAGTGGCAGAGCCGGATACTGACCCTGAGCCGCACCAACCAGCAGCATTTGAGCACAGTTAACTCAGGCTATTTGCCTAAATAGGCTCTTATACCAACAATTTTGTGTGAATAAGGCTGTATTCCAGCGATTTTGCGCTAGTAGAAGCCGGAAGCGGTCTTAATGGGAATCCGTCTCCGGGCAAACGTGCTCCGACCTACTCTGTAATACAGGCAACTATGACAAGGAGTTGGCCGCATGAGCCAGATGAGGACCGGATCCGGAGATCCTCCCATACCGCCGCCTTCAGTCGCAGACGTGCAGGAGGCCGCCCAACGGATCAGGGGGGTGGCGTTGCGCACCCCGCTGGTGAAGTACAAGTCTTCGGAGTCCGGCCCGGCGATCTGGCTCAAGGCGGAATGCCTCCAGCCGGTCGGATCGTTCAAGCTGCGAGGGGTGTACAACTGGGCGCGATCGCTCTCCGAAGACGAACTCCAGAGGGGGTTCACCACCCAGAGCGCCGGCAACACCGCCCAGGCCCTGGGCTACTCGGCCCAGTTGCTAGGTGTTCCGGCCCGGAGTCTCCTGCCCGACAGCGCCCCGCAGGTGAAGGTCAACGGGGTCCGCGCCTACGGCGTGACGCCGGTGCCGGTCCCGTTCTCGGCGCTGATGGACTACGTGTTCGACAAGGGATGGGAGAAGGAGCCGTACAGCTACCTCAACCCCTGGGGGGATCCGTCGATGCTGGCGGGCTCGGGAACCATCGGGCTGGAGATCCTGGAAGACCTCCCCGAGGTGGCGGCGGTCTACGTGCCGGTGGGTGGCGGCGGGCTGGTGTCCGGCATCGGCAGCGTGATCAAGGAACTCCGACCGGACACCGAGGTCGTGGGAGTGCAGAGCACGGCCTGTCCGTCTCTCCGGGCAGCCCTGGACGCCGGAGAGCCGAGATGGGTCGAGACGGGAGACACCATCTGCGACGGCACCATGGTGCCGGTGGTGGTCGATGAGATGTACCCCCTGGTGAGTTCCTCCGTCGACAGGGTGGTGCTGGTGTCGGAGACCGACGTCCGCACCGCCATCGCCCGTCTGGCCTTGGGCAACAAGCTGGTCGTCGAGGGGTCGGGCGCCATGTCCCTGGCGGCCGCCCTGGGAGAGGACCGAGATGGTCCGGTCGCCTGCGTCCTGAGCGGCGGAAGCATCGGCGCGGACCGTTTGGCGGAGATCCTCAGCTCGGAGGCCTAGCCGAGGTCGGGACTCCGGCGCCTGTTCGGTGATCCCGGGAGGTCGGGCTGTCCTCAGTCGAGCGGACCCGTCACCGACTCGACCGCCGCCACGAGGGCTTCCTCCCCAAGCAGTTGCTCGGCGGCCTAAAAGGCACCTGTGCCCTATGTAGGGCCAACGGCGAGCAAACAGACCCAAGGAGACATGCCTCCCGGCACCGCAGTTCCACCCCAACGGGGTAATATCAATCGCCGGAGCGACTGCGGGTTCGCCGGCGCCCATCTATACCCACCAATGAGAGTTAACACCTCTATCCCGATGCGGGAGATTGTCACCTACCGCTAAGGAACAGCCAAAGGAGCAGACATGACTGTCGAGGAGACCGCTTCGATCGATGCATCGGCATCCGCCGCCCAATGTCCCGTCGTGCATGGTACGAACGCCGCCATGGGGTCGTTGGCGAACCATCGCTGGTGGCCCGAGCAGTTGAACTTGAGGCCGCTCAACAAGAACTCGCCGCTGATCGACCCCATGGGCGACGACTTCGACTATGCCCGGGAGTTCAACAGCCTCGACCTCGCGGCGGTAAAGGCCGACCTCGAGGAGGTGATGACCGCCTCCCAAGACTGGTGGCCGGCCGATTACGGGCACTACGGGCCGCTGATTATCCGGATGGCCTGGCACAGCGCCGGCACCTACCGCGTCTTCGACGGACGGGGTGGAGGCGGCTCGGGTACCCACCGGTTCGCGCCGCTAAACAGTTGGCCCGACAACGCCAACCTGGACAAGGCCCGCCGGCTGCTGTGGCCGGTCAAGCAGAAGTACGGTCGCAGGATCTCATGGGCCGACCTCATGATCCTCGCCGGGAACGTCGCCCTGGAGTCGATGGGCTTTCGGACCTTCGGATTCGGCGGCGGGCGCGAGGACGTCTGGGAACCCGAGGAGGACATCGACTGGGGGCCCGAGACGATATGGCTCGACGACCAGCGTTACAGCGGCGACCGGGACCTCGCCAACCCGCTCGGCGCCGTCCAGATGGGCCTGATCTACGTGAACCCCGAAGGGCCGAACGGAAGACCCGACCCGCTGGCGGCCGCCCGGGACATCCGGGAGACATTTACGAGGATGGCGATGGACGACGCCGAGACGGTGGCGCTCATCGCCGGAGGGCACACCTTCGGGAAGACCCATGGCGCCGCCGACGCGGACCGCCATGTCGGGCCGGAGCCGGAAGGAGCCGACCTGGAGGAGCAGGGCCTCGGTTGGAGGAGCACCCACGCCGACGGGAAGGCCGCCCACGCCATCACCAGCGGACTCGAAGGCGCCTGGACGCCCACCCCCGTGACATGGGACAACACCTTCCTGGAGATACTGTTCAGCTACGAGTGGGAGTTGTCAAAGAGCCCGGCGGGCGCATGGCAGTGGATTCCCACCGATCCGGCGGCAGCCAACCTGGTTCCCGATGCTCACGATCCGTCCGCATGGCACGCTCCCGTGATGCTGACCACCGACCTGGCGCTTCGCATGGACCCCGTCTACGAGCCGATCTCCCGGCGCTTTTTGGAGAATCCCGACGAGTTGGCCGATGCCTTCGCCAGGGCGTGGTACAAGCTGACCCATCGCGACATGGGTCCCGTGGCGCGGTATCTTGGCCCTGAGGTCCCCGACGAGCAACTGATCTGGCAGGATCCCGTCCCGGCCGTCGACCACGAACTGGTGGATGACCGCGACATCGCCGCTCTCAAAGCCAGGATCCTCGCCTCGGGGCTCTCGGTCTCCCGGTTGGTGGCCACGGCCTGGGCTTCGGCGTCGACGTTTCGCGACAGCGACAAGCGGGGCGGGGCCAACGGCGCCCGGATCCGTCTTGCTCCCCAGAGGAGCTGGGAGGCCAACGACCCGTCCGAGTTGTCGGCCGTCCTCTCCGCCCTTGAAGAGGTCCAAACCGAGTTCAACAACGGCCAGTTAAACGGCAAGAGGGTGTCGCTCGCCGACCTGATCGTCCTCGGTGGATGCGCCGCCGTCGAGGCGGCCGCCCGCAACGCCGGCTGCGAGGTGGCGGTGCCGTTCACGCCGGGACGCACCGACGCTTTGCCCGAGCAGACCGACGTGGAGTCGTTCGCTCCTCTCGAACCCACCGCCGACGGGTTCCGCAACTACCGGAGGGCCGGCGATCACCGCCGACCCGAGCGGCTGGTGGTGGACCGGGCGAGCCTGCTATCCCTGACTGCGCCGGAGATGACCGCGCTCATCGGCGGTCTTCGCGTCCTGGGCGCCAATACCGGAGGATCGCCTTTGGGAGTGCTCACCGACCGGGTGGGGACACTCACCAACGACTTCTTCGTGAACCTTCTGGACATGGGCACCCGGTGGCAGGTGTCGGAGACCGAGCACATCTACGAGGGCACTGACCGCCAGACCGGCGAGGCCAAGTGGACGGCCAGCGCCGTCGACCTGGCGGTCGGCTCGAATTCCCAACTCCGGGCGATCGCCGAGGTCTACGGGTCGGACGACGGCCAGGACCAGCTCGTTCGGGACTTCGTGGCGGCGTGGGACAAGGTCATGAACCTCGATCGGTTCGACCTCTAGGGAACGGAGCGCCTCCCCAGCCTATTGGCGGCCGAGCAGTTGCTTGAACCGCCGGACCGCAGGGGTCCACAGCCACTCGGGCTGGGTGAACCGGCGAAAGTCCTCACCGGGCAACCCCGTGGGGTCGTAGAAGCTCCTGTCGGTGTTCTTCTGCAGGTGGTTGCTCCTCCTCAGCACCTTCAGGCCGGCATAGAGCGCTCCCCGGTGAGTCCAACCCTGCCGGTGGTAGATCCAGTTGTCGGGCGCCAGGCGCTGTGCGGCGGCGAAGTGTTTCAACGCTCGCTCGCTGTCGCCGACCGCCTCGAAGTGCAGGGCCAGTTTGAACGTCGCTTCCGCCAGTCGGGTGTCGTCGTCGACAGGCTTGAGCCGCTCGGCGAGTTCGGTGCTGGACCAGACATGCTCGCTGTCGGCTCCACGCTCGATCCAGTCGCGAGTCGCCCGGGCGAATGAGTTGTCGCCGAAGCGCACCTTGCCGAGACCGAACCTGACGGTCGACTCGCCCGGGTACGTCCCCTCATTGCTGCGAACGATGGTCCCGTCCTCGTCGATCCACGCCGCCGAGGGCACGTTCACCCAGCCGAACAGCGAGCTGATCTGGTGTGTCGGGTCGATGACGCATCGGAAGGTGGGCGAAGCCCGGTCGAACCACCTGCCAACGGCCTTGGGGTCCCCCGAGTCCTGTGCCACGCTGATCAGCTCGAACCGGTCGGAACCGATGGACTCGTACAACTCCTGCCAGACCGGCAGGCTGACCCGGCACCCTCACCACGACGCCCAGGTGAACAGCACCACCTTCCGGCCGCGGAAGTCCGAGAGCCGCAACGTGTCGCCGCTGCGCTCGGTCACCTCGAAGTCGGGAGCTATGCCGATTTCCAGCCCGGAGCGACGCACGTCGGGCACCGAGCCCAGGCTCCACACGTCGCCGTCCCGCGCGTACTGCTGGCCGATCATGTCGGCGAACTCCGAGTAGCACATCCACACCCAGTCCTCGGCGTCGGCTATCCATTCCTCGACCTTGTCGTCGGGGAGCGGCACGCACATCTCACCCAGGCACATGCCCTGCGGCTTCATCTGCCAGCCGGTGGCGCCGGGGAGGTCGCCCACCCGCACCCACAGACGCTCGGCGTCCTCGGTCCGTTGGGCGACCTCGGTGGTGTTGCCGTTTGCAAGAATGATCACGATTGCTCCGCAGGGTCGACTCGCCCGGTAGACATCCTTCCGGCAGAGGTAGGTTACGAGTCCGGCGACAGGTGGTTGACCTTGTAGTCCCGGGTGGCGTCGGTTTCAATTGTAGGAGACACCGAGGTCGCGGTCCTTCACGGGAACCTTGAAACCTGCATCCATAATCCCACTTCTCTCCGTAGTTATCTGTAAACCGCCGAAAGATGGAGAGAAACCATGTTCAGGACCATTCCACGGTTCCTTGCTGTAGCGCTTGCAGTGTCGTTGATGGCGGCAGCATGCGGCGAGGACACTTCCGAGGAGGTCGTGGAGACGACAACCCAACCGCCATCCGCACAGGAGGAGCCGGAAGCCTCCGAGACCGAAGAGCAGCCGGAAGCCTCCGGGACCATCGTCGAGGTCGCTGTCGCGTCCGGAGCGTTCCCCACCCTCATCGCAGCGGTACAAGCAGCCGGACTGGTCGACACGCTCAACAGCGAAGGCCCCTTCACCGTGTTCGCACCAACCGAAGAAGCCTTCGCCACCGCCCTCGCCAACCTTGACGTCACCGCCGGAGAACTGCTCGCCAACACCGAACTGTTGACCGCTGTCCTCACCTACCACGTCCTGGCAACAGAAGCGCCCTCCGAACTGGTAGCAACCCTCAATGGAGAGAGCGTCACCACCGTCAACGGCGCCGACATCACCATCACCATCGACGGCGACACCGTCCGCGTCAACGACGCCACCGTGGTCGCCACCGACATCCAGACCACCAACGGCATCATCCACGTCATCGACACCGTCCTGCTCCCATCCGCACAGGAGGAGCCGGAAGCCTCCGAGACCGAAGAGCAGCCGGAACCGTCCGGGACCATCGTCGAGGTCGCTGTCGCGTCCGGAGCGTTCCCCACCCTCATCGCAGCGGTACAAGCAGCCGGACTGGTCGACACGCTCAACAGCGAAGGCCCCTTCACCGTGTTCGCACCAACCGAAGAAGCCTTCGCCACCGCCCTCGCCAACCTTGACGTCACCGCCGGAGAACTGCTCGCCAACACCGAACTGTTGACCGCTGTCCTCACCTACCACGTCCTGGCAACAGAAGCGCCCTCCGAACTGGTAGCAACCCTCAATGGAGAGAGCGTCACCACCGTCAACGGCGCCGACATCACCATCACCATCGACGGCGACACCGTCCGCGTCAACGACGCCACCGTGGTCGCCACCGACATCCAGACCACCAACGGCATCATCCACGTCATCGACACCGTCCTGCTCCCACCCAACGAGGGGTAGTGGGGGGCTGGGCTCGCTGCGCTCGGAAGGGTGTTCTCCTTCCCCGATCCGGGCGCAGCGGCCCGGCTCGATCATCGATGGCGCGCGCCGCTCCGCCATCAGAAGGGCGCTCGCGGCTGTGATCCTCGATAGGTCCCTCGCTTGACCTACACTGCTTACGTGGCTGTCTCCAGGTCCGAGTCGATCAGCAACGTGGAGAAGGCGTTCGCTCGGGGCGAGGAACAGGCCCTGAAGGCAGCCTACTTGCAGCATGGTAAGTTGGTCTACACCTACTGCCGCCGGGCCCTCGATGAGACTCGGTCCATGGACGTGACCCAGGAAGTGTTCATCAGCGCCTGGAGGAATCGACACAGGTTCGATCCGGCAAGGGGCACCCTGATCAGCTGGCTCGTCGCTATCACCAAAAACCGGATCATCGACAACCTCCGCGCCGAGAGACGACACTCCGATCGTCGTGACATTCGCGATCCCGCCGAGTTGGTGGCACGCGATCAGATCGAGGTGATCGCCGAGAAGTTGATGGTGGCCGATGCCCTACGATCACTGCCGGACCGGGCAAGACGGGTCGTGACGCTGCACTACTTCGACGACCTGACGCACCGCCAGATCGCCGAACGCATGTCGATGCCGCTCGGCACCGTCAAGAGCGACATCCGGCGCAGCTTGATTCAGCTTCGAAGCCAACTGGAGTCGGCTTATGAATAACAAGAACTTCGACCCTCGCGACCAAGCCCTCGAAGCACTGCTCGAGGGGATGGAGGAGAGTGACCTCGAACTGCTGGATCCGCCCGACGAGATCTGGCAGGGCATCGAGTCAGCCGTGGGCGCCGACAGGGATGCGCCGGCCTCCGTGGTCCCGCTCCACTCGCGGCGCCGGAATCTACGCCGGGTGTTCATGGGAGTCGCCGCCGCGGTGGTGGCCGCGTTCATAGGCGTAGTTGTGCTCGTCTCCCTGAGCGAGGACGCCGAAGAGGTCCTCGCCACCGCGACCCTTGCATACGACCCCCTGAGCTTCGACTCCCTGGGCGCCACCGCCGCAGCCGGGGCCGATCTGGTCTCCGAAGACGGCAGGCTGACCGTCGCACTGGTCGACGCAACCCTTCCCTCCCCCGGCGCCGGCGCCGACCTGGAAGTGTGGCTGATCCAACCCGACGAGCAGGGCAACGTGGTTGATTTGATCTCCCTCGGCGTGGTGAGTCCCACGGATCCCGAGAGCCTCGAGGTGCCCCGCAGCCATGACCCCGCCGTCTACTTCGTGGTCGACATCAGCGTCGAACCCCGGGACGGCGACGCCGGCCACTCGGGACGGTCGATCCTGCGTGGCGCCCTGATGGATGTGAACTGACCGTCGAATCCGTCGAATCTTCGGATTCTTCGCCGAACCTGCATCCAAAGTGCCGCTTCTCTCCGTAGTCATCTGTATACCCGAAAGGAGAAGTATGGACATCTTCGACATAGGAGTCATCCTGGCTGCCATAGGCGCCTTGAACTGGGGACTGGTCGGCCTGTTCCGGTTCGACCTGGTTGCCGCCGTCACAACTGCAGGCAAGTTCGGAGACACCAACGCAGTCTCACGGATTGTCTACGTGCTCGTGGGTATCGCCGGGGTACTGGCGCTGTTCACCCTGGGTTGAGGTCTTGTTGGAGGTGCGGGCAACCCCGCACCTCCACCTAACCAGACTCCTTGAGCCCAAGAGCCCGGTGGGCATGTTCGGACTTCACGTGGGTGTCGTCCAGCATACGCCGGGCTCTGTAGCGCATTCGCATGTTCTGGTATGCCGCCCAGACGGTCATGGTCGGCGGCAGGAGGAAGGTCGAGACAATCAGCGAATAGATGAGGGCCAGCGCCACCATCAGGCCGAAGTTCCGGAACACCACGAGGTCCGACAGCGCCAGCACGCTCATCCCCAGCGCCGTTGTCAGAGCGGATCCCATCAGGGCCGATCCGGTGGTGGAGAGCGTCCGGGCCATGGCCGTCTCCGGGTCGCGGACCTGTGAGTGTTCCTCCTGGTACCGATAGACGATGTGAATCGTGTAGTCCACACCGACTCCGATCACCAGGGCGGTGACCGCGGACGTGGTGATGGTGTAGGGGATGCCGAGTAACCCCATAGTGCCCAGCATCCAGATGAGGGACACGACGACGGGCGCCACCGCAATGACGCCCAGTACGGACTGGCGCATGGTGATCCTGAAGAAGAGCATGAGGATGGCGAGGGCGACCACGATGGCCATCACGGTCGTCTGAGTCTGGGTCTCCCTGATCTCGTCATTGACCACCACGTACCGGATCTCCGAGGACGTGACGGTGATCTCTTCGTCGCCTCCGAACCAGAGTCCTTCGATGTCTTCCTGCATCCATCTGGTTCGCTGCTGGTCGCCGGTGAAGGCCTGGAACTGGAGAAGCATCGTGTCCACCCCGTCGGGGTCTTCGGCCAGGACGCGAGCCATCTCATCAGGCTCTCTCTCCTTCATCCTCTCGACGAACTCCTGGACCAACTCGCGATCGACCCGGAGACCTGCTGTGGCCCGGTTGAACAGGGCCTCCAGTTCGGGGTCGTACCTATCCCCCGGTGTGCCGTCATCGGTGATCCAGTCGACGACCACGATGCCCGGGGATGTCTGGATTCCCGATACCGCGCCGCGGGGGCGTCGCAAGTTGTCATCGAAGGCGGATGTCAGGTCCACCAGGTTGAACAGGGTCCGCGGTTCGGTTATCTCCGCCTTCACGAGGACATCCACAACCTCCGTCGAACCGCCGACAGCCGCCCTCAGGGTGTCCAGGTCCCGGTTCAGGTTCCCCCCGCCGGGCAGCAGGTCCCGATGACTGAAGTCGGTGGTGACTGAAGAAGCCGCGAACCCGAACCCGATGGTGGCGGCGGCAACTACCGCCAGAAGCGGCACGGGCCAGCGCACCGAGGCCATTCCCAGCAGCCGCGCCGCCCACCCGACCCCGGGCAGCGATTCGGAGATGGGCCGGGCCGCCCGGAGGGCGCCCCGCTCCTCCCTGCGCCGATCGATGATGGTTCGGACAGCCGGCACGAACGTCAGCATCACGACGAAACTGAGCCCCACACCCACGGCGGCGACCACTCCGAAGTCCCCCACGGGCGCAACCGGCGACAGGAGGTTGCTGAGCAGGCTGACCACGGTCGTGCCGGCCGCCAGCGCCACCGGGATGATCACCTTCCGCAACCCGCCCCGCATCGCGTCTGCGACCGGCTCTCCGGCAATCCGCTGCTCCCGATAGCGGGAAAGCGACTGGATGACGTAGTCCACGGCCAGGCCGATGAGGATGATTGGCACCATGGCGCCGAAGGCGTTGGGTGGACCGATGAGAGCCAGGGCTCGGGGTCCCAGCCAGCCTTCTGCTCCGAGGGTCCAGACCAGGGCCAGCCCCAGGCCCATGAGGGTCAGCAGCAGGTCCAGTCCCGAACGCATGAACAGCAGCATCAACGCCGAAACCACCAGGACGGCCAGGACCATCAGAGGTACGAAGCCCGGGCCCGTGGCCTCCTGGTACACCTCCTCGATCAGGGCGGGAGACACGGTGCCCACCAGCAGCGGTCCCCGTGATTCCTCCGCCAGGTCGTGGATCTTCAACTGGGCCTGCCTGACGACATCATCCTCGGTTTCGCGCAACCTGATGGTGGCCACCGATATGAGGGTGCCGTCGCTGTCGGTACCGGTGATTTCCAGGAACGCGGTCTGCAGCCGAGCCAACCCGGGCTCGGTCTGCAACCGCTCGATTGCCGCGTTGATCTCTGCCTGCGTCACCGAGTCGAAGCCGTCGGCCTCCAGGACCCCGCCGACCACCGACGTCGGCGCCACGATGGCATGGGTGGCGGTCAGAGTCTCCGCCACGCTCGGCTCCGCTTCGATCCGGTCCAGCAAGTCGTCCATCTGCGCCAGGCCCCCGGGCGACAGGGCGTGACCTCGGAAAATGACCGTCGTTACGACTGCGTCGGAGGAGCCTCCGAACAGTTCGTCGATGGTCTCGGCCGCCCTGGCGGCGTCACTGTCGGAGGGGAGATAGGCGCCGGTCTCGGCCTGCGGGGACCGAAATGCGAGACCCCCGCCGAACAGCAAGGTGGCCGCCAACACCGCCGCCACCGTGATCCAGGGACGCGCCGCCACCGCCCCGGTCGCCAGATCGACTATTCGGGACGAGCGAAGCACTCAGGACCCTTGTTCAATATCGAAACACCGACCGCCAACCTCCGGAGCCAGACTCGTCGAATCTTAACTTTCGAGCCCAACTTATGTGGAAAGGAAGACAGCTCCCCTCCACCGCCGACTCCCTCCACGGACGCCGGGCCGACCGGGGTCACGATGTCACGAACCAGCAACGCTGCAAGGCCTCGGAGAGTCATCCACACCTACAATCACCAAAAGGCCGGAGGGAACGGAAGGGAAGTGATGACGGCAGTTCGAACCAGACACAGCATCGGAGGAGCGAAGCAGGCGTGAACTTCGATTCTTACGACCTGGACCCGGCCGTCTTCGACGAGATGTTCGGCTCCGACGGCACACCGCACCCCCACTGTGAGGATCTGTACGACACGCTGGGGTCGATGTCGTCGGCCGATCTGAGCGCCATCGGCGAATGGGTCACCCGGTCGTTCACCAACGAGGGGATCACCTTCACCGTCTACGGCGACGATGAGGAGACCGAGCGCATCATCCCCATCGACTCCGTACCGCGGGTGATGTCGGCCACTGAGTGGGGGGACCTCACCGCCGGTCTCAAACAGCGGCTGTCGGCCCTCAACCGGTTTCTGGAGGACATCTACGGCGAAGCCCGCATCATCGCCGACGGAGTGATCCCGGCGGACATGGTGCGGGACTGTCCCCAGTACCGCCTGGAGATGAGAGGGTTCAGGGCTCCCCACGGGGTCTGGGTGGCGGTTTGCGGGACCGACCTGGTCCGCACCAATGACGGTTTCCGCGTCCTCGAGGACAACCTGCGCGTCCCCTCGGGCGTGTCATACATGCTCGCCATCCGGAAGGCGACCAAGTCCGCCCACCGGCTCCTGTACCGGCTCTCGCGGGTACGCGACATCGAGAACTACGGGCTCATCCTCGCCCGGACCCTGCGGGAACTGGCTCCCGAGGGCCGCTCCGATCCCGCCATGGCGCTTCTCACCCCCGGGATCTACAACTCGGCGTTCTATGAGCACATGTTCCTGGCGCGCCAGATCGGCGCCGACCTGGTTGAGGGCCGGGACCTCCTGGTCGAGGACGGCTACGTGTACATGCGCACCACGTCGGGGCTGAGACGAGTCGACGTTATCTACCGGCGCGTCGACGACGACTTCCTGGACCCCCTGGTCTTCCGTCCCGACTCGCTGCTCGGGGTCCCGGGCCTGCTGCATGCCGCCCGCCTGGGGAACGTGTCGCTCGTCAACGCTCCCGGAACCGGGGTGGCGGACGACAAGAGCGTCTACGCCTTCGTTCCCGACATGATCCGCTACTACCTGGGCGAAGAGCCCTTGATCCAGAACGTCGAGACCTACCTGTGCAGACGCCCCGAGGACCTCGAGTACACCCTCGACAACCTCGAACGCCTGGTGGTCAAGCGGGTCGGCGAGTCGGGCGGGTACGGGATGCTGATCGGCCCCCACTCGACCGCGGAGGAGCGCAACGAGTTCGCAGCCCTGCTGAGGGCGGACCCCGCCGACTACATATCCCAGCCCACCCTCGCCCTGTCGCGTGCGCCGTGCCTCATCGAGGGACGGCTGGAGCCGCGGCACGTGGACCTGCGGCCCTTCATCCTGACCGGCGCCGAGACCCGGATCGTGCCGGGGGCGTTCTGCCGCATCGCCCTGCGCCGCGGGAGCCTGGTTGTCAACTCCAGCCAGGGCGGGGGCGGCAAGGACTTCTGGGTACTGGACGACTGATCGCCGATGCTGTCGAGAAGCGCCGCGGGGCTGTATTGGATGGGCCGTTACCTGGAGAGAGCCAGCCACCTGTCCCGGCTGCTCCGACAGCAGACCGAGTCGCTCGCCGACAGCCCGCCCCGGGACATCTACTTCGGCTGGCACCGCATATACGGGGCACTGGACCGGGAACCGCTCAGCGGCGCGCTCGAACTCGACAGCGACGACCTGTTCGCCCTAGTCGACTCGTTCGCGCTGGCCGACGACCTGACCTTCGAACCCACCAACCCCGACTCGATCCGCAGTTGCTTCGCCCAGGGACGGGAGAACGCCCGCCAGATGCGCCACCACATCTCCGCCGAGATGTGGACCTGCCTGAACCAGTCGCACCTCCGGCTCCAGGACATGGAGATGCAGGACATATGGGTCAGGTCTCCTGAGAATTTCTACGCCGAGACCGCCGCGGAGATCGACACGTTCCGTGGCGTGACCTCGTCCACCCTGTACCGCGACGACGCCTGGCACTTCGTCCAGTTGGGAAACTACCTCGAGAGAGTCCAACTCTCCGCCTCCCTCCTGATGGCCCAGATCTCAGCGGTCCACTTGTTCGAGATCCCGGCGGACGCTTACTGGACCAGCCTTCTCCGCCACTACTACGCGTTCGAGGCCTACAACCGCGCCTCCAGCGCCGCCATCGACCCAGACCGCGTCCTGGGCCTCTTGGTCACCAACCCCCAACTCCCCGACTCGTTGAGCCTGTCCGTGGCCGAGTTGTGCACCGAGTTGGCCGCCATCGGAGCCGGGCCCGACACCGAGGCCACCGCCCGGACCCGTAGCCAGGCCGAGTACCTCCGCCAGTTGGTCGGTGTCGAATGGCCCGGCGGCGCCGACGGCCACGCCCTTCTGGGGAAGATCGGCGACGGGTGCCGCCAACTCCACCACCTGGTGACGAAGACCTACTTCGACTACCCGGTCCTCGCGCCTGACCAAGGGAGGGCCGGCAGGCACGACCAATGACCGCGCCCGCCGAAGGCGCTCAGGATTCGTCGCGCTACCGCATCGAACACCTCTCGCGCTTCGTATACAGCGAACCGGTCCGTCGATGCGTCATGTCACTGTGCCTCCAACCCCTCCAGTCTCCCGGCCAGAGGCTGGTGAGCTTCTCCGTCAAGACGACCCCTCCCGCCAGGCTGACGACCGAGGACGACCCGTTCGGCAATACCCGGCACATCCTGACCCTCCACCTAGATCACGACTCCTTAGAGGTCGTCTCGACCTCCGAGGTGGAGATGGAACCGCCGCCCGCCCTGCCTGAACGCCTGGGGGTGAGCACCTGGGAGGAGGTCCGGGCAGTGGGCGCCGACCCCAAGTGGTGGGACTTCACCGGCTCGAGCCCCGTGGCCCGCCCCTCCCCTGCCCTTTCCGAGTTCGTCAAGGGCCTGGGAGTCGAACCCCGAGACGATCCCCTGGCCGACCTCATCGCGCTCTCGGAGGCGCTCAACGACGCCTTCGAGTACCTGCCGGGCGCCACGTCGGTGGACTCCACAATCGACGAATTCCTCGCCTCGGGGAAGGGCGTGTGCCAAGACTACGCCCACGTACTGGTCGCCATCGCCCGCTCCTGGGGCGTGCCGACCCGCTACGTGTCGGGATACCTGTACGTCACCGGCCCCGGGTTGGGACAGCCCGGATCAGCCTTCGGGGCCGCCACCCACGCTTGGGCCGAGACCCACTTGCCCCACCTGGGCTGGATCGGCCTAGACCCCACCAACCGGTCCCTCGCCGACCAGAAATACGTGCGCATAGCGGTAGGACGCGACTACCGGGACGTCCCCCCCACCCGCGGAGTGATCGAGGGAGGAGGCGACTCGAAACTGGAGGTAGACGTCCGGATAACCCTCCTCTAGTGGACCGCCCCCTTCAAATCAGCTCTCCGTGTACCAGGTCCGCCTCGACCATGTTGATCAGCTTGCTCACCGTCTGCCCGGCCGCGGTGAGGACATGATGAACGTTCTCCAGACTCTGCCAAGTCCCGTCGACAAAGACGTAAATGGTTCCATCGAGCTGTTTGACTTGGGGATCGGTCGCGTCGAAAAGGCGGAGAGACGTGGCGACGCCGTCGATTATCTCTGCGGCCCGGTACAACCGGCCCTGCAGGTTGCGGTAAACAGCGAGGTCGGTGTGGTGCATGAGCTCTACCTTTCTAGTGGTCCCGGCCAATATGGGTAAAGATCTGGCCTGCTTGGCAGGTGATGAGGGTTAGCAATCCGAGGGTGAACGGGCCGGGCAATGCGTTGGCAGCATCGGGATTGGTACGGTTCATCATTCCCTCTATTGGTAATGATGGTACACAATACATCGGATGTCTTGCGGGTTTCCTACAGTGGAGGTTTGACCAGAAGCGGCCCCGTTCTCCGGCTAAAGAGGCCGCCGACCCAACGCCCCCACGCGCCAAAGGCAGGCACAGACGTCAGACCCAGGTTGAATACCTCCCCCATGAGGACGCTGCCCACTGTGAGGGCACGCTCACCGACTTTCAGTTCTGTTCTATTACCCCGCAGGCCACCCGGTCTCCAGCGCCAGGATCGGCGCCGTAGGAATCCGGTTTAGCGTGAATGATGATCGCCGAGCCGTCGGAGTCAAACACGGATGTCTCGGCATCAGCCGCCAGGGTCACCTGGTCGGTGAAAACGTCCGCCCGGGCGGTACCGTCGCTCCCTGCGTAGATATTCGGTAGGTCGCCAGCATGTGACCCGTCGGGATGCATGAAACCGTGGCCGTGGTCTGTTGGAGCGAAATGTCCGCCAGCAGCCGAGAAATCCGGTGTGCACGCACCAACCGAGTGGATGTGGAAACCGTGGGCCCCGGGAGCCAGGTCATTGACATCGGCCGAGATCAACACTCCGTTAGGTCCCTGCTCCAAGGTGACAGTCCCCATCGGCATACCGTCCGGGCTGGACATAGACGCCGCCGCAGTAGCGCCTACCCCGGATGGCTCATCTTCGCCACACCCGGCCAGCATCAGGGCTACGAGCATCATCGCTGCCATGAACGTCCATCGTGTCTTCACTGTTTCCCAATCCTAACCTCGGTGACCACATCATGACAATCGCATAATACCCTCACCCCGTTCTCATATCCGGGAATCTTTGATTTGGACAGCACAAGACGAAGTGGCGCACTGCACTCTTGGTGGAGGTGCGGTCAACCATATTATTAGTTTCATAGCGTTTCCTGCAGTCCCTCGTGCATCCTGTTTGCCCAGGTCAGTGCGTTAAATGTCCCTATACTCTGGTTTCAGGTAGTATCATGGATAACCGCAAGATACCACCATTAAACTGATAACTAAACCAATAGCAGAATACAGGAGAACAAGGAAATCAAACGACCCACCACGCTCTCAGCCACGTTCGTCAAGACCATCAGACGACCCGGCCGATACGGAGATGGCCGCGGCGGCCATGGACTCACCCTACTAGTCAAACCCACCAAAGTCAACAGCCGCCTCTCCAAAACCTGGGCACAACGAATCCGCATCAACGGAAAGGAAACCAACCTCGGACTGGGAAGCTACCCAGCAGTTACCCTCGCCGAAGCAAGACGAAGAGCGCTCAAGAACCGTCAAGCAGTCGAGGAGGGCCGAAATCCCCGCGGTGCCACCACACCAACCTTCACCGAAGCCGCCGCAAGAGTGATTGAACTTCACTCAGCCAAATGGCGACCAGGCAGCCGGAGCCGAGGGAATTGGGAAACCAGTCTCTATACCTACGCCCACCCACCTTTGGGAAAAAAGCTGGTGTCCGAAATCACGACCGGCGACATCATGGCATGCTTTGCTCCCATTTGGCATACGAAACCCGAAACTGATGGCGATCACTGAAAGTGCTCACACCTGATCACTGAAAGTACCCAGTTGC
>JAPPLW010000091.1 GCA_028819345.1 bacterium | reverse complement strand
GACTGGGCACTTTCGGTGATCGACTCTGGGCACTTTCGATGATCGCCGTCATTTACTGACCGCCTGTCTGGCCATCTGTGATAGTTGGTCCATGTTGATGTCGGGAAGGTCGGCGATGTTGATTTGTTGTTTCAGGTGCTTGGTGAGGTGTTCCTGTTGGTGGAAGAGTTTGGTGTTGAGGGTTTGGAAGTGGGTTTGTTGGTCGGTGATGGTGGCGAGTTGGCGGGGGCACCACATGGCCATCCAGATCCATGCTGTTTGGCCCCAGCTGCCGATGCGGTTTTGGATTACCTGGTTGAGAGGGATGCGGCAGCGGGCGATCTCAGGCGTGGGGGGAGGTGTGATGGTTAGCACAAGCGGTCTCCTTGTGGTGGGTCGAGCAGGAGGGGGGGTTGGTGGGTTGTTCATGGGCCGGTCAGGAGGGGGATGAGCATTTCTTTGGTGGTGGCGCCGCCGTGGTGTCCGATCATCGAGGTGGGAATGTTGTAGGGGTAGATGACGGTCGCGGGGGGTGCGAGGAGTGTGGCGTCGGGGAGTCGTTGTTCCAGTTCGGGGTGCGGGGTGCCGGTGCCTAGCCAATGTTGTAGTTGGCTGGTGGTTAGTAGTTGAGCGCCGGTGCGGCGGGCGATGTGGGTTGCTTGTGCGGTGGCGTTAGGTCCGCCGAGCATTAGTGTGCGGTTGTCACCCCACCAGTTGGTGCCTCGCAGGGCGCTTGTTGCCAGGCGGAACTTGCCATCGGGGTGGATGTCGATGTGGCCGTGGTCGGCGGTTCCTATCAGCGTGGTGTCCGGTGGGAGCCGCCGTGCCAGTCGAGCCCACAGGCTGTTGGTGGCTTCAACAGCGAGGTGGTACTGGGGTGAGTGCTGCCCGGTAAGGTGCGCGGCGGTGTCTATTTGTTTGGTGTACACGACTATGAGGGTGGGGTTGTCTGATGAGGTGTGGTGGTGGGGGTTGATGTCGGTTGGTGTCCGGTAGGGGATGGTTTCGGCTCCCCGGTAAAGCATTCTGGTCATCGAGCCTGACATGAGTTCTTCCGGTAGGTAAACGCAGGTCAGGATGTTGTGGCTGGCTAGGCGTTCCCAGAGGTTCGGTGTGGGAAGAAACCCGGTGGGGTCGACGGCGAGGTGTTGGCCGGTCGTGGTGTTCTTCCAGCTGAGTAGGTTCCCGACCTGGCGCAAGTGGGGGAACCACTGCAAGTAGCCCAGCACCCCATGGGAGAGGGGGGTCAGCCCGGTGGATATGGAGGACAGCGCCACCGCGGTGGTGGAAGGAAACGTGGTCGCCAGGGTGCCGAGATGGGCTTCCCGAAGAGCTCGGATTTGGGAGTGGGAGTTCAGTTGATCGGCGCCGAGGCCGTCTATAACGACCAGTACATAGTTACGCCGGTCGGGAATTACACCAGCCAGTTCAGGTTTAAGTCGGGATGCTTGGGAGGATCCGGTCAGGCGATGCTCCAGTTCGGCCATTAGGTTCACCAAGCTGTCCCCGTCGTAGGATGGAACAATCAGCCTGGAGGCCGGTTGTTTCTTCTGGCTAGGTCGTCCTGGTCTTGTTTTGATCATCGCACCTCATATATTCCGACTGTCGGCGGTCGCGAAACCCGGTTGTCGGAAGACAATTCGAGGGGTTCCTTGTCCGTCGGTGGGGAGGATGGATCATTGCTGTTTGTCGTTTCCCCATCTGGGGAACACGTAGTCCACCACTTCGTGTTTGGGAGACCAGGCCGGTTCTCTTTTGTGTGTACCGTGGTGGCGGTTGCGTTCACCGAACAAATACGGACCCTGCGTGTTGGTCGGTGCACCCTCCGCTAGCACGTCTGAGAGGTCGGGGCGTTCACCAACCTCTGTGATGTAGGCGGTTTTCATCCAAACCGCCCTTGGCCGGTCTTCCAACTCGGCCAGCAACAAACCCTCATCCAGCAATCGGCAAGCGTCTTGTAGCCACTCGGAGATGCCCGACCACTCGAAGGAGGTCGGCCTAGCACCCATGAACACCAGCAGGGTTTCGGGTTTCCACACCGGCAGCCCTTCAACGTCATCTAGGGGTATCTGTGGAACCCACCGGCACAGCTGATAGTCCTCCAAACACCTAGGCACTTTCACCCGGGGCGGCAAGCCAATGGTGGCGTCGGTGGAACCAGACAGCCAACCATGCACCTGGGCCACCGACCGACCTCCGACACAAGCCGGAGTGTCGGAACGAACCCGCAGACGGGCACGCAGCTCCAAGAACCCGCTCGTGCGCCTGTCAGACGAAGCACCACCAACCACCTGCCAAGCACCCCGACACCGCAACGGAAACAACCACCCCGCCCGCCGCAGCGCCTGAGCCGTTCGGGAGGCAGACCACCCCTCCAACCCCAAAGCGTCCAAGTCCTCCAACGTCACCACCGAAGCCTGGCTGTTTAACAAACCGGCAACCATCGGCACCAACCCATTCGGCACCGGCCGGCCAAAAGACCAATCGGACACAACTGGTCCGGCGGAACCGACATCAACCACAACACCTCCCAGTATAGTGCTACTGACTCAGCACTCCCATACAAAACACAGTGAGAGGACAAACCAACAAGCGGATGTCAATGCAACGAGATACCCAAACCACCCCCAACACCCCAGAACCGGACGTGAGGCTCCGGATAGTGCCCACCATGGAAGACGCCCAAAGAACAGCCGCAGTATTGGCTGCTCTCGGCGCCGGCGAAGTAGTGCTGTTCGGTTCGGTCGCCCGCGGCCACGCAGAACCCGGAAGCGATATCGACCTCATCGTCATCTACGACGATCTCGACTACAACACAAGGAACCGAAAAGAGAACGAATTGGTAGCGGTCGCCGGGGACTACGTGGACTGCCGACTGGATCTCTACGTGATCGACCGCCCTGAATGGAAAATGCGAACCCGACAGGTCGTGACATCTTTCCAACGATGGGCGCGTCTCGAGGGAACGGTTCTCCACTCACGCCCTCCCAGCGGGCCCATCAACTGGGATAAGAAAATGGTTTTGCCCACCAGCGATTACCAACAAGCACTGTCACGACTCCCCAACATCGACTCCAAACTGAGAGAAATGGCCAGTGAAGTGCCCGACCGGCGTTTTCCCAGGCGAGAATCGGACACCTGGTGGGCCGAGGACCGCCGCCAAGGGTGGAAGAGAGGATGCCGAGCCGCTCACGACGCCATCGAACTATCAATCAAAGCTCTCATCAACCTCGCAGCCGACCCAGACAAGCCCGCCTGGGGAAAAGACATCAGAGGACACATCACCAACCTCCCACGGCCCCACCAAACCAACATAACCTCTCTGCTGGAACCAATCGGAATCGACAACCTCTCCCGATGGCACGAAAAAGCCCACAGGAGAGGCCACCCCACAGGAGCCACCCAACAACAGTTCCTAACAGCCATCGAAGCGGCATGCTCAACCGCCTCCTACACGGCCTCCCAGTTCAACCCCGAACTCCCAAAAGTAGAAGAACTCCAACAAACCATCACATCCATCCACAACCTCAAAGACCACTACCACCAACACCTCGACGAACACCCCGACCCACAAGAAACCCCCCAAAGCCAGTAACCCACTAGCGAGAATCTCCCCCCGGACACCATAGCCTTCTGTTTCCTTGGCGTGTCAGGCAGATTTGCTTTCCCTGATCTCGCACAGGGGCGGGGTTGAACCAACCGATGAACACCTACTCCAGCCGGAACCAAAACCCTGGTCCAATGTCAGGAACCCCCCGGGAGGGCGCAAGGCTTCTACAGGCTTCGAAAGGCTAAGTCTCCGGCCCGCCAATGTTCCGGAACCTACCTTCGCATTGGGCAACGGAAGCAACGGAATCTTGGTAGGGCTGTGTTGCCTCTGTCTCCACTAGGCCAATTCTTCGGCGCCGGATGATTTGACGGTCGGGTTGGGGGAGTGGGTTAGAGTTAGGGGCGTCCATTCAACGCGGGTAGTCCTTGTCGGGTTGCTCGCTGAATACAACAGCCCCGTTTTGTGGTTGGGAAGTAGCTATCCCGGCTTGGGGTGAATAGGCGAGACTTTCTGATGCTTCTCGCGTTGATTGGACACGGCCCGACGCGTGTAAGGACAGATTGTGTTTCCGTTGTTGAGACGAACCGCTGGAGTGGTGCTCTTGGTGTTTTTGCTGTGGGGGTGCGGTCCGGACGGCGAACCTACAGAGGGAATGGGGTCGCAGCCATCTGGTGCGGTTTCGACAACTACGACTCTGCTTCCGGAGGCGCTCACCACTTCTACGGCTGCTACCGATCGCGACGATGAGGGAACGATCATGGTTGAGAGTGCTGAGGCGGTAGCGTGCCCGTCGGGTGCCTTCTTGGGGGAGGATGGTGAATGTGTTCCTGACCAGTCGGAGAAGATCCCCACTGCCTTGGATGATGCAGCCGATGGGGAGATGGCGGTGGAGGATGTTGAGTCTGCCGTGTTGTGTGAGGAGGCTGGGGGTGTGTGGGACCAGGACACAGGCGAATGCGGACCCTTCCCGACGGTGGAAGACCCACGCCCTGAGTTCTCGGAAGAGTCAGACCAAGACCAAGGGACGGCCGAGATCACGGAACCTTCAGAGGTGCCGAAAAGTCAAATGGACCAAGAGGATGGGCTTGTCCGTGAACCTTCTGGGGAGGTAGACCAACACGAAGAGACGGGGGAGGCTCCGGATGGTGCTGGGGTGCCGGATCAAGACCAAGTAGGGGAGGAGTTAGAGCAGGGTGAAGAAGTGAGGGAGGCCGCGAATGCAGGCGAGGTGGTGGGGGAGTGGTGGAGGCCCGGTTTGATCGACGAGGCGGTTGCGCTGGTTGATCCGCACGCTGTGGGTGCGGACAATTGGAATCTGAACGAGTCCGAGCGGGATTGGGGTACTTATCGCTATTACCGCTTCTATCACGGCCTCCGAGAGGACAGCGCCGCCGAACGGGATACGTTCTGGCAGGCCATCCAGCTCACACATGACGTTCAGCTGCAGAGCATCGGGGGGTTCTATTTCCCCCACCGGTACGATGTCGCCTGGGCCGAATATCCGAACCAGATAACGGTCACGCTCACCTTCCCCCTAGGGGAGACGCTGACAATGCCCGTCACCCGCACCGATGGGGAATGGGCCGCTGATTGGGATGTGGAGTTTCCTCCCGGGCCTCCGATCCGTCCCACCACCCCGTTCGCTGAACCGCGGTTTCCGGAGACAGCTCAAGCGCTCGGCCGGGACTGCCCACCTGTAGAAGAAATATGGAGAAGGAACCAACCGGTCAAGGACCCCTGCACCCTCCAAGCCGTCCACACCGCTATCGAGTACTCCCACCTCGGCACGTTTGAACAGCGGATGGCCGCAGTGCGAGACGGTCACGTCCTCGCCGACCTCCTGGAGGCGATCGACAACAGCGATTACCCGCTCATAACTTTAAGATTGGGATTACCCGGCCGGGCAACAGGAACGATTGAGACGAGGGGCGTCAAGTGGCGGGGCGGGTTTGCGCAGGCCTCGATGATCTTGGTGGAGTATCGGTCGGTTTGGCCGGAGCGGGACCTGACCGAAGAAGAACGGGAGGCCTCAATTCGCTTCTACGAATGGCGCGCTGCCCAAGGTAAGGATGTGTCGCCGGAGCAACTGCGGGGGGAGAACCAGCCTCCCAAGTACGGCTCCTGGGTGGAGACGCTGGTAGTGCGCACCGCGGACGGCACCTGGCGGCAGTCCTTCCGTGAGTTCTGTCACAGGATGGATCACACTTGGCCGAACTTTCCTGACTATGTGCCCGAGCACACGTTGCGCTGTCCCGACGAGGATCCCACCCCCCACTTCCCCGACTCCCGATTCTTCGACCAAGCCCTCCCACCGCCCAACACACGCCTTTACTACATCGACCCACGCCAAAGGGATGATCCAGACAAACTGTACCGGCTGAATAGGGGCCTGCCCCGCCTCGAAGGAGAGTACCTGGGCGTACCACCCTCCTGAACCCCGCGCAGACCCACCAACTGCAGGCGAGGACGTCGGGGAATCGGAGCATCCACCGAAGCAATGCAACCTCAACAAAAACCTGCCTATATCGCGAAGCAACTCTCCGGCTTTTGGCCCCGTTGGTCACAAGCGATGTCTAGATTTGGGCCTGCCCCACTCAGGTGGCCGGTGTTACCTTGTTCCTTGTCGGTCAAACCCCCCGACCGGCCCACCGGTCACCGTCTCCCGGCCGGCCGAACCGAGTGGCGCTGTACGGCGAGCAAGAGGGCTTCTGCAAAGGCTGTAGTAACCACTTCCAGTTGCGTAACCTGGAGACAGACCATGTGATCGCCCGGTCGAAAGGTGGGACGGACCACCTGGCGAACCTGCAACTGCTGTGCGGGGCGTGCAACCGGGTGAAAGGTGACCGGGGGATGGAGTACCTCCGGGTGAAGTTGCGGCTTGGGCCGTGAGGAAGCGATGAACGACTGGATAGTGAACCCTGATTTTGGGTCGCTACGTCCTGAGGCGCCAGCAAAGAGAGAATCTGTAGCGTCGGGGATAGTGTCTACTGATGTTCTATCGACTAGCCGGATGTGGTACTACCTCGCCCTGAAATTGCGGTCCTCCGCTGGTCACCTGTTGTCTCTCGACCGCCTCCTCCTCTCTGACTTGTTACCGGAGCAGGTGCATAACTCCGCCCTCGCGATAGCTAGGTGTTCATTGGAGGACACGACAGAGGTGCTGTGGGTCCTCGGACCAGACGCCTCCTGGGAGACACGCCTCCGCAGGTTCAGTTACCTCTATCTCGATAGCTTCTGCAGGATGCTGGAAAACCATAAACGAATCCGAAAGCTCCGCGGGTTGCCAAACGGCGATACCGAGGCACTTGAAAAGCTCCGGACATCGATAGTGGCTTGGATCAGAGGCCGGGGTTGGGTCTGTGCGAACGGCAAGTCACCCACGGCAGGGCGCTGGAGGCACGACCTGCCGGACATTACCAAGAGAGTGCGGGATGCGGTCTCGGCATGGGGATACTCTCCAGACCTGGTGGAGGCTTTATATTCCTCCTGGAGTATGCCGACGCATGGAAATGTGTTTGCTATAGACCCTTCGCCTGCCAGGGGATCAGAGGAGGTAGAGGCTTCTGCTGAGGTAGCACAGAATGCGGCTGAGAGAATGTCCGATGAGGCTTTATACAGGTTCGCCACTTGGAGCGGGGAGCAAATTGATGGGATGCTAGGTGAATGGGTGTGGCCAAAGCGGCAAACGCATTGACCTGCCAAGTCCCCACCTGCTCCCCGCTCCGCCTGTGGGCCCGCCTCCGAGGCGGCTGGGATTGGCACCTGCCTCCGGTGCTTCTACCGCATCGAGCGGCTGGAGCAGGCGGCCTACCGGGACATCCGATGATCTCCGTCCATGGCCGCACCGGCGGCATCCTGCGCTCCTTCGAGGGCGAGGGCGTCTTCGCCAAATGGACGGCCTGGCCGGCGGAGCCGGAGACGGTGGTCGGATACCTTACAGGTGAAGTGCTGACCGGCTGGCACGTCGATCACGTGGTTGCGCGCCAGGAAGCCTGGTGCTCGGGCATTCGTGATCCGGCGTTCAGCAATGACCTGGCGAACCAGCGCCGTGCCAATGGGTCGGTGAACAGCGGCAAGGGCGGGCGTGACCCGCTGGAGTGGTGGAACACCGATGGCAAGACGACGCCGAAGACGGTCACGTATCCTGGGTGGTGTGACTATCTGAGGTTGCACGTGGAGATAAAGGTGAAGTGGGGTGGAACGATGGATCTGGAAGAGCACGAGTTCATAGTCGGCCAACTGAGAGGATGCTGACGATGCAAGGGAAACGATTGAAGAAAGCCTTGGCGGAGATCGAAGATACCTTCGGCGAGCCGAGGACGGTGGTGCACGGCACGTGGGAACTGAGACGCCTGGGAAAGATGGTTGGGCCATCCCGGCGATTCTGGTTGTCACCGAGGAGCACGCCATCTTGAAGACGAAGAAGGAACAGCGGGTGATCCCGCTGGAGAAGATCAGTGCGGTCACGACCAAGACCGGGTTCTTCAATAAGCTGGTCGTGCAGACCAGTGGTGAGGCGATCGAGATGAAGAACATCGCGCTCAAGAAGCCGGAGTTGGAGCATCTGGGCCTCGTCTTGCAAGGGTTCGCATAGGAGGAGCGATGGAAGCACCGAAGAAGGAGTTTCGCATAGCCCAGCGTGATCTGCGGAGTGGGCGGTATACCGAAGCAGGGCAACCTCAACAAAGACCTGCCTGTATCGCGAAGCAACTATTCGGCTCATTGGTCTCGTTGGTCACAAGGAATGTCTAGATTTGGGTCTGCCCCACTCAGAGTGGCCGGTGTTTCCTTGTTCCTTGTCGGTCAAACCCCCCGACTGGCCCACCGGTCACCCCCTCCCGGTTGAGGACCCTCCACAATCCCACGACCGAGCCTGCATTCGCTAGGACGGTCATCAGTTGTACCTTGAAAGGGAAAAGGGACTTCTCTCTAGGAGGGGGATCTGTTCGGTAAGGATCACATTTTCGTGCCGGGTGGTTGTAGCTGTTCATTGCCGAGACCAGGGTCTAGACGGCAGTTTGACGTGGGTGCATCTCGACCACACGCTTGCACTAAGCAGTGCCCACACTCGTTTTCGGGTGGGCAGCGGTCGGCGGGTGGGTTCTGGTGCTGGGAAGGTCCGTGCGGTAGGTGTCGGGGTTTGTGATGCTTAGGCGGGTTGTGTTGTGGGGGAGCTGGGAGGGTTGGGTGGTTTGTGTTCGTGGCCGAAAGGTTGTTTCGGTTTGCTCTTGGTTTTGGTGGGTTGGTCCTTTTCGGTGGGCTTGGCCCGGCGTTGATGTGGATTGGGGGCTGGGGCAGTGTGGGCGGGAAGGGTGTGTTGTGTGGGCAATGGGTCGTTTAACCGGTCGTTTAGGTTTTTTGCCGGTTTGTTGGCGGGGGGTGTTTCCCCAGGTCACGCCCCAAACGACCGGTTCTACGACCGGTTGAGAATTGGCGATGTTCCATAGTGGAGGGCATGAAAACCCAGAAACCTTTTGTTGACCGCCCCTCCAGGCACATCCCTGTCCATCATGATCCGAACTCTCCGGGCAGCGATCCTCTTCAGGTGTTGCGCATGCCTGCTGTGGTGGCCGTTACTGGTCTGTCCCGGACTACTTTGTGGCGTCTCCGCCAAGCCGGACAGTTTCCCCGTCCTATGCGCCTGGGCGGTGATGGTTCTCGTGCTGTTGGGTGGCTGAGAGGAGACATCGAGGCGTGGATCCACAGCCGCCCGGCAGCCTGGGGATGAGAAATTTTCTTCAATCCCGTCCCGGACCTGTCGTTTCCTCTGCGAACGCCTTGCCGAACGCTTGTTGGAGGTTCTTTTTATTGGGGGTGTTTGCCCAGGTCAGAGGGGAAACGAACGCTTTGCGAACGCCTGCGAACGCTTTGCGAACGCTTGATTTGGGGGATGTTGAATACTGGTTGACATGAAACACAACAAACCTCTTCCTGATCGTTCCCCAGGGCGTCCCGTCTCTGCCTGGGGTGAACCGAACCCTTCCACCGGCTCAGTTCCTCAGGTGTTGCGCATGCCGGCGGTGGTGGCTGCTACTGGTCTGTCCCGGACTACTTTGTGGCGTCTCCGCCAGTCCGGGGAGTTCCCGCGTCCTGTGCGCCTGGGCGGTGACAGTTCCCGTGCTGTCGGGTGGCTGAGAGGAGACATCGAAGCATGGATCCACAGCCGACCAGCAGCCTAAAGCCGGGTCACAGCTGTGATGGAGCCACCCCCGACTTCACTACTAAACCCGTCCGCCTTTGGAGTGGAACAGACAGCGCAACAGTATCAGCTTTCGGTGGTCTTCAACCCGGTTTACACGACAGGTGTCGAGGCTCTGGCCGAAAAGTGGGATGTCTTGCCGGCCGCGGTAGTCAGACGGGCTGTCCGTGAGCTGTTGAAAGAGAACGACCTATACCACCCGCACCGTCCCCTATCGCATCCTTCCAAACCGGCCGAACCGGCGAAGGTTCATCGAACTATTCGCATCAGTCCCACCCAAGCTGGGGTGATCAACGGGATCGCAGACCGATTTCAGTGGAGCCGTTCGGAGACTGTACGCGCTCTCCTTTCTCATGCCAGCCGGCAGCCAATTACCCACCAACACCTCGAACGGGCACCCGCAGAGATCAGATCGGTGCGCTTTTCAGTGCGACTCACCCCCCAACAGGACGAAGCTGTCAGAAGAGTCGCCGATGTGCTCAGATGCTCCCTAACCGACGCAGCAGCCGCCCTACTGGCCTCCCCAGAGGCCCAGCGAAGCCTCCTCCACCAACTGACACAACACCCCCCAAACACCACTCAACCCACCACACACCCACCCGCCGGAAAGAGACACCAGAACAGGCCGCGGCAGACCATCCCCCCAAGTGGCGTGATGGGAACCGACCGCCACCAACCCGAAGCAACTCCCCACGGACAACAGAACCGCCTCCCCCTCTAAAGCCGTCAAATCCCAGTTCCTGCCAGTAGCGATCCACACCCAGCGGCCGTCTACCGCCCATCCAGAGCCGAACCCAAAGCTTCAGCCAAAGGCAACCACAGTCCCGCCTGGCGCACGGAGCACTCGCGCCCTACTCCCGACATCTACTATATCCTGACCAACCTGGGAACTGCCTGGTACCATGAGGGGTGATCTCCTATGCCACTCACAGAAGCCACTCCGTCTCCTCCGGAGATCCTGCCCATGGATGAAGTACTGGAGCGGGCGCGGCGAGGCAAAGACAGGCTTATAAGGGCCGGGTTACCCACGACCCGAGATAACGAGCGCAGGCTGGCATGGAAGCGATCGAGAGGCATTGATACGACTGTTGAAGAACGACGTCGTGCCCTTGACACCGGCTGAACTCCGAGCAAGAGCCCGCAATGCAGAGCCGGGCTCTCCAGAATGGATCCTCTATTCAGCGGCCGCTTTCGACGCAATGGTGGAATGTCCTTTGATCCTCGTCGGCGGTGGTGCCCAGGTGGTGCATACCCAACAGCACCGACCTACGGATATAGATATGGTTGGGAGGATCACACAGCGGGACTTTGAAGCGCTGGCCGCCGCCGGATACGAGAAACAGGGCCGGCACTGGATTTACGCATGGAAACGCGTGGACGGGGTGGACGTGGAGGTGCCTGCTGCGGTGCTTATGGGCGAAGACCCTCCCGAGATCGTGGATGTGGGAGGCCACCATTTGCGGGTCATATCGTTGCATGATCTAATGATGGACCGTCTCGTTCAGGCGACGGACCGTACCGACGTCACCTGGGATGAGGTGATGGAGCTGGCCGAAGCAACATTCGACCGGGTTAACTGGGACACGGTGCGAGCGCGGTGCATGGTAAAACGGAAAGAAGATATCGGCCTGCATATTCTTCCTCAAGTTTTGGATGAGGTCCTAGCCGAACTGGACACCATGCACGAACGGGGCAGGGACAATCCGGGGGCTTCGATGGATGCAGGCTTCTAATCACCGGTCAGTCGCATTTCTGGGCAGTTCGGCCTTGATGTTTCGGGGCGAGTAGCTTTGCAACCACAGCTCGATTCGGAGGGCGGCGGACTTGGCACCGATGCCCCTTGGGTCGGCGGGCCTCGCATGAGCCGTTACAGCCAACTCGGAAAGAGAAAAGAGGTACGGCTTACCGCTGACGGTGAAGTGATTTCTATCGGCGAGCCAAACTGAAACCAGTACCCGATTCAGGCTGAACCCACAGGAGGACACCCCGTCGGCGTATCATCCACGTGGCAACCCACAGGAAGAAAACGTTGACATGAGCCCGCGTACCGCAATCATCACAGCCCTTGTCGTCCTCTGTGTTGTTTTTGCAGGCGTGGCGATTGCCCAAACCACGCCAAAGGGATCGGCGCAGTTCACGGACGTGCCCGAGGGTCATTGGGCGGATGAGGCGATTGGTTGGGCGGTGGAGAACGGGATCACGTCCGGCATCTCGGATACAGAGTTCGGACCTGATGACACGTTGACCCGTGCGCAGATGGTCACGTTCCTTCACCGATATCACCAGAACGTCATAGGAGGGGGCACCCCTGCCACAACCACTACCACCGCAGCCACGACCACGACGACTACGACCACGGCACCGGAGTCCTGTGCTGATGTTCTTTGCTCAACGGACGGTAGTGGTTCAGTTTGAATTTGGAACTACAAATTTGTAGTTCTTAGCATTCGGTTGCATGGAGCCGAACTGGGTTAATCGGACATTGTGGACGGGTGACAACCTGCATATTCTGCGCCAGCTGAACGGCCAGTCTGTTGATCTGATCTATCTGGATCCGCCGTTCAACTCGAACCGCAACTACGAGGCTCCCATCGGGTCGATAGCGGCGGGTGCGGCGTTCAAGGACGCGTGGACTCTGTCGGATACGGATGTGGCGTGGCATGGGGAGATAGCAGAAACCTCGCCCCGGTTGTATGAGATCATCC
>JAPPLW010000008.1 GCA_028819345.1 bacterium | reverse complement strand
CTAAAATGTGGCCCAAACCAACAGGAACCGTCGCCCCCACCCCGCGATAGGACAATTTAGGCGACCAACGCGTCGGCCTCACGGCGGAAGTCTTTTCCTGACTCCTTCAGCCGCAGCCGACGCCGCTGTGCATCAGGTGTAGCCTCGGGTGGAGGCTCCAGACCCGGGTAGCTACTCGTTCATCCCCCGGGTTGTGCCCTCCGGATACCTCTGGGCGACGGCCCAGCGCATCCCCGCGCTGATCTGCTGCCGAACCTGGCGAGCCGTTTTCTCTACCTGACCGAACCACCGGTGGCTGTGTGAAACCCCCGGAGGGAGGCTAGGTCGACGATTCCCGACCCAGGCGCCTCTCGCCGGCGTAGACCACCATCTCCTCTCCCCGGACGAAGCCGGCCAGGGTCATTCCCACCTCCAGAGCCAGATCGACCGCCAGGGATGAAGCGGCGGAGATGCCTGCGACCACCGGGATGCCCGCCACTGCGGCTTTCTGGGTTATCTCGAAGGAGATCCTTCCCGAGACCGCCAGAATCAGTTCGCCGAGGGGCCATCGCTGGCGGGCCAAGGCTCCGATGGCCTTGTCCACTGCGTTGTGCCGTCCGACGTCCTCGGCGATAACCAGGAGCTCTCCCCCCGGACTGAACAACCCCGCCGCGTGGGATCCGCCGGTGGCCGCGAACGACAATTGAGCCTGGCGAAGGCGGTCGGGGAGCGAGGTGATCATCTGCGGCGTGAGTTCGGGTCCGGGAGGAAGCGGGCCGGAGGCCACCAGCACTGCGTCGATGGAGGCCTTGCCGCACACCCCGCAGGACGAGGAGGTGTAGGTGTTGCGGCGGAACTGCTCGGGATCGATTTCCACCCCCTCGGCCAGTTCCAGTTCGTACCGGTCCCCCGTACCGATCGACCGCACGCGGGCCACCTCCTGCGGGCCGTCGACAATCCCCTCTGTGATGGCGAATCCCAGCGCCAGGTCTTCCTCCTGGCCCGGTGTGCGCATGACCACCGCGATGGGGACCCCCATCATCCGAAGCTCCATGGGCGATTCCTCGACCAGGCGGTCCTCTACCCGATGAGTCAGGAGGGGGCCGACCTTCAATACGTGCCGTCCGCTGTACCGGTACATCCCGGGAACATTAGAGGGATGATGGAAATGGTTTTATGTTTTGCCCCGGTCGTGCGACAATTGGTTCCGTGAGAGTTGACAATTTCGGCGCCGGTCCGTGCACCCTGCCGCTGCCCATTCTGGAGGAGGCCCAGGAGGAGTTCCTGGACTTCGCCGGAAGCGGCATGTCGGTCCTGGAGATGAGCCACCGATCCGAGGTGTACTCGGCGGTGCATGCAGAAGCCCTGTCCCTGGCGCGGGAGGTTTCGGGTGCGCCGGCCGACTTCGAAGTCATGCTGATTCCCGGCGGCGCCACCATGCAGTTCGCCATGGTTCCCCTCAACCTGCTGGGGAACCAGGACAGAGGAGCCTACGTCACCGCCGGATCATGGGGAGTCCTGGCCTTGGGGGATGCGCAGCGGTTGGGAGATGCCTATTGCGCCTGGGACGGCAAGCCGCACCGGTACACCCGGATGCCGCTCTCGGAGGAGGTCGCCATCCAGCCCGAAACAGCCTATCTGCACCTGACATCCAACGAGACCATCGGCGGGATCAGGATGGTGGAGTCCTTAGCGGTGGACCTGCCCCAGGTGTGCGACATGTCATCGGACTTTCTGGCCCGGCCCATCGATTGGGACCGTTACCAACTGGTGTACGGGGGTGTGCAAAAGAACCTTGCACCGGCCGGGATGGCGCTGGTGTTCATCCGGCGCTCGGTTCTGGAGAACATCTCCCCCGTCCTCCCCCGCATGCTCGACTACCGGTGGTACGCCGAGAAGGACTCGCTGGGCAACACCCCCCCGGTGTTCCCGATATACCTGATGGGCAAGATGCTAAAGCGCCTCCGCGACCTGGGGGGAATCCCCGGTTTGGAAGAGCGCACCGCCCGAAAGGCCGGCCTGGTCTACGACGCCATCGACCGGAGCGACGGCTACTACCACAACCCGGTGGAACGGCGCTACCGATCCCATACCAATGTGGTGTTCCGGCTCCCCACTCCCGAAGCAGAGGAGCGCTTTCTTCGGGAATCCCAGACCGCGGGATTGGTGGGCCTCCGGGGCCACAAGTCGGTAGGGGGGTGCCGGGCCAGCCTCTACGCCGGGCTGGAGGTGGACAGCGCTGCGCGGCTGGCTTCCTTCATGGACGATTTCCGTTTGAGCGGCGCCTGAACATCCGACCTCTTATCACCCTGGGGAGAGGGTTAGACTAGGTTGACGATTGAAGGAGTGACAACCGTACTTATGCGCGACGCCGGCACCATGCCCAAGATGACCGCGGCCGACAGGCTCTCGGCCGTGGTAGGCCCCTACCTGGAGGCCGAGCGACTGGAATTGGACTCCCTGGAACTGCTGGGCCACGGCGGAATGCGTCTCCTGCGGGTGGTGGTAGACGCTGAGGGAGGGGTTGATCTTGACCGCCTGGCTGAGACCTCCCGCCGCCTCTCCCGGCTTCTTGACGCTGAAACCGACCTCGAGGGCCCCTATCGCCTGGAGGTGAGCTCCCCGGGCCTGGAACGTCGGTTGCGGACTCCCCGGCACTTCGAGAAGGCGGTCGGCCGCGAGGTGGTGATTAAGGTCCGCACCGAGGGCAGGAGCACCAGCCTCCGGGGGCGCCTGGTGTCGGCGGACGACGAAGGCTGTGATCTGTCGGTGGAGGGTGAGCTTTATTCCCTCCTGTACGGGGCGATCCTCTCGGCCCGCACGGTCTTCCGCTGGAATGCCTCGCCCAAGCCGGGGAAGGGGAAGGCTCGCTCGTGAAGATCGACTACCAGGTGATGGAGGCTCTGGAACTCTTGGAGAGAGAGCGGGGAGTGCCTGTCGAGACCATCCTGGACGCGGTGGCAAACGCCCTGGTCTCGGCCTACAAGCGTACCTCGGGCAAGGCTGACGAAGCGAGGGTCACGATCGATCTGGAGTCCGGAGAGATCCGGGTTTTCGGCCAGAATCTCGACGAGGAGGGGGCGGTGACAAAGGAGTGGGAGGAGATGTCCCAGGATTTCGGCCGGATCGCCGCCCAGACCGCCAAGCAGGTGATCGCCCAACGCCTCCGGATCGCCAAACGGGAACAGATTTACGCCGCCTACCAGGGACGGGAAGGTGACCTGGTCACCGGGATAGTGCAGCAGGTCGACGGGCGCTACATCATCTTCGATCTGGGCAACGCCGAGGCGTTGATGCCCGCCTCGGAGCGGATCCCGCACCAGTTGCTTGACCGGGGCAACCGGGCCAAGGCGCTCATCCTGGAGGTCAAGAACGAGCCCAAGGGCCCCCAGATCATCGTCAGCCGCTCTCACCCCGACCTGGTGAGGAGGCTTCTCGAACTGGAGGTGCCCGAACTGGTCGAGGGCGTGGTGGAGATCGTGGCGATCGCACGGGAACCGGGACATCGCACCAAGATCGCGGTGATCTCCCATGATCCGAACGTGGATCCCCGCGGCGCCTGCGTGGGCGCCCGCGGGTCGAGAGTGCAACAGGTGGTCAAGGAACTCCGCAATGAGAAGGTGGATGTGGTCCAGTATCAGGAGGACGTGGCTGCCTTCATCGCTGACGCGCTGGGTCCGGCCCGCATTCGCGAGGTCAGGATCAACGAGGAGGAGAAGAGCGCGGAGGTGATCGTCTCCGAGCACCAACTCTCCCTGGCGATCGGCAAGGAGGGCCAGAACGCCCGTCTGGCCGCCCGGCTCACCGGGTACAGGATCGACATCCGTTCCGACGAGCCTCCTCCCTCCCCGGGGGCCGAGGCCGGTGCCCAACAGTCCGGCGCCGGGGTGGCTGCTTCTCCGGTGACCACTGCCGGCACCAGTTCAGCAACCGCCTGACCGGCGGGTCTTGCTTCGGTGCGATATGGCTAGGGTCAGGATTTATCAGATCGCCCGCGAACTGGGCCTTTCATCCCAGGACGTGATCCGCCAAGCCAAGGAGATCGGTTTGGTGGTGAGGGCCGCTTCCTCCACCATCTCCACAGAGGAAGCCGAACTGGTTCGCTTCGCGCTGGTGGGAGAGCCCGAGACGGCCCCCGAACCAGCCCCGGCCCCCGAACCCGAGCCGGTGGTGGAGGCCCCCGCTCCGCCCGCAGCCGTGGAGGATCCTCCCGTTCCGGAGGAAGCGCCCCTCCCGCCGGTGGAGGAGTTGTCGGTGGTGGAGGTACAAGACACGGCTTCGGTTGCCGAGTACGCGGAGGCTCTCGATGTTCCGGTCGGCGACGTCGTTGCCCGGATGATCGGCATGGGCAGAGTGGTGGGCGCCGGACAGATCATGCCCAAAGACCTGATGGCGGAGGTGGGGGAGAGTTTCGGGGCCTTGGTGGAGTTAATCGAGTCGGCGCCTGAGCGGGTCCCGGTGGTGCGCCTTCGCGACGTACCGGACGACGATCCCAAGGACCTGGTCGAGCGGCCGCCCATCGTGACGGTGATGGGCCATGTGGACCACGGCAAGACCACCCTATTGGACGCCTTCCGCCGTACCGACGTCGTCTCGGGGGAAGCAGGCGGAATCACCCAGCACATCGGCGCTTACCAGGCCACCGTCGAGGGCAATCCCATCACCTTCATCGACACCCCCGGTCACGAGGCCTTCACCACCCTCCGGGCCAGGGGGGCGGAGTTGACCGACATCGTGGTGTTGGTGATCGCGGCCGACGACGGCGTCATGCCTCAGACCGTGGAGGCAGTCAGCCATGCCCGGGCGGCTGGTGTGGACATGCTGGTGGCGATCAACAAGATCGACCGGCCGGGCGCCGATCCGATGTCGGTCCGGACCAAGTTGACCGAGCACAACGTCATCGTCGAGGAGTTGGGGGGAGACGTCCCCAGCGTGGAGATCTCGGCCACCGAGGGAGACGGCTTGGAGGAGCTTCTGGAGACCATCGATCTGATGGCGCAGATCCAGGAACTCAAGGCTTCTCCCAAGCCGCTTGCCTCCGGGGTGGTGGTGGACTCGAGACTGGACAGGGGGATGGGGCCGGTGGCCACGGTGATCGTGCAAAGGGGCACCCTCAAGAGAGGCGATTCACTGGTGGCGGGAGGTGTGTCGGGAAGGGTGAGGGCCATGTTCAACCACGCCGGGCATAGGGTTTCATCCGCTACTCCCTCCGTGCCGGTGCTGGTTATGGGATGGAATGAGGTGCCCGGAGCGGGAGATGGCTTTGAGGTGGTCAAGAACGAGCGGCTCGCACGGCAGTTGGCCGCGGCCCAGGCCGACCGCGATCGGGAGCGCAAGATAAGGACGGAGATGCCCACCGCCCGGGACCGTTTCGTCTCCCATCTTGAGCAACTCCAGTCCACCCAGGGAGAACTCAGGCTGGTTGTCAAGGCGGATGCGCATGGCTCGGTGGAGACCCTGCGGGAGGCAATCGGGAAGATCAAGAGAGACGAAGGGCGGATAGAGATCGTCCACGCGGCGGTAGGCGGCATCAATCTCAACGATGTGAATCTGAGCGATGTCACCGGAGCAGTGATAGTCGGCTTCAACGTGCGCGCCGAATCCAAGGCGGCGCGCGAAGCGCAGCAGCGAGGGATCGAAGTCCGTTCCTACTCGGTGATCTACGAGCTCTTGGATGATGTGGAACAGCTCCTGGTGGGGAGGCTCGCTCCCGAGCGGCACGAGGACATTCTGGGAGTGGCGGAGGTGCGCGCCCTCTTCCGGGTGCCCCGCGCAATGGCTGCGGGTTGCCTGGTCACCGAGGGGCGGATGGCCCTGGGCGCCGATGTGCGCCTGTATCGCGACGACGTGGTGATCTACACCGGATCGATAGGATCCCTCCGGCGGTTCAAACAGGACGTCGATGAAGTGGTGTTCGGCCTGGAGTGCGGGATAGTTCTCGAGCGGTACAACGACGTCAAGGAGGGCGATTTGATCGAAGCGTTTACGGTGAGGGAGGTTGCTCGCACCTGATGGAGGCGGCGGCTATGCGTTTCGAGCTCTCGCTTCCCGCCACCCGGTCGCTGAAGGAGAAGCGTTCGGTTCTCCGTCCGGTGGTGGAGGGCCTCCGGCAGACTGCGTCCTACTCGGTAGCCGAAGTGGATCACCACGATCTCTGGCGTCGGGCGGGCCTAGGAGTGGCATTGGTGGCGCCCAACCGCCGGGAGTTGGAGCGGCTGATGCAGCGGGCGGAGCATTATCTCGACCGCAGGGGCGACGTGAATGTGACCGAGGTCCTGATCTCCTATCTCGATCATCCCGAACCCGGGACGAGATGAGAAATGCGTGTCGATCGGTTTCCCCGCATGCGGCGGGTCAACGCAATCGTCTGGGAGGTTCTGGCGGCGGAGGTCCATGGCCTCTCCGATCCCAGGTTGTCCGGGGTGACCATAACCGGTGTTGAGACGTCCCCGGACCTGCGGAGAGCGGTGGTGTATTTCTCGGCAGCCGACATGACCAGGCTGGAGGAGACCGGCGAGGGCCTCACGTCGGCGGCCGGTCGTCTGCAGGCCTTGCTGGCTTCCCAGGTACGACTCAAGTACACGCCCCGGCTGGAGTTCCGGCCGGATCAAGGCGTGATTGCGGGCATGAAGATCGAGAGCCTGCTGAGAGGGGCCCCCGCGCCGGGTCCGGGAGGAGAAGAGTGAACAGGGCGGCGGCGCTGTCAGAGAAGATCCGTGAGGCCGCGGACGTGATAGTCGCCTCCGAGTCGCTGGGGGGAGTTTGTCATGAGCGCCCGGACGGGGACGCCTTGGGGTCGATGCTGGGCTTTGCCAGCTCCGCCCGTCTGGCGGGAAGGTCCGTGCAACTGGCCATCCCTTCCCCGGAGGCCGTCCCGAGCCGCTACCGATTCCTTCCGACCGACCTCCTCTCCGTTCCCCTCTCGCCGTCGGATCTGCCCCATACGGTGCTGGCCTTCGACTGCGCGTCCGTGGATCGGCTGGGGGACCTGGACTGGATAACCGGACAAGTGGAGAATCTGGTGGTGGTCGACCACCATGTCTCCAATCCCGGCTTCGGGACCATCGACCTGATCGACTCCGGCGCCTCGGCCACGGTCGAGTTGGTCTTCGACCTGATTCTGGAGTTGGGATGGCCGGTGGACGAGGTGGTCGCCACCTGCCTCCTCACCGGTCTGGTCACCGACACCGGGCGGTTCCAGTACTCCAACACCACCCCCCGCACGCACCGCTTGGCGGCCCGGCTACTGGAGGCGGGAGCCCGCCCCGAGGTGATCGGCCAGGCCGTCTACGAAGAGGAGCCGTTCGGACTGCTGTCGGTGGCCGGGGCGGTGCTCTCCCGGGCTCGACTGGACGCCGAACGCAGAGTGGTGTGGTCGGTTCTCTACAGAGAGGACCTGGAAGGGGCCTTGCTCAACGGCGAGGAGACGGAACTCCTCATCGACCTGGTCCGCCTCCCCCGGGAAGCGGGAGTGGCGATGCTCATCAGGGAGGCCGGCGACGGTGGGGTGCGGGTCAGCCTTCGCTCGCGGGGGGAGGTCAACGTGGGGGCGATCGCCGAAGCTCTGGGAGGCGGTGGGCACCACAACGCCAGCGGCTTCGCATTCGGCGGTGATCCGTCTGCGGCTGTGGAGGCGGTTCTGCAGAGAGTCCCCTTTGCCTGAGGGCTTCTTGGTCCTCGACAAGCCCGGGGGGATTACCTCCCATGACGTGGTGGCCGCGGTGCGCCGCGCGGTCGGCATCCGCAAAGTGGGCCACGCCGGGACTCTCGACCCGATGGCCACCGGCGCCCTGGTGGTGGCGGTGGGACGGGTCACTCGCCTGATTCGCTTTCTCCAGCCCTTGGAGAAGGAATACCTGGCGGTGGCGCGTTTCGGGGTGGCCACCGACACACTGGACGCCGACGGGGAGGAGGTCTGGAGCGGGGAGATGCCGGTTTCCAGGGTGGACGTTGAATCGGCTCTCGGGGAATTCGTGGGGGAGATCAGCCAGGTCCCTCCCATGGTGTCGGCCGTCAGGGTGGGAGGACGGCGCCTGTATGAACTGGCCAGGGAGGGACGGGCGGTGGAGAGGCAGGCGCGCCGGGTGACCGTTCGCTCCCTGGACGTCACGCGTTTCGAAGAAGGTTCGAATCCGTTGGTGGGGCTACGGGTCGTGTGCGGGAAGGGCGTCTATGTGAGGAGCCTTGCCGACGATCTTGCTCGGGCACTCGGGGGTCGCGCCCACCTGGTGGAGTTGCGGCGAACACGCGTGGGGAGCCTTTCAGTTGGGGAGCGGGCGGGCGCCGCACCGGGTCCTGATGACTTGGTGGACTGGAAGAAGTGGATGCTTTCTCCTGCCGAGGGTTTGGCGGACCTGCCTTCCTGGACGGCCGATTTCCCGACCTTGGAAATGGTCCGCCACGGGAGGAGCCTGCCCACCGACACGGCTCCACAATTTGAAGAGGCCAGGCCGACCAGAATTCTCGATGGATCGGGACGACTGTGGGCGATCTACCGCAGGAGCGGCCCCCAACTGGTGCCCGAGGTGGTGCTCAACTAGCCGATCCTTCGAGCCCATGAGGGCGGAGGCGTGGCGACTCGGCCAAACTGTGGCTTCAGTTGGCCGGCTGGGGTTTGGCGATGCGGTAGCCGAAGCCGCGTTCGGTGAGGATGTACGTGGGCTTGGTTGCTTCGTCGCCCAGTTTGCGGCGAAGATTCTTGACGAAGGAACGGAGCACCCGCGGGTCACCGGTTTGTTCGGCTCCCCAAATAGACTTGAGCAACTGGTCCTGGGACATCGCCCGGTCGGAGTGGAGGGAAAGGGTGGTCAGCAGCTTGTATTCGGTGGCGGTCAACTGCACGGGCCGGTCATCCACGGTCACTGTGCGCTCCAGGTAGTTGATCGCCAGATCACCGACCCGGAAATGCTTGGGGTGACCGAAGTCGCCGGGCGCCCTCGGCGGGCGGAGCGCCGCTCCGATCCTCACGATCAACTCTGTGGGGGAAAACGGTTTCACCACGTAGTCGGCCGCGCCCGCGTCCAAGGCGCTTGCCACTATCTCGTCCTCCCCGTACCCCGACAGGAATATCACCGGTACCTCTGCCAGTTCGGGGAGTTCTTTCATCAGGGCCACACCGTCTTTGTCCGGCAGCATGAAATCCAGCAGGACCACGTGGGGTTTGTTCATCCGCATCAGGTGACACACCTCATTCGGGTCTCCGGTGACAATCGGGACATATCCCGTCTCGGCCAGAATGTCCCGCACGTACCTGAGGATCTGCAGGTCATCATCGACGACCAGTACTCGGCGTTGCTCTCCCAACTCGTCCGATCCCGGGTGGAACCGGCCCGAATCGGCCGTCATGGGATAGGCGTCGTTGTCGACAAGGGGGATGCTGAAGCTGAATCGCGCTCCCATGCCCGGCCCGTCGCTTGTCGCCCAAATACGGCCCCCGTGGGCTTCGACTATTCCCTTGCAGATAGCCAGCCCCAATCCGTCTCCGACGCTGCGCCTCCCGGCCCTGGCTCCGTGCAACCGTGAGAACTTCCGGAACAAGAAGGGCAGGTGCTCGGCTGCGATCCCCCGACCCTGGTCGGTGACCGAGATGACAACGTGGTGGTCCTCTTGTGACGCCTCGACCGTGACGGTGGACCGGTCGGGAGAATACTTGGCTGCGTTGTCGAGCACGTTGCCGATCACCTGTAGCAGACGCTGACGGTCGGCCATTACGGGAAGCAGTTCCCCGGCCATGTCGATGCTGACCACGTTCCTCCCTCCGCCGCTCAGGAAGCTGGCCCTGGCCTGGTCCAAAAGGCTCTTCAGTTCGACCGGTTCCCGCTGGATGGACAAGCTGCCCGTAGCGATCTTGCTCACGTCCAGCAGGTTGCTGATCAGATCCCGCATGTGGTCGGCCTGCTCGTCCACGATCCTGAAGAACTGGAGTGTCTCGGCTGGATCGAGCGCCGAGGAGGATCCTAGAACTGTCGCTGCGGAGCCCTTGATGGTGGTGAGCGGGGTCCTCAGTTCGTGGCTGACGATGCCCAGGAATTCAGCTCGTAGTCTCTGCATTTCCTCCACGGGTGTCATGTCCTGCATGGTCACCACCACCGACACCACCTCTCCCTGCTCTGAGTGGATGGGCGTGGCGTTCACCAGGGTTGTGACCTTCCGTCCATCGGGGACCTCGATGACGATCTCCTCGGCCCGTACCGTCTCTCCGCTTGCCAGCACCTGCGCCACGGGTATCTCCTGAAGGGGTAATTCCCGCCCGTCGGCCCGGTGGATGTTTACCACTTCCATGAGATGATCTACAGAGCCCTCCTGCATCCTCAGATCTCCCACGATCCTTCTGGCTTCTTGATTCCTGGATACAACCTGCCCCGTCCTGGCGTCCAAGACCACGACGCCTATCGGCGATGTGTCGACCAAGGCTTCCAGGTCGGCCCTCGCTCTCTGCTCTTCCAGGTGTCGGTGGGCGTTGGAGATGACCAGGGCCGCCTGCGCTGCGAACATCATCAGGACCTCTTCGTCCTCCCCGGTGAACTCTTCGCCTCGTTCCCGGTTGGCCAGGAAGATATGGCCGACATGTTCTCCCCGATGTCTGATCGGCGCGGCCAGGAAGGAACCCCCTTCCACCGGGAGACGCATTTCTTCCAAACCCAGCGATCGGAAATACTCCTCCAGATCCGGTACCCGCACCAGGCTCTGGATCTCTGCCACGTAGTCAATGAATCTTTGCCCGTTCGGCACATCCCACAGACGTCGGCTCTCGTCGAGGGACATTCCCGAGCTCAGAAAGGTCTTGACATCGCCGGTGTCATCCAGAAGCGTGAGGACTCCATGCCGCGCATCGGTAAGCGTCCGAGCGCTATCTAAAACCCCCTGCAGGACCGTGTCGAAATCGAGGCTCTCGTTGATGTGGAGGCAGGCGGCGCTCAGCCTGGATAAACGCTCTCTCAAAGCGGTTACTTCTTGGAGAAGGTCGGCGTCGTTCATTGTGACAACACTTTAGACGGATGATGTGCTATCGATCGACAAATCGAGGGAACCGGGGCCCGATGCTAGGGCTGGTCTCGCTCCGTACCGGGGGCGGGCCGGAGGTGGCCCTCAATGTTCTCGGGCATGCCCATCCCCTGTGATGACAACCGCGAAAAACCCCGTTCGGTGTAGCCCTGGATTCCCTGTCTCGAAGCTGATTGACGGGGGACCGGATTAATCCTGGGGAGGCATCAAGGTGTCGGAGATCAGGGCGTCCACCACGGCCTTGATCGCCTCGTCATCGGTAGCCCCACAGGCCAGCGCCTGGTTGTATACGGCCAACTGGCGATCGGCGGATGTGCCCCTCCGGCAGATCGTCCGGATGTGCTCTATCTCCTCGGTGCATCCCAGGGCTTCGGCGTCAGGCTGCACCAAACCGATGATCTCCTCGATGAGATCGGAGAACGGCACCAAGGCTCCCCGGCTGAAGTCGATCATATCGCCCCGGACGCCGTAGCGTTGGGCGCGCCAGAGGTTCTCGGCCACCAGGAAATTGGCGTACCCTCGCCACCGCAGGTTATCCATCTTGAACCTCCACAGCATGCGGAGAAGGCACACGTACAGAGCCGCAAGGGCTGTGGTGTCCTCCATTTTGGTGGGTAGATCGGTAACCCTCATCTCCAGCGTGGGGTAGCGTTCCGAGGGGCGGATGTGCCACCAGATTTTGGTGGAGTCTTCTATGACGCCGGCTCTCACCAGTACATCGACATGCCTCTCGAAGTCGGCCCACGAATCGAACTTCTCGGGCAGTCCGGTCCTTGGCACAGAGCTGAACACAGAGAGGCGATAACTCTTGAGACCCGTGTCCGCTCCCTCCCAGAAGGGCGAGGAGGTGGAGAGGGCCAGCAGGTGAGGCAGGAAATAGGTGACCTGGCCCATGAGGTCGATTCGCAACTCGGGATCTTCGATTCCCACGTGTACATGCATTCCGGAGATGATCATTCGGCGCGTTACCGCCTGGAGGTCTTGAGTTAGGGCCCGATAGCGCTCGCCCGCGGTGATTTGCTGCCTCTTCCATCTTGCCACGGGATGGGTGGAGGCGGCTATTGGGGCGAGTCCGTACTCCTGGGCGGCCTCGCTAACCGCCAGGCGCAACAGGCCGACGTCGGCGCGAAGTTGCTTGACGTCCTGGCAGATCCCCGTGCCGATCTCGATCTGGGAGTCGAAGAGTTCGTGGCTCACCTGCCCGTACCGGAGTTCTGTGACCCGGTCCATGAGCCCGGGGGGTTGGGTGGAGATGAGCTCTCCGGTGTCACTCTCCACCAGGAGGTATTCCTCTTCGATTCCCATTGTCCAAGCGGGTTCATTCACAGGACGCTTTCCTCCGGTCTGGTTCCTTAAACGGTAATCGGCTGGTTCGATTTACCAGCTTTACTCTCCGTCGGCCACTGCCACCCGCTCCGCCACATCACGCAAAACGGCCGGCAACCCGCCCCGGTGGGCGGCGCCCAGCTTGCCGGCCCGACCACCGGTTGCCATTCGTCTCATAGGCGCCGATGGTCGTCCGTCACCTTCATGGCCCCAGGTGAGCATGTCAGGAAACGGCATGAGGGGTCGGTGCCGGGAGTGGGATTCGAACCCACACGGAGTTGCCCCCAATGGATTTTGA
>JAPPLW010000010.1 GCA_028819345.1 bacterium | reverse complement strand
TCTACAAACACCTCCAAACCCACCCCAATTTGACATAGGAGCTCACCACCTTTCCTGGGTCGAACAGCCTCCGTCCAGCCTGAGACAGGGCTTGCCGGATAGGTCGATATGATCCCTCGACGCGATCCGCGCGACGCCTGAGCGGACAGTCTCGGTACTTGGCTGGGTATCAGTATGGAATGGGGTGGGACAGAATCAACCTCCCCACCGCAGCTCTTTTCACAGCCTTTGGCGAACCTACGGCAGTCGTCGCCCCAACACCGGGACGGAACCGTCTATACAGCGCCGGCCCGCACCGCCCGGTACACGGCCTGGCCTATCCTCGCACCCCACCGCGACCTGGGGCCTGCGAACCGTGCCGCAGGGATCCCGGGTGGCCAGATGATGGTGACCGCGTCGGTGGCGGTCCCCGTTCCCTCCACTCCCTGGGCTGCCAATGCTTGTGTCTTGGCTTCGGTGGCCGTCATCACCGCGTTGACCGCTGCTCCCGGATCGAGCCCGACCGGCATCTGGATCACCAGGTTGATCGTGCCCGGAGAGACGGTCTCCACCGCCTCTGGAATCTCTGCGGCCCAGGTGGGATGGCTGACCCCGACGGTGGCGTCGACCGTCACCCCTTCGAAGTCGCAGCGTTGCCGAAGGCTCAAGTCCACGGCAGTGAACATCGCCACGCCTGTTCCTCGCACACCGATCTCAGCCGCGACCTCCCGGGCGTGCTCGGACAAGTCAGTACGGTTATAGTCCGACCCGACACCGATGTTGAGTGTCCACTCCACCAAGCCCAGTCCTCCGCCCACCGGCGCCGATGACATTACCGACACCGGAGTCCCCCACTGCCACACAAGCACACCCCGATGTCCCGTCCTGGCAGGATGAAGACGGGGCTCGGCCGGAAGGCTCAAGAGGCGGGTCCCCGGGCCTGCAGCCACGGACTACAACCGGGGATTGATCCGCTCCTCCAGCGAGAAGGCGATCAAAGCGAATCCGAGCGACGCCAGCATGATCAGGATGCCGGGCGGCAGCACCCACCACTTCCAGGCCGGGGTCAGGAAGGCCCCCCGGGTCTGGGCCCAGTAGAGGGTGGATCCCCAACTCTTCTGGATCGGGTCGCCCAGGCCCAGGAAGCTGAGAGCAGCTTCGAGCAGGATCGCCCCGGACACCGCCCGGACGAAGGAGCCCGTGGCCAAAAGCGCCGTGCGGGGAACGATGTGCCGGATGATCGTCCACCGGTCGGGGGCGCCCATGGAACGGGCGGCCAGCACGTATTCCCGCGAGCGGAGGGAGAGGACCTGTGATCGGATGATACGGGCCGGCTCCGCCCAGATCAGCAGCCCGATGACCAGGATGGTGTTCAGGAGGCTGCGGCCCAGATAAGCGGCCAGCACAATCAGCAGCGGGAGGAACGGCAGGATCAGGATCACGTCGACCCCCCGCATCAGGGTCGACCCCAGCCGCTTGGGGTAATAGCCGGCTATCACGCCCACGGTGGTACCGATCAGCAGGGCCACGGTGGCCGCCACCAGCCCCACCATCAGGGACACCCGAGACCCAAAGATGATCTCGGACAGGAGGTCGTGTCCGACGTCGTTGGTGCCCAGGGGATGCTCGGCGCTGGGGAACAGGAACGGCCGCGCGATCCGCTCGGTCGGGTCATACGGCGCCAGCCAGGGAGCGAACACCGCCGTCACCACCAAGGCGCCGACGATCACCAGTCCCGCCACCCCCAGGATGGTGGGGAGCCGGGAACGACGGCGTACCGCCCGCCTAATGGCCCGGTCTTCACCGCCGGTGGCCGTCATGATGTCCTGCTTCTGGGGTCGATGAGGGGATACAAGAGGTCGGCCGCCAAGTTTGCGACCAGTATCGCCGCCGTGAACACCAGGAACGCCGCCTGCATCACGGGATAGTCACGTCCCGCCACCGCCTCGAAGACCAGGCGGCCGAGTCCCGGGTAGGAAAACACCGTCTCGATGATCACCGTGCCTCCGAAGGCAAACCCCAGCCGGATGGCCAGGACCGTGATCACCGGAGCGATGGTGTTGCGGGCCACATGCCCGAACAGTACCCGGCGCTCGCCGGCGCCTTTTGCCCTGGCGGTACGGATGTAGTCCTCTCCAAGCGTTTCCAGCATCGAATATCGCATGGTCATGTAGACGCCCGGAGTACCCACGATCGACAGCGCGGTCACCGGCAGGATGGCGTGGCTGATGATGTCCCACACATGCGCCCAGCCTTCCAAGTCCGACGCAGGGGTCACCGCTCCGAACGACGGCAGGAGGCCCCATTGAACGGCAAACAGGGAGACCAGGACCATGCCCAACCAGAACGAGGGCAGCGACTCGATGGAGATCATCCCCGACAGCATGCTCAGGTCGCCCTTGGTCCCTCTCCGCCACGCCGAGATAGCTCCCAGCAACACCCCCACCACCGCCGACACCAGAAGCGACAGGCCGGTGATGAGGAGCGTCCAGGGAAGCCTCTCCAGGATCATGTCGACGATGGGACGGCTCGACCGGAACGAGAACCCGAAATCGCCGGTGAAGATGTCACCCCAGTACCGCAGATACTGCTGCCACATCGGGGCGTCCAGGCCCACCCGGGCGACGATCTCGGCCCGCTGGTCCGGGGTGAGCATGCCGACGTCCACCCCGGCGATCAGGGCGAGCGGATTGCCCGGCATCAGGCGGGGCAACAGGAAATTGAGCGTCACCGCCACCACCACAACCACCCCGTACTGGGCCACGCGACGGAGGTCGATGCGCCTCGTCAAGTCTTCACTCCGGCCCGACCGGCGGCTTTCCCCGGTCCCCGGGCGCGCTGATCAAACCCGATAGGGGGTGGTAGCCCGCCACGCGATGCGCGATCGGGCGGCGGGCTTCCACCAGCCGTCACTATTTGGTTGTTCTCCTACGGCCGAGCGGATGGCGCGAGCAGCGACAGCTTGCTCACGATGCCCTGGCCGGCGATGAACTCCCAATCGGCGTAGACGCTCGAGTCGTACACATACGCTCCGTCCGGATACAGCAGCAGCACGAACGGCAGGTCCTCGGCGATTATCTCCTGCATGCGGCCCAGGATCGCTTTGCGCCCTGCCGGATCGGGCTCGACTGCCAGCGCCTCGGACAGTTCGTCCATCTCGGCGTTGCCGTAACCGGTCAGGTTGAGGAATCCTCTATCCAGCGAACTGTGTACCAACCAGGGAAGCCGCAGAGGGTCGGCCTGCACGGGAGGCGACCATCCCCACATAGCGATCTGGTAGTTCCGACCGTTGTTCACGTCGAAACCGGGCCAAACGGCGTTCTCCCAGACTGCGGTGTCGACCGGCAGCACCTCGGTCTCTATGCCGATGGCGGCCAGCATCTCAACCGTTAACTCGGCGATCCGCAGACGCAGCGAGTCGGAGGCGTTGGTGATGATCTCGAACGACATCGGCTGTCCGTCGTACTCCCGGACCCCATCGCCGTCGGAGTCGGCGTAACCGGCGCCGTCCAACAGGGCGTTGGCCGCGGCCGGGTCGTACACGTCGACCGCGATCCCGGGGTTGTAGACCGAGTGTCCCGGGTGGATCCAGCCGGGGCTCCCTACCGTAGCCGCTCCGAGATACACGGTGTCGACGATGTCCTGGCGGTCCATGGCCAGGTTGATGGCCTGGCGGACCGCAACGTCGTCGAACGGACGGATCGAGGCGTCGTAGTTGATCATCTGGGTGGCGAACTCGGGTCCGAGGATGACGTCCAGGGGATCCTGGGCGTCCAGCAGATCGATCTGCTCCGGAGGTATCCGCTCGAAGATCACGTCCACTTCCCCGGTCCGGATGGCCGCCTGGGCTCCGGCGTCGTCGGCGAAGATGATCAGCACCAGTTCGTCGACCGCCGGGGCGCCCCGGAAATAGTTGGGATTGGCCGCGAAGCGGTAGCTCTGGTCCGGCGCGATTTCGGTCAGAATGTACGGACCGGAACCGATGTTGGTACCGCCGAAATCGTGCTCCGACGGAATATCCACCGACTCCCAAATGTGGCGGGGGATGATGGGAGCGTCGGCCAGCGCCACGACGTCGAATCCGGGGTTGGCACTCTCGAGAACGAAGGTGACGCTGTAGTCATCGTGAACTACCACGTCCGCCACTCCCCTGAAGTCGCGTGCGAAGCGGCTCGCCTCGGGGTTGGTGGTATAGAACTCGACGCTGAAGGCCACGTCGTCGGAGGTCAGGGGCTCACCGTCGTGGAAGGTCACGCCCTCCACCAGGGTCACCGACCACTCGGTGAGGTCGTCGCTGACGCTGACGCTCGAGGCCAGCCAGGGCTGGGGGACCCCGGCGGCGTCAAGCTGCATCAAGGAGTCGTACTGGAGCATCAGGATGTTCCATCCGGGGAAGCCGCTGATGTAGGTGTAGGGGTTGAGGGTTCCCTCGTCCCCGGTGATCGCAGCCCTGACCGTGACCGGCTCAGGAGGGGGAGGCGGCGCCGCGGTGGTGGTCGTGGTCTCCGGTGCAGGCTCTTCCTCTTCCTCGGCCGGCGCAGTTGCGGGCTCTTCCTCTTCGTCGGCTGGCTCCGGCGCCGGCGTGGTGGCCGGAGCCTCCGCGGCCGTGGTGGCTACCGGCTCCTCTTCGGCGTCGTCGTCGCCGCATCCTACGACAACCAGCGCCAGCACAACCAGCAGGATTGCCCACTTGAACCTCTTTACTCTTTGCATTTCTGGCTCCCTTTCTAGTCCCCGTCCACGAGGTGGCGGGGTTTCTTCGTACCGAGGATGGAATTCTTTAACTGATTACAGAGTAACCAGATCCTGGGTCGAATCACCTGAAAACTGCGTCACCATCGCTATCGGCGCCAGGACATTCGTAGCGCAATTCCGTTACTCGCCCTGGCCCTAGTGGGCAACCGAGGGCTGTCCGGCGGGGGGACTGACCAGGTGACAGGAGACCCAGCGGCCGGGGTTCACCTCTTCCAGTGCCGGCTTGACCGTCGAGCACAGCCCTTCCACGGCCACCGGGCACCGCGTATGGAAGCGGCAGCCGGCCGGCGGATCGGCCGGGCTGGGCACGTCCCCCACCAGCCTGGTTCGCTGAGTGGCGTCGTAATCGGGCTCGGGAACCGGCACCGCCTCCAGGAGCGCCTTGGTATAGGGGTGAAGAGGGTCCTCGTATAGCTGGTCGCGGGGCGCCTTCTCCACGATCTCCCCGAGATACATGACCCCTACCTCGTGGGAGACATGGCGCACCACCGCCAGGTCGTGGGCTATGAACACCATCGCCATCCCGGTTCGCGCCTGCAGGTCGGCCAGCAGGTTGATCACCTGAGCCTGCACCGATACATCCAGGGACGACACGGGTTCGTCGCACACCACCACCTCGGGATCGGCCGCCAGGGCGCGGGCCACGGCGATCCGCTGGCGCTGGCCCCCGCTGAACTCATGCGGATAGCGGGTACCCGCGTCGGGAGGAAGCCCCACCTGGATGAGCAGTTCGGTCACCCGATCGCGGATGGCGTCGGTGTCCGCAAGGCGGTGAATCCGGAGCGGTTCGGCTATCACATCCGACACCCGCATCCCGGGGTTCATGGCCGAGAAGGGGTCCTGGAAGATCATCTGGACCACCTTCCGATGCCTGCCGCTCCGGTGGTTGATCGGCTCCCCGTTGATCTCGATGGTTCCTTCGGTGGGTCGTACAAGTGCCACCATTGCGCGGCCCAGGGTGGTCTTCCCGCACCCGCTCTCGCCCACGATCCCCAAGGTCTTGCCCCGCACCACGTCGAGAGACACCCCGTCCACAGCCCGAATGGCTCTCTTACGCGACTCCCGCATACCGCGGATGATCGGGAAGTGGACCCGGAGGTCCCGAATCGAAACGACCACGTCGCCGGGCTGTTCTTCTGAGTCCTGGCGACCGGCTGCCGTCCCCTCCGGCCAGAGCGAGGACGCAGATCCCATCTGGTGGTGGTGAATACAGGCCGATCGGTGCCCTTCGGCCCCAACCGCCTCCAGTTCCGGGAGAGCATCCTGGCAGCCGTCGGCGGCCATCGGGCACCGATCGTCGAAGGGACACGCCGCCAACTCGCTCACCACCCGGACCGGCGCCCCCGGTATCTCCGCCAGGCGGGTGGTGACCGAACGGTCAAGCCGGGGTATGGACCGGAGCAACCCGGACGTGTAGGGATGTCGGGTGGCCCGGTAGAGGTCGGACGCCTGGCCGGTCTCGAGTATTCGCCCTGCGTACATCACCGCCACCCGGTCGGCTATCTCGGCCACCACCCCCAGGTCATGGGTGATCCATACCACCGCCAGGCGGTACTCGGCCTGCAGTTCGCGGACCAGGTCCACTATCTGGGCCTGGACGGTCACGTCGAGGGCCGTGGTGGGTTCATCAGCGATGAGCAACTTGGGGTCGCACGCCAATGCCATGGCGATCATTGCGCGCTGGCGCATACCTCCTGAGAACTCGTGCGGGTAGTCGTCAACCCTGGTGGCGGCCGACGGTATCCCGACCCGGTCCAGGAGGCGGATGGCCTGGCGCCGCGCCTCGGAGCGGGCCACGCCGCGATGAATCCGGAGGCTCTCTCCGATCTGGCGACCGACCCGGTGGACAGGGTTCAGCGACGACATGGGTTCCTGGAAAACCATGGCCACGTCCCGGCCGCGGTACCTCCTCAATAGCCGCCCGGGCATGCCCAGTACTTCCCGGCCCTCCAGGCGGATGGAACCCGAGACGACCGCGGGCGGCGAGGGAAGAAGGCCCATGACGGACAGCATCGAGACGCTCTTGCCGGACCCGGACTCACCCACCAGGGCAAAGGTCTCGCTCGGAGCCACAGAAAGGCTCACCCCGCTTACGGCGCGGACCGTCTCGGCAGGCAACTCGAACCGCACTCTCAGGTTCTCGATTTCCAGCAGGCTCGGTTCCCCCGAGGCGCCCTCCTGCGGGAATCCGCGGCCGGCTGCCACGGTCCCGGCGGTCATCGCGCCGACCGCCCTGCCGCGGCGCCGCTATCGATCATGTGGAACGCGCCGATGGGGACTCATAACCGTCAAAATACACCGCCGACCGCCCCTCCGCCGGCCAACGGCCCTCCTTCCTCCCCGGATCTCCGCTCGCGGTCGGGGATCAAAGAGGGAACACCGCCGGGACCAATGCCACCACGATGCCCAGCACCACCACGGTCAAGGGGCTGCCGACCCGGGCGTAGTCCACCGACCGGTACCCGCCCGCCCCCATAACCAGCAGATTGGCCTTGTGGCTGAAAGGAGTCATGAAGGCGGCTGACGCGGCCAGGCTGACCCCCATCATGACGGCATAGGGATTCATCCCGAGTTGAGCGGCTGTCTGCAGGGCGACCGGCGCCAGGAGAACCACTGAGGGAGCGCCGTCGAGAGCCTGGCTGAGGATGCTGGCCAACAGGACCAGGGCTATGAGGATGGCGTAGTTACCCAGGGGCCCGAGAATGTTGATGACCTGGGTGACCATCAACTCGGCCGCGCCGGTTCTCTCCATTGCAAAACCCACCGGGAGCACTGCGGCGACCAGGAAGATGGTTCGCCACTCGATGGCCCGGTACGCCTCCTCCATGGTGACAGTGCGGAAGAGGAGCACCAGGCTGGCCGAGATGAAAGCCGCCACATGAATGGGCTGGATGCCGAACACCACCAGGCCGACCATCAACAGGAGCGCGCCCAGGGCGAGCGGCGCCTTGGCATGCCTCCGCGGGCGGAGGCCCTCGGGAGAGAGGACCACGAAGTCGGGGGTGGTGCCGAGCAGGCGGATCCGCTCCCACGGCCCTTGGACCAACAAGGCGTCACCCAGTTGGAACCGGAGGTTCGCCAGGCCGGTCCGGATGGTTTGCCCGTCCCGCCAGACGGCAAGCAGTTGCAGGCCGTAGCGGTTCCGGAACTCCAGGTCCCGCACCGTCTTTCTCACCGCCGCCGACCGCGGGGATAGCGCCACCTCCACGATGCCGATGTCCTCGGTCTGGAGTTCGGCTCTACCCACCTTGGTGTCAACCCTGATATCCCCAATCCTTACCAGGTGTTTTACCCGCGCCGTGTCGCAGGCGACCAGCAAACCGTCGCCCTCCTCTATGACATCATCGGGAGAGGCGACCATGCGGGTCACTCCGTTGTGGACGATGGCGCCCACCGTCACTCCGAACAACTCGCTCAGGCGACTGTCCTTCACCGTGCTGCCCACCAGCGATGACCCGGGGGGGATCCTCATCACCGAGAGGTGATCCTCCAGCGACTTCAGCGCGGAGAGTCCCAGGCTCTTCACCACAAAGTTGAGGTCGGCCTGCATCCGGTGCAACTCGGTTCGGGCGCCCAGCCCGATTATCCGGTCTCCCGCCTGCAGCACCTCCGAGGCCAGTCCTCCCCGGATGGTCTCTCCCCGGCGGTCGATCCCGACGATCACCACGTGATAGCGTTGTCGGAACCCGATCTGGGCGAGGGTCTGTCCAACCAATTCCGAGGACTCCGTTACTTCAGCTCTGATCGCCGAAAACCCTCTTATGCGCGGGATCTCCCGGGTGGTGGTCCGTTCGAGTTCCGTGCCGCCCACCCGAAGGATGCCCTCAAGATCGGCCAATCGTCCCTCAACAAGCAGCACATCTCCGCCTTTGAGCAGCGTATCCGCTTCGGGAACACGGTTCTTGGCCCCCAGCCGGTGAATGGCGACCACCTGGATACCCAGGGCATCCGACAGGTTGGCCTGCTCAAGCGTGACATTGTCGAGCGGGGACCGCTTGGGGATCCTTATGGTGAAGAGTCGCTCCTCCAGGTGGTAAATGTCGGTCAGATCGGCGGAATCGGCCACCCCCGGGCCGGCGATCCGGTCCGGCAGGAGTCTTCTTCCCAGGGTGATCATGAACAGGATTCCCCCGGCCAGCAACAGGGCGCCGATGGGCGTGAAATCAAAGAGTCCGAACGGCTCCATGCCCCGTTCGGCCAGTATCGAGGCCGCCACGATGTTGGGAGGCGTTCCGACCATGGTGGTGGTCCCACCCAGGATTGACCCGAAGGCCAAGGGCATCATCAGGCGAGACGGTGACAGCCCGGCCCGGCGGGCGATGGCGGCTACCGCCGGCATCAGGACCGCAGTCGCCGCAATGTTGTTCATGAACGCCGAGAGGACCCCCGAGACCAGCATCAGCATGATGATCAGGGGCGCCTCCTTGCTGCCCACCAGTTTGTAGATCCTCGATGCCACGATGTCGGCTATGCCGGTGTAGAGAAGCGATGCGCTGATAATGAATATCGCCAGCATGGTGATCACCGCCGGTGAGGCGAAGCCGCTGAATGCCTCGGTCGGACCCACATACCCTCCCAGGATCAGGACCGCCAGACCCAGGAAGGCCGTCAAGTCCACCGGCAGTTTGGCCGTTAGGAACAGGTAGGCCATCGCCACCAGCAGCAGGATCAAGAAGGCGATCTGCCAGGTCATCGGGCTACTGTGAGGGCTGACGAAACCCGCCGGCGGTAGCCGAAACCGGGAGGCCTGTTCCCCGCCGTCCCCGATTCCGAACACCCCGCACCTGTGGTCACTCCCTTGGCTAGAAGGTCCAGAACCGGGGGATGAAGATCACCGACAATATCCAGAACAGGATACTTAGGGGCACCCCCGTGCGTAAAAAGTCGGTGTACTTGTACCCCCCGGGGTTGTAGATCATGGTGTTGGTCTGGTAGCCGACCGGAGTTGAGAACCCGGTGGAGGCGGCGAAGGTGATCGCCATCAGGAACGGCCTGGGGTCAACCCCGATCTGTTCGGCGGTCGAGATGGCGATGGGCGCCAGCAGCACCGCCGCTGCCGCGTTGGTCATGGTGTCGGTCATGATGGACGTCATCAAATAGATCACGGCCAGCACCGCCACCGGTCCCATGTCCCCCACCAATCCCACCGCTCGCTCGGCGAGTGCGCCTGCCGCTCCGCTGGTCTGCATGGCCACCCCCAGGGGAAGGATCCCGGCCAGCAGGAAGATGACCTGCCAGTTGATGGCGCTGTAGGCGTCCTCCAGGCGGAGAACCCGGGTCACCAACATAGCCACGCAGCCGAGCAGGGCGGTGACCAGGATCGGGAAGACGTTGAACGCCGCGAGACCTACCACCGCCACGATGACCCCGATGGCCAGGGGGGCCTTGCGGCGAAGGACCGCGCCGGGCACTTCATTGAGAATGATGAAATCGTTATTGCGGCGAAGGGTGGTTATCTCCGATTCATGAGCCTGGATCAGCAAGACGTCACCCATGCTGAGGGTGATCGAACTCAGCTTGTCGTTGATGGTCTCCCCCCGCCGTTGCATGGCCAGCACCAGGGCCTTGTATCGGTTGCGGAAGTCCGCCTCCTTCAAAGTTCGTCCGATCAGCGGGGAGCCGGGCGCCACCAGGGCCTGAACAAGACGCAGGTCCTCGGTTTGCAGGGTCTCGTCACGCAGTTTGAAGTCAACGTTCAGTTCCATCCCCATGGATCCCTGCAAGCGCATCAAGTCGGCGATCGATCCGTGCACCAGCAATACGTCGTCCGGTTTGAGAGTTTGCCGAAGGGGCGCCCAGCCGGCTTCCCCTGCCTCCAGCACTCGCAGGACCGTTACGTCATGATCCACCCCAAGCCTGCTCTCGATCACCGACTTGCCCACCAGGGGAGACCTCTGGCGGACCCTCAACTCGGTGACGTACTCGCCCAGGTGATAGGTGGACGCCAACTCCCTCTGCTGGCGGTCGGGCAACAGCCACCGTCCGAACACCAGGAAGAACACGACCCCGGCTGCGAAGAGAATCAATCCCATCCGGCTGAACTCGAACATGCTGAAAGAGCCATAACCGGCCTGATCGGAGATGGAACTCACCAGGAGATTGGTGGAGGTCCCGATGAGAGTGCACACCCCGCCGAACTGGGAGGCATAGGAGAGCGGAATCAGCAGCTTGGACGCGGAGATCCTGCGTCGGTTGGCAAGGATCGTTACCAGAGGGATGAAAACGGCGACGGCGGCAGTGTTGTTGACGAATGCCGACATGACCGTGATGGTGGCCATTATCACAACCAGAGCCGAGTAGTGGCTTCGGCCGAAGCGCACCATCAGCCGTCCCATTGCGGCCGTGGCGCCCGTCTTCTGGAGACCGGCGCTCAGGATGAACATCGCCGCAACGGTGAGCGTCGCCGGATTGCTGAATCCGGAGAATCCCTCCTCGGGAGTGACCAGCCCGAAGATCAACAACGCTCCCAGCCCGATCATCGCAACCAGATCGAGCGGGTACTTCTCTGAAACGAATAGCGCTACCGTGCCGACCAGGATCGCCAGCACCAAGATGGCTTCACCAGTCATGGTCCTGCGCCCATCCTATTGAGCCTCTCCGCTGGGGAACATCAGAATAGCCGACCGGAGTGACGGAAGCCGGCATATGTCACTCTCATCGTGTCGGTGCCATCGGGTCTTGACCCGCGGAACCCCCAGATAAGAACCCTCCGTGGGGTTTGGTGTCCCCGGCTAGGCTTATCCTTTGGTTTAGGCCCTGCGCCCGTAGCTCAATTTGGACAGAGCGTCTGACTACGGATCAGAAGGTTGGGGGTTCGAGTCCCTCCGGGCGTGCTGGAGACAGCACGAGTCGGCCCGCGGCCGCCCAACTTCAAGGAGCGACATCGATGAAGCACCCCCACGGCACTTTCTGCTGGATGGACATCTACCTTCCCGATCCCGAGCGGGGCAAGACCTTCTACAACGGCATGTTCGGTTGGGAGTGGACCGATGTTCCCATGGGCGACACCGGGATGACCTACACCATGTTCAACCTGGACGGAAAGACCGTGGGCGCCATGGGACCATCGATGCCGGGCATGTTCCCCGAGGGGGTGCCGCCTCTCTGGTTCTCCTACATCGCCACCGACGACATAGAGGCAACGGCCGAGGTTGCCCGGTCCCTGGGAGCCACCTTCCGCATGGGGCCCGCCGAGGTGGGGAACGGAAAGGTCGCCCTCCTGGAGGAGCCGGGCGGAGGGGCGGCTTTCTTCCTCTGGCAGGCCCTGGAGTCCGGCCCCGCCGAGGTGAAGAACACCCCCGGCGCCCTGGTGTGGAACGAGTTGTACACCAGGGACTTAGAGGCCACCCAAAGCTTCTACAGCGGGTTGTTCGGCTGGGAGTGGAGCAGCATGCCCATGCTCCAGGGTGGGGAATACCACCTGGCCAACGTCGGGGGTATGCCCATCGCCGGGGTCCTGGTCATGGACGAGAACTGGGGAGAGATCCCTTCTCACTGGATGGTCTACATCCAGGTGGAGGACGCCGACGAAGCAGCCGCCCGCGTGGAGAGCCTGGGCGGCGACGTCTGCGTCCCGGTGACGGAGATCGCGGTGGGCCGCTTCGCAGTCGTCAACGACGACCAGAAGGGCACCTTCACCATCTTCGAGCCCGCCGAGCACTAGGAACCCCGGGAGGGATGACCACCCTCAAACGCCCAGAGACATCGGAGAGAGCGGTAAAAAACGAGTGGCCAGGGGGTTGACAATGTCGCATCCCGGGTAACACTCCAAAGGACTACAACAGAGCTTCCAGCCGGGGCCAGAGCTCTCCCGGCCCAGGAGACCAAGGATCGGAGAATCCGCACTGGTATCCCCTCGCGGATTTTCGCGACCCCCAATGGTTCGGTGGTGAGCTCCTATGTCAAATTGGGGTGGGTTTGGAGGTGTTTGTAGACGCGG
>JAPPLW010000004.1 GCA_028819345.1 bacterium | reverse complement strand
TCCGTCAGCGCAACAAAACACGCCGCCGGCGCCGCCGCAACCCCATCAAACAACGAAAATGAAACACTTGCCTGCTCCGGAAAAACAGGTTGTGAAAAAAACTGGTGCCACAGGGTTGGATAACACCCCCCAAGGAGCACACATTGACACAAGCCAAGCACCAAGGCGGCTTGCTCAGACGTCGAGCAGACCTCGTCGAGGGATCAAAGGGCTCCAGCGCCCCGCAAAGCCCCACCAAAGGCTGGCCGGACCGCGCTCGACCTACGGCAAGGTGGTGGCGGGGGCGGGCCCTTCCGGTGAGGAGACCAGGGCCGACTTTCGCGGGTCAGCGGTCGCTTTCGCGAGCCGCTCAGGGCCCGGTTGAGTTGCCGCCGACCGCGGATCCGCTTAGGTGTTCACCTCTTCGTAACTCGGGCTTCCGGTTCCCTCCACCCAGTAACGGCGCGCCCAAGCCACGCCTTGCCAGGTCCTCACCTTCTCGGGGACCACTTTGATCAGCCAGCGAGGCTGCTTGAGCGTGGGGACGAGGTAAGTGGGACCGTTGGGACCCAGGTAGCGCAAGGACATCTCTTCAGCGACTTCCACCCACTTGCCGCCGATGTTGGCTTCCTCGGCGATCTCCGCCCTTCCCTCCACGAACACCTTGGGAATCTCCGCGGTTTGACCCGACTCATCCGGCGGACTGTGGGCCGCGTCGATCACCACGCACACCCGCGGATCGTTGGCGACGAACTCGCACCATTTCGCCCTCTGCCTTCCCACGAACCACAGCGCCTCCCCGTCCCACTGATACCACAACGGAATGACGTAGGGAGACCCGTCGGGCTTGAGACAGGCGAAGCGGGCCAAGGCGGGGGATGCCAAGAAGGCCTCAACTTCTTCACTGCTGAGCGCCCCTATCTTCCCGCGGAAAGATTCGGCCATTTTCCTACTCCTTGTAATCGACGAATCGCCTCTCACGATAACAAGGGGATCGGGCGGGAGACCAATCTGGGACGATAAGCTTCCCTATAACCACTTGGACCACGCCTTCGCATAGCCAGACATGATCTCGACCGACTCGACGACCCTCCAGATCGGAACGGATTCGGCTGTCTCGGTTCGCAACCTGGTGAAGAACTTCGAAGTGGGCGGGGGGCTGTTCAGTAGCGGCCCGCGGGGGGTGGTGTCGGCAGTGTCGGGCGTCTCATTCGACATCCCCCGGGGGACCACCCTGGGGCTGGTGGGAGAGTCAGGATGCGGCAAGTCCACCACCGCCAGGTGCGTGTTGCGGCTTATCGAGCCCACCTCGGGGAACGTGCTGCTCCGCCGGGAGATCGAAGGCGGCGGCTCGGAGGTCATCGACATCACCACCGCCGACCGGGACACCCTCCGGCGGCTTCGTCGGGAGATGCAGATCGTCTTCCAGGATCCCTACGCCTCACTCAACCCCCGGATGCGGATCGGCGACGCCATCGGCGAGCAGTTGGCTGTTCACACCGACATGACTCGTCACCAGCAGCGCCAGCGGGTGGCGGAACTCCTGGAGATGGTGGGCCTCAACCCTCGCTATGCCCGGCGGTTCCCCCACGAGTTCTCCGGCGGCCAGAGACAACGGGTGGGGGTGGCCAGGGCCTTGTCCCTTCACCCCAGCTTCGTGGTCTGCGACGAACCGGTCTCGGCGCTCGACGTCTCCATCCAGGCCCAGGTGCTCAACCTTCTGCGGGAACTGCAGGACGACCTGGGACTCACCTACCTGTTCATCGCTCATGACCTGGCGGTGGTGCGCCACATCTCCGAGCGGATTGCGGTCATGTATCTGGGCAAGGTGGTGGAGATGGCCCACTCAGAGCGACTCTTCGCCCAGCCGCTCCATCACTACACCAACGCCCTGCTGTCGGCTGCGCCCCTCCCCGACCCGGTGGAGGAGCGCAAGCGCACCCGGATTCTTCTGGAGGGGGAGGTACCGTCTCCGATCAACCCGCCCCCGGGGTGTCGTTTCCATCCCCGGTGCCCGGTGGGCCGCACCCGGGAGGTCTGCCGGACCGAGGAGCCGGACCTCGAAGAGAAGCAGCCCGGACATCTGACCGCCTGTCACTTTCCCCTCGCCTGATGCTTGGGCCCTCCAACACCATCATGTCCATGCCCCGGTCGGGGATCCGGGAGATCAACGACCTCGCTTCCCAGTACCCCGGTGTGATTCATCTGGAGATGGGCCAGCCCAACTTCTCGACACCCGAACACATCAGCCGGGCAGCGGGAGAGGCGGCTCTCAACGGGTTCACCACCTACACCCCCAACGCCGGCATCCCCGAACTCCGGGAGGCGATAGCGGAAAAACTCAGGAACTTCAACGGCCTTGACGTCGGAGCGGAGAACGTGACCGTCACGACTGGCGGATGCGGGGCGCTCTTCACGTCACTGGTGAGCCTGTGCGACCCGGGCGATGCGATCCTGCTTTCAGATCCGACCTGGCCCAACTACGCGATGATGGCCTCCCTCCAGGGTCTGGAAGTGCGCTACTATCCCCTGCGGGCCAGCGACGGATGGCTACCCAATCCCGAGGAGATCGAGAAGCAAATCACCCCGAATTGTCGGGTGATGATTCTGGTGTCACCCTCCAATCCCACCGGGACCATGGTCGGCGAAGGTCTGATGAGAGAACTTCTCGACTTGGCGAGGAGACACAACCTGTGGGTGATCTCCGATGAGGTGTATGACGCCATCACCTTCGGCAAGCCGGCGGTTTCGGCCTATCCATTCGACTCTGACCGGGTCATCTCGATCTTCAGCTTCTCCAAGACTTACGCAATGACCGGCTGGAGGATCGGCTACACGGTTGCCAGGCCAGACATGGCTGATGTCCTCGGCAACTCCCAGGAGCCGACCACATCCTGCGTCAACAGCCTGTCACAGATCGGAGCCTTGAACGCCCTGCGCGGCCCCCAGGACCAGGTTTGGGCAATGCGCGACGCCTACTGGGAACGCCGGAATCTGGTGACCGACATGCTGTCGCAAGCCGACATACCCTTCGCTCGACCCGAGGGCGCCTTCTACGTCTGGGTCGACATCTCCCAGAGTCGCCTTCCGGACAACGAGTTCGCCCGGCGGATGGTCATCGACCACCGGGTAGCCGTGGTGCCAGGCACTACCTTCGGCCCCGGGGGAGGCACACATGTGCGAGTCTCCCTCGCCACCGACACCGAATCCCTCCTAGAAGGCGTATCCCGACTGATCCGGGCGGTCCGCTCACCCGGTTGATCCCTGAAAGGGCGTTGCGGTCCGGGTCGGGGCCGGGCACTTCTTGAACAGCTCGAACCCTCCCCCCGCCACTGAGGTGTCCTGCCCTTTTTTTGGGTTCCCCACCCGACCCGCCACCGCCGATCCGCGTCCAAAGCGCGGGCAGGGCGCGGCCTGCCCGACCGGAGTCCGGTTGGCAAACTCGCTTTGGGGGAGCCGGGAGGCGGCCCAGGCGAGTAGATGATCACCTGACGGCCCGGAACCATCGGGTGATGTTTGGACGCTAATAAGCATGTGGCAGGGGTGGGACAATGCAACGTCCGGATCGGTTTCAGCGCCATGACCAGCAGGCGAACCTCGGCCGGGCTTCGGCCCTAAACGCCCCGTCCGGCCCACAGATTGTCGCTCCATTCCTCCTGTTGTTTTATCACAGTGAAGTACTATGTGCCCATGGTCAGAGGAGTCAAGTACGGCGACCTTGGCGACTTTCTGAGAGCCCAGAACCAGCAGTTGACGGACCGACGACGCACGATCTGGGCGATAATGTGCTCCGGGGAAGGGCAGTTGACAGCAGGGCAGATCACCGAAAAGGCCCGCAGGCGAGACCCGGACATCGACCGGGCCACGGTAGACCGGGCGTTGAATCTCTTCGCGGACATGGGCTCGGTTCTCCAGACCCCCACCGAACTGGAGAAAGAACCCCGATGGGAGATCGTTAACCGAGGGGAGCACTTCCACCTCACCTGTGAATTGTGCGGCGCCATCCGGCACCATACCGGCGTCCTGGCGGAGAAGGTACGCGACCACCTCGCTGAAAGGTACGCATTCTCCGCCACCCACATGGACTTGCAGGTGTTCGGAGTCTGCCAGCGCTGCGGGAGTGGTCTCGAGTCCTGACGGAGCCTCCTCAGACTCCGCTCAACCTTGCTTCACTGCCTTCTGGTAGCGGATGCTGGCAAGGGGCGCGAAGACGGCGATGATCAGAGCCGCCCAGATCAGTGTGTATATCACCGGGTTCTGAAGCGGCCAGGCGGTGGGATCCGGCGTACCGGGCGGGATGTTCCCGAACAGTTCCCTCACTGCCTGGGTCAGGGCGGAGATGGGATTCCACTCGGCGAACGTCCGCAACACGGTCGGCAGGTTCTCGGTCGGCACGAAGGTGTTGGCGATGAAGGTGACCGGGAAGATCACCATGAAGCTCGCGTTGTTGATCACCTCGACACTGGGCACCAGCAAACCGACCAAGGCCATGGTCCACGAAAAGGCGTAGGAGAAGGCGAGAAGCAACCCGAACCCCACCAGGCCCTCCCAGAGGCTGCTGTGGATGCGCCATCCCACGACCAAACCGGTCAGGCCCATGATCAGAAGCGTTAGCACGTTGTAGACCACGTCGCTCGCCGTCCTGCCTATCAGCACCGCCGCCTGGGACATCGGCAACGACCGGAACCGGTCGATGATCCCCTTCTGGATGTCGTCGGCGATCCCCACGCCCGTGAACGTGGAGCCGAACACCACCGTCTGGGCGAAGATGCCCGCAATCAGGAATTCCCGGTAGGAGCCGCCGGGGATGTTGATCGAACCACCGAACACATATGCGAAGAGCAGGACGAACATGATCGGCGACAGCAGCACGAACACCAGCACTTCGGGGACCCGCTTGATCTTGATCATGTTCCGCTTCGCGATCACCGCCGCATCGGCGAACATGTGGACGACCGCCATCATGATCCGGCCTTCCCGCGCACAGATGACAAGTCCTCGGACGACCCCCGGTTGCCATTCGGCTCTGCGGCGTGACCGGTGAGCGTCAGGAACACATCGTTGAGAGTCGGTCGGCGGAGCCCGACGTCGTGCAGGTCGACGCCCTCGGCGTCCAATGCCCGCAGCGCCTTGGTCAACACGGCCGCACCGCCCGAGATGGGCGCGGTGATCCTGCGGTTCCGGTTTTCGTAAGCCAACTCGCCCACCGCGAACCGTTGCATGACCTCCTGGGCCCTGGGGAGGTCAGAGTCGGACACCACCGTGACCTCGATCCGCTCACCCCCAACCAGGGTCTTCAACTCGTCGGGGGTTCCTTGAGCGATGTCCCTCCCCTGGTCGATCACCATGATCCGGTCGGCCAGATGGTCGGCCTCCTCCAGGTACTGGGTGGTCAACAACAAAGTGGACCCCCGAGCCACGAGTTCGCGGATCACACCCCACAGGTCCAGGCGGCTCCGCGGGTCCAGGCCGGTGGTCGGCTCGTCCAGGAACAACACCGGCGGGGACGCCACCAGGGCTCCGGCCAGGTCGAGGCGCCGCCGCATGCCTCCCGAGTAGGTCTTGACCGGCCGGTTACCCGCCTCGGTGAGGTCGAAGACTTCCAGCAACTCCCTTGCCCGCGCCCTGGACCTGGATCGTCCCAACCGGTAGAGACGGCCGATCATGTCAAGGTTCTCGAACCCGGTCAGATGCTCGTCCAATGCCGCATACTGCCCGGACAGCCCGATCCGTTCCCTGACTCTGGCGGGCTCTTCCAGCACGTCGGCGCCGGCGACCCGAGCCGACCCGGAGTCGGGGATCAGCAGCGTTGCCAGAACGGAGACCGCGGTGGTCTTGCCGGCGCCGTTGGGACCCAACAGCCCGAAGACCGACCCCTCCGGCACGGCCAGATCCAAGCCGTCCAGCGCCACGACGTCGCCATAGTGCTTGACCAGCCCGAAGGCCTCGATCACGTTCCCCATAGTCTCCATTCCTTGCCGGCCGACAACAGCGTTCGGCCTCCAGAGTGGGAGGCTACGAGACTTCCCAAACTACCCCAAAACGGCAATACACAGGCGAAGCACCAAGAGCGCAGGTTCTTGCACAGCAACACGGCTCTCCACCCCCTCACAGCCAGAGCCATGGGACGCGGCCGGTCAGATCAGTCGGGATGTCCTGACTTGCGCCTCGGCCATGTGGAGAGACGCCACCACCGGATCGATACAGAACGCGTCGATCTGGTCGGCGACCTCGGCCACCAGGCCTCCCCAGAGCGTGCATCCGAAGAAGATGGCGTCCACATGGTCCTGTTCGACCATGGTTCGGGCGCTATCGACCCCCAATGCGTGGAGTTGGCGCCGGAACTGCTCCTCGACGATCTCGGCGGTGACCTCGGTGTTTCCGACCAGTGACTCCTCGCCCTCCACGTGCAGGGGCACGAAGACCACGGACGTGAAGGCGTCCGCCAGCCCGTAGGCCCCGAGCAGGCGGTGCGTCATGTTGGCGATCCGGCGCCGACCGTGTTCGTCAGGCGACAGCATGCCGACGGTGGCGCCCCGGCCGGCGGCCAATGCCACCGCGGCCTGCAGCGGTCCGATGACCGGGATGTTCACGCAGCGCTGCGCCTCCAGCAACGCCGGATCCGCGCAGCACCCGATGATGGCGGCGTCGGCGCCGTCGCGCTCGGCCCGGAGCACCTCGCCGATCAATTCGTTTATGTAAAGAGGCTCCAGCGGGAGCATGGGTCCGGCCAGTTCGGGGGGCAACTCCAGGTAGCGGACGTCAACGGACACCCCCGGAGAGGCGTGCCTCTCCAGGATGGACAGCATCCGTTTGGTGTGCAGGTCACTCCCGATGGGTTCTATGTAGCGGATCAACATGTGCTTTTTCCTCCTGGGCTCGGCGCCGCGGAAGCCGACGAAGTGCGACACCGACCTGATCCTGAATATAGCGTCGGCCTCCGGTCATCGCCCTTCCGACCAGGGCTTCTCTTCAAGTTGGGCCGGTCGACCCTCACCGCAGGCGGGCCGGGTATTCACCGGGAACGTCAGCGTGGCGGGAGGGTGCGGAGCCGGCTCGGATCAGCAACAGGGCCACCGTGGATGTACCGGTCCGGGCGCCGCCGTGCCACACACCCGCCGGACGATAGAAATAGCCCTCCCTGGGAAACTCCACCACCTCCGGTCCCTGCTTACCCCGGGTTGCCTGCCGCCACGAACCCTCGAGCACGAAAACCTCGGTCGGCTCGTCGTCCACGTACCAGCGGTCCAGATTCAGGTCGATCGCCGCAGTCTGCCAGTAGACGCCACCTCTCAGCGACGGCGCCAACTCCCGCTGCCGGGAATTGGGCGGAGCGCCGGGGATATGCACCCACTCCCGCTCGCCCGCCACCACCGGGTCGGGTCGACGAGGGTCTTCGGTTCCCTCGCCGGGCATGAACCTCAGCGGGGCGCCCGAGAAGAGCAACAGGGTGGCTCCCTCGGAACTGCCCAGGCCACAAACTACGGTCCCGGCGCGGGCGCCCCACAGAGTGTCTGGGCCCATCCGACGACCGTCCGCCTCCACCCGGCCGGAGATCACGAACACCTCGACATCTCCGGTGAAACTGCCCCGAAGCGAGGTCCCCCAGCCGGGAGGGACCTCCAGCAGCCGGGTGGACGGACCCGATCCATCCCTGCTGAGGATCCAGGCGACCGGGCGCCCCTCCAGCCCATGGATGGTCATCGGCCGGGACGGGAAGCCCCGAGGCTCGGGCACGTTGACCGGTTGGAATCGCCGATCGACTACGCCGGGATCATCCACCCTGTCGAAAGACGCTGCCTACTCGAAGTCGAACAGCCGCATGGCGGTCCCGCCCCGGATGGCGTCCCGTTCGGCAGCCGAGATGTCCGGCAGGTAATGGTCCACCAGCGCCAACTGCTCCGGATAGCCGGGTTCCGCCGCGATCCATGGATAGTCCGAGGCCCACATCATCCGGTCGGCCCCGAACATCCCGTACACGGCGTCTACGGTCGACTGCAGGTCGGGATGGGGGTAGGGCTCCTGGGTGAAGGCGTACTGGCCGGAGAGGTGGACATAGACGTTGGGACGGGCGGCGATCACCTCCATGGTCTTGAGCGACGCCGAGGGAAGATCCATAGTGAACCGGGGCCGCCCCCATTCGTCCGCCTTGATCTCGTCCCAGATGCTCGGACAGAACCCCAGGTGGTTGATTACCACCGACAGGTCGGGCAGCAACTCGAGCACCCGGTCCAGCAACAGCACCTGCTCCTCGGTGGAGTAGAACCATAGCTTCACCCCGTCGGCGGCCATCTGCTCCAGGACGGGGAACATCGCTATCCGGTCGGCGGCCTGGGAGGGATCGTCATCCAGGTTGAAAAGCCGGAACCCCTGGAAGGGCGTGGCCCGGCGGCGCTCGGTGTAGTCGGCGAACTGATCGGAGGCGGAGACGTCCTGCACCCCCACGATGGCGAACAGGTCGGGGCGGGTAGCCACCACGTCCCGCACGTACTCGTCATGGTGGGAGATCGCCACGATGACGGCTTTGTCCACCCCCGCCCGCTCCATGTAGCCGAAATACTCGTCCATCGGCGCCCGCCGCTCCGGCGGGGTCAGGCCCGGGAACACATCGCGGGGGTACTGCTCGGAAACCGACTCGAACAGATGGAGGTGGGCATCGACCACCGTCATGGGGAAACTCCTTTCCGAAACCTTAGAAGTATCGTAACTCCCGGGTTGTAGGGGACATCCCCGCTATGAGTTCCGGTAGCGCACAATGCAGTAGGGAAGCGCGATCAGGGGGACGACCGCGAAGACCAGGGGCAACCACCAGTCACCCTTGATCGCGCCGGAGCCGATGGCCGCGGCAAGCCCCACATCGGCCACGACATTGAGCGCCAGCACGGCAGCGGTCACCAACACCAAGACTCTGGCCGACTCCCTGCGCACAACCAGGACGAGCAGCAACACTGCGGCCGTCGGATGGACCGCCACCAGGATGAACCGTTCCCACCACTGGCCTCCATCCGCGAAGCTGCCCACCATGGCGGTGAAGGCGGCCAGGAAGACCTGAACGAAAACCAGGACTCGGAGTGCGTTGATCATGAGTTCATCACTTCACGGTACGGGGGGCCGTCCCCGAAGGATAAGCCCACTCGCCCGGTGAGGCTTGGCACATCCCCCGCCAGTCCCCCACCCCCTGGGCGTCCGGCGCCAGGCACCCGGCTAGCTCAGTTCGGCGGTGGCGAAGATCACGTGGAAGGGCTTGCAGTAGATGACCACGGTCATCTGCTCGGGGATCTGGTAGCCGGCCGGGAAGTCGTAGTTCTGCGAGCCGATGTTCCCCTTCAGCGGCGCCAGTTCGATGTAACCGGCGGCCTGGAGGGCTTCCCGGCTGTCTATGCCATGGCCCGGAGCAACCAGCACCCGGAGGTCGGGGCCGTTGGTGACCTCTATGTCCTCCAACCGAAGGACATGGGACCCGTCTTCCAGACGGTAGGCGGTGACCTCCCCCGAACCCCTGTGGAAGTCGTCGGCGTCCATGAGGGCGCCGGTCGCCAGAGCCACCGGCCCTGTGACATCGGGTTCCTCCGACTCGGGCATCTCTTCGGCAACCATCGTTTCGACGGCCTCGGCCTCCATCATCACTTCCTCGGCTTCTTCGGCGGTCATGTCGTCGGGGACCACCGCCATGGCAGCCCTGGGGAACTCTTCCTCAACCACCTCATCTATGAACAGGGGGGAGATCAGCCACCAGGCCACGGCCAGGACCGCGATCGCCACGATTGCGGCGACCACCTGCACCGGCCTCCGCCGATAGATTGGGGTACGGTTCGTTTCACACCTCCTTGGGTCTATCCCGAAATCTAGGGCTCGACCGCACTTGTGCTAGGAGGGTTTCTCCGCCTCCGCTTCCTTGCGGGTGATCCAGGCCATGTTGATGGGAGCCAGGTAGAGGCGGAAGAACTGCGCCATGTCCTCCAGGATGGAAGGCCGCAGCCCGGCCAGGGCCACTCCCCGTTCGGAGGCGCCCGAGACGGTTATCAGCATCCGCTGGCCGCGCAGATAATCATGGGCGCTCTTGGCGGCGGCGTGGCCCTCGGCGTCGCCGCCCCCCGCCATGATGATCCGTAACGCTTTCTCGCCACCTTTCATGAACTCGACCGGCATCTCGGGTGGAGAGATGAGCACGTGCACTGGGGCGCCGGCAGCGGCGCCTGTCCCCACCGATCCCCTGGTGCTCTCTCCACAGGTGACGAGCCCCAGGGGTCCCCAGAGGCGCGAGGCCTGGGCAACCATGACACCGATGTCGCGGGCTACCGATCCCGGGTCGGGTTCTCCGTCGGAGAGGCCGTGCCCGGACAGTTCCAGGCTGATCACCCGGAATCCGGAGGCGGCGAGGCCGGCGGTGAGCGGGCCCCACTGGTCCAGGTCCGCCCCGAAGTCGTGCACGAATACCACCGGAGGTCCGGCGACCGGCCACTCCAGCCCTCGCAGCCTCACGCCCTCGGACCCCACCACCTCCACCGGGACGGGAGTCTCGCTCACGCCGGAGTCAGGGGCCGGGGATTGAAACAGCGCAGATGCCTCCCGTCGTCGGGAACCAGCTCGGGGTGCTCCTCCCAGCAGCGCACCAGCGCCTGGGAGCAACGGGGACTGAAAGGACAACCGGGAGGGACGAACTGTGGCGGTGGAACCCGTCCCGGGATGGTGTGCAGTGCGCCGCGCTGGTGGCGGGTCTGGGGCACTGCCCGGAGGAGGCCCTGGGTGTAGGGGTGCTGGGGATCGGAGAAGAGTTGGCCGACGGGGGCCTGTTCCACGATCTCACCCGAGTACATCACAGCCACCCGGTCGGCGACGGCCGCCACCACCCCCAGATCGTGGGTGATCAGGAGCATCGACATGCCCCGGCGGCGCTGCTGGCCCAGCAGTCGGTCGAGAATCTGGGCCTGCACGGTGACGTCCAGTGCCGTGGTGGGCTCATCGGCGATCAGGATGTCCGGATCGAGCATGAGCGCCATGGCGATCATCACCCGTTGGCGCATCCCTCCCGACAACTGGTGCGGGTACTGACTCATGCGAGTCTCGGGGTCGGGCAACTCCACCTCCGCCAGCGCCTGGAGCGCCATCGCCTCGGCCTCCGGACGGGAGACCGATCGATGGCGGCGGATCACCTCGGTCAGGAGGTGGCCGATGGAGAACATCGGGTCGAGGGAGGTGAGGGGGTCCTGGAAGATCATGGAGATGTCGTCGCCCCGCACCTCCCGCATCTCCCGCTCCGGGAGACTCACCAGGTCCCGGTCGCCGAACCGGACCTCCCCGCCGGCGATCCGGGCGGCCGGCGACGGGATCAATCCCATCACCGAGAGGGCGGTCATGGTCTTGCCGCAACCCGACTCCCCCACCAGGCCCAGGATTTCATTGGGGTACATGTCGAACGACACGCCCCTCACCACCTCGAACTCGATCCCCTCGGTGCGGATGACGGTGGTGAGGTCCCGGACGGAGAGAAGAGGCGAGGCCATCAGGTCTTCCTCAGCCTCGGGTTGGCGGCAAGGTATCCCAGGTCGGCCAACCAGTTGCCGAGCACCACCATCACCACCAGCACCAGCGAGAAGAACTGGGCTACCGGGTAGTCCCGACGCAGGACGGCGTTGACCAGCACCTGTCCCAGTCCCGGCCACCCGAAGATCACCTCCACTATCAGGGCGTATCCCACGATCTGGCCGATACGCAGCCCCGCCAGGGAGATAATCGGTATCAGGGCGTTCCGGAACACGTGCTTGCCTATCACCCTGGATTCGGATAGGCCCCCGGCCCGGAGGGTACGTACCCAGTCGGAGTCAAGGTTCTCCAACATTGCCGACCGGGTCATGCGGACGGTGAGGGCCGTGCCTTCCGCAGCCAGCACGATGGCGGGAAGAATGAGTTGTCTGGGTTCGCAGCATCCCGCTGAGGGCAGCCAGCGCAGCACGCTGGCAAAGAGCCAGATGCTCAGCAGGGCCAGCCAGAAATTGGGCACGGCCATACCTGCCACCGACAGGCTCATGATGCCCTGATCCGCCAAGGTGTTGCGTCTCACCGAGGCCAGCATCCCCAGCGGCACCCCCACCAGAAAGACCAGGAGGAAGGCGGCGGCTCCCAGGATGATGCTGTTCCGTCCGTGCTCGACCACCATCTTGGAGATCAGGGCGTTGTTGGTGAGGGAATTGCCCAGGTCTCCGCTGAGAAGCCTTCCCATGTAGGTGAAGTACTGCTGGTAGATGGGATCGTTGAGACCCAGGACCTCCCGGAGGGTCTCCCGGTCGGCCTCGGTGGCGGAGGCGGGCAGCCGGGCGGCGGTGGCGTCTCCCCCCGAGAGCCGGATCGCATAGAACACTGCCACAGACGAGATCGCCAGGATCACCAGCATGTACACGGTGCGGCTGGCCAGGTATCTCATGATTCGAGACCCTTGGCCTCATGCCGCAGCCGGGGATCGAACACATCCCGCAAACCGTCTCCGATCAGGCTCACCGAAAGCACCATCACCACCAGGGTCAATCCCGGGACCGTGGTCTCCCAGTGGTTGAGTTGCAGGAAATTGCGCCCTTCCGCCACCATCTGCCCCAGGCTGGGCAGAGGAGGCTGGGCGCCGAGGCCGATGAAGGAGAGGGCCGCTTCGGCGATGATGGCCACTGCCACGTAGTACGAGGCAAGCACCAAAGCGGGGGCCAGGATGTTGGGGAGGAGGTGTTTGCGGATGATCCGCCAGTTGGAGAGCCCCCCGGCTCGGGCTGCTTCGATGAACTCCCGCTCGGACAGGGACAGGACCTCGCCGCGCACCACTCGGGCGATGGCGGCCATGTTGACCAGGCCCACCGCCAGGATCACCGACAGCAGGCCTTCCCCGAGTCCCCCGGCGAACAGCACGGCCACCAGGATGAGGGGGAATCCCCAGATGAAGTCCATCACGCCGCTGAGGGAACGGTCGGTCCAGCCCCCCCGGAAGCCTGCCACGGTGCCGATCGCCAGCCCGGCCACCAGCGCCAGGCCGGTGACCCCGACCGCAACAGCCAGGCTCACCCGGATGGCGACGAACAGGCGGGTGGCTGTGTCCCGGCCGAGATGGTCGGTGCCCAACAGGGCGTCCTCGCTGAAGGGGACCGCATGGATGTTGGAGAAGTTGATGAGTTCGTAGTCGCCACCCACGATGACGGGACCGAGAACCCCGGCCCCCACCACCAGAACCCCGAGAATCACCCCGGACAGCAGCAACCGGTTGCGCACCAGGTTCCGCATCCCCCGCCGGAACACCGAGATGTGCTGGCTCTCCTCAAAGTCCAGGAGCCGCCGGTCCCAATCGGCAAGATAGGACTCGGGGGTCGGGGCAGTCATTACCGGGTCAGTGTAAGAGTAAACGCCGCGGCGGCGCGCCTATAGGAGAAACCCCGCCCCGAGCGAGGGGCGGGGAGTTTCTCCGGGTCGGATCGGTCTCTAAGCCTCGATCCAGGTGTCGTTGTAGTACGGATAGAGCAGCCACACATGCGGCGACCAGCCATGCACCCGATTGTTCTTCACGAACGTGGAGTTCTGGTTGATGAAGGACATGTTCGGAAGCGTCTCGGCCCAGGCGATCTGGAAGTCGGACTGAGCCTTGGCGGCTGCGTCCTCCGTCCCCGCGCTCTGCCAGTCGGCGATCGCCTTGTCGATGCGAGGCTCGTTGGCATGGGACCAGTTGGGCACCGGGATGGTGAAGCTGGCGCAGAACAGGGTCAGCACGTCGATCGGGATGGGCCACAGCCACATGAACAGACCGGCGGGCACTTCCGGGCCTCCGGCCCTCTCGAACCACACCGCCCGGTCGACCACGTTCACGTCCGCCTGCGCGCCCACCTGCGAGAACTGGGCGGCGGCGGCGGTGGCGATGGCGGTCTGCAGGGACTCGTTCTCCACCATGAACTCGAACTGGAGGGGCACGCCGTCGCGCTCTCTCACTCCATCCGAGCCCATCGACCAGCCCGCGGCGTCCAACAACCGGTTGGCCTCGGCCACATCGTAGTTGTTGTACTGCTCCACCGCCGGGTCGTAGTAGCGGTCGGTGGTCGGGAAGGGACCGTAGGTGGCGGCGCCGTTGCCGAACAGCAGCGCCTGCACCATGCCTTCCCGGTCAACCGCGTGGGAGAGGCCGCGCCGGGTCTCCACGTCGCCGAAGAGCTCCGGGTAGTTCTCCCGGTTCATGAACATGAAGTAACCGGACCACTCGGCGTGTTGGTACACGGTGAGGTCCGAGTTCCCCTGCAGCCGGGCCAGGTCCTGGTGAGCGGGGTTCAACAGCGTGTCGATGTCCCCGTTCTCCAACTGGGTGGCTCGCTGCCCGGCCTCGGTGATCACCGTCCACCGGATGGCGTCGAGGTAAGCGGTCCCCTTGTTCTCGAAGTAGGGGACGTTGGAGCCCGGATAGTCATCCCAGCGCTCCACGTAGGAGTGGCTGCCGGGCACCCATTCGGTGTGCTTGAAGGGGCCGGTCGCGTCGACGACTTCCGTGCCGTAGACGGAGGCAACCACGCCCTCGCCGGCCAGGCCGGTCTCATCGTCGTATGAGCCCACTTCCTTCCAGGTGTTGATGTTGGCGATCCGCCAGTAGCCGGTGGCGAGCGGCCCGAGGGTGCCCACCCAGGCGTTGTTCATCTTGGCCACCACCTGGTTGCCGTCCACCTCGTAGTGGCTGATCGGCGAGGCCAGGCTGGCGATGAAGCTGAACTTCTGGATGCGATAGAACTCGGCCACGTCGGCGGCGGTGATGGTGCCGCCCGAATGGGACTGGCGGTCCTCCACCGTGAACCGGTACTCGAGACCGTCGTCGGAGACGCTGAAGTCCGTGCAGTATTGGGGTACGAAGTCACCGTCGGGTGAGACCGTCACGATCGCTTCGTAGATGGCGAAGAATGCCGGGTCATACCAGTTGGTGGTGATCGGGTCATGCTTGGAGACGTCGCGGTTGTAGCCCTCGCGCAACGTGCCACCCGTGGTCGGTCCCATCGCGTCGGGCGCCGCAGTGGTAGCGGGCGCCGCAGTGGTAGCGGGCGCCGCGGTAGTGGCGGGCGCCGCAGTGGTAGCGGGCGCCGCGGTTGTGGCGGCGGGTTCGTCGTCGCCGCATGCGGCCAGCAGCGCAGCGGCCGCGGTGGCTCCCACACCGGCTGCCCCCACCTTCTTGAGGAATTGGCGGCGACTCAGCTTTCTCTGCTGGTATTCCTCTAAGATGCTCTGGATCTCGGGACTGTTCTCCGTCATAGCTCACACTCCTTCATAGCGGCTTCATCTCTCGGGTCAAAGAACTCACAGCAACTGTTCGGTGAACAACTTTGTGTCTTTCAGATTACTTTCACCACCCGACTGCCTTAACTGTTCACATAGTAGCCAAACGTCCGTTGCCCCGCGGGTCGAGGCGGCCTCCGGCGCCGTAAGGCCATCAGCGTGAAACCGGCGCTCGATACCATTACGGGCAACCAAGGAGTGATCCCGTATGTGCACCACCGGCGCCCTGCGAACCGACACCGGTTATCTGCTGTTCAAGAACAAGGACTTCGGAAGGGCCAGCTTCGAAGACCGTCTGGTGATCGAGGAGGATGTGTTCGGCATAGCGGGAGTGGAGACCTGGGCGGGAACCGACCCCAGCCTGGACCGGTTCTCAGGGTTCTCGCTGGGCGCCAATCGCCACGGGCTGTTGTGCTGTGACTCCAATGTGCGCACCGTCCCCGGCCTGAACTACGACCGGCTCACCGAGATCGCCCTCAGGGAGGGCGCCGACGTTCCGAGCGGGGTGGCTGCGGTGGAACGGGCGATGAGCCGGGAACCCTACATCTGGGCGAACCTGGTGCTGATCGACCAGTCCCACGTAGCGACGGTGGAGGTCCGCGGACAACAACTCAAAGCCACTCTCCACCCCACCGACCGGGTCGCCCGCTCCAACCACCACGTGGAGTTGGGGGTCACGCCCCAGGACGACGACACGGTCACCACCGGTCCCCGGCTGCGGTCCGCCACCGGTCGCCTGCGCAACGCCCGGCGCCTCCGGGATGTCTTCGAGTTGCAGGAGTCCCACGACCAGGGCGACTCCGGCATCTGCAACCATTCCTCATACGACACCGTCTATTCATACGTATTCGAGCGCCGCGGCGCGTCCACGACTCTTCACGTGACCCAGGGCAAGCCCTGCGAGAACCCCGAGCGCCAGGCCATGGGCATACCTCTCGGGCCGGAATGGAGTCCCGGGGCGGTCGCCGAGTTCCAGGACGCCTACCCCTCCACCCGCGTCCCCGCCGTTGTCTGACCCCGGCACGCCCGGCCGAATCGGCGCGGCCTCAGTCGCCCGCCGGCGCCCCCGTCACAGGTAGACCGCCGACTCGACCAGTTTGAGAAGAGGCTGAGGGAAGACGCCCAGGACCACGGTGACCGCGGTCGCCGCGCCCAGGGCCCAGGAGGTGGGCCGGTCACAGAGCACCGGGTCGTCGTCGGCGGGAGACTGCATGTACATGATCACGATCACCCGCAGATACAGATAGATCGCCATCGCCGAGGCCACCACGGCCACCACCACCAGCCACTCCAGGTCTCCTCTCCACGCCCAGAGAAAGACCCCCAGCTTGGCCACGAACCCGGTGGTGAGAGGCAATCCCGCCATCCCGAGGAGGGAGACCGACAGGACCAGGGCCAGGAAGGGCGAGCGGCGGTAGAGACCCCGGTAATCGGAGAGGTCCGATCCCGAGGAGACCGCTCCCCCCAGCGCCGAGACCACCGAGAAGGCCGCCACCAACTGCACTGTGTAGACCGCCAGGTAGAACCAGACCGAGGATGATCCCTGGGCGCCGGCGGCGAGACCGGTGAGAATGAAACCGGCGTGAGCCACCCCCGAGTAGGCCAGTAGGCGACGGATGTCCGAGGAGATGATGGCCATCAGCGCTCCGACCACCATCGAGAGCGCGGCGATCCCCGCCACGATCGGCGCCCAGTCCGGCCGGAAGCTCTCGAAACCGGACAGCAGCACCCTGGCCAGCGCCGCGAACCCACCCACCTTGGCCACCGCGGCCATGTATCCGACAATCCCCGCCGGGGCCCCCTGGTAGACGTCCGGCGCCCACACATGGAAGGGAGCCGCCGCCACCTTGAAGGAAAGCCCTGCCGTCAACAGACCGATTCCCACCAGGAGGACCGCCGGGGAAAGCACCAGGTTACGGGCTAAGAACCCGGCGACCCTTAGGAGGTCCAGCGAACCGGTCCCGGCGAACACCAGGGCCGCCCCGTAGATGAAGACGGCCGACGCCACCGCTCCGAGCAGCAGGTACTTGAGCGCCGCCTCGTCGGAGCGCACGCCGTCCCCGGCGATGCCTGCCAGGATGTAGAGGGCGATCGATCCCATCTCAAGACCGAGGAACATCATCACCAGGTTCTGGGAAGCGGCCATGAGGATGAAGCCGGCCGCCGCCAGGAGCACCAGCGCCAGTCCCTCGGCAGCCCGGTTCCCCAGGTGAGCGAAGAGGCTGCGCGCGGCCACCATGGCCTGGAGGGAGACCCCCAAGACCACCAGGCGGGCCAGCGCGGCGGAACGGTCGAAGATCAGCATCCCTCCAAAGACCGGCTCTGCACCGGGCGTGGCGACGACCCACTGCCAGACCCCCAGCGCCAGGGCGATGGCGAGTATCGCCAGAGACGTCCCCCACAGGACCCGCACTCCCGGCTTTCTCTGAACGTCCAGCAGGAGGAGGGCCACCGCTCCGAACACCAGCACCAACTCGGGCGCCAGAGCCGACCACGCTATCTCGGGAAAGGCTTCGGGGATCACGATTCATCCTCCGAGGCGGTGTTGAAAACGTCCGCCAATCTTCCCGGATCGGGCGCCTCATAGTCGGTGTACTGCTCGATGCGGTCGAGAATCGCCTCCACGGATGGAGCGGTCCGCTCCAGGAGGATGCCCGGATACAGGCCAAGCAGCAAGACCAAGGCCGCCAGGGGCGCCATCACCGCCGTCTCCTTGGCCGAGAGGTCGGTGAGTTTCCGGTTCTCGGCTCCCTTCAGCGGTCCCGTGAACACCCGCTGGTAGGCCCACAACATGTATATGGCGGCCAGCACGACGCCGAACGCCGCCACCACCGTCAGGCCCGGAAGAGAGGGGAAGCTACCCACCAACACCAGGAATTCCCCCACGAACCCGTTGAGACCGGGCAGGCCGATGGAGGCGAAGGCCATGAACAGGAAGAACCCGGCCATGAGGGGAGCCGGTGTGGCCAGGCCCCCGAAGTCGCTGATCTGTTTGGTGTGACGCCGGTCATACAGCATCCCGACGAGGAGGAACAGCGCGCCGGTGGTGAGCCCGTGGTTGACGTTCTGAATAACCGCGCCCTGGAGTCCGGCTGAAGTGAGGGCGAAAATCCCCAGCACCACGAACCCCAGGTGGCTGACCGACGAATAGGCGACCAACTTCTTCAGGTCGGGCTGGACGATGGCCACCACCGCCCCGTAGATGATTCCCACCACGGCCAGGACCGCCAGGACCGGCACCAGGGAGACCGTGGCCTCGGGAAAGAGCGTGAGGTTGAACCGGAGCAACCCGTATGTTCCGAGCTTCAGGAGGACTCCCGCCAGGAGCACCGACCCGGCCGTGGGCGCTTCCACATGGGCGTCGGGAAGCCAGGTGTGGAAGGGAAACAGGGGCACCTTGATGGCGAAGGCCAGGGCGAATGCTCCGAACAGCCACATCTGGGCGGTCGGAGAGATGTCCAGAGCCAGCAAAGCCAGGTAGTCAAAGCTGAGCAGGCCGTCGGGGGCCTGGGAGGCATGCATGACAGCCAGGGCGATGATCGCCGCCAGCAGCAGCGCCGAACCGAACGCGGTGTAGATGAAGAACTTCACGGCCGCGTAAACCCGGCGCTTGCCTCCCCACACACCGATTATCAGGTACATGGGGACCAGGATCACCTCGAAGAACACGAAGAACAGCAGCAGGTCCAGGGCGAGGAAGGTGCCGATCAGGCCCGTCTCCAGAAAGAGCATGGCCACCACGAATGCCTTGCGCCGGTGGGAGATGGAGTCGGAGACCGCCAGGCTGAGGGGGAACAGGATGGCCGTGAGAGCCACCATCCCCAGCGAGATCCCGTCCACGCCCAGTTGCCAGGACACCCCCCACGGTTCCCACCACACCACCTTCTCGACCATCTGGAAGGAAGCCTCCCCCGCGTCGAAGGAGAAAAACATCGCTCCCGCCAGCCCCAGGGGCGCCACGGACAGGGCTATGCCCAGCGGCAGGTGCAGTTCCCGACGACGGGCCGGGACCAGGGAGACCACCACCGCCCCCAGGAGGGGCGTGAGAACCAGCAGGGTCAGCATGGCCGGCGACTCACACTCCGCCCCTCACCAGGAGCCATGCCAGGAGCGCCACCAGACCCAGGCCGAACCACAGGCCGTACTGGCGGATCAGACCGCTCTGGGCGGGGCGGATCATGGTTCCGGCGGCCCTGACCAGGCGTGCGACCCCGTTCACGGCCCCGTCCACCACACCCAGGTCCAGCCGGAAGGCGGCCTGCTCGGCGAGGCGGCGGCCGGGGGCGACCAGCATCGACCCGTAGATGTCATCCACCCGGTATCCGTCCTCCCACCATCCCCACACCCTGCCGAACGCCGCCTGGAAACGCCGCCAGGCCTCGGGGGGGCGGTGATAGGCGAAGAAGGCCATGGCGGCGCCGACCGCCCCGGCCCCCACCGCAACCGCGGCCAGCACCAGAATGGAGACCACCCCGTCGGCGGGATGCCCGAGCTTCACCCCCTCGAAGGAAGGTTCCAGGAAGTGCTCGAGCCCCAGGCGGAAAGGGGTGTTGACCAATCCTCCCAGCACCGACAGGACGGCCAGGACGCCCAGGGGAACAGTCATGGAGCGGGGGGATTCGTGGGGGACGACCCCTTCGGGCCAGCGGGGCCTGCCCAGGAAAACCATGACGAACTGGCGGATCATGTAGAAGGCGGTCAGCAGGGCGGTGATCAAGCCCACCAGCCACAGCACGGTGAAGAAGCCGCCCTGGTTGAACACCACGCCCAGGATCTCGTCCTTCGACCAGAACCCCGCCAGCGGGGGGAACCCTGCGATGGCCACCGCCCCGATCCCCATGGTGAGAAACGTGACGGGCATGGCCTTCCGAAGTCCTCCCATCTCCTCCATGTTCTGCCGTCCGCCCATGGCATGGATCACCGAACCGGCCCCCAGGAACAGGAGAGCCTTGAAGAAGGCGTGGGTCATCAGATGGAACACGCCGGCCACATAGGCCGTCGCCCCCACCGCCAGGAACATGTAGCCCAACTGGCTGATGGTGGAATAGGCCAGCACCCGCTTGATGTCGGACTGGCCAATGGCGATGGTCGCCGCCCACAGGGCGGTCAGGGCTCCCACCGCGGCCACCGCCCCCGAGGCGGCAGGGGCCAACTCGAAGATCGGAGCGGACCGCGCGATCACATACACCCCTGCGGTCACCATGGTGGCGGCGTGAATCAGGGCCGAGACCGGGGTGGGACCCTCCATGGCGTCGGGCAACCACACATACAGGGGGATCTGCGCCGACTTCCCGATCGCCCCGGCGGCCAGCATCAGCCCGATCAGGGTGGCCGCCGACCCGGTCAACTCCTCAGAGGCCCGGTCGAACACCCCCGAATAGGACAGCGTCCCGAAGGAACTGAAGATCAGCATCAGAGCTATCAGAAAACCGAAGTCGCCGATCCGGTTCACAACGAACGCCTTCTTTCCCGCCGCCGCGGCGGAGGGCCGGGTGAACCAGAACGAGATCAGAAGATACGAGCAGAGGCCGACCAGTTCCCAGCCCACGAACAGCATGGCGAAGTTCCCGGCCAGCACCAGGGTGAGCATGGAGGCGGTGAACAGGTTTAGATAGGCGAAGAACCGGGGAAAGCGCGGGTCTCCGTGCATGTATCCCAGCGAGTAGACGTGAATCAGCGATCCCACCCCGGTCACCACCAGGGTCATCAGAGCGGACAGCGGGTCCCAGACAATCTCGAAGGAGGCGCCGACCGCCGGCATCCACTCCCACAGGAGGGACTGTGAGGGATGCCCCTCCCCGGTGAAGAAGGGCACGGCGGCCACCGCCGCCACCCCGAAGGCGGCCAGCGACGCGGCGCAGGCCAGGTAGCCGGCCAGGGGCTCACCCAACCACCGACCGACGAAATGCAGCAACAGCGATCCCCCCAGGGGAAGGGCGATCACCAACCACAACGCCTCGGTCGGAAGGTCGATCATCCCCGGAGCGCCGCCAACTCGTCGACGGAGGCGGTCTCCCGCCTCCTGAATATGGCGACGATGATGGCCAGGCCCACCACCACCTCGGCGGCCGCCACCACCAGCACGAAGAACACCGCCACCTGCCCGTCCAGCACTCCCGCCGCCCGGCCGGCGGCCACGAAGGTCAGGTTGACCGCATTGAGCATCAACTCCACGCACATGAACATCACCAGGGCGTTCCGTCTGATCAGGACCCCGGTCATCCCCAGGACGAACAGGACGGCCGCCAGCGTCATGTACCAGCCCGGGGTTACGACGGGCATCAGTCCTCCGTCGGCGACTCGGCGGACCGTCGGTGGAAAGCCAGGGCGATCGCCCCCACCGCGGCGATGGTCAGCAACAGAGCGGTCACCTCAACTCCCAGCACCCAGGTGGTGAAGAGCTCTCCTCCCAGAGCCTGAACCGTGCCGTTGGGGATCTCGGCCGCCTCCCCCGAAGCGGGGGTCCAGGTGAACCGGCCCCTCGACACCAGGACCGCCGCTCCCAGGGCCACCACGGTGGCGAGCCCGGCCACCAGTTTGCGCTGGAGGGGGATGGTCTCGGAAGTGTCCTCGGCGCGGTCCACGCCGATGAACATGATCACGAACAGGAACAGAGTCAACACCGCTCCCGCATAAACCACCACCTGCACGGCAGCCACCAGGTGGGCCAGGTTGACCACGTATATGACAGCCAGGGAGACCAAGGCTCCCAGGAGACCCAACGCGGAGCGGACCGGGTTGCGGGCCAGGACCACCGTCACCCCGCCGGCCAATGTCCCCGCCCCCATCAGCACGAAGATCACCAGTTCAACCATGCTGGGAGTCCCTGGTCTCCTGATCGGGCTCGGGCGTCCAGGAGGCCGGGCCGGGGGTGGCCTGCCACATGGTCTCCCCCTCGTAGGCCGCTACGCCGCTGGGAGAAGTGGCCCGCAGCCAGCCGTCGGCGGCGTCCAGTTCGGAGAGGTCGGCGAACGGGTCCTCGGGGTAGATGTGGGGAACCGACCCGTCCTCCGCCATCAACAGTTCCTTCCTGGTGTGGATGGCGTCGTTGCGGTTGGTCACCGACATCTCGAAGAGGTGGGTCATGGTGATGGCCTCCGTCGGACAGGCCTCCACGCACAGCCCGCAGAAGATGCAGCGCAGCATGTTGATCTCATACACGTACCCGAAGCGCTCTCCCGGACTCCGGGGGTCATCGGGCGGGTTGTCCGCCCCCCGCACGTAGATGCATCGAGCCGGGCAGGCCCCCGCGCAAAGTTCGCATCCGATGCACTTCTCCATTCCGTCGGGATAGCGGTTAAGGACGTGGCGACCATGGAACCGGGTGGGCTTCTCCCGCATCTCCGAGGGGTACCGGGTGGTGACGATGTCTTTGCCGAAGAAACCTCGCAGCCCTATCGAGCCGGTTACCTTGAAGCCCTTCCAGAATTCTCTCAGTATTCCCATTTCTCACCTCACCCTATAAAGGGAAGCCCGAACTGGCGGAACCCGATCACCACGGTGGAGATCACCAGCCACAGCATCGAGGCCGGTATCAACCGCTTCCACCCCAGGGTCATCAACTGGTCGTAGCGCAACCGCGGGAGCGTGGCCCTGATCCAGAAGAACGCAACCACCAGCACATAGCTCTTCAACATCAGCCACACCACGGGCAGGATGGCCGAAACCCACCCGGGGACGACTCCTTCCCAGGTCGGGCCGTTCCACCCGCCAAAGAAGAGCGTGGCGGCGATGGCGCACATGGAGAGGATGTTGATGTACTCGGCCAGAAAGAACATGGCGAAGCGGATTCCCGAGTACTCGGTGTGGAATCCGCCCACCAACTCCTGCTCCGCCTCCACCAGGTCGAACGGCGCCCGGTTGGTCTCCGCCACCGCCGCCAGGAAAAAGATCACGAACGCCACCACCTGGGGGAAGACATACCAACGGGGAATGAAGCTCACCACCGGGTCGAGGAAGGCAACCGTCCCCGACCAGGTCCCCGACTGGCGCTCCACGATCTCGGCGAGGGAGAGGGTCCCGCTCTCGGCCCCGGGAGCGGTGGCGGAGAACATCACGACCGCCACCATCGCCAGACCCATGGCCGCCTCGTAGGAGATGGCCTGCGCGGTGGCCCGCACGCCTCCCAGCAACGGGTACTTGGACCCCGACGACCACCCGGCCAGCACCACCGCGTACACGGCCATCGACGACATCGCCAGGATGAACAGGATCCCGATGTTCAGGTCCGCTCCCTGAAGCGGCACCTGGCGACCCGCGATCTCGAGGCCCGGACCGAGGGGAACCATCATGAAGATCAAGAAGGCCGGGACCACCGCCAGGAAAGGCGCCAGCAGGTAGGCGCCCAGGTCCACCTTCCGCGGCGTCACCTGCTCCTTGAAGAACAACTTCACCCCGTCGGCGAGGGTCTGGAGTATCCCCCATGGCCCCGCCCGGGCCGGCCCCACGCGGTTCTGCATGTCCGCCACGACCTTGCGCTCCAACCAGATGTTGACGATGGTGAGCACCACCAGCAGGGCGAACACCCCCACCACGCGGGCAGCCACCAATAACAGATCCACCCAGTCCATCAGAGGGTTGTCACCAGGAAATAGAGCGCTGCCACGGCCTATGTGAAAGATTAGAAACGCCCACCCCCATAACAAAACCCTTCCTCCCCACCCCGGAATCCGGTCGCCGACGCCGTCGGCGGCGCGGCCTTTCCACAACCCCGCTTCCAGAAAGAGGGCCGTCGGAATGCCAAACACCCTGCCAATGGGTTAACATTATGTAAAACCGATGCGGCGGTGTCACTTGCGATACCGAATCCCCCGAGCCCAGGAGGCGCCCCTTGAACTCGTCCCCCATCCCCTCCGACCTGGACATCGCCCAAGCCGCCCAGGTAATTCCCATCACCGACATAGCCGACCGGGTGGGAATCAGAACCGAAGAGCTGATCCCCTACGGGCACGACAAGGCCAAGGTGCACCTCGACATCCTGAAGCGGGTTCGCAACCGCCCGCGGGGCCGCTACGTGGACGTGACCGCCATCACTCCGACTCCCCTCGGGGAGGGGAAGACCACCACCACCATCGGCCTGACCCAGGGCCTGGGAGCCCGGGGTCGAGACGTGATGGCCTGCATTCGCCAGCCCAGCATGGGTCCCACCTTCGGCATCAAGGGAGGTGCAGCGGGAGGTGGCTACAGCCAGGTGATCCCCATGGAGGAGTTCAACCTTCACCTGACCGGTGACCTGCACGCCATCGGGGTGGCCCACAACCTGGCGGCCGCCGCCATCGACGCCCGCTGGTACTTCGAGGAGAGGCTCAGCGACGCGAAACTGGCGGAGAGGGGACTGAAGCGTCTGAATATCGACCAGCACCGCATCCTGTGGCGGCGGGTCGTCGACGTGAACGACCGGGCCCTTCGCAGCATCGTGCTGGGACTGGGAGGCCGGGCCGACGGGCTGCCGCGGGAAACCGGCTATGACATCACGGTAGCGAGCGAGATCATGGCCATCCTGGCGCTGGTGGACGGACAGGACTACGCCTCCGCTCTCCGCAACCTGAGGGAGCGTTGCGGGAAGATCGTGTTCGGCACGTCCAAGGGTGGGGATCCGCTCACCCTTGAGGACCTGGGGGTGGCGGGAGCGGTGACAGTGCTGATGAAGGACGCTCTTCATCCGACCCTGATGCAGACCCTGGAGGGACAGGGGGTCTTCGTGCACGCCGGGCCCTTCGCCAACATCGCCCACGGAAATTCTTCGGTGCTGGCCGACCGGGTGGCCCTCCAACTGTCCGACTACGTGGTCACCGAGTCGGGGTTCGGCGCCGACATGGGAATGGAGAAGTTCTTCAACATAAAATGCCGGACCTCGGGGCTGGTCCCGGACTGCGTGGTGCTGACCACCACCATCCGAGCCCTCAAAGCCCAGGGAGGAGGCCCGCCGGTGAGACCGGGGCGGCCCCTGCCCAGAGCCTACGTCGAGGAGAACCTGGAGTTGCTGGGAGAAGGCGTGGCAAACCTCCAGGCCCACCTCAACAACGTGAAGCAGTTCGGGGTGCCGGCCGTGGTGGCGGTGAACGTGTTTCCCACCGACACCGAGCGGGAGATCGAATACCTCCGGGCGGCGGCCTCCGAGGCCGGAGCCCATGCCGTCGCCGCCACCACCCACTGGGCCAACGGAGGCCAGGGCGCCCTGGAGATGGCCGAGGCGGTCGAGGACGCCTGCACCCTACCGGGCGACTTCTCCCTGCTCTACCCCGATGAACTGTCCCTCAAGGAGAAGATCTCGACCATCGCCCGGAAGGTCTACGGCGCGGCGGATGTCTCGTACACCGCCCTGGCCAACCGTCAACTCGCCCAGTACGAGCAGGCCGGGTTCGGTGACCTGCCGATCTGCATGGCCAAAACCCACCTCTCGATCAGCCATGACCCCAGTCTCAGGGGGGCGCCGCGGGGATACACGCTGCCCATCCGGGAAGTGCGCGCCTCGGTGGGAGCCGGGTTCATCTATCCGTTGGTCGGCGCGGTGCGCACCATGCCCGGCCTCTCGTCAGCGCCGGCCTATCTCAATGTGGATCTCGACTCGTCCGGTAAGGTGGTGGGCCTGTTCTGAGATCGGCCCGGCGGCCGCTCGATTCTCCGCGTCGAACGGTGAGCCCCCTCTTTACAGATTGCTAAAATGCTCCCCCATGGGGCCGGACCAGCCCCTTCAAGTCAAGGAGAGTCAAGAATGGGAAGAAAGACCCGGCTGACCCATCCGCTGGTGCGACAGAACGGCGCACTTCGACAAGCCACCTGGGCCGAGGCTCTGGCCGCGGCGGCCCGTGGCCTGGGCGGGGTGCGCGATGCTCACGGCGGAGAGGCTATAGGGCTGTTTTCCTGCTCCAAGGCCACCAACGAGACCAACTATCTGGCACAGAAGTTCGCTCGGGTGGTGTTGAGCACCAACAACGTAGATTCCTGTAACCGGACCTGACACGCTCCCAGCGTCGCCGGTCTGGCGACGGTTTTCGGAGCCGGAGGGGGAACCAGTTCCTATGAGGAGATGGATGACGCAGAGGTGGTGATCCTGTGGGGATCGAACGCCCGGGCCGCACATCCCATCTTCTTTCACCGGATCATCCGGGCGGTCCGCCGCGGCGCCACCTTGTTCTGCGTGGACCCTCGGCGGAGCGAGTCCGCGGAATGGGCCGACCTGTGGCTGGGAATCGACGTCGGGTCCGACATCGCCCTCTCCAACGCGGTGGCCCGCGAGATCCTGGCAAATGGACTGGAGAACCGGGAGTTCATCGAGCGGGCGACCCTCAACTTCGACGAATACGCCGAAAGCGTGGAGGAGTGGACCCTCGAACGCGGCGAGGAGGTCACCGGCGTACCCGCCGAAGCCATCCGCTCCCTGGCCCATACCTACGCAAAGGCCGATCGCGCCCAGTTGTGCTGGACGCTGGGAATAACCGAGCATCACAACGCCACCGACAATGTGCTGGCTCTCATCAACCTGGCCCTGCTCTGCGGACACGTGGGCCGCTACGGGTCGGGCCTGGTGCCCCTCCGGGGCCAGAACAACGTGCAGGGGGGCGGCGACATGGGGGCGATCCCCAACAAGTTCCCCGGTTTCCAGGACGTCGAGTCCGACGAGATCCGGGGCCGTTTCGAAGCGGCATGGCAGGCGTCCGTCCCGCCTCGCAAGGGACTTCACCTCACCCAGATGTTCGAAGCCATGGAAGAGGGACACCTGAGAGGCTTGTATGTCATCGGAGAGAATCCCGCCGAGTCCGAGGCCGACGTCAACCGGGCCCGCGGCCTCCTGGAGGGACTGGATTTCATAGTGGTCCAGGACATCTTCCTGACCCGGACCGCCCAGATGGCCGACGTGGTGTTCCCGGCCGCGGCCGACTGGTGCGAGGCCGAGGGCACGGTCACTTCCAGCGAACGACGGGTGCAGCGGGTGCGTCCCGCCCTCCGGCCTCCGGGCGAGGCCCGCACCGACTCGCACATCATCTGCTCCCTGGCCACCGCCATGGGCCATGACTGGGGTCGCCCGGCCGCCGAGGAGGTCTGGGACGAGATGCGCAGCCTCTCCCCCATGCACGGGGGCATGTCGTACAGTCGATTGGAGGAGGACGGGTTGCAATGGCCCTGCTACGACGAGGACCATCCCGGGGAGCTGTTCCTCCATTCCCGCCTGTGGGCAGACCCGCCGGGCGGCCCGCTGGCACCCTTCACCCCGGTGGAGTGGGCGCCTCCGGTGGACCGCCTGACCGAGGACTATCCCATCCGGCTCACCACCGGCCGCCACCTCGATTCCTACAACACGGGGGTCCAGAGCGGCTCCATGAAGTCCCCGATCCGGATCGGCGGCACCATCGACATCTCACCCGAGGACTGCTCTGAGTGGGGGGTCTCGGAGGGAGAAGAGGTACGGGTCACGTCCCGGAGAGGATCCATCACCGTTCCCGCCCGGGTGGACGGGAGCCTGCGGCCCGGGCTGGTCTTCATGTCCCTTCACTTCCCTGAGGAAGTCGACATCAATCAACTCACCATCGAAGCGTGGGATCCGAAGAGCGGCACCGCCGAGTTCAAGGCCACCGCGGTGCGAGTGGAGAAGATGACTGCTCCGGTTGGCTAACCTCCGCCCACCGATCTCCTTATGGACCTGCGCTTCACAGATGCTCAACCCACCGCAGCCGAGCGGGAGGCGGTGGAGTCGGTCCTCGGCCCGGCCGGGGTGGAGAGCCACCAGCGGGTCCGGACCGCCTCCAATCTCAGGATCTTCGCCACGGGGATGCAGAGCGTCGCCGATCGACGCCACCTCCTGCTGCCGGCCCTGGAGACCGTCCAATCCGAGATAGGTTGGGTCTCGGAGGGAGCGCTGATGCACATCTGCCGGGAACTGTCGGTCCCGCCAGCCGAAGCTTGGGGAGTCGCCACCTTCTATTCCCTGATCTCGGTCGACCCTTCCCCACCGGTTGTTGTCCACGTCTGTGACGACATCGTCTGTCGCAGGGCCGGGGCCCTGGAGTTGATGGAAGGTCTGGAAGCCAACGGCCGGATACCCAACACCCGTTGGCTGCCTTCGCCCTGCCTGGGCCAGTGCGACCGCGCCCCTGCGGCCTACGTCCAGCGGGCCGGAGAAGAAGACCATGTGCTGGTCTCCATCGATCCCCAGGCGCGGCCCATGGAACCGGACGGGAGCATCGTCTCGACCAACGGTCAACCAGAGAGCCTTGCTGTGCCCCAGGCCGGAGAGCCGCATCTCCGGCTCCTGCGGAGGGTGGGGACGGTGGACCCCGGGTCCCTCGACTCCTACCTGGAGGCGGGCGGCTACAGGGCCTTGGAGGAGGCGGTGGAGATGGGACCTGCGGCGGTTGTGGCCGAGGTCAAAGCGTCCGGTCTCCGCGGACGGGGCGGGGCGGCCTTCCCCGCCTGGATCAAATGGGAGGCGGTGGCCAACTCCCCCGACGCGGTCCGCTACCTGATCTGCAACGCCGACGAGTCGGAGCCCGGCACCTTCAAGGACCGGGTGCTGATGGAGGACGATCCCTTCTCGGTGATCGAGGCGATGACCATCTCCGGTTATGCGGTCGGCGCACGCCAGGGCTATCTCTACATCAGGGGGGAGTACCCCCTGGCCACCCGGCGCCTCCGGTCAGCCATCCACCAGGCGCGGCGGGCAGGTCTCCTGGGGGAGTCGATGAGAAACGGAGTCTCCTTCGACATCGATCTCCGACGCGGGCAGGGCGCGTACATCTGCGGCGAGGAGACCGCCCTGATGAACTCCATCGAAGGCCTGCGGGGAGAACCCCGCAACAAACCGCCATTCCCGACGGTCTCGGGACTGTTCGGGAAACCGACCGTCATCAACAACGTGGAGACGCTCTGCAACGTCCTCGATATCGTCAGTGACGGGGGGAGCAACTTCGCTTCGTTGGGCACTCCCCAGTCGACCGGGCCCAAGCTCTTCTGCCTGTCGGGATCCGTGCGCCGGCCGGGCACCTACGAGGTGGAGTTCGGCGCCACTCTGGGCGATTTGATCGCCTTGGCCGGCGGATTACCCGAGGGCCGCCGGCTGCGGGCCGTACTCCTGGGAGGAGCCGCCGGCTCCTTCGTGCTTCCCGACCTACTGGAGATGCCCCTCACCTTCGAGGCGGCCTCCGAAGCCGGGGTCTCCCTGGGCTCGGGGGTGATAATGGCCTTCGATCAGCACACCGACTTCGGAGACATCCTGGCAAGGATCGCCGCCTTCTTCCGTGACGAGACCTGCGGACAGTGCGTTCCGTGCCGGGTTGGTACTGTACGGGTCGAAGAGGCGCTGGCGAGAATACGGCGCGACCCCCAGCCCGGAGACCTGGAACTGATCGAAGAAATCGACCTGGCCATGAGGGACGCATCCATCTGCGGCCTGGGGCACACCGCCGCCATCGCGCTGCGCTCGGCCCTCGAACTTGGACTCATGGAATGACCCGACCCGAGACTCAACAGTCCGTGCGCCTGACCATCGATGGCGCTCCGGTGGAAGTCCGGCCGGGCGCCACTCTCCTGGAGGCATGCCGCCAGATGGGCACCGAAGTGCCGACCCTCTGTTACCTGGAGACCCTCACGCCGGTGAACGTGTGCCGGATCTGCGTGGTGGAGGTGGAACGCAACCGCACCCTGGTCCCCGCATGTTCACGGATCGCCGAAGAGGGCATGGTGGTGAAGACGGACTCCGACAGGGTCCGCCACAGCCGGAAGATGATCCTGGAATTCCTGGGCTCCTCGGTCGACCTCTCGGCGGCCGAAGACGAGGTCGGAGAGTGGATGCGCCAATACGAAGCCGAGCCGGACCGCTACGGCCCGCAGTCGGAGCCCAGCGCTGCCGGCGAGAGGGACCGGCGCCATCCGGGACATCACGGCGAGGTAAACGGCCGGACCGCCGAAGGCGTTCATCAGCCGACCAAGGTGGACAACACCCTCTATGTCCGCGACTACTCCCGCTGCATCCTCTGTTACAAATGCGTGGAGGCGTGCGGGATCGACGCGCAGGGGACCTACGCCATTGCGGTGGCCGGCCGGGGGTTCGACGCCCGGATCTCAACCGAGATGGATCTTCCCCTGGGCGACGGGGCCTGCGTGTTCTGTGGCAACTGCATCGGGGTCTGTCCCACAGGCGCTCTCATGTTCCGCTCCGAGTGGGAACTGCGGCGGGCGGAGATGTGGAACCCGGACGCCCAGTCGGTCACCCGGACGGTCTGCTCCTACTGCGGGGTGGGCTGCAACCTGGAGCTGCACACCCAGGACAACCGGATCGTGAAGGTGACCTCCCCCCAGGACCACGACGTGACCAACGGCCATCTGTGCATCAAGGGCCGGTTCGGCTACGACTATGTCCAGAATCTGGGCGATGTGGACCGAAGCTCGATCGACGAGGTGTTGGCGAAAGCCCGTCGCCCGTCGCCCGAGTAGCGGGCGAGTTCAGGCCAGGGCAGGAGTCTTCCGACGGAAGTGATCGCGTATCCGCGATCCCGTGAGGGCGACGAAGAACAGGGCCACCGAGATGACCACGATGCTGGCCGAGGCGGCCGTCGAGAACTGATAGCTGATCACCAGGCCGCTCACCACCGAGAAGACCGCTATCACGGCGGAGACCGCCATCACCAGCACCACCCGGCGGACCAGGATTATGGCGGTGGCCGGAGGCCCGATCAGCAAGCCGAACACCAGGATGGCGCCCACCCCCTGGAACAGCACCACCATGGTCCCGGTGATAAGGGCCAGCAACATCAGGTGGGCCATACGGGGCCGGAGGTCCATCATCTCGGCCTTGGCTTCATTGAAGGCAAGAGCAAGGAACGACCGGTACATCACCACCGAGATCGCCGCGGCGACCACCAGGCTCACGGTCTGCAGCAGGATGCCGCCGGTGGTCACTCCCAGAAGGTCGCCGAACAGAACCGCGGTGATCGAGACCGAGAAGGAAGCGGTCAGCGAGATGATCACCACCCCCAGGGACAGCATGCCCACGAACAGGAGTCCGATCCCGATGTCGGCGCTCAGCTTGGTGTGCTGGTGAACCTGGTTGATCCCCCAGACCATCACAATCCCGGCGGCCAGGGCTCCCCACAGAGGATTGACTCCCAGGACCAGGGCGATGGCCACGCCCGGAATGATCCCGTGCGCCACCGCGTCTCCCATAAATGACATCCCCCGGATCACCACCCAGGTGCCCACCACCGAGGTGAGCAACCCGGCCAGCACTCCGGCCAGGAGGGCCCGCTGCTGGAAGGCGAATTCAAAGGGCTCTAGCAACCAGTCCACGCCGCTACTTCGTCGAGCCTTAAAGTGTCCTTTAACAATTTGATAATCATTATCATATTAATCGCGATGGTTGGACTTCACGCCAAGGTGGAAAAGAGCCTCCGCTCACAGGGGGTGCGCTACACCACCAACCGCAGGGCGCTCATCGAGGCGCTGGACAACACCCCGGGTCCTCTCACCGTCGAGGAGCTTTATCGGGTGACGGAGCCGAGGATCCCCTACTCCTCCATATATAGGGACGTGCGGGTCTTGACCGACACCCAGGTGCTCACCCTCCATCACGGCGCCGACCGGTCCAACCGGTTCGAACTGGCCGAGTGGCTGTCGGGGCATCATCATCACCTGGTGTGCGTGCCGTGCATGGCAATCTCCGATGTCTCCCTGTCTCCCGACTCCGAACGCCGCCTCGCCCGGTTGGCCGAGAGCGCAGCGGCCGCCAGCGGATACCGGGTAACCGGCCACTCGCTGGAGATCGAGGGTCTGTGCCCCGATTGCGCTTCGTGACGACACCGGTAGAGAGCTTCGAAAACGCCGTCGACGCTGTGGGCCTGGAGTTGCGTTACGGTGCGAACGTGGTGCTGGAGCCCTCGTCCTTCACGGCCCCGATGGGGGCGATCACCGCCCTGATCGGCCCGAACGGCGCCGGTAAGTCGACCCTGCTTCACTCCATGGTCGGCTTGGTGGATCCCACCGGCGGCCACATCCGCGTTATGGGCGCCTCCCCGCAAAAGGCTCGAAGGCAGGTTGCTTACGTGGTCCAGTCCAAGGAAATCAACCAGTCTCTGCCCCTGACGGTCGCCCAGGTCGTGGCAATGGGACGGTACGCCAACCGGGGCATGGTCAAGCCATTGAAGACCGATGACAAGGCGCGGGTGCAAGAGGCCATGGAGAGGATGAGCATCACCGACCTGTCCAGCCGTCACCTCACCGAACTCTCCGGGGGCCAGCGCCAGCGGGTCTTCATGGCGCAGGGAATCGCGCAAGACCACCGCATCATGCTCTTGGATGAGCCCCTCACCGGCCTGGATGTTGTTTCGGCGGAAGCGGTGGACAGGACGATTCACGAGGAGAAGGCTCACGGTTGCGCGGTCCTGGTGTCCACCCACGACCTCGGAGAGGCAAGAACCGCCGACCACGTGCTCCTCTTGGGGAAGAAACAGGTTATCTCAGGACCCCCCTTCGAGGTTCTGACCAGAGAGAACCTACTGGCGGCCTTCGGCGCCGGGCTGATGCACCTCTGAGAACCGTGATCAGGCTGGACAGACCGAGGCGGTGGCCGAGAACCGACATCGCATGAGCATCAAGAACGAACTGCGCAGCGAGTTGGTCAAGGCCATGAAGTCGGGGGACCGCGGCCGGCGGGACGCAATCCGCTCGGTCCAGGCAGAGGTGCAGACCCGGAGGACCGCCCCCGGTTTCTCGGGAACCGGCGAGGACGACGAGTTCTACCAGCAGGTGATCGGGGGGTACGTGAAGAAGATGCGAAAGGCCGCCTCCGAGTACGCCGAACTGGGAGAACGCGGTAAGGACATGTCCGAGAAGCTCTCGTTCGAAGCCGAATACCTGTCCCGGTGGCTGCCCGCCCACCTGGATGAGGAGCAGAGTCGCAGGCTGGTGGCGGAGACGGTGGCGCTGTTGGGAGTGAAGGGCCAACCCCGTGCCCAGGGAAGGGTGATGGGGCACATAATGAAGGCCCATCGGCAGGAAGTGGACGGAGGTCTGATCTCCCGGCTGGTGTCCGAGGAGCTAGCCACCGGTTAGACCTGTACAATCAGGAGTCTGATGCGTCCCGTTTGGAAAGGCGCCATCTCCTTTGGCTTGGTGAGCATCCCGGTGGTCCTCTACTCGGCCACCGAGGACCGGCGGCCCAAGTTCAAGCAGTTGCGCCAGAGCGACCGGAGCCCTATCCGCTACAAAAGGGTGGCCGAAGCCGACGGCCGGGAAGTCGCCTGGAGCGAGATCGTGCGCGGCTATGAGGTGGACCGCGGCGCCTATGTGGTGTTCACCGACTCGGAGCTGTCCGCGGCCGGGATGGGCAAAAAGGGCCTCCCCCTGATCGAGGTGATCCGGTTCGTGGAAGGCACGGAGATCGATCCCGTCTACTACAAGTCCTCCTACTACCTGAAGCCCGAGAAGACCGGCCTGCGCGCTTACCGGATCCTCCTGGAGGCGCTCCGCGCGGCGGGAAGGGTGGGAGTCGCCCGCTTCTCCATGCGAGGCAAGGAGCATCTCTCGACTCTTCGCTTCCACGAGGAGAGTCTCCTGCTGGAGACCATGTTCTGGCCTGATGAAATCCGCGATATACCCGCCCCCGAAGAACACGAGGACGCAGAGATCCGCCCCGAGGAGGTGGAGATGGCCAAGCTTCTCATAGAGACGATGAGCGGCCCCTTCGTGGGTGATGACTACAAGGACAAGACCAGGGAGAACATCGAGGAGGCGGCCCGTCTCAAAGTGGAGGGAAAGGAAGTCGTCTCGGTGGACGCCGCCACCGAGCCTGGGGAGGTCGTCGACCTGCTGGCCGCACTCAAAGCCAGCGTGGAGGCCACCAGGATGGCTGCCGAGGGCCACGACCCCTCCCCTGCCCAAAGGGCGGTCAGCTAGCTCTCCTTATCCCGGGGCGCTTGACCCCGTCACCCCACCTCCAGGCGGAACAAGTCGTCGTACTCCTCCCGGCGCACCACGAGACGGGACTCCCCATCGGAGACGAAGACCACCGGGGGCCGGGGGACCTTCTGATAGCCCGAGCCCATCGAGTGACCGTAAGCGCCGGTGACCGGGGTGGCGACAACATCGCCCACCTCGACCTCTCCGGGAAGCCAGCCCGAAGTAACCAGTCGATCACCGCTCTCACAGTGCTTCCCCACCACCGTCACCTCCCGCTCCCTCGGGGCGCACACCGCCCGGGGCAGGAACACCTCATAGCCGCTCCCGTACAGCACCGGCCGGGGGTTGTCGCTCATGCCTCCGTCCACCGCCAGGTAGGTGCGCACGCCCGGAATCTCCTTGATGGTCCCCACCCGGTAGAGAGTGATCGCCGCCGCAGCCGCGATCGCCCTCCCCGGCTCGGCCATGATCGTTCCCGTGACTCCCTCGGCCCGGCAGGCCCCCACCAGAGCCTCGGCCCACTCGCCGATGGTCGGCGCCGACTCTCCCTCCACATAGGGGACCCCCAACCCGCCTCCTAGGGACAACTCCTCCAAGCCGAAGGGAGCAGCCATACTCGACACGATCCGGGCGGCCTCCCGGAACGACTCGAGCCGGAAGACCTGGCTGCCGATGTGGGCGTGCACGCCCCGGGCGTTCATGGAGGGAGACTCCTTGGCCCTGCGCACGGCCCGGTCGGCCGCGCCCGACGACACGGTGAAGCCGAACTTGGTGTCGTCGTGACCGGTTGCCACGAACTCATGAGTGTGAGCGTCCACCCCGGGCGTGATCCGGATCAGGACGTCTACTGGCGCACATCCCATCCGGGAATGAAGTCGGTCGATTCGATCCATCTCGTCGAAGGAGTCCACCACCACCCTGCCCACGCCCGACTCGATCGCCATGGTCAGTTCCTCCACAGACTTGTTGTTGCCGTGGAAGACCAGCCTGGAGGGTGGGAAGCCCGCCTGCAGGGCCATCGCCAACTCCCCTCCGGTGGCCACATCCATGCCCAGGCCCTCCGATTCCACCAGCCTGGCCATGGCCAGGCACAAGAAAGCCTTGGCCGCATAGGAGACTCCCCCACCGAAGGCCTCCGACGCCTCCCGGCACCGGCGGCGCAGGTGCGCTTCGTCATAGACAAACAAGGGAGTCCCGTACCGTTCCGCCAAGCCGACCAGGTCGCAGCCACCTACCTTCAGGCGTCCGCCAACCACCTCGGAGGTGATGGGAAGAAGATGAAAAGGCAGAGGTCCGGCCATGACCACTTGGTCTTAGGGGGCGCTTACGTTTGCCGAAGGGTACCTGATTGCCTCTAGCATTCCCGCTATGGAAATAGGCGTAGGCATCCTGGGAGGAGGCACGGTCGGCGGAGAGTTGGCCCGGCGGCTGCTCGAAGACCGGGAAGCCATACTCGCCAAGTCGGGCATCCATCTGCGACTGCGGGCGGTTGCGGTGCGGGAGTTGGACAAACCCCGCCTCTTTCCCTCTCGGTACATCGTCGACCGCGCCGACCTGGTGGTCTCTCACCCTGAAGTCGACCTGGTCGTGGAGTTGATGGGAGGGGTCGATCCCGCCCGGGAGATGGTTCTCTCCGCCCTGGACCTGGGCAAACCGGTGATCACCGCCAACAAGGAGCTCCTTTCGCTCCACGGACCCGAGTTGTTCGCTCGGGCGGCGGCGAAAGGGGTGTCCCTACTCTTCGAGGCGGCTGTTGGCGGAGGAATACCCCTGATCCGCCCACTCTCGGAGTCATTGGCCGGGGAGCGGATCGAGCGGGTGATGGGAATCGTCAACGGGACCACCAATTTCATCCTTACCGCCATGGACTCCGAGGGCATACCCTATGGCGAGGCCCTCGCCGATGCGCAGCGACGTGGATACGCCGAGGCGGATCCAACCGCCGACGTGAGCGGGAGCGATGCGGCAGCCAAGGCCGCCATCCTGGCAGGCCTGGCTTTCGGCCGATGGGTGAGTATCGACCGCGTCCACACCGAGGGAATCGCCGACCTCACCTCGCAGGATCTCGGGTTTGCCCGCCAGCTTGGATACACCATCAAGTTACTGGCCGTGGCGGAGAGTTCACCCCAAGGGCCGACGGTACGGGTTCACCCCGCCCTGGTGCCGTTGGACCACCCCTTGGCGCTGATCCGTGGCGCCAACAACGGCGTCTTCCTGGAGGGGCCCTCCATCGGCGAGCTTCTGTTCTTGGGTCCGGGAGCGGGAGGGGAGCCAACCGCAACCGCGGTGCTGGGAGATGTGATCCTCGCCTCCCGTGAATTCCTGGCGGGAACGAAGGTGGCCCCTCGGGTTCGATTCGGCAACGGGGACATACGGGACTTCTCAGAGGTGGAGACCCAGTGGTACCTGCGCCTGGAGGTGCGGGACCGCCCGGGAGTCCTGGCCCGGATCGCGGCCGTTTTCGGGATCCACCAGGTGTCGATCATGTCGGTGTGGCAGGACGGACGGGGAGACTACGCGACGCTGCTCCTGGTCACCCACCATGCACGGGAGACCGATCATCGGGCGGCCGTCAAGGACCTGGAGGGGCTGGAGGTGGTGAGGCAGGTAGCCGCCACCATTCGAGTAGCAGGCGCCGGCCCCTGATGGAGCTCACCGCCGGCGCGGGCCGGCTGTGAGATACGTCTCGACCCGGGGAGGAACCGGGCCCGCCTCCTTCGATGAGATCCTGTTGGCCGGTCCAGCGCCCGACGGAGGACTCTACGTTCCCGTTCGGTGGCCGGACGCTCCACGGCTGGCCCCGGGGGCGTCATATCACGAGATGGTGGCCGCCGTCGCCGCCCCCTTCATGGGCGACAGCCTGCTGTCCGAGCACCTCCCCCGACTGGCCGCCGAGGCTTACTCCGACTTCGGACCGCAGGGGCCCGCGCCACTCCGGGAGGTAGCCGACAGGCGATGGCTTCTGGATCTGACTTCGGGGCCGACCCTCTCCTTCAAGGACTATGCCCTCCAACTGCTGGGAAGGCTGTTCGATCAACTGCTGGAAATCCAAGGAAAGCGGATTCTCGTGCTGGGCGCCACCTCCGGGGACACCGGCTCCGCGGCCATCGAGGCCTGCCGGGACCGGGCGGCCATCGACATCGTGATTCTCTATCCCCAAGGTCGGGTCTCCGACATCCAACGTCGGCAGATGACGACCGTGGAGTCTCCCAATGTCCACGCAGTGGCGGTTGAAGGGACTTTCGACGACTGCCAGGACCTGGTGAAGGCGGCGTTCGCCAACGCCGAGGTGCGGAGCCGGATGGCCCTGGCCGCCATCAACTCGATCAACTGGGCGCGGATCCTCGCCCAGATCGCCTACTACCTGTGGGTGGGACACCGACTGGGCCGGGAGGTCAGCTTCTCGGTTCCCACCGGCAATTTCGGCAACGTGCTGGCCGGATGGGCGGCCCGCAGGATGGGTGGACCGGTCGGGCGGCTGGTGGTGGCCAACAACCACAACCGGGGATTGACCCGACTCATCTCCGAGGGTGTGCTCTCCATCGAAGAGGTACGTCCCACGCTCGCGCCCGCAATGGACATTCAAATCCCCTCCAACCTGGAGAGATACCTTTTTGAACTGGGTTGCCGACGGGGCGGGTGGATGTCGGAGATGATGGACGCCTACCGCAGCCGCGGCGAACTGCGGCTCGACAGAGAACTTCACTCCAGCCTGTCGGATGACTTCGAAGCGGGATGGCTGGACGACCGCTCCATAGTCGAGGTAATCGCCGCCGTCCACCACAGGCACGGACTCCTGCTCGACCCCCACAGCGCCCTGGGTTGGGCTATGGCGGAGCCATTGCGCGCCGCCGGGGAGGAAGTTGTTAGCATCGCCACGGCTCATCCCGCCAAGTTCCCCGAAGCGGTGGCGGAGGCGGTGGGCTCCTCCCCCCATCCGCCCTCCCGCCTGGCCGACCTCTCCCGGCGTCGGGAGCGGATAACCGTGATCCCCGCCCGGCTTGGCAGGCTCCTGTCCGTTCTGGAGGAGACCCGCCCCTAGCCCGGGCCAACCGGTGGCCCCCGGCCGGACCGGGGCCGTCCCGTTTATGAGTTTGACATATAGACGCCCGATCTGTTATAGTCGGTGCCGTCTGGTTCGTCCGCCCATCTGGGTCCGGCGGCGAACACCCAAGAAACTCTTCAAGGCGGTTTTCTGTAACGCGTTACAGCCCCATACCTCCACAGAGCAAGCAATAGGCAATTCGGAAACTTCGAGAAGATGAGGAATTCTCTAATGACCAGTGAATCCGAAAACGGACAACTCCTATCCAAATCGGTCAATGACCTGCGCCAAATCGCCTCGGCGATCGGCATCGACTCCGGCGGGATGGGCAAGGAGCAGCTGATAAAGGCCATAACAGGCAGCGGCGCCGAAACCAACCCGGGCGGCGGCAAGGCGCCTCAGGCGTCCCGAGCGCGCAGCGGCGGACGCCAGCAGGCCCCTCCCGCTCCGGTGCCCCCTTCCCCGGCCTCCAGACGACCCCAGGGCGGCGCCTCCCAGGACAGCGACAGCCGTCGTCCGTCGGATGGCGCCTCCCCGGACTTTGATTTCAAAGTGACCGAGAACCCGGGGCCTTCGCATTCCGGCGGAGGTCGACGCCGACGTGGACGGGGCCGGCGGCAGTCTTCTCACTCCAACATCCCCGAGAGCGAGATGGAGGTGAGGGAAGGGCTGCTGGACATCCTCCCCGAGGGCTACGGGTTCCTCCGGGTGTCGGGATACGGGCCGGGAGAGAGGGACGTCTACGTCTCCGCCGGGCTTATCCGCCGTATGCAGCTTCGCAAGGGTGACCTGGTGGGCGGGCCGATCAGACCTCCCCGCTCGCAGGAAAAGTACCCGGGAATGGTGAGAGTGGAACATGTCAACAAGATGGACCCCGGCGAGGCAATGCGTCGCCCCAAGTTCGATAGGCTGACACCCCTCTTCCCCGATCAGCGGCTCCGCTTGGAGTTGGAGGGAATGCCCAATCGAACCCTGGCCCGCCTCATCGACCTCATCTCTCCGATAGGCAAGGGGCAGCGGGGACTGATCGTCTCCCCACCCAAGGCCGGTAAGACCACCGTGCTCAAGGAGATCGCCCAGTCGATAATCATCAACAACCCGGAGTGCCGGCTGATGGTGGTGCTGGTGGACGAGCGTCCCGAAGAGGTGACCGACATGCAGAGATCGGTCAAGGGTGACGTGGTCTACTCCACCTTCGACCGGCCCGCCGATCAGCACACCCAGATCGCCGATCTCGCTTTGGAGCGCGCCAAGCGCATGGTGGAGACCGGACTGGACGTGGTGATCCTGCTGGACTCCATAACCCGTCTGGCCCGGGCTCACAACCTGGCGGCCCCCGCATCGGGACGGATGCTCTCGGGCGGAATCGACGCCACCGCCCTCTATCCGCCCAAGCGATTCTTCGGAGCAGCCCGCAACATAGAGGAAGGCGGGAGTCTGACCATCCTGGGCACCGCCCTGGTGGAGACCCGGTCCAAGATGGACGAAGTGATCTTCGAGGAGTTCAAGGGCACCGGCAACATGGAGCTGCGCCTGGACCGGAAGCTCGCCGACAAGCGGATCTATCCGGCGGTGGACATCGAGTTGTCCGGCACCCGGCGGGAAGAACTGCTGTTCACCGTAGACGAACTGCCTCAGGTCTGGAAACTCCGGCGGGTGCTTCTCTCGCTCGACCCGAGTGCCGCTATCGAGTTGCTCATCGATAAACTCCAGAGTTCCCCTTCCAACAAGGTGTTCTTGGCCGAGGTGGCCAGAAACACCGGAGATCGAGTCAGATCGGTATGAAAACAGGAATACATCCCCAATACGACCTGACCACGGTCACCTGCTCCTGCGGGGCCAGTTTCGTGACCAGGACCACCAGGCCGCCCGCCATGAGCGTGGAGTTGTGCAATGAGTGTCACCCCTTCTACACCGGAGAGCAACGGCTGGTCGACACCGGCGGAAGGGTGGAGCACTTTCAGAGGCGCTACGGAAAAGCGGCCGAAGTCCGCTCCAAGCGGTACCGCAAGAAAACCACGGCTCCTACTGAAGCACCTTCGCCTGTCCCCGAGGAGGCGAACGCCGAGGGGTCTTCGACACCCGCCGCCGGAGAGTCAACTCCGGAAACAGGACCCGAGGTGCTGAGGACCGACGGCGCCTAACCAACCCCTGTTCGCTTTGAGGGCCGAATCCCAACCTGTCCCTGCGCCTCAATCCGAATTACTGACGGTAGGGGGGCAAGCCCTGATCGAGGGTGTGATGGTACGCGCCCCGGAGGCCTGGGCTGTGGCGGCTCGACGCCCGGATGGCGTGATCGTGGCCGAGCGGAGGGAGCTTCCCCGCCTCTCCACCCGAAGCTGGGCTGCTCGAGTCCCCTTCCTGCGAGGCATCCTGGTCCTGTTTGAATCTCTCAACCTGGGATTCCGCTCCCTGGCCTGGTCCGCGGAGATCGCCGCCCAGGAACCGGGGGAAGATCCGGACGGAGCCGAGGGCCCCCGGGAAACGCTCGGCTGGCAACTCTGGGTGTGGATGGCGGTGGCTCTCTCCTTCTTCGTGGCGTTTTTCATGGTGGTTCCCGCCACCGTCGCCCGGCTGACGGCGGGCGAATCCGGGTTGGCGTTCGGGTTCTTGGAAGCGGTCATCCGACTCGGCCTGTTCATTGGCTATCTGTGGGCGATCGGCCGGATGGCGGACATCAAGAGAGTATTCGCCTACCACGGCGCCGAGCACATGACCATCCACGCCTACGAGCAGGGAGAGCCTCTATCCGTGGAGACTGTTCTCAAGTACCCGCCCGAGCACCCACGGTGCGGGACCAACTTCCTCTTGCTGGTGGTGATCATCTCGATACTGGCCTTCGCCCTGGTGGGCAACCCCGGTTGGCTGGTCCTGATCCTGAGCCGGGTGGTCCTCATCCCGGTAATCGCGGCCATCGCGTACGAGATCCTGAAATTCGCCGGGAGGAAGCAATCGGATGTCCTGGGCAGATGGCTTGCCGCGCCCGGACTGTGGCTGCAGAAGCTAACCACCAAACAACCCGCCCCAGACCAGGTCGAGGTGGCTATGACCAGCCTGCTGGCGGCGGTGGACGCCGCTGAATCCGACCGTCTGGTGACTACCGGGGCCATACCCTCGGTGGTCATAGAGGCCCTGGCGCGATGACCGATCCGGTTTGGCGGGAGCGTATCCCCGTGTTGGAACGGCAGTTGGCCGAAGTGGAGAGTTCCATGGCACAGCCGGATGTGATCTCCGACCACCGGCGGTTGGCCGAGGCGGGCCGGCGCCGCGCCGAGCTTTGGCCGATCGTGAAGACCGCCCGCGCCTGGCTGGCAGCCGTGGACGAGGCCGGGGAAGCCGAGGAGTTGGCCCAGTCCGACCCGGGGCTCCGCGACGAACTGCTGGAAATGGCCGAGGAGCGGCGACGCGACGCCGTATGCCTGGAAAAGGAGTTGGAGATCCTCATGGTCCCCGCCGATCCCGACGACCATCGGGACGTGATCCTGGAGATCAGAGCGGCGGCCGGAGGCGACGAAGCCGCCATTTGGGCCGGTGATCTGCTTCGCATGTACCAGAAGTTCGCCGACCGGCACGGTCTGCGCACGGAGGAGATGGACGCCTCTCCCTCCGGGGTGGGCGGATACAGCAAGATCTCCTTCGCCGTCAAGGGTCGCGGATCGTATGGAATGCTTCGTTATGAAGGCGGCGTGCACCGCGTGCAGCGGGTGCCCAGGACCGAGTCGCAGGGGCGGGTCCACACCTCAACGGCCACCGTTGCCGTTCTGCCGGAGGCTGACGAGGTGGAGGTGGAGGTGAGCCCCGATGAAGTCCGGGTGGACGTGTTCCGCTCCTCCGGCCCCGGCGGCCAGTCGGTCAACACCACGGACTCGGCGGTCCGCATCACCCATCTCCCCACCGGTCTGGTGGTGAGTTGCCAGGACCAGAAAAGCCAGTTCCAGAACAAAGAGAAGGCCTTCCGCGTGCTGCGCGCCCGGCTGTACCAGTTGGAGATCGAGCGTCGCCGAGCCGGCATCGCCGGCCAGAGACGGTCCCAGGTGGGGGGTGGCGACCGATCCGAGAAGATCCGCACCTACAACTTCCGGGAGAACCGGGTGACCGACCATCGGATCGGGCTTGTCCTGAAGTCGCTCGACAGGGTGCTCGAAGGGGAGATCGACCAGATAACCGGCGAGTTGGCGGCCCGGGACCGGTCCGAGAGACTGGTCTCCTCACTCTCGGCGTCACCCACGGAGTGACCCTTTCGGCCCCGATGGCTCCCCTGGCTCTCTCTCCCCTCCAGATCTCCCGCCGCAGTCGGATCCCCTACCACGAGGTGCGGCGTCTGATCGAGACTCTCACAGAGGACCGCGTGGAGGCCGACCGGCCCCTGCCCCCACCCATCGCGGCGGCGACCGAGACGCTGATCAGAAAACGCCAATCGGGGGTCCCGCTCCAATACCTGGAGGGGTACGTGGACTTTGGCCCGGTACGAGTGGCCGTGGACGAGAGGGCGCTGATACCCAGACCCGAGACCGAGCAGCTGTGGGAACTGGTCACCCGGTTGGTCCCGGCTTCTCTGGCGTCGGTGATCGTGGATATCGGAACCGGCTCGGGCGCCCTGGCCCTGGCGCTGGCGCACACCTATCCACGAGCGGAGGTGATAGCAACCGACATCTCTCCGGCAGCCGTGGAGTTGGCCCGGGAGAACATCAGGGACAATCACTGGGAGGCGGGGCGGATCGACGTCCGGGAGGGCGATCTCTTTGACGCCGTGCCGTGTTCCCTGCGGGGCGAGGTGGACATAGTGGTCTCCAATCCGCCCTACGTTGCTGAGTCGGAGTGGTCCGGTCTTCCGGCCGAGGTGAGAACCGAACCCTACGGGGCCCTGGTGGCGGGCCCTCGGGGCACCGAGATACTGGAGCGACTGGCTGCCGAGGTTGGCGATTGGCTGAGACCGTCAGGAACCGTCGCCGTCGAAATCGGGGAGACCCAGGCCGAAGAGGTGCAGGAGGCCTTTCGGGCCGGAGGCATCGCCGCCAAGATCCACAACGACCTTGCCGGTCGTTCCCGGTTCGTGTGGGGAGGGCCGATCGAACCGTGACAACCCGGCTGCTGGACCGCGCCCGCGCCCTGCTCGCAGAGGGGAAGGTGGTGGGCGTGCCCACCGATACCGTCTACGGGCTGGCCACCCACCTCTCGGCCCAGCAGGAACTCTTCGCAGTGAAGGGACGCCCCCCGGATAAGGCGATCGCCGTGCTGGTGGGATCTGTGGCCGACGCCATGGAAATGGCATTGTTTCCCCGGGTCGCTCGAGAGTTGGCCGACGCCCATTGGCCGGGCCCGCTGACCCTGGTCGTATCTTCCAAAGGCTCCACGGAGGAAGACGGCCCGACGACCGTGGGACTCCGGATGCCGGATCATCCGGTCGCCCTGGAACTGCTGAACCTGTGCGGACCGCTCGCCGTCACATCCGCCAACCGGTCGGGGGATTCCCCGGCCCACTCGCACGTGGAAGCCCGGGACGTCTTCGGCGACCGGATAGAACTCTATCTGCCGGGTTTGTGTCCGGGAGGCGTGGCCTCCACGGTTATAGAGGCGTTGGCCAACCGCCAGCCCAAGGTGCTGCGGCCGGGCCCCATCAGCCTTTGACTCGACGGCTCCCGGACATGGGGGTGTTGAGACTCTGTGCCGTCTCTTCGCGCCCTCTCAACCGGGCGAGGTTGCCCGCGCCTCAGGAAGGACGGAGAACCCGGCGCATGATCTTGCCCGTGGTGGTCCGGGGGAGTTCGTCGAGAAAGGTCACCCGGCGAGGGGTCTCGTGGGCGGCCAGCCGGGTGCGGACATGCTGCTGTAGTTCTGCAGCCAGTTCCTCCGACGGTGCGATGCCCGAGCGCGGCACCACGAAAGCTGCGGGGACATGGCCCCGGATCTCATCGGGAACCCCCACCACCGCGCACATCGCCACCGCCGGGTGGCCCATGAGGCACTCCTCGATCTCTCCCGGACCGATCCGGTACCCCATCGAGGTGATCACATCGTCCTTCCGGCTGCGGAACCAGAGGTACCCGTCGGAGTCCTCGACACCCAGGTCGCCCGTGAGAAGCCACCCGTCCCGGAACTTCTCTGCAGTGGACTCCGGTCGGTTCCAGTAGCCGAGCATCATCACCGGGTCGGGGGCGCGCACGCATATCTCTCCCTCCTCATCAATGAGCCGGTTACCGTTCTCGTCCTGGATTGCCACTTCATGGCCGGGGATCGCCCGACCCATCGACCCGGGGCGCACCGGCCACACCGATGCGCAGTTGCCCACCACCAGGTTGGCCTCAGTCTGCCCATAGCCCTCGTTGATGCGGCACCCGAGGTTTCGCTTCGCCCAATCCAGCACCTCAGATCCCAGCGGTTCCCCAGCGGTGAAGATGGCCCGGAGCGACAGATCGGAACAACCGGCGCCCGACGCCCGCATCATCTTCAGGGCGGTGGGCGGGAGGAAGGCGAGGGTCACGCCGTGCTCCGCCATCAGATCGAAGGAACCGGCAGGATCAAAGTCCGCCTCGACGGTTAGCACTGCCATCCCGTAATACCAGGCGGGGATCAGCACATCCATCAGGCCGCCCATCCACGCCCAGTCGGCCGGCGTCCAGATCAGATCGCCGGGGCGGGGAGCGAACTCGTAGTAACACTCGAAGGCAGGTAGATGCCCGAAGAGGGACCGGTGGGCATGGAGCGCACCCTTGGGGGGTCCGGTGGTGCCGGAGGTGTATATCAGGTAGGCCGGATCCTCTGCGGCGGTGTCCGGCGCCAGATCAAGTGCCGGACCGGAACAGAGGGCGTCGAACTCCGGGCCGGTTTCGATCACCGGCAAGCGGGGCGCAGCCTCGTTCACCTTCGCCCGGTTGGCAGGGTGGACGATGGCCGCCTTGGCTCCCGAATCTGAGAGCCGGTAGGAAATGGCGTCCGGCCCGAACAGGGAGGCCAGCGGGAGCGACACTGCCCCCAGTTTCCACAGAGCGAGATGGGCCAGGCCGACCTCGACCGATTGCGGCGCCACGATCGCCACTCGATCACCCCTTTTGATCCCCTGCCGAGCCAGACCGCCGGCGAGCCGGTCCGAACCTTCGGCCAACTCTCCAAAGGTGTGCCGGGAGATCCTCCCCGACCGATGCTCCGCCACCAGAGCAAGGGCGTCGGGATCCTGATGGTCGGCGCATGCCACTCCCAGGTTGAAACTATCGGGGATCTCCCACCGGAAAGCCTCAACCAGAGATTCGTAAGTCATTACCTCATGGGGAAACAGTACCCGCCGTTCAGGCAAATCCACCGCGCTGCTCCTCGGGGAGACCCAGGCCCGGGCGAGCTACTTCACCGGTGGCTACGAGCCGGGGTGGCCCGACAGGCGAACGGCCCGGATCAGCCTCACCGGGACCCCGTCCAAGCGTTCGTCACCAGCTCGTTCGATCCGGAAGCCCGCCTGCTCCAACAGGCCACCGAGGCGATCGGTGTCTATCTCGTGGAAGAAGCCCGGCTCACCGTGCCGGGTGTCGTCGTAGGACTCATGCCGGGGATGGTCGGGATCACTGAACTGCTCGTCCAAGAGCAGGAGGCGTCCGTCCGGCCTCATCACCCTCCCCAACTCCGTACATGCAACTTGATCGTCGCCCCAGTGGTGGACGCAGTTTATGGACCAGGCGCCGTTCACCGAGGCGGCTTCGAGAGGGATCTCCTCGGCCTTGCCCTTCATGATTGACAGGCGATCCACCAATCCCGCCGTCCGGCGGCGAAACCTCATGATCCCTCTCATCAGCGGCGAAGGGTCCAAGGCAATGACCCTGCCGTTGCCCACCCTCCGGGCGGCGGCCAGGACCGCCGGGCCCATTCCCGCCCCCACGTCCAACATCGTCTCCCCCTCGCGCGGGTCGATCAAACCCACCACTGCCACGTTGATGGGCGACGTCCAGAGTTGGGGGGCATGCCGCAGGTACCGGACCTGGTGCCACCATCCCTCGTGTTCATGCCCGTGATAATGCCCCGAGCCGTGATGATCGGGGTTCTCGGCGCCATCCCCGTGACCTTCCATATCCTTCTCAGATGCCATTTGCCAGCCTCCGTGGTTCTCAGATCTCCGAAAGCGCCTCGGCAGCCGCAGCGAGGGCCGCATCCACATCGTCCGTGGTGTGGGCCGCCGACAGGTACCAGAGGCCCCTTCCGATCAGTCTTATGCCCCGTCGGTGCATCCCTGCCACGAAGCGCCCATAGCGGGCCGTATCGTAGGAGAGGGTATCCCGATAGTCCCGGATGCGCTCGGCGGCCGTGAATCCGGCGTGGAACATGGGGCCGGGACCCTCCACTCGAAGAGGCTGCCCCGCCTCCGCGGAGACCCGCCGGAGACCTTCCATGAGCTCGGCGCCCAGGAGGTAAAGGTGTTCGTGAACCCTTTCTCTCTCCAGGATGGCCAGGGTGGCCGCCGCAGCCGCCACGGTGGGATTAGAAGTGTTCATGGTCCCGGCATGCAGAGCCCTCCCCTCGGCAACGTGCGTCATGATCTCGGCTCTCCCCGCCAGCGCGCTGATCGGAAACCCGTTGGCCATGGCCTTGCCGAAGGTGGCGAGGTCGGGAACCACCCCGAAATGCCCTTGAGCGCCGGCCATTCCCAGCCGGAATCCGGTGATGACCTCATCGAAGATCAGAAGCGCTCCATAAGAAGAGCAAAGAGAACGCAGGCCCTCCAGGAATCCCCCGACGGGAAGGATGCAGCCGCTGTTGCACATCACCGGCTCGGTGATCACCGCTGCTATCCCGTCCGGATCGGAGGCCAGGGCTCTCTCCACTGCGTCCAGGTCGTTCCAGCAGGCAGTGGTCACTTCGGCGTCCGAGGAGACCGGACGGCCTTCCGTCCAGGGCAGCGGCCGCGGGCGCAGCCGGGAGCCGAGCGCGTCCGCAGAGGGGGCGGAGACACTCACCGCCACATTGTCGAACCAGCCGTGATAGTGGCCTTCGAACTTCAAGAAGCGCTCCCTCCCCGTGTGCACCCGCGCCGCCCGGATGGCGGCGTGCACCGCCTCCGAGCCGCTAAGGCTGAACCGCACCAGATCGGCGCAGGGAACCAACCGCCCGACCGTCTCGGCCAATTCCACCTCGGCAAGGTGCTGTCCGGCGAAGATCTGCCCGGAGGCGGTCGCCCTGGCCACAGCCTCCACCACCTCGGGCCGGGAGTGGCCGAGAATCAGGGGACCCTGGCTGAGGGTGAAGTCCAGGAAAGTGTTCCCATCCACGTCGGTGATCCGGGTTCCCCGACCCGACTCATAGAACATGGGATGGGGATGGTCGTGCGACCGGAACTGACTGGAAACCCCTCCGGCCAGCACTCTCCTGGCCCGCTCGAATAGCTCCGCCGACCTGTTAAGGTTCATCTCCGCCCCATCTTACGACCTGGCTCCGACCGGTCGTCCCTGCTCATCCTGCCACCAACCACAGGTCGCCCACGTTGACGCCGGTGGGCCCGGTGACAACCAGGTCGCCCGAAGAGGCCAGAAAGGAAGAGGAGTCGTAACGGCGGAGGTGTTCCCGCCAATCGAGGCCGGCGGCTCTGCCCCGCTCGATGGTCCCGGAGTCCACCAAACCCCCGGCGGCGTCGCTGTCGCCGTCCACGCCGTCGGTTGCGAAGCCTCCGAAGACCCCCCGTCCCCGCTCGGCCAGCCTCCCGGCGGCCACCAGGGCGGCGTGCTGGTTCCGCCCTCCCCGTCCAGGCGCCGAGACGTCGATCCTCACCGTGGTTTCCCCCCAGTAGACGCGCACCTGACCCGCCACGGCCTTTTCCATCGCCTCCCGGGCGGCTGGCGCCGCCTCCCCCACCACCGGGGACGTCACGATCACGGCCGGAATCCCGCGGGCCCCCAGTTCGACGCAGGCCGCCCGCGCCGCTTCCAACCCGTCCGCTATCACCCGGTGCGGGCGCCGAACCGAAGATCGGGCCACCGGACGGGAGGACCCGAGATAGGCCGTCACGGAGGGCGGCACCCTCTCCTCCAGCCGGTAGGCGGCCAGCACCGCCCGGGCATCCTCAGCAGTTGTTCCGTCCGCCAGCGTGGGACCGGAGGCCACCGCCGAGGCGGGACCGTCCACCACATCGGAGATGAGCAGGGTGGCCAGAGGTCGACCACCGGCCATCCGGGTTATCCCCCCGTCCTTTATGGAAGAGAGATGCCGGCGGACCACGTTCATCTCCGAGATGGGGACTCCCCCGGTCACCAGCGCCCGACCCGCCGCCGCCAGATCATCGAAGGTGATCCCCGGGGCGGGGACTTCCATCAGGGACGATCCCCCGCCCGACACCAGCGCCAGAAGCAACTCGTCGGGATGCCCGTCCGCTGCCAGAGAAAGCGCAGCCCGCCCCGCCGCCAGGCTGGCCCGGCCCGGGTAGGGATGATCACCGACCATCACCTTCAGCCGAGGATGGGGAGAGAGTCGGTGGTGATCGGAGATGATCAAGCCGCCCACCAGGCGGGAGGAAAGGAACCCGGCAGCACCGCGGGCCATGCCGTGCGCCGCCTTCCCCACCGCCAGGATCCGCACTCCCCGCCTGGCTTCGACCATATGGCCTCCCACTTCCAGCCGCTCCCCGGAACCTGACAGGTTCCTCTCGGTAACGAGGCAGGGATCCACCGAGCGGAGGGCCGCCCGGTAGGCGGCCAGGAACGCCCCTCGCACGGACCGGTTCGCCATCCTCAGGGCACGACGAGCTTGAAGGCCTCCGCCGCGGCCAGGCCCGCCGGTTTTCCGATCTCCACGGCTCGCTGGGTGATCCTGGCCGCGAACCTCTCCCGGTGCGAGGCGGAGGCACCCGCATCGTCCATCGTGGTCTGGGTTTGGCTGGAGTGGCACAGGAGAGCGGAGACCTTCCGGTCCACATACCCTGTGATGTCCTCCCGATGGTCGGGCTCGTCCGCCTGCCAGTAGAGCACCGCGTCCGGTCGGTGCTTTCCGATCCCTGAGCCCAACTGGGCCGGAAAGAAGAGATGGTCTCGGGCGGCGATGACCCCATCGGTAGCTGCCAACCCCGTCACCCGATGATCGGGATGCAGCATGTAGCGCTTCCAAGGATCATGGGTGATCACCACGTTGGGACGCAACCGCCTGATCCACCAGCACAGCGTCTCCCGAAGCTCCATGCCGTACTCCAACTCCCCGTCCACCCGGCCCAACATCACCACCTCCCCGGTTATGCCCAGGACGGACGCCGACCGGTGCTGCTCGGCGCGCCGGGTCTCCACCAGATCGTCCTGATCCGCGGCCGGGTCCCAACTCCCCTTCGATCCGTCGGTTATCACCAACATCGAGGCCTCGCATCCCCTGTCGGACCACTTGGAGAGAACGCCTCCCGCCCCGAACTCGGCGTCGTCGGGATGAGCGCCGATAGTCAGCGCCCGGTCCGGAGTAGGCAACTGCTCGCTCACCTCGATAATTCCCCTGTCAGTTTGCCGACGATTTCGCGTTCTCGATGGCTTTCGACCATGGCTGCCAGCCCGCCTCCGCTGAGGCGGCGCGGCCTGCTGATACCCGATTGGACCACCTTGCCAGGCCGCTCATCACAGCTTACTTCAACCCTTGCCCCCCAGGCCTGGCTACCCCTCCACTTCCGTCACCCAGTCCGCCAGCCACCGGCCGCGGGGATGGGAGAGGGCCGCCTGCAGATCGGATGGGCGGTCGAGATCCAAGGCCAGACCGGGCCGGAAGACAACCTTCGGGGACCGCCGGCGGAGTCGGGCCAGATGCCGGTGGAAACTTCCCTCCCCGTAGGCGAAGTCAAAGTGGGGATCACCCGATCCCCCTATCAGCGACGTGCCGCCGTCCGAGGAGGGGGCCAGGACCCAGTGTCCCGAACCCACCGCGGCCAGACTGTCCCCCAGGTCGGCGGCGGTCAACAGAGGAAGGTCGGCATGCACGATCATCCACCCGGCCTGGCGCCTCGTGGCCTCCGCCACAGCTCCGGCCGCAGCCGCATTCAATGACGGCGCCCGGTCCCGGATACCCTCCCATCCACGCTCGCAGGCCCACTCCATGACCACCTGGTCTGCAGCCAGCACGACCGGTTGAGCGCCTGCCTCCTCGATGGCGCCCACAACCCTGGCAGCCATCTCCAGGCTCAGAAGACGCCGGGCCCGGGGCGAGAGAACCGTCGCCAGTCGGGACTTGGGGGAAATGGCCTGCCTAACAGGAACCGCCGCCAGGACCTCCATCGCCGGGAGCTAGGAGGCGTCGATGGAAAGCCCGGCCAGTACCTCCTCCAGGGTGTAACCGACCCAGATGTCCTCTTCCCACTGGGCGAGTTGGATGAGCACCCCGTTGGTGGTGCGGGGATGCAGGAAGGCCTCGCTCCAATGCTCACTGAAGTTGAGTCCGGTGATCCGAAAACCCTTCTCCTCGGCGATCCGCACCGCATCCGACAGGTCGGCGACTTCGAAAGTGAGATGGTGCAGACCCTCACCCCGCTCCCTCAGGAACTTGTGGAGGAAGGAGTCGGTTCCAAGCGGGGCCATGATCTCCAACATCCCGAGCGGAAGCCGGAACTGTACCCACCGGAAGGAGTTGCGGGCATGATCGGCGCCCTGGTAAAAACGGCCTCCCAGCAACTCGACAAGCGGAAGGGCGTCTCTGATGTCACCCACCGCCCACGACACGTGGTCAAACCTCTTCACAACCCCATCCAGACCCAGGGATCCCTCGACGTTCATAGCCGGATGAGGCTAGTGGCCCGGTAGACGCTCAGAGCGGAGCCGGCGCCGAGTGGTCCGGACCACCCGCGGCGGTGGGTTTCTCACCAGTTGGAGAGAACCTCGCCGAAAGACGTGGTGGGGACCAGCACCTGAGCGCCGGAGGGAGCCGTGTAGTCGGCCACCGGGATAGTCAGCCGGGAAACCGAGGAGGGATCGAGATCCCGATATCGCACCGCCCAGTCCACCGCCTGGGCGATCGACCATCTCTTGTCCAAGCGAATGGTATGGGAAAGACTGTCCATGGTGGAAAGCAGGTCGGTCGGGGAGTTGAGCCGAAGCTGGCCGGCCAGCGTCAGAAGCAACTCCTGCTGGTGTGCCTGGCGAGTGAAGTCCGAAGACCAGGCTCGCTGCCACTCCCCATCCACCAGGTGGCGGGCATTGCGAGACCGGGCGTAGGCCAGCGCGGTGGCGCCGTCCGCCATGCGGCAGCCCGGCTCGGTGACGTCCAGATGGGCTTTCTCGTCATAGGTTGGGTAATCGAAGCAGATCTCGATCCCTCCCAGGCCGTCCACCAACTCGACGAATCCGTCGAAGTCCACCTTCGCGAAGTGGTCCACCGCGATACCGGTGAAGTCTTCTATGGCCAGGGCCAAGAGCTCGGGACCATTGGCGAACCCGGTGCATCCTCCCAGGTTGGCGTTCACACGCCGGTAGTCATTCGAGCAAAAGTTGTAGAGATAGAGATCTCGCGGGATGGAAACAAGAGCCGGCGCCGAGCCGTCGTCGGGGAACAAGGCAAAGAGGATGGCGTCGGCCAGGTACCCGCTGGCGTCGGCGCCCATCAGCAACACCGAGTCGTATCTGGCGTCGGGCACCTTCACCGAACTGCGGGCATGGGCAACGGGAGGGGGTTCCGGCATCTCCTCTTCCCCGGGTTCTCCGGCAACCTCCCCGGCCGCCGCTTCGGGTTCCGGCGCCACTCCATCCCCTGCTTCGGGTTCCGACGCTATCCCCTCCCGGTCCTCCGGCGGCGGTACGGCCTCGGTCGCCTCCTCCTCCTGGCGGTCGGGGTTCTGCACTTCCTGGGCTTCTATCTCCTGACGACCCTCCTCGACCTCCTCCGGAGTGCGATCCTCCAAAGCCGCCCCCGCCACATCCGGCGCAAAGGGCTGATCGGCGATCTCCCTGAAACCCCCGTACACGCGCCATCCCGCCAGCGCCATGAGCAACACCACCAATGCGGCAACCCCTATCCAGATCCGGCGTTGCGTCTTGCGCCGCTTCATACGGAGCGCGGTTCTGGAGGTCAACCTTTCAAGTCCCTATTCGACAATGCAGAGGCGTCACCGCGCCCCGCCCAAGAAGGGTACCCTTCCCCGATCGGCGGCAACCGGCGCGTCGAGCCGGGCGGATGTCGTCTCCATCGAACGGCACGGCCAGGCGATTCAGCCATCCAGTCCGGCGATCCAGGCGTCGAAGAGTTGGTGGCCGCCGTCGACTATCTCTCCTTCAGCCTCTGCCATCTCCGCCGCGAACCCCTCAGGAGTCTGGCCCGCTCGTTCCAACATGCCTCGCGCTCCGTTGTAGGCCCACTCGTTGGCCTCGGCGTTGGGGGTCTCCGGATGGAACTGGATGCCTAATGCCGATCCGACGCTGAAAGCCTGCGGGAAGCGCCGCGAGTAGGCCAATAGCACGCTTCCCGGGGGAGGGTCGAACGTGTCCTGGTGCATCGAGAACACCCGCCGACCGGCGACCCTGGATACGACCGGGTGCCGGTAACCCGGCTCGGTGAGGAGGACCGAGATGGGCCCCACCTCCGGGCGGTCCGCCAGGTAGGCGCTTCCCCCCAGAGCGGCGGCCAGTAGTTGGGAACCCAGACAGATCCCCAGGACGGGCACCTCCCCGTCCACCGCCCGGCGCGCCATCGCCATCTCCTCGGCCAGGAAGGGGTGCTCCTCTGTTTCATAGGCACCCATTCGCCCGCCCATTATGACCAGGGCTCCGACCTCCTCCATCCGGGGAAGGCTGTCGCCCTCCGCGGCGTTGATCTCCACCCACTCCACTCCCGAACGGTCCAGCCGTTCCCCCAGTCTGCCCGCCGATGCACCGGAATGCTTGATGACCACCACTCTCTTCACACCCGGGCAGTTTACCTTTAGAGGCACATTTCGAATGGTTGACAGGGTCAGGCGATACTGTTCGGCGGCGTCTCCCTCGCGAAGAGCGTGACACACACCACCCCGCCTACAGTCTGCGCCCCAAACTATCGTAAGGGGGCGTGTCAACGGTAAGAGACCAACCAACGTGACAGAAGGCCCAGAGGCGCCCGGGTCTACGGTCGCCGATCCGGGGGAGGCCGAGAGCCAAGCGCCGGCGCCCCTCCATCAACTTCTGGGACTGACGGACCCCGACTTGGAGGCGATCCGTCGCGACCTGGGTCGCGCCCCCTCCGCGGTGGAGTTGGCAGTGTACGCAGGAATGTGGTCGGAAGCCCGCTCGTACAAGTCCTCGGGTCCCTACCTGCGCCGGCTCACATCCGTCGCCCCGTGGGTGGTGGTCGGGCCTGGAGAGAACGCAGGGGTGATAGACCTGGGTGACGGATGGCTGCTGGCCCTGCGGATCGAGAGCCACAATCACGCTTCCAACGTGGACTCCCGCCGGGGCGCCTCCACGGGAGTGGGAGGAGTTCTCAGGGACGTGGCGGCCATGGGGGCCCGGCCGGTGGCCCTGTTGAATCAGATCCGCTTCGGGCCTCTGAGCGAACCGGAGAGCCGGCTCAGACTGCGGGAAGTGGTGGGAGCGATGGCCGGATACGGCAGGGATGTGGGGGTTCCGATCGTGGGCGGCGAGGTGGCCTTCTCGGAAAGCTATTTCAACAATCCCCTGGTGAACGTGATGTGCGTGGGGATCCTCCGGCGGGAGGAACTGGTGTTGGGAAGGGCCGGAGACGAAGGAACCAGGCTGGTTTTGCTGGGCTCCCCAACCGGGCCGGACGGCGTCGGAGGGGTGGCGACTCTCGCCACCACCGGCGCACGCAGTCTCGCCGACTCCTCCCCTCAGATCATCCCGGAGGGGGATCCAGAACTGGCGAGTCGACTGCTGGAGGTGTGCCTGGAACTGGCCCGCCTCGGCCTGGTCAAGGGTCTCCAGGACCTGGGGGGCGCCGGACTGGCCAGCGCGGTGACGGAGCCGGCTTCCCGTTCGGACGTCGGGATCGACCTCGACCTGTCCGCCGTACACGTCCGGCCCGAGGAGATCGACGCCGCCGGTGTGCTGACTGCGGAGACGGAGGAGAGGATGCTGGCGTTTGCAGAACCCGGCTCGGTGGATGAGGTGCTGGAGACCGCCCGCGGACGGGGGGTGGAGGCTTCGGTGATCGGGAGAGTCGTCTCTTCGAAGACGCTCCGGGTCATGAGCCGGGGCGAGGTGGTGATGGAGGCGCCGATCCGGTCCTTGGCCGAGGGAGCCGTGGTCGATCACCATCAGATCGGGGAGCCGGGATGGATGGAGAACCTCTGGTCCAACAGCATCCGGTTCTTACGAAGGCCGGCATTGGGAGGTGCCCTCCTGGACCTACTGGACGACCCCCACCTGGCTTCCAAGCGCTGGATATACGAGCAGTACCCCACCAAACCACGGGAGGACGTGACGGTCGGCCCGGGACAGAACCATGCCCTGGTGCAGATCCCCGGCACCTCCAAGTCGGTAGCCGTGTCCACGGATGGCAACGGGAGACTCTGTTACCTCGACCCTCGCCGCGGAGCGGGAAGGCTAGTCTGCGAAGCGGCGCTGAACGTGGCCATCTCCGGCGCCCGACCCAAGGCGGTGGTGGACAATCTCAACTTCGGGAGCCCCGACAGCCCGGATGTGATGTGGCAGTTTCGCGAGACGGTGGAAGGTCTGGCCGAAGCCTGCGAACTGCTGGGCCTTCCGGTGGTTTCAGGCAACGTCTCCTTCCACAACGAAGTCGACGGGTATCCCATCCATCCCACCCCGGTGGTGGGGGTGGTTGGAGTCGCCGATCCGGCCCCCGAGTTCCCTCCAGGCATGGACCGGGCCGAAGAAGGCATGGAACTGTGGCTGCTGGGACTGGGTAACGCGGTAAACCTGGCGGGAAGTTCTTTCGCCAAGATCGCCTTCGGTCACCTGGGGGGTCGCCCCTCCGCCGCCGACTTCGCCCTCTGCCGGGCAGCGATCGAGACCTCTCTGGACCTGGTGCAAGGAGGCGTGACGCCCGTACTGCATGACATCTCAGACGGCGGCCTGGCTCTGGCCGCGGCCGAGATAGCCATCGCCTCGCAGGTGGGAGTGAACGTTACCTTCCGGGACTGGCGCAGCCTCTTCAGCGAGGATCCGAACAGGCTTCTGGCCGCGGTGGCCCCGCGGGACGTTCCTCACTTGACCGCCATCACCGCCCGACACGGTCTTCCGGCCTCCCAGATCGGCACCTTCGGCGGCCGGGAGATCTCCCTCGAGAGCGGCGGGGTGCGCGGCGCCGTCAGCCTGGCGGTGGCCTCCCGCACCTGGCGGGACGCCATCGGGCGACGCATGGAGGAGAGCCCTACCGCTTAGTAGGCGGGATCTTGCACTGGGCCCCCTGAGCGACTCTGGAAGGGATCACATAGGATGATCGCCAACTAGTCCCTGCCCGCAACCCGAACGGGGACGAAACCTCCGACCGATTCCAGGGCTGGAGGGTCAGGTCCCAGAGCGAGGCAGGCTTCGGCGGACGGGCGTCGTCGCGGCTATGGCCGGATCCGGGCGATGATCTCGTCGGTCGAGAGACCCTCCAGGTCCAGCCGCTCCAGGGTGCGGCCTCCGGCTATCGCCTCTTCCAAGCCTGCCGCTGAGGCCAGATTGAGCAGCGCTTGAGCCACCGGGGTAGCCACCCCCGCCACCTTGGCCAACTCCACCAGAGGCAACAGTCCATACCCGAAGTCCTCGGTGTAGTACCGGTGGCCCAGAGAGTCAGGCGCCATTATCCGGGCGTTGGCGCTCCCACTGGAAATGGCGCTCTGTATGTCCCCCAGGTCGGCGTCCGGTTCCACCGTGCCGATCGCCGACATCTCCTCCATCAGAGACCCCAGGCGGTATCCGAAGGCCTCGGCCACCGCCAGGCGCTCAGAGTCAAGGCGCCCCATCACCGAGGCCACTCCCCGGGTCATACCGTCCACGTAGAAGCGGAAGTCCCCGCCCGTGGCCTCTACCCAGGCCGCTCCCAGAACCGCTCCGGGAGGGTGGAGAACCATATTGACCTCCGCCAGTCCCACCGCCAGGACATCGGGCAGGGTGACGGCTCCGGGGTAAAGCCGCCCGGCCAACCGGAGAGCCGCCTCGCCCCCGGGGAGGCAGGCAACCGGCACCCGGGCGGCGGCACCCGTGATGTTCACTCCCCATTGCGCTGCCCGGCCGTCCCCACCTGCGTCAGCGTCCACCGGGAAGGCCCGCACCGTGTAGGGAAGCGTGGAACACTCCGCCAGAGGAGGCACGCCTTCCATCCCGGCGTCGCGCCACACCTTGGCCACCTCCAGGGCGCCGCCCAGGTGGCCGGGGGCCAGCACCACCGGCGCCGTACAACCGGCCTCGGCCAGGAGTCGGGCTATGTGCCGATGGGCGGTGGATGGCAGGCACACGAGCACGCCTCCCGCTCCGGCAAGGCTCGGGGCCAGATCGTCGGTGCATGTCACGGGCATCGCACCGTCCCCGCACACGCCCCGGTAGGCAAGCCGGAACCCGGTGGGCGGCTCTTTCGGGACGGTGCGTCGCCACCAGACCACATCGAATCCCCGCAGGGTCAGGTCGACTGTCGCCGCCATGCCTCCCGCTCCGCCCCCCATAACGACTACCCGGGTCATGGACCTCTCTCACCCATCCTCACCCAGGTCGAGGCTGACCGCCTCCGCCACCGAGTACTTCTCCACCTTGGCCACTTCGACTTCCACCCCCAGCCCCGGACCTTCGGGGACCGACACCCGACCGTCCTCGAAACGGAAGGGGGCTGAGATCAAGTCGTCGGTGTAGTAGATGCCCGCTATCTCCGGGCGGGCACTGCCCTCCGGGCCGGATACCGGACAAACGCTGGGAAGGGAGGCGTTCTCCACCGCCGCTCCCAGAGCCAGGTTTGCGGCGTTGCCGATCCCGGTCTCAATCGAGCCTCCTATGTCGCACAGCATCCCCAGGCGACGGGCGGTCTCGGCCTGCTGGCGGGCGCGGAACAGCCCTCCCGGCTTGGTGACGTAGCACGAGATGTAGTCGGCAGCGCCCAAGTCGGCCAACTCCCAGATGTCCTCGACGGTCCAAGCCGACTCATCGGCCATCACCGGCGCCTCGATCCTTTGGGCCACCGCCGCCAGGCCCTCAGCGCCGGCCACCGGTTGCTCGCACAGCATGATGTCATATTCCTCCTGGGCGCGGGTTACCCTCACCGCCTCGGCGACATGGGAATACCCCTCGTTGCCGTCAACCCTGATCTTGATCCCGGGGCCCACCAACTCCCGCAGGCGACGCACCAACTCCACATCCCGGAAGGGGTCCAGGCCGGTCTTGCACTTGATGGTGAGGGCGCCCTCCGAAACCGCCTGCTCCGCCTCCTCCAGGCAGCGTTCAATCGGCATTATCCCCAATGAGTGGGCCAACTCTATCCCTCGACGGTGAGATCCCCCGAGGAGGGTTGAGACTCCCACGCCCATGGCCCGTCCTGCCAGGTCGTGGCTGGCCATGTCGATCATCGCCTTTGCATAGGGGTGGCCCTTCACGGCTCTGTCCATCCGGGCGTGGACCACCGCGATCTCACGCGGGTCGCAGCCCCCCACGGCCGGAAGCAGGTAGTCGAGGGCCACGATCCGCACCGTCTCGGGCGACTCGCCGTAGTACCGCATCGCCGACCCGCCCCAGGTGATGCCGGCGGGCGCCTCCCCCCATCCCTCAAGTCCCTCGTCGGTCCGCAGCCGGAGGATGGCATGACGACCGATCGGAGCGGTCATCTTGGAGGCCCACGAGTGGTGGCGTCGAGTGGGCAGCGCCACTATGTACACGGTGGCAGCGGTTATCTTCACGGACCCTCCGTCTCGTAGAGTTCGATCTCGTTGCCGTCAGGGTCTGCCACGTACACGGTTAGGCCGTAGGGCCCGGGGCCGAGCGGACGGACGATCGGGTGCCCGGCGTCGGCTACCACCCGCTCCCACTCCGCAACGCCGTCAACCTCGAAGGCGATGTGATCCACCTGTCCACCCTTGCCTGCGCCCCCCTCGGTCAGTCCCAGGCCCTCCTCGGTGCTGATGAATCTTCTGCCGTCGCGGAACGGAGTGCGGTTCCTCACCTTGAATCCCAGGAGGTCCACGTAGAAGCGCTCCGCGGCGTCCAGGTCGGTGGTCTCCAACAACACGTGCCGGATCCCCCTGACCACGGGCCGGCGGCTCTCGGCCAGCCAGTCGGTCACCTCCCGGGAGGTAGCCAGGTGAGCCAGGTACTGTGCCCAGACCTCCAGGGCCGAGGGCTCCCATTGCGGCCGCACTCCGGCGATGCAGTCGGTGACCGCCACCACGTCATAGTCCCGCAGGTAGGCCTCCCGTATGGTGGTCTCGACGCAGGCGTTGAGAGTAACCCCCGCGATGAACAGGGTTCGCACCCCCAGCATCCCCAGCAGCGTTTGAAGACGCGTCTCGTAAAACGCCCCGAACCGGTGCTTGCGCACCACCATGGTCGGTTCATCCGCCCATCCGGCCAATTCCTCAACGATCTCCGCGTCCCAGGTGCCGGCCAGGGCCGCCACCCTCGAACGACGCTCGGTGTGGGATGGCAGGCGTTTCTGTTGGCGGCTCCGGTCCGGTTGAAGATGTTCTTGGACAGTCCAGATGACCGGGATCCCGGATCCTCTGAACGCCTCGACCAGGCCGCCTATGGGTTCATAGACCTCTTGGACCGGACCCACGTCCACCCCTGACTCTCCCAGGGTGCCCTCCGGGTGGCAGAAGGCGTTCTGCATGTCGATGACCAGGAGCGCCGCCGAATCGGGGGCAAGCGCGTCCAGGCCGACCGCAACGCTCATACGTCGGTGCGGTCCGGACCGAGAACCCCGGCCAATCCCCAACTCTCCCGTGGAACGTCGTGGATGATCACATGCAGGGCGTCGGGTCGGGCATCGGCGTGTTCCACCATTGCCTCGGTAATGGCCTTGACCAGCCGACGCTTCTGCTCGACGGTCCTTCCTTCCCACATCTCCACGGTGACGACCGGCACGACACTGCTCCTTTTTCGGGCCTTCGCACCTAAATTTAGGCCGAACACCTTACAGCGGATCCCGATAGCCTTTACAGCATCGTCCCAACAGACACGCCCGACACCCCGCAGCCCTCCTTCGTCTGGGAGATCGTAGTCATAGGTGACCGGCTGGCCGGCCTGTCCCTGGCGTCGGAAGCCGCCGCCGGCGGCCTGGAACGGGTGCTGGTGCTCTCCCCTTCCGATCCCCAGGTTTACCCCAGTCGCTTCGAGGCGCCGGGGGTAACGGTGCGCTACGACACTGTCGCCCGCAGGGTTCGGCAGGCTCCGGGACCCCTGCTGGTAGTGGAGACCTCCACCGGCCCGGTCGCCGCTCGGTCAGTGGTGTTGGGATTGTCCTATCCCCCGCTCAAGCAGCGTTCTCCCCGAATCTCGGTAGATCCCTCGGTCGCTCACCGGGCCCACACGCATCCCGACCAGATAGAGGGGCCTCCCGGAGACGTGGTTGTGATAGGCGAAGGCGACGAACCGGTGGAGTGGACCTTCGAACTTCTGGCGCAGGGAGCCAAGGTGGTCCTGTGCATTCATCACACCGAGTTCGGAAAGATGTCCTTTCTGGCCAGACGAATGGTCCGGCGCCTGGAGGCCCAACGCCAGATCACGGTCTTCTGGAGGGCCCGGCCCACCCGGGTCTATGACCTGCATAGCTACCCGATGGTGGCCTTCGACAGTCGTCAAACGCCGGACCTCCAATTCGACAACGTTCTCCTCTCGGAACCCGACTCATCGGCTTCTCAGGTGCTCGACCATTCAGGCATAGAGGTGGAGAAGGGCGCTCTCCCCATTCACCTGCTCCTCCACCAACAGGGCGCCGAAGAGCATCTGGAGGGAGTGGTCACCGTTCCTGCCGATCAAGCCTGGGAGAGAATGCGGTCCCGGCACTTTCCTTCCCTGCCGCCTGCCGCCCCGTCCGTCACCACGGTCCAGGCCGGGCACCTCTTCGACCTGGAGAGTCGTTACTACAACGCCACAATCACCTGGTTCCGCCGGATAAACCCCGACCTGTGGATAGTCAGGGTACGGCCCGACCAGCGCGACTCGCCCCTGGTGCCGGGACAGTACGCCACTCTCGGCCTGGGCTATTGGGAGCCGAGAGCGGACGGGGCCGAGGACCGCCTGGCAGGGGCGGAGCGGCTGGTGAGAAGGTCCTACTCCATCTCATCCCGGATCTTCGACGCCCGAGGGTACCTCACCGATCCCGCATACGAAGGGTCCCTTGAGTTCTACGTCGTGTTGGTCCCTCCCACTGTCGACCGCCTGCCGGCCCTGACGCCGCGACTGGCCCTCAAGCACGAGGGGGACCGGATTTACCTCGGTCCCCGGATGGCCGGCCGCTACACCCTTTCCACGGTGACCGATCCCTTCTCCGATGTGCTCTTCCTGGCCACCGGGACAGGGGAGGCGCCCCACAACGCCATGGTGGTGGAGCTGTTTCGAAAGGGACATCAGGGACGGGTGGTGTCGGTCGTGTCGTGCCGTTACGCCGCGGACCTGGGATACGTGGCTCGCCACCGGGCCCTGGAAGAACGCTTTCCCAACTATCGCTACCTCCCCCTGGTCACCCGCCAGGACGCCCATGGCGCTCTGAGGATGCGCATCCAGCAACTCATCGGAGATGACCTTCTGACCGCGGAAACCGGATTGGAACTCGACCCCTCCCGCCTGCAGGTTTTCATGTGCGGCAACCCGGCGATGATCGGGGTGCCTGAATGGGTGGACGGCCGACCGGTCTTCGGGGAGACGCTCGGAGTAGCCGAACTCCTGGCCGAGCGAGGGTTTACGCTTCCCCAGCAGGGGGTGAAGGCAAACGTCCACTACGAGGAATACTGGTAAGAGGTGGAGGTGACAGTTCCCTGGAGCGAAAGGGTGATCGCCGTGGTGGGAGGCGACCACCGCGAGCGGGAGATAGCCCGTCAGGCCGCGATCACCGGAGCGGCGGTGCGCGCCTACGGGTTTCCCTGGCCCGCGCAGGGGATCGCCGGAGTGACGCCGTGCCGAGACCCCGACGAGGTGTTGCGGGACGCCCATTACGGTCTGCTGCCCATCCCCGGAATGGCGGAGGACGGATCTCTCTACGCACCCCATGCCCCCGGACCCATCGTGATCGGCCGGGAAGTGCTGGGAAGGATGGCTGCCGGTGCTCACCTCATACTGGGGACCGCCGATCACCGCCTCCGGGCGGAGGCCCAGGCGGCCGGAGTGGGCATCGTGGAGTACGAGCAGGACCGGGAGTTGATGCTGCGCCGCGGCCCCACCATCGTGGAGGGCGCCCTGCAGAGAATCATCGAGTTGACCGAGATCACTATCCACGGCTCGACGATAGGAGTGGTCGGCCAGGGGACCGTCGGATCCCTCCTCACCCGCACCCTGGTGCTCCTGGGCGCCGAGGTCCTGGTGGCGGCCCGCAACCCCGTCCAGCGGGCGGAGGCTGAGGTGACCGGCGCCGAAGCGGTGCCCCTGGATCAGCTTCCGCAGCATGCTCACCGCCTTGACATGCTCCTCTCCACGGTCCCCGTCCCGGTTGTGGAAAAGGATGTGCTGGATGCCCTGCCCTCCGGGAGCCTGGTCATGGACCTGGCGGCGCCGCCGGGAGGCGTGGACCTGGACAGAGCCGCCGAGTTGGGGCACATAACCTCCTGGGCCAGGGGCCTGGGCGCCCGTGCGCCGGTTACGGCGGGCGCCTCGCAGTGGGACGGGATACGCAAGAGGATCGAACGAATAGAAGGAGTGGCATGAAGGCTGACCTGGTGATCCGCAACGCCCGAGTGGTGACTCACAACGGAGAGTTCCATGGAGGGGTGTCCATCATGGGAGAGAAGATCTCGGCCGTCGGCAAGAACGGGGAGTTGCCGCGCGGTCGGAGGATGATCGACGCCGACGGGCTGGCGCTCATGCCGGGGGTGATCGACCCCCATTGCCACCTGGGAGTGAACTATCCCTACGACCAGGACATGGACACCGAGACCGCGGCGGCCGCCCGGGGTGGCATCACCACCGTCCTCCTGTACATAAGGAACCTCGAGCCCTCATACATACCCTTCTACCGGGACCGCCGGCGACGGGGAGAGGCGGTGGCCCGCATCGACTTCGGGTTCCACTTCGGTATCCAGCGCCCCGAGCATATCGCCGAGATCCCCCGCATCGCCACCGAGACCGGGGTGCAGTCCTTCAAGTGCTACTTCGGATACGAACAGGAGAACCCGATCGGAATAGTGCCCGCCAACGACGGCTGGGTGTACACCGCCATGACCAAGATCCGCCGTCTCCCCAAGGGAGTGATCTCCGTTCACTGCGAGAACACCGAGATCGCCCGGTGGATAAAGAGATCGATCCAGGCCACCGGGCGCCAGGACCTCGGCGCCTACTCAGAGTCCCGGCCCGCATTCTGCGAGGAGGAGACCATCGCCCGGATGATCTTTCTGGCCGAACTCACCGGATGTCCCCTGTACGTGGTGCACACCAGCGTGGCGGCCGGACCCAGACTGGCTGCCCAGGCTCGCGCCCGGGGAGTGGACGTCACCATCGAGACCTGTCCCCACTATCTGGTGCGCACCGCCTACGACCCCGACCTGGACATGCGGGCCAAGATCTCTCCTCCCCTGCGGGACGCTGAGCAGCAGGAGGGCCTCTGGGAGGGGATGCTGGCCGGCCAGGTGGGCTCGATCGGATCCGACCATGTTCCCTTCTTCCCCAAGAAGGGCGAGGACTTGTGGGAGGAGAAGCCCGGAATCGTCTCTTTTCCGTGGGAGCTCGCCCTGCTCATGGAGCACGGCGTGCATCGCCGGGGACTCTCCCTTTCCGACCTGGTCAGGATGAATTCATACGGGCCGGCGCGCCGCTTCGGCCTCTACCCCCGCAAGGGGGCGATGATCCCCGGCGCCGACGCCGACCTGGTGCTGGTCGATCCCGACCAGGTGGACACGGTCCGCCACACCGGCAACGGGACTTGCATCTATGAGGGGATGGAGCTACGGGGATGGCCGGTGACGACGGTCAGCCGCGGGAGCGTGGTCTTCGACAACGGAGAGGTGGATCCCGATTCATTGGGCCACGGCCTGTGTGTGACCCGACCCGACTGAACGGCCGTCAGGGGAATAGCATGTCAGTGATCAGCGGCCACTCAGGCACAAGGAGCGACTGATGAGAATTCTGGTGGTGTGGGCCCATCCTCTGGCCGACAGCTACTCGGCGGCCCTCAAGGACCGGGCGGTGAGCGCACTGCAATCCGCGGGGCACGACATCGATCTCCTCGATCTCTACGCCGAGGAGTTCGACCCGGCGCTATCCGCCCAGGAGCGGATCGACTACCACGACCTGGAACTCAACGTCGCCAACGTCCGACCCTACGTGGAACAACTTCGCGCTGCCGAGGGCCTCCTCCTGGTCTTCCCCACCTGGAGTTTCGGGTTCCCGGCCATCCTCACCGGATGGCTCCAGCGGGTGTGGATCCCCGGCGTGGCATTCGGGCTCAGAGAAGAGGGAGGCCCCATCATCCCCGGGATACTGGGCATCCGCAGAGTGGCGGCCGTTACCACCACCGGATCACCCTGGTGGTACGTGAAGGCGGTGGGCAACCCCGCCAGGAAAGTCCTGAAGCGGGGCCACCGAGTCATGTTCGCCCGGGGCGCCCGCACCAAGTGGCTGGATCTGAACAACATGAACAAGGACTCGCCTCGCAAGCGGGCGAGATTCCTGGAAAAGGTGGAACGCACCCTGCCGAGGTTCTTCTCCGGGTAGCCGGCTCTCATCACCAGCCAAGCGACATACACCTTTTGACCCGCTTTACAAAAGTTCTTTCGTAAACCCGAGACTCTTTTATAAGTTGGCCGGACAGCTGCCTCGCCGCTCAACCCACGGTGATTAACTCCCGGTTGTGGTTTACATCCGACAGGAGCCTTGCTCCCTGGGCGGTTACCTCGACCATGTCTTTGAGTTGGAGCCCGAAGCCGTGGCCGGTGTCGTAGATCAGGGGTTCCACTCCGAACACCATTCCCTCTTCCAGCACCTGGTCGTGGCGGGGACTCAGGTAGGGGTGCTCGTGCAGGGATAGTCCGATCCCGTGACCGACGAAGGAGAAGAGCGGCAGGCCTAGGGGGCCGCACAGGGCCTCGAAGCGGTCCCACACCGACCGGCTGGAGACTCCCGGGCGGATGGCGTCCAGCAAGACATCGCGGCATTCCACCAGATTGGCCCAGATCCCGACCGCCTCCGGTGGTGGCGACCCTACGACGGCGGTGCGGCATACTCCGGCGTGGTACCCCTCCGCCACCGCGAAGATCTCCACCCTGCACACGTCCCCCTCCTCGAGGACCCGTTCGGTAGGACCAACGTTGGCCAACTGGCTGCGGGGACCGGTGGCAACGATCATCAGCTTGAAGTCCTCGGCGCCACCCCGGTAGATGCCGTCGGTGAGCGCGGCGGCGATCTCCATCTCGGTGTCCCCAGCCTTCACCGCCCCGAGCGCCGCGCCGATGGAGACGTCGGAGATACGGGACAAGCGGGCCAGGAGCGCCAATTCCTCCGGGGTCTTGACCTGCCGCTGCCTCCCCAACCATCGGTCGGCCGCCACCCACTCCACACCGGGCGCTGCTTCCCGGAGACGGGCGAAATCCGCCGCCGGCATGTATCCCAGTTCCACGCCCAACCGACCCCGACTCAGGCCCAGCCGCTCCAACAACCCGGCAAGGCAGGCCATCGGATCGTCGCCGAACTCGTCCCACACCGCCACCTCGGCGGCTCCGGTCCTCTGGCGGACCATGGCCTCTTCGACCCCGATGCACATCACTGCCGGATCACCGCCAGCCGGAAGCACGACCGCCGCATGGCGCCAGCGCATCAGCGGGTGGGAGGGAACAACGAACCCGGCCAGATAGGCGAAGTTCTCCGGAGAGGAAACCACCAGACCATCCCAGCCTTGTTCCTCCAAGGCCGGGCGAAGGCGGGCCATCACCTGTTCTCTCATCCTGGGATCCTCCGGGTGGTCGATGGAATCGTAACAACCGGCGGCCAGCCAGGCCTCTGGGTGGACCCTGTATCGTTCACTCCCGGTAGACAATCACCAGGAGCAGGTCTAGAAGAATGACACAAGACACCCCCATCTCGGTACATGGACCGGCTCTTCGGTTCGAGACGTTGTTCGATGAGGAAACGGCCTCCGACGGAGAGGGACTGGAACTGCACCCTGACCTCGCAGCGGTGTACGGCGGTCCCCTGCGACTCAAGCCTCCTGTCAAGGGCCTGCCCCTGCTGGCGGCCAATTTCGTCACCTCTCATGACGGCCGAGTGGCCTTCAACCACCCCGACCACCGGGGAGGCGGCCCGATCTCGGGGTTCAACGACAACGATGTGTGGCTGATGGGCTTGCTCCGCGCCCGAGCCGACGCCGTGGTCATAGGCGAGGGAACCCTCCGAGCCGAACCCAGCCACGTCAACACATCCGAAGACATCTATCCCGGAGACAAGGATGCCTTCGCCGCCCTCCGCCGGCACGAGAACCGCTCGGAACTCCCCATCATCTCCTACATAACCCTCGACGGCAACCTTCCAACCGAGGCCAAGGTGTTCTCGATGGAGGACGCCCACGTGGTGGTGGCCACCACCAGGGCCGGCGCCCGGAAAATTCGCGCCACGGTCCGGCCGGCCGGCAAGATCGACATCCTCGAGTTTGGAAGCAGCGGAGTGAACCTGGAGCGCTACGCCCGCATAATGGCCGGAGATTACGGTGTCGAGTTCCTCCTGTGCGAGGGCGGCGCCACGCTATACGGTGCCCTCCTCAAAGCCGGGATCATGCATGAGCCCTTCATCACCCGGTCGCCGCTGGTGGTGGGAGAGAGTCCCGGCAACCCAAGGCCCAGCCTGGTGGAGGGAACCGGTTGGCTCCCCGATGACATACCGAGGATGAAGATCCTGTCGGTTCGCAAAGCGGGGGACTACTTGTACATGCGTTATCGGGCCACATACCCTTCCTAGTACGCGGCCAGTTCTCGGAAAGGCCGTGATCCCCGTGACCTCATTGATCCTTATAGAACGCCTGGAATTCGCCATAACCTGCGACCGGGATGACCGGGTGATAACCGACGGAGCAATCCTGATAGAAGGCGATCGGATAAAGGACTTGGGCGCCACGGCCGAGGTTGAAAAGAGGATGCACTCGGGCGCCGGGGGCCAACCCGTGGATCGGCTGGATGGTCGGCGCTTGGGACTGACTCCCGGACTGGTTGACTCCCACGTCCACCTCTCCGAAACGCTGTCCAGGGCGGTGTTCCCCGATGTGATCGACACCCGCACCTGGGTGTTCCACTGGGCGAAGCCCTTCTACGCCCATGTCAGTCCCGAGGACGAAGAGGTGGGGGCGCTCCTGGGGACCGCGGAGATGCTACGGGGAGGGACCACCTGCTTTCTGGACATGGGCGCCCAGAACGACCCGGCGCCGGTGGCCTCCGCCGTGGAACAGACCGGGATCCGGGGTATCACCGGCCGCCACGCCGCCGACGTCAAACCCACCGAGATCCCCCGAGGCTGGTCGACCGAGATAGTCGATCATCACTTCTTTCCCGACGCCGAGGCGGCGCTTGAAGCCCTGGCCGAGACGGTTTCCGCCTGGAACGGGTCGGCCGGGGGGCGACTCGGGGTGTGGGTGAACATCGAGGGGAAGGAGCCCTGCAGTCTGGAGCTTCATGTGGGCGCGCGGGAACTGGCGGCGAGACTGGGGGTGGGCACGACCTACCACCTCGCCACCTCCCTGGCCGAAGCGGAGATCTCCCAACGACGCCATGGAAGCTGGCCGATCACCAGGGTGGCGCGAGCAGGAGGCTTGGGCGACAACCTGGTGATCGCTCATGCGGTGGCGGTGACGCCGGAGGAGGTGGATCTTCTCTCCTCCCATCGGACCAAGGTGGCCTTCTGTCCGTCCACTTCTCTGAAACTCGCCAAAGGCGCCACCTCGATCGGAAAGTACCCCGAGATGATGGAGGCGGAAGTGACGGTGGGCCTGGGGACCGACGGCGTCTCCGCCGCGGGCAATCTCAACCTGCACCGCCAGGTGCACCTCGCCGCCGGTCTGTTCAAGGATGCCCGCATGGATGCTTCGCTGGTGGGGGCGCGCCAGGCGCTGCGTATGGCCACCATCGATGGGGCCAAGGCCCTGGGCATGGATGATCAGATCGGCTCGCTGGAGGTGGGAAAGAAGGCCGACTTCGTGTTGTGGGACCTCGACCACCCCGAGTGGATACCCTACGGCGACCCCCTCTCGGCGCTGGTCTGGTCGGCGTCGACGGCTTCGGTGCACGAGACCTGGGTAGACGGTCGGCCCTGCTTTCGTAATGGCCGGGTGATCGGCATCGACGAGGCTGCACTGCACGTCGAAGCCCGGAGGAGGGCCGCAGGCATCCGCACCCGGGCCGGCCTGGGCAGAACAGATATCCCCCTGACCACCGTTCTCTACCAATGAGGGAATTGCCCACCCACCCCCGGCGCCTGGCTGAAGGAGACCGGCCCGCGGCTGTCGGGCCGGTCAACGTATCCGAGTATTCGAGACCTCAGGTCATCTCGATGCGCCGCGGCCTCATCACCGAGATCAAACCCTTCCCCGACCGGCCGGGAGGGCTCGTCCCGGAGCCTTCGCACCTGGCCATGCCGTCTTTCGCCGAGCCGCACCTGCATCCCGACCGCGCATACGTCGGCTCTCCCCGCCCACCCCGTTCCCTGGAGGACGCCATCGAGACGGGGGCTAGGCCGGAGGGCTACATACCGGAGACCGCCGCCGAACGGGCCAGAAAACTCTTCTCCACCCTGTCGACCAACGGCGCCACCCGGGCCAGGGGCCATGTCGGGTGCCACCCCGAACACATCGCCGCCCCCCGGTGGGAGGTGATGGGGGAAGTGCGGGAGCAGATGAAGAAGGTCATGGAGATCGAATTGGTTGCCTTCGCAGTAGCGGACACCCTTACAGACCGGGAGGAGACATCGAGGCTGCACAGGGACCTGAGCATGGGCAGGTACCAGCTGATCGGGGGCTCACCCAATCATGACTCCCGGCCGTCCGAGTCGATCAGTTCGATGATGGAACTGGCGGTGAGAACCGGCGTGGAGGTAGATGTGCACATAGACGAGACGCTGGATCCCAGCCGGCTCCTGATGGACTTCGCCCTCGACGAGGTGGAGCGCCGACGTTTGGAGGGACGGGTCTCGTTCAGCCACTGCTGCCTCCTGAGCGCACTGGGAGAACAGCAGACCCGCTCCCTCGCTCGACGCATGGCCGGGCTGGGGATAACCGTCAACTGCCAGCCGCGCACCAACCTGATCCTGCACGAATACCGGGTCCACTCACCCCGCCGGGCCCTGGCGCCCATCAACCTGCTGATCGATGAAGGGGTGCATGTGAGGCTGGGCGTCGACAACGTGGACGACACCTTCTGTCCCTTTCCCACCGCAGACCCCCTGGAAGTGGGCTACCTGGCGAGGCTGGCCGGGCACCTGTACGACGACGCCTTCCTCCTCTCCGCTCTCAGTGACGGCCGGTCCGCTCCCAGGTCGGGAGAGAGGGCCGATCTGGCCTTCGTGGAAGCGAAAACTCTCAACGAAGCGCTTTCTATCCGCCCCGCGCGGATTACCATGAGAGAGGGCGTAGTGGTCGCCTCTGGAAGCAACTAATCCAAGACACGGATGGGGGACCGACAAATCTCAAACATCCAGCCCTCGAACCATGGAGACACGCGGGGCGGCGGTTCTTCCTCCACCCTGATCTCCTTCGAGAACGTCAGCAAGACCTTCCCCGACGGGACCCATGCGGTGGACAGTGTCTCATTCAAGGTGGAACCGGGCCAGTTCGTGACGGTCGTCGGCCCCTCCGGCTGCGGTAAGTCCACATTGCTCAGAATGGGATCGGGCCTCCTCTCAGCCAGCTCCGGTGAAGTCCGCCGGTCCGAGGGGAACCTGGGTTACGTCTTCCAGGACGCCACTCTCCTGCCCTGGCGGACCGTTCAGAAGAACGTGGAACTCTTCTGCGAACTGCGCGGTTTCGATCGGAGCGAGAGGCGTAAGAGAGCCAAGGACGCCATCGAACTGGTGGGCCTGAGCGGGTTCAACCGGCATTACCCCGCCGCATTGTCGGGCGGGATGAAGATGAGGGTTTCTCTGGCGAGGTCCCTCACCCTGGATCCTCCTCTCTTCTTCTTCGACGAGCCGTTCGGGGCCCTGGATGAGATCACCCGGGAATACCTCAACCTGGAGTTGCTGCGGATTTTCGCCCACGCCGGTTTCGGGGCGGTGTTCATCACCCACAACCTGTACGAGGCGGTGTTCCTGTCAACCGACGTCCTGGTGATGTCCTCCCGGCCCGGGCGCATACTCAAGTCTTTCAGTATCCCGTTTCCCTACCCCCGCGATCTGGACCTTCGATTCGACCCGGCGTTCGCCGAGTTGACCGGAGAAGTCTCCGAAGTCCTGAGAGATGAATAGATGAGCACCGCCCGACACACCTCCTCCCGGCTCCGCTCCTCCACTTACCGGCTGGGACCCCCGATCGTGGTGTTCCTCGTGGTGTTGGGCATCTGGTACGCCATCAGCCTGAGCCTCGATCCCGACCGGCAGTTCCTGCTGCCCACCCCGAACGAGGTGATAGACGTCGGTTTCGTCAACCAGGACAACCTGTTCCAAGTGCTGGAGGGACTGCTCTGGACGGTGGCGGTCTCCATGACCGGCCTGGTGATCGCCATAGTGCTGGGAATGACTTCGGCCATCATGATGAGCCAGGCCAAGTGGGTGGAGACCTCCTTCTACCCCTACGCGGTGATCATCCAGACCGTGCCCATCCTGGCCATCGTTCCCCTGGTGGGTCTGTGGCTCGGGTTCGGGTTCACCAGCCGGGTGGTGGTGTGCGTGATCATCTCCATTTTCCCGATCATCACCAACACCCTCTTCGGTCTCCAGTCGGTGCCCGCCTCCTTCCATGACCTCTTCACTTTGCACCGGTCAAGCCGGCTGACCCGCCTGGTGAAGCTCCAGTTTCCCAATGCCCTCCCCGCCATTTTCGCCGGGTTCCGTATTTCAGCAGGTCTCTCGGTAATCGGCGCCATCGTCGGCGAGTTCTTCTTCCGCAAGGGGATCCCCGGTTTGGGAAGATTGCTCGACCTCTACCGGGCCCGGCTGCTCACCGAACAGCTTTTCACCGCTCTGGTCTTCTCCTCTCTGCTGGGCATTCTGGTTTTCTGGGGATTCGGTTTCCTGGGTAGGCTGGTAGTTGGAAAATGGCACGAAACCACCTGAAAGCCACTGTCGACCAATCTTAAATGACGCATTCAGACGACAAGACCTCAAGGGTTCGAACGAAAGGAGATTCAACATGAAGAACCATCGCAAGGTGCCGAGGTGGCTGGCCGCCTTGGCTGTGCTGGCCCTGGTCGTAGCGGCCTGCGGAGACGGTGACGAGGAAGTCGCCGAGACCACCGCCGCGCCGGCCACCACCGCCGCGCCGGCCACCACGGCAGCACCCACCGAGACCACCGCAGCAATGCCGGACGTGGCCCTGGCTGATGTGTGCCCCGCCACGATCGTGGTCCAGACCGACTGGTTCCCCGAGGCCGAGCACTCGGAGTTGTACCACCTGGCCGGTCCGGGCGGCGTGATCGACTCCACCAACGGGACCTACACCAACGAGATCGGTAACACGGGCGTGATGCTGGAAGTCCGGGCCGGCGGCCCCTACATCGGCTTCCAGAACGACATCTCGCTCCTCTACCAGGATTCGTCGATCCACCTGGCGTACACCAACACCGATGAGCAGGTGAGACTCTCCGCTTCCCAACCCACTCTGGGCATCGTCGCTCCTCGCGAGAAGAACCCCCAGATGGTGATGTGGGACCCGGCCGTGTACTCCTTCGACAGCTTCGCCGACATCGGCGCGTCGGGGGCGACCCTCCTCTATTTCGAGGGAGCCACCTACATCGATTACCTGCTGGGCAAGGGTTGGGTGTCCGAAGACCAGGTCGACGCCTCATACGACGGGTCTCCCGCCCGGTTCATCGCCGAGGGCAACCTGGTACAGCAGGGATTCGCCTCTGCCGAGCCGTACATGTACCAGAACGAGTTCCAGGACTGGGGCAAGCCGGTCGAGATCATGCTGATCCACGACTCCGGCTTGGAGATGTACGCGCAGCTGCTGGCCACCAAGCCCGACATCATCGAGGAACACCGCGAGTGCTGGGAACTGTTCGTGCCCCTGGTGCAGCAGGCTCAAGTGGACTACGCCGCCGACCCGGCCGCCACCAACGCACAGATCGTCGAGATCGTGGCCGCGCTGGAGAGCTTCTGGACCTACAGCCCGGGAGTGGCGCAGTTCTCCCATGACGCCCAACTCGAGTTGGGCCTGATCGGGAACGGCCCCAACGACACCCTCGGCGACTTCGACCTTGATCGGGTCAACGAGGTCATCGCCCTGCTGGCCGACATCTACGGTCCGCAGGGACTGGAGACCTGGGATCCGAACGTCACAGCCACCGACATCGTCACCAACGAGTTCATCGACCCGAGCATCGGACTGCCCTCGATGGACATGGACGACATGGCCATGGCTTCCCTGGCTGATGTGTGCCCCGCCACGATCGTGGTCCAGACCGACTGGTTCCCCGAGGCCGAGCACTCCGAGTTGTACCACCTGGCCGGTCCTGGAGGCGTGATCGACTCCACTAACGGGACCTACACCAACGAGATCGGCGACACCGGCGTGATGCTGGAAGTCCGGGCCGGCGGCCCATACATCGGCTTCCAGAACGACATCTCGCTCCTCTACCAGGACCCGTCGATCCACCTGGCGTACACCAACACCGATGAGCAGGTGAGACTCTATGGCTCCCAGCCCACCCTGGGAATCGTCGCCCCCCGCGACAAGAACCCCCAGATCGTGATGTGGGATCCCGAGGTATACAGTTTGGAGAGTTTCGAGGACTTGGGCGATCAGCTCAGAGCGAACGACGGGACCCTCCTATATTTCGAGGGCGCCACCTACATCGACTTCCTGTTGGGTAGGGGCTGGGTCACCGAAGACCAGATCGACGCTTCCTACGACGGGTCGCCCGCCCGGTTCATCGCCGAGGGCAACCTCGTACAGCAGGGATTCGCTTCGGCTGAACCCTTCCAGTACCAGTACGAGTTCGAGGACTGGGGCAAGCCGGTGGACTTCATGCTGATCCACGACTCCGGCTTGGAGATGTACGCGCAGTTGTTGGCCACCAAGCCCGACATCGTCGAGGAGTACCGCGAGTGCTGGGAGCTGTTCGTGCCCCTAGTGCAACAGGCCCAGGTGGACTACGCCGCCGACCCGGCCGCCACCAACGCCCAGATCGTCGAGATCGTGGCCGCGCTGGAGAGCTTCTGGACATACAGTCCCGGAGTGGCCCAGTTCTCCCACGACGCCCAGCTCGAGTTGGGCCTGATCGGGAACGGTCCCAACGACACCCTCGGCGACTTCGACCTGGATCGGGTCAACGAGGTGATCGCCCTTCTGGCCGACATCTACGGCCCGCAGGGACTGGAGACCTGGGACCCGAACGTGACGGCCACCGACATCGTCACCAACGAGTTCATCGATCCCAGCATCGGACTGCCGTAGCCGGGAACGACGAAGCAACGAGGAGAAGGGGCCCCAACCGGGGCCCCTTCTCTTTGCCTGGTTGTTCCAGCCCCGTCAACGGGCGCCGGATAGCCGCTATGAGTTCCTCGAGTCGCGGTAATCGACCCACTTCTCCAGGGTGGAGAGGTCATAGTCCGGGCCGCCGGTGCTCACCACGAAGAAGGTCGCCCCTACCTCGGCGAAGTCGTCTCCCATGGAGACGTCGACGTCTCGAACCGAACATGACCGCTCGATGGCGGAGGGGTCCCGCTCCTCCACCTCACACCACCGGTCGATCACCGAGTTCTTGTGAGCAATGGTTGCCACGTCACCGAACCCGTGCCAGATGTCGGCATGACGAGCCACCAGTCGAAGGGTCTTCTTCTCCCCCCCTCCTCCGATGAGGATGGGGATCTTGCGGAGCGGCGGCGGGTTGAGTTTGGTGAAGCGGTTCTCGATACGCGGAAGAGCCGCGGCGAGATCATCCAGCCGGCTGCCCGCGGTTCCGAACTCGTAGCCATATGAGTCGTAGTCCCACCGGAACCAACCGGACCCGATCCCCAGAATGAAACGCCCTCCGGAAATGTGGTCTATGGTGCGGGACATGTCGGCCAGCAGATCCGGGTTGCGATAGGAGTTGCAGAGCACGAGGGCGCCGATCTCCGCCCTACTGGTGGATTCCGCCCACCCCGCCAACATCGTCAAGCACTCGAAGTGCTTACCTCCCAAATCGCCGAACAGCGGGTAAAAGTGGTCCCAGTTGAGCACCACATCGGCGCCGATCTCCTCGGCCCGCGACGCTGCAGCGCGAATGGTGGAGTAATCGGCATGCTGGGGTTGGAGGTGGACGCCGATCCTTATCGGGTATTTGCTCATTTCTTCCTCTCGGCTCGTCGTATCTACAAGTCCCCGGCGCCGGAGCTCAAGTTCGCCGCCGTGTTGGTTACCAGCATATCCACCACTTCGACCAGGGCTTCCCGCTGGGTGGCCCCGTTGTTGAGCGCCCGGCGGAACGCCCACAGTTGATGTTCGGCGGACGTGCCGTCCATGATTATCTGCCGTACGCGGTTGAGTTGCGGCAGACACCCCAACTCCTCCGCCTCGGGCGTGAGGATGTCGACCATCTCCTCCGCCAACTCGGAGAAGGGCACCAACCGGCGCTGTCCGAAGTCCATCAGAGAGTCGGTCGAGCCGTATCGCTGAGCGCGCCAGATGTTCTCGTCCAGGAGAAAGGTCGCGTAGGAGCGCCACTTCTGGTTGTTGGTCCTGAGTCGAAAGAGCATGCTGAGCAGGCACACATACGCCGTGGCCACCGTCAGGGCATCCTCGATCTTGGTGCAGACATCGGTGATGCGCATCTCGAGGGTGGGATATCGGGCGCTGGGTCGGATATCCCACCACACCTTGCTGGCATCCTCTATGATCCCCGCCCCTACCAGGACATCGACATGCCTTTGGTAAGCGCTCCAACTCTCGAATGCCTCGGGGAGGCCTGTGCGCGGCAGGCTGCGGAACACGTTGAGGCGATAACTCTTCAATCCGGTGTCCTGTCCCCCCCAAAAGGGAGAAGAAGTGCTCAGCGCCAGCAGGTGGGCAAGAAAGTAGGTGACCTGTCCCATCAGGTCGATCCTCATGTCCGGGTCCTCGATGCCGACATGGACATGCATCCCTCCGGTAACCAGCCGATGGGCTAGGGTCTGCATGTCCCCGGCCAGCATCAGATATCGCTCGTCGGCAACCACCTGTTGTTCCCACCACTGGGCAAAGGGGTGGGTGGAGGAGGCGATGACCTCCATCCCGAATTCTCGTGCGGTGCTTACCACTGTCCCGCGAAGATGCCGCAGGTCCTCGCCCAGGGCCGTGATCGAGGAGTAGGGCCTGGTGTTCACCTCGATCTGGGATCGCAACAACTCGTGGGTGACGCGGTCGCCCAACAACTCCTGGCACCTGGCGAACATGTCGGGATCGGGATCAGAAATCAGGTCTCGGGTCTGGGGATCGATCAACATGTACTCTTCTTCGATTCCCACTGTGAAAGATGGTCTCTGCAGAGCCATACGTCTCCCTCTCGGGTCAGCAATTGCCCACCGAGGATATCTGCCTTCTTCAATCCCTTGTGCAAATAGGGCCGTGCACGAACGGGTTAGCTCCTGCTGTGGCCATCGAATCCAGCCGGCGACACTGCAGCCCGCCCCGGGGCTTCCCAGGACCCCCGCTTAGACTTCCGGTCGTGCCGAATCCCAAGGTCCTCCCGGCCGGATGAGATCCATCCCCTTTCTCGACAGAGCCGCCGTGGCAGGGCTGGCGCCCTATGGAGAGCTGGTCGACCACCTGCATCGGAGCCATCTCGACCCGCCCGCCCACGTCAGGCGGGTGGTCTACTCGCCGCCGGGGTCCGAGGAGGTCTTCCTGGGCCTGCCCGCCTGGCAGCCCGGAGAATCCCTGGGAGTCAAGCTGGTGACTGTCTTCCCCGACAACCCCCTCGTCTCCGGTCTCCCCTCGGTCCAGGCGGTGTACGTCCTGTTCGACGGAGCGGACGGGAAGCCCCTGGCGATCATGGACGGCACCGAACTCACCTACCGGAAGACCTCGGCGGATTCCGCCCTCGGTTCCCGGCTGCTGTCCCGACCGGACAGCCGAACCCTGTTGATGGTGGGCGCAGGCGGCCTGGCGCCCCATCTGATCGCCGCTCATCGGGAGGTGCGACCTTCTCTCCGCCGGGTGTTGATCTGGAACCGGACCCGCTCCAAGGCAGAGGAACTGGCCGAAGCCACCGGTGGTGAGGTGGCGGACAGCCTGGACGAAGCCGTGTCCGTGGCCGACATCATATCCACCGCCACCATGACCGTCGAACCGCTGGTCAGGGGAGAACTGCTCCAGCCCGGAACGCACCTGGACCTGGTGGGAGCCTTCCTACCCCACTGCCGGGAGGTGGATGACGAGGTCATACGGAGGGCCACCATCTTCGTGGATTCCCGCGACGCGGCGGTTCACGAATGCGGTGATCTGGTGATCCCACTGGGCTCCGGCCTGATTGACGACGGGGACATCCAGGCCGACCTCTTCGAACTCTGCCGCGCACAGCATCCCGGACGGCGGGACCGAACCCAGATAACCATGTATGAGAACGGAGGCGGAGGCCATCTCGACCTTATGACCGCCACCTTCATCCGCAGCCGGACCACCGACCCCTAGGTTGCCTGGTCGGGAGGAGGGCGCTCCCATGAGGCGCTTCCTGCGCTCTCGGCGTCCCCCCTCCTATTTCAGGACCTCCATGCCAGCCCGGCGGCGGGACTCCTCCGCCTCTTCCCGCACCCAGCAGCCGTCAAGGTGATCGTTGACCAGACCCATGGCCTGCATGAAGGCGTAGCAGGTGGTGGGACCGACAAACGTCCACCCGCGACGGCGAAGTTCCTTGGCCAGGGCTGTGGACTCCCCGGTCAGTGCGGGGGGCGCAGCGCGATGCGGCGCCGAGTCGAACTCCGCCCACTCCCAGAAGAATGCTGAGAGCGACCCGTGGGAAGCCACGACCTCCAATGCCCGGGCCGCATTGTTGATCACCGAGCGGATCTTCCCCTGATGGCGGATGATCCCGGCATCTCCCATCAGCCGTTCCACATCCCTCTCCCCGAACTCGACCACCCGCTCGGGATCGAAGCCCGAGAAGGCGTCCCTGAAGTTCTCCCGCTTCCGGAGCACGGTCAGCCACGACAGTCCCGCTTGAAACCCTTCCAGGCAGATCTTCTCGAACAGCCGCTCATCACTGGTGACTCCAAAACCCCACTCCCTATCGTGATACCGGCGGTACTCCGCAGGCTCAGGCCCCCACCAGCAGCGCCGCGCCCCATCGGGGCCCACCGTCACCAGGCCGGGATCCATCCGGGTTGGTTGCCCAGGTTCTGACTCGACCGAACCGCCTCAGGCGACCACGGTCACGTGAATGGTGTGCCAGCCGGTCGCTCCGTCGGGGGCGGGAGGAACCCGCAAATCGGTCTGGGTGATCCCGTCGCCGTCGGTGGCCCGCACCTGGAGCCTGTACCGGCCCGGCTCCGGATCCCAGTCAACCTTCCACTGCCGCCACGAGTTGTCAGAGATCTCGCTGGACAACTCCGCCTCGATCCACTCTCCCTCGTCGATCCGCACCTCAACTCGGTCAACCCCCCGGTGAGGGGCCCACGCAACGCCGGCGATGGCCCTTGCACGGGCCGCGATGCGCCCTTCCAGGGGAGTGTCGATCCGCGACTGGGTCTTGACAGGCGCCTCCTTGGCCCATCCCCTCGGTACCCAGTAGGCGTCAAACCCGTCCCAAGTAGTCAACTCCAACTCGGATAGCCACTTGGTGGCGGACACATAACCGTACAGCCCGGCCACCACCAACCGGACCGGGAACCCGTGCTCGATGGGAAGGGGCTCGTCGTTCATCCCCACCGCCACCAGGGCGTCCCTGCCGTCGTAGGGAATGCTTGAGGGGAAACCAACCGTAAAGCCGTCCACCGAGCGCCCCACGATCTGCTCCGCCTGGGGAAGGAGTCCGGCCTCGTCCAGGATCAAGCTGAGCGGCACCCCCAGCCACTTGGCGTGACCGACCAGAGAGCCTCCCACCTGGTTGGAGACGCAGGACAGCGTCACGTATCGCTCCACCAACGGTCGGGTCAACAACTCATCGAAGCTGATCTCGTAGGGGTTTTCCACCAAGCCGGTGACCTTCAGGGTCCACTCCTCCAGGTTCACCTGAGGCGGGCTGAGGGCGGTGTCGATCAGGTAGAAATGCTCGTTGGGGGTGATGATCGGGCTGATCCCATCCACATCCAGAGAGTGTCCGGCAGGAAGCGGTCCCGCTCCCTCCACCGCCGGCGCGGTGGTGGTGGTCGCCTCGGTGGTGGTGGTGGTCGCCTCGACTGCGCCGGCGCCCGCCTCGGTGGTCGACGGGCTGGCCGCGGTTGTGGTCGGGCTCGTGGTGGTCGTCGTGGTGGCCTGGGGAAGCACGACATCTTCCCGGCCGGCCAGGGCCTGCTTGGTGCGCTCCAGAAGCAGGCGACCGCCAGCGGCCGCCGCCACCGCCAGCCCGAATACCGCCCCCACTCCCACCAGGAACTTCCGCCGAGAGATCTCGGGCTCCGACTCGGGAGCCGATTCGCTCGGGTCGACTTCGTCGTCGGCGTGCTCGTCTCCTTCCACATCCGCCTCGACGGGGGAGGCATCGCCACTCTCGGTTGCCGCCGCCGGGAGCCATCGGTAGAGGACTCTGAGTGCGACGAGCGCCACCGCCGCGGCCACAGCCGCGTAGATGATCGACGAGGGCCATCCGATGTCAGGCTCCCGCTGCAGGGAGAAAGCGCCCAACAGGCCGAACAGGCCGAACACCCACACGGCCACCGACCAGCGATTAGCCGCCCTTTTTCCTACCAGAGCCCCCAGCAGGACCGTCACCACCACCATTCCGATGATCAGGGCCAACTTGTCGTAGATCCCGAACACCGCAATGGCGAAGTCCTTGACCGGTGGCGGAACATAGTCGATCGCCAGACCGCCTACCGCTTCGGTGAGGGAGACGGAAGCCGGAGAGACCCCGGCGATCAACTCGCCGACCGCCAGAGCCAGCGCCGCCGCCACCGCACCGGCGATCCTGTGGTGAGAACGAGAGATTAAAGAACGCATGATCCCCAAGAATACTTTGGACGGCGAGCTATCCGCGCCGGGAATCGGGAGGGATGGCCGGGATCAGGGCAGGCCGATCGGCCTCATTCAGCAGGGGCGTCTCCCGGATGCGGCCCGGTGGCCACCAGCGGATCGGAACGGCTGGACCAGTCGCTCCAGGACCCCTCGTACAGTTGGCCGGAATACCCGGCGAGACGCAGCGCCAAGAGGTTGTGGCATGCAGTGACCCCGCTTCCGCAATATGCGACAGCGGAGTCAGACTCCCCTACCCCCAGCGCCCGGTAACGGCGTTGCAACGACCCAGGAGAGAGGAACCTGCCCTCGGGAGTCAGGTTCTTCCCGAAAAAGGCGGCGCGGGCGGTCGGAATGTGGCCGGCCCGGGGGTCCACCACCTCGTTCTCGCCCCGGTAGCGGTCCTCGGAGCGGGCATCCAGGATGGGACGCCGACCCAGGAGCGAACGCACCTGATCCCCGTTCACCACTCCCGTCCACCCCTGCGACGGCGGGTAGTAAACCGGCGAGATTCGGGGAATGGCGGTGGTAAGGGGCAGACCCGCCTCCACCCATGCCTGGAATCCCCCATCCAGTACGAACACCGACCGGTGCCCTATCGCGTCCAGCATCCACCACAGGCGGGCGGCTATCGCCCCCCCGGAAGCATCGTAAGCCACCACAGTGTGATCGGGGCTGACGCCCATTCGCTCCAGGGTGCGACAGAACACCTCCACCGGAGGCAGGGGGTGACGACCCGGACCTTCGGTACCGCTCAGGTCGGTTTCCAGATCGACGAACCGCGCACCGGGCAAGTGCCCGCGGTCATACTCCACCCGACCTTGGTCGGGATCAGCGAGGTACCACCGCACATCGCCGATCACCGTCCGCGGGTCTGAAAGCCGCCCAGCCAATGCCTCGACAGCCATCAGTGCCATCGCGAGTCCCTGTTCGGCTCAGCCTCTGGGTCCGCCGGTGTCCGAATCGGCATCCCCGCCGTTGGATTCTGCGGCGTCGCCACTGCCGGCATCGGAGGAGGGCGTCGCCTCATCGGCGCGGGTATCTTCCTCCTGCCCATTGTGTTCTTCCTTCTCCCCCATCCGGCGCCGTAAGTCGGCGCTGAAGTCCAGGAGAATCCCGCTGATGGCCGACATCGCAGAGGAAGTGGTCTTTTTGACCTGTTGTTTGACCTGGGGATCCTTCAGAGTGTTGCCGGCGCCCGCCGCGATGTGGGTAATGGCGTCTCCCAGGGTGCGAAGAGCTCCCATGACGTCATCTCGGGACGGGCCCTCCGCCGAACCCTGCTGGTAGCTGGAGCGGAATGATTCCCGGAGGTCATTCAACTCTTCTCCTGCTTCACGCCAACCGGATCCCGGATCCTCTTCTTGGAAGCCGGCTTGACCGCATCGGGGATCGCCCATAGCATCATCGGAATGTTCGTGCATCTGCTGGATGGTACATACGAACTCTTCCGCGCCTATTTCGGGTTTCCCTCCCGGACGTCGCCGGATGGTCGCGAGGTGGGAGCCGTCTATGGATTGCTGAACACCACCCTTTCGCTCTTGCGGGACCCCGACCTGACCCACATCGCCGCGGCCACCGACACCGTGATCGAGAGTTTTCGCAACGATCTGTACCACGGCTACAAGACCGGGGAAGGTGTGCCCGAGGACCTCATGGGCCAGTTCGGCCTGGCGGAGCGGGCCTTCCGGGCCCTGGGAGTCACTGTGTGGGGGATGACCCAGTTCGAAGCCGACGACGCCATGGCCAGCGGCGCTCATCGATTCTCTCCGGAGGCCGACAGAGTGATACTGGTCAGCCCCGACAAGGACCTGACCCAGTGCGTCACGGGCCAGCAGGTAGTCACTTTCGACCGTCGCAAGGGCCAGATGCTTGACGCGGACGGCGTGGTGGCCAAATTCGGCGTGGCGCCGGCGTCGATCCCCGATTACCTGGCGCTGGTGGGAGACACGGCAGACGGCATTCCCGGCATCCCCGGTTGGGGCGCCAAGTCGTCGGCGACGGTGTTGGGACACTACCAGCACCTGGAGTACATCCCTCCCGATCCTCGGGACTGGGAGGTGACAGTGAGAGGGGCGGCCCGATTGGCCAGGAACCTGAGCGAGCGACAGGACGACGTCCTGCTGTTCAGGGAGTTGACCACCCTTAGGCGGGACGCCCCCATCTCCCCGACCCTGGACGAGATCCGCTGGCGCGGCGTCAATCGCGTGGAGTACCAGGCGCTTTGTAAGGAACTCGGGTTCCGCAATCCCCCCAGGGTGCACCATTGGGCCCCCGACCCGGCTTGATCAATCTCCGGTGAACCGGGGAGGCCGCCGCTCCATGAAGGCGGCCAGAGCCTCGGTCACGTCATTGGACTCCAGAAAAGCGGTGTTCCACAGGGCCACATAGTCCAGGGCTTCCGTGACCGACCGGCCCTCTTCGGCCGAGAGCACCGCTTTGGCGCCCTGCACGGCCAGAGGAGAGTTGGAGGCGATCTGGCTCGCCCAGGAGCGGGCGCCCTCCATCAGCGCCTCGGGGTCCGCATAGACCTGGTTGACCAGCCCTATCTGCTCCGCCCGGGCCGCGTCTATGTCCTTTCCCGTGTAGACCAGTTCAGCCACATGGCCCGCCGACACCACCTTGGGAAGCCGCTCCAGGGTGCCCATGTCGGCCACCATCGCCATGCGGGTCTCCCTAACCGAGAAGACCGCGTCGGAAGCGGCCAGCCGGATGTCGCAGGCGGTGATGAGATCCATACCCGCCCCGATACACCAACCGTGAACCGCGGCGATCACGGGAACGGGGGAACGCTCCAGAGCGCTGAAGGTCTGCTGGAGTTCCTTGAGACGGCGATACAGCACCCTCCTGGCCGCCACCGGCGACTCCCCGCGGGGTGCCAGGTCGCCAAGCATGTTCAGGTCGATTCCCACCGTGAACGCCCGGCCCCTGCCCGCCACCACCATCACCCTCACCTCGGGATTGTCGCCCAACTCCTCAACCGCCCGGGGCAGGTCCTCCCACAGGTCGGGAGAGAAGGCGTTCATCTTTTCAGGACGGTTGAGCCACAGCCACCCGATGTGCCCCTCCGTCTCGATCTGGATGTGTCTGTAGCTCACACCCGCAAAGAATAAGACATCAACGGACGGTAGCCTTCCCAACGTCTATGCCCGTCCTGCCCACCAAGATCGACCGGTCGTCCGCGGAGTTCGGGGCCAACCGGGAGTCCATGGTCGCCACGCTCGCGGGGTTCGAGGAGTTGATGGCCCAGGCCCGGGAAGGGGGTGGACCCAAATACGTTGCGCGCCACCTGGCTAGAGGAAAACTCCTTGCCCGCCAGCGAATCGAGTTGCTGGTGGACCGCGACTCCCCCTTCCTGGAACTCTCCACCCTGGCTTGCTGGGGAACCGACAAGACCCTGGGTGGGAATCTCATCACCGGAATAGGGGTGGTGGAGGGAGTGGAGTGTGTCATCTCCGCCAACGACCCCACCAGCCAGGCGGGCTCCATCCACAGGATCGGAGCGCTCAAGGCTCTGCGGGCCCAGGACATAGCCAGGGCCAACCGCCTGCCCCTGATCAGCCTGGTGGAGTCCGGAGGCGCCGTCCTTCCCGAGCAGGCCGAGGTCTTCGTGATGGCCGGCGCGACTTTCCGCAACCTGACCCAGCTTTCTCAACTGGGCATCCCCACGGTGGCGCTGGTGTTCGGGAACTCCACCGCGGGCGGGGCCTACCTGCCCGGAATGGCCGACTACGCGGTGATGGTCCGGGAGCGGGCCAAGGTCTTTCTCGGCGGCCCGCCCCTGGTGAAGATGGCCACCGGCGAGGAATCCACCGACGAGGAGTTGGGCGGCGCCGAGATGCACTCCCGGGTTTCGGGACTGTCCGACTACTTCGCGGTCGACGAGATGGACGCCCTGCGGATCGGTCGGGAGATCGTGGCCCATCTGAACTGGCGCAAGCAGGGATACGGCCCTACGCGGGCCACCGTCGAACCCGAGCACGATCCTGAGGACCTCCTGGGACTGATCCCTCAGGATCTGAGGATCCCCTTCGATATGCGGGAACTGCTGGGAAGGGTGCTGGACGGATCCCTCTTCGACGAGTACAAGACGCTGTACGGCCCGTCGCTGGTGACCGGATGGGGATCCGTACATGGCTTCCCCGTAGGAGTGGTCGCCAACCAGCAGGGAATCCTCTTCTCCGAGGAGGCCCACAAAGCCACCGAGTTCATCATGCTGTGCAACCGTTATGACGTTCCCATCATCTTCGTCCACAACACCACCGGGTACATGGTGGGGCGCGACTACGAGCAGCGGGGAATCATCAAGGACGGTGCCAAGATGATCAACGCGGTGGCCAATTCGACAGTTCCCCACATCTCGCTCCTGGCGGGCGTCTCCTATGGGGCGGGCAACTACGGCATGTCCGGGCGGGCCTACAACCCCCGCTTTATGTTCGGGTGGCCCAACCACAAGATCGCGGTGATGGGACCCAAGCAACTGGCCGGTGTGATGTCCATCATCCGTCGCGCCGCCGCAGAAAGCCGCGGAGAGCCCTACGACGATGAACTCGACGCCGCCGTCCGAGCCAAGATAGAGAACCAGATCTCGGCAGAGGAACTGGCCTATTTCGCCACTGCTCGCATCTGGGACGACGGGTTGGTGGACCCCCGGGACACCCGGACCGTGCTGGGAATAGCCTTGTCGGCGGTGCACTCGGGTCCGGTTGAGGGAACCAGTTCCTTCGGCGTGTTCCGGATGTGAACAGCCCAGCCTGAGCGTCTCGTTCGATCAAGTCTTCCCTCCCGGGTTGGACAGGGTCTTCGGCATTAATCGAACTCTCTGTCACAGGCAGGTCCCATGGTGTAATCACCTAAAAGCACCGTCCCTGGACAAGGTTCCACCCAGAGACGGGATCACCACAGACGGCGCCACACGTCCGGCACGGTTCCACCGGACCCGCACCGTCTTCAACAATGCCGGAAACGGCTTCTCCAGCCCGGGTGACGGCGGCGGGCGTCAGCCTGCCCACACCCGGTTCAACTCCGGCACGGCGGCGGTGGGGGTGGGCCCGAAAGGGCACATTCGTGGACGGTTGGCGAGAATCCAGGCTTGCTGGGCAAACGTGCGGGGCGTTTGGGATTGGTTATCGGCATTGGAGAAGAAACCAGTCAGTCCCTACCCCAGGCCTGTGTTCAAAACAGGGACAACTGACCACCTCTGTGGGGCCGGTAAAAGTTTCCTCCCTGCGGGTGTACGGGGAGGGATCGGATGATGAACGAGGCCATCTCTGCCCTGCTAACCGACTGATCGGGACAGTAACGGAGGGGCCGGGTGGAGCATCCCTCCGTTACTCCAAGTTGGTAAAGACCCTCTACTGCGGGCCAATCCTCACGGTCCACGTCGCGGAACAGTCCCCGGGGGTTGGTTGCCGGGGTGATGTGGTCGAAGAACCGGGTTAACCAGCGGGCCATTTCCAACCGGGTCAAAGGGGCATCGGGGCGCCATTCACCGTTCTCGCCCGTGTCCACTCCCATCCCGGCCAGCCGGAGGACGTAAGGGGCGTACCAGACGCCAACAGCAACATCGGAAAACGGGTTGGCGCTCGTGGGCCTGGGATCGGGCTTTCCGGCAGCGCGTAGGAGGAATGCGGCCATCTGCGCCCGCGTCACATGGCTGTCAGGACAGTACCTTGGTTCGGCTCCCGTGGCGCACCCGAGGGTGACACCCAAGACGGCTATGCGGTTGATGTCGTCGCGGTGCGGGTTACCGGCGATGTCGGTGAACCTTTCCTCCACTCCCCCGGATGCGTCCGGGCCGACCGCCGGAATGAACATGGCATTGTCCCCCCAGCATTCAATCGAACCGTCGGTGCGCAACCCGCAAGAATGCGTAAGGCCGGCCGAAACACCCGTGAAGGAGCCTCTTGGGGAGAGTGCCTGCCCGTCCGAGTTGTATCCCCAGCACTCCACCGACCCGTCGGTGCGCAACCCGCAAGAATGCTCCCCGCCGGCAGCCACCGCGGAGAACATGCCCTTCGGCGCCGTCGCCTGCCCCAGGTGGTCGGCGCCCCAGCACTCGATAGATCCGTCGGTGCGCAACCCGCAAGAATGCGCTCCGCCGGCGGAAACTGCACTGAACGGACCCTCCGGCGGGATTGACTGCCGGTAGGCGTTGTGGCCCCAGCACTCCACCGAGCCATTCGTCCGCAGCCCGCAAGAATGCGCCAAGCCGGCGGAAACCGCAGTGAACGAACCCCCCGGCACCAGGCCGCTGGGACGCCAGCACTCCACCGACGCATCGGTGCGCAGGCCACAAGAGTGCACCCCGCCCGCAGACACAGCGGAAAACGAACCCCCCGGCGCCTCCGCCCGACCATCGGCGTTGGAGCCCCAGCACACCACCACCCCATCCACCCGGACCGCGCAGGAGTGGAAAGCGCCGGCAGACACCGCGGTGTAGGAACCGGCCGGCGGGCTCGCCCTCCCGTCATCGTCGCCGCCCCAGCACACCACCGACCCATCAGCCTCCAATCCGCATGAATAACGCCAACCGGCGGACACGGCACTGAACGGACCCCTCATGGCGGTTGTCTGCCCATAGGTGTTGCTGCCCCAGCACACCACCGAGCCCACGGTACGCACCCCACACGAATGCTCCCGGCCGGCGGAAACCGCCGAAAACAGACCCGTCGGAGTCGTTGACTGCCCGAAGGCGTCGTTGCCCCAGCAGACGACCGAGCCACCGGTCCGCACCCCACACGAATGCCGCCAGCGGGCAGAAACCGAAGAGAACGCACCCACTGGCGCTTCCAACTGATCACTGACGTTGGAACCCCAGCACACCACCGAGCCACCGGTACGCACCCCACACGAATGCCGCGCTCCGG
>JAPPLW010000009.1 GCA_028819345.1 bacterium | reverse complement strand
GTATCCCGGCCTGCTCAAGGCTTTCCCGAATGGGATATCCTAGCGCGTCCGCCTCCGGATTCGTATTTCGGTATTCGGTCGCCGCAGTCTCTATCTCTAAGAGAACGGATGGGCCATCTCCTCCAGGACCTCGATCCTGGACTCGATGGGCGGATGGGTGGAGAGAAGCTTCATGACACCCCCTCCTCCCCTTCGGAAGCTGCTCTTGAGGGGGTTCTCGATGTACAACTGGCTGACCGCGTCGTTGACCCGCATGGGGATTCTTTCGGTGGCGATGCCGATCTTCCCCAGAGCCGAGGCCAACAGCAACGGCTGGCCGGTGAGATCGGCGCCGGAGCGGTCCGCCTGGTACTCCCGGGAGCGGGAGATGGCCATCCTGATCAGGATGGCGGCGATCGGAGCCACGATCATGGCCACGATCATGATGATGGCTCCGGCGCTGTTGTTCCGGCCGCGGCCTCCCCCGCCGAACCAGAACGCCATCCGGGCCAGGATGGTGAGAGCGGCTGCGATCATGGCCGCGACTGACGAGATGAGGATGTCCCGGTTGCGGATGTGGGACAGTTCGTGGGCCAACACCCCCTCCAGCTCGCCGGGACTCATGATCTGCAGGAGGCCGGTTGTGACCGCCACCACTCCGTGGCGGGGATTGCGCCCGGTGGCGAAGGCGTTGGGCTGGGGTGAGTCGATCAGGTAGATGCGGGGCATGGGCATCTCGGCGGTCTCGGCCAGAAAGCGCACCGTCGAATAGACCTCGGGAAGCTCATCCTCGGTGACCGGCTTGGCGCGGCTCATCGCCAGTGCCATCTTGTCGGAGAAGAAGTAGGCGCCCATGTTGAACAGGGCGGCCAGCGCCAGACCGAACCAGAACCCTCCGTTCGGGAAGAGGGAGATGGCCACCCACCACAGCAGGGTGGTGAGGAGGGCCAGCAGTACCACAGTCTTTATGTTGTTCATCTCTCGGGCGAAGTCTATATCCGGCGGCGGGCTATCAGCACCCGGAAGTCTCCCAGCCCCCGGGGGTGGAGGAGGGTCTCCGCGCCGATGCGAAGCGAGCGTATCTCAAGGCGTCGCAGTTCGTCTCCGGACCGGGCAATCTCGGCTTCCTGTGTCTTGAGCCTTCGGATCCGCTCTGTGAGGCCGAGTTCCTCCAGCAAGTCGTCCTGACGGTGCAGAGAGACGGTCGCCCCGGCTGCCCGGGCCGCTTCGGCCACTGCGGTGAAATTCAGATCGGCGGTGATGTCGGTGCTGCCCGGCTCGGCCAAGGGGTGCGGGCCCAGATGGTGGGCGCGGTAGGTGCGGAGGGTCCCCTCGGGCCGGCGGCGCTCCAGGCCTTCGGCGGTGTCGCCGTAGTCGAACACCACCAGCGCTCCCGCCACCAGCCGGTCCAGGACCTCGGTGACCCATCGCCCCGCCGCCAGTTGACACTCCACCAACCCTCCCTCGGGGGTGGGACCTGCGAATCTTCCCAGCCACTCTTCCACCTCCGGTCGGGTGGAAGTCTCCACCCATCCCAGATCGCCTTCGCTCTCTGTGACCCACAGCTCCCGCCAACCGTCCGCCCGCCGGCGCGCCAGCGCCATCGGGAGGTTGTCCAGCAGCTCGTTGGCGAAGATGACACCCGCGATCGTCCGGGGCAGCCCCTCCAGGGATTCCACCACCCGCTGCTCCCCCACCAACTCTTCCAGGGCTCTGCGGGCGGGTGGGGAGACCTCCACCGCCCAGGAATCGGCGCGCTCTCCGAGGTTCGAGAGCAGCGGCCGCAGCAGCGACCCCGACCCCGCTCCCGCGTCCACCACCATCGGGCGTGAGAGGCCCGCCTCAGCCGCCTCTGTCCTAACCAGTTCCGCCAGGGTCTCCCCGAACAGCGGACTCACCTCCGGGCTGGTGAGGAAGTCGCCGCTCTCGACGGACCTCAACCGTTCTGCAGTGAAGTAACCCCCGTTTGGGTGGTAAAGGGCGAGTTCCATGAAGACCTCGAAAGGGATGGCGCCTTTCTCCCGGATCCGGCCGATCACATGCTGCAGCACTGTGGTCGAAGATCATACGGGCTGTCGAATGTCGCCATCCCAGCGGCCTGAGGCAGGCAGAACGCCGTGGGCGGTGGTTAGCCTGTCTTGTTGAACCAAAGAAGACAACCTCATCGCCACCCCCGGGGGAGGAGGTCCCCGCCCATGTCCCATTTGGCCCACGCGGATCTGAAAGAGAGAGCCCGCCAACGTGTCGCCGACCAACAACCCCGCCTGGAAGAACTGAACCTCTGGCTGCACGACCACCCCGAAACCGCCTACCAGGAATACCAATCCTCAGCCCGCCTCTCCCAGATGCTGGAGGGCTACGGTTTCACGGTCGAATACCCCGCCTACGGACTGGACACCTCCTTCGCCGCCCGGTCCGGGCAGGAAGGACCGGAACTGGTGATCTGCGCTGAGTACGACGCCCTTCCCGGTATCGGCCATGCCTGCGGACACAACATCATCGCATCGTCGGCGGTGGGCGCCGGTCTCGCCCTTCAGCCGCTCACCGAGGAACTCGGTTTCCGGGTCACCGTGCTGGGCACTCCCGCCGAGGAGGGCCATGGGGGGAAGGTGGACTTGATCAACGCCGGAGCGTTCGGCGGCGCAGCCGCCGCCATGATGGTCCATCCCTCCCCCCGAGACGTGGTGGACCCCACCTCTTTGGCCGTCAGTCACCTGGAAGTGGCGTTTCACGGAAAGGAGGCGCACGCCGCCGCGTTCCCCGAGGAGGGCATCAACGCCCTTGACGGGTTCGTCCAGTCCTACGTGAACATCTCCACCCTCCGCCAGCACATCCTGTCGACCAACAAGATCCACGGGATCATCACCGACGGCGGGGAGGCCCCCAACATCATCCCCGCCCTGACCCGGGCCAAGTGGTACGTCAGATCCAAGAACTACCAACGACTGCAGGTTTTGGAAGAGCGGGTCCGGTCCTGCTTCAAGGCCGCCGCCCTCGCCACCGGGTGCCGCGTGGAGATCTGGGACTACGGACACCGGTACGCCGAGTTGGTCCACAATCCCCTCCTGGTCGAGTTGTACGCCTCCAACTCCGAAGCCCTGGGGAGAGATCCCCTGAGAGGCGCCGAGATGCCGCCGTCGGAGGCCGGCTCCACCGACATGGGGAACGTCTCCCAGATCGTTCCGTCAATCCATCCCAGGGTCTCCCTCCATTGCGCTCCGATCGGCAACCACCAACCCGCCTTCACCAGCCAGACCATCACCCCCGAAGGCAACCAAGCCATCTTCGACGCGGCGGTGGGCATGGCCTGGACCGCCATCGACCTCGCCGCCGGCAACCTCTGGGACCGCCTGGGAGACAGTTGACCCAAGTCCCTGCCCTCGACGGTTACCAAAGACCACCGGGCTGAAGTCGCGAAAAACGGGTCCCCTATTGGGAGCCCTCCCCCACCACCACCTTTCCAGGGCCGAACACGCCCGGTGCAGCCCGGAATCGGGCCGTTGAGCAGACAAATGTGATCCTTCGATACGGTTCGGTCGACGTCTGAGCGGACCGCTTCAGTGTTTGGCTCCTGACAATGTGAACCGTCGGTGGGATACTTTCAACCTCCCGAGCATCGTTTTTTTGACAACCTGCCGACCGGTGTCCCACAGTAAGAAGGGACCCCCGCCTAAGCGAGGGTCCCTTCCTGGTTCTAGGAGGTTCTGTCCCAGGGACTAGAAGTCCATGCCGTGGCCGCCGTGCTCGCCGCCGGGCATCGGGGGCTTGTCTTCCTTCTCCTCGGCGATCAACGCCTCGGTGGTCAACAGCAGCCCCGCTATGGACGCGGCGTTCTGGAGCGTCGAGCGGGTCACCTTGGCGGGGTCGATGATCCCCGAGGCCATGAGGTCCTCGTAGTCGCCGCTTGCCGCGTTGAAGCCGACGGTGGTCTCGCTGGAGCGCACCCGCTCCACGACCACGCCGCCCTCGTATCCGGCGTTGAAGGCGATCTGGCGAAGAGGCTCTTCGATGGCCCTGCGCACCAGCGCCCGGCCGGTCCGCTCGTCATGGGAGGCTTCGGCCAGTTCGTCGATGGCGGTCTGAGCCCGGAGCAGGGCCACTCCCCCACCGGGGACCACGCCCTCTTCCACCGCGGCGCGGGTGGCCGAGACCGCGTCCTCGATGCGGTGCTTCTTCTCCTTGAGCTCCACCTCGGTTGCGGCGCCCACCTTGATGACCACCACACCGCCGGAGAGCTTGGCGAGCCGCTCCTGGAGCTTCTCGCGGTCCCAGTCGGAGTCGGTGTTCTCGATCTCCCGCTCGATCTGGGAGATGCGGGCCTTGACGTCCGCCTCGTTGCCGGCGCCGTCCACAACGGTGGTGTCGTCCTTGGTGATCACGACCTTCCGGCAACGTCCCAGCATGTCGAGGGAGATGTTCTCCAGCTTCAGGCCGACCTCTTCGGAGATCACGGTGCCGCCGGTGAGGATGGCGATGTCCTGGAGCATGGCCTTGCGGCGCTCCCCGAACCCGGGGGCCTTCACCGCCGCCGACGAGAAGGTGCCGCGGATCTTGTTGACCACCAGGGTGGCGAGAGCCTCGCCCTCCAGGTCCTCTGATACCACCAGCACCGACTTGCCGCTCTGCATGATCTTCTCAAGCACAGGCAACAGGTCGTTGACCGAGCTGACCTTCTGGTTGGCGATCAGCACGTAAGGGTTGTCGAGCACCGCTTCCTGGCGCTCGGGGTCGGTGATGAAATAGGGGGAGATGTAGCCCTTGTCGAACTGCATGCCCTCGGTGAACTCGAGCTCCAACCCGAAGGTCTGGCCCTCCTCCACGGTGATGACCCCGTCCTTTCCGACCTTCTCCATGGCCTCGGCGATCGTGGAGCCAATGCTGGAGTCGTTGTTGGCCGAGATAGCCGCCACATGGGCGATTTCCTCGGATGTCTCGATGTCACGGGAAAGCGCCTCGATGGAATCCACCACCTTGTCAACCGCTTGCTCGATACCGCGCTTGAGTCCCATCGGGTTGGCGCCGGCCGCCACATTGCGTAGTCCTTCCCGCACCATGGCCTGGGCCAGGACGGTGGCGGTGGTCGTCCCGTCGCCGGCCACGTCGTTGGTCTTGGTCGCCACTTCCTTGGCAAGCTGGGCGCCCATGTTCTCCCACGGGTCCTCCAACTCAACCTCTTTGGCGATGGTGACGCCGTCGTTGGTGATAGTGGGTGCTCCCCACTTCTTTTCCAGCACCACGTTGCGGCCGCGTGGCCCGAGGGTGACCTTCACCACATCGGCCAGCTTGTTGACGCCGGATTCCAGCCCTCTGCGGGCATCTTCATTGAATCTCAGGTTTTTTGCTGCCATATTTCAACTGCCTCCCTGAACTACTTGACCACGGCCAGCAGATCGATGGCAGAGAGCACCAGGTAGTCGACTCCGTCGACCTTCACCTCTGTGCCGCCGTACTTGGAGTAGAGGACCTTGTCGCCCTCGCTCACATCCACCGGCATTCGCTCTCCGTCCTCGTTCCGCCGACCGGGACCTACCGCTATTACTTTCCCCATCTGGGGTTTTTCCTTGGCAGTGTCGGGAATCACCAAACCCGAGGGAGTTCTTGTATCCTGCTCCTCGTCGGGTTCTACGACCACCCGATCACCAAGAGGCTCCAGCCTCATAGTGGTCTCCTTCCTACTCTTTGCGAAAGGAAAATCCCCACGAGGGGACACCTTCCTAATCGAGGAGAATTGTAGCAGTCATCACCTAAGACTGCTAAATCGGGAGGGCCGACCGCCGCGCCCGGGCCCGATGTCTCACACCGCCCCGAGCCGCAGGCCGGGATCGACTCCGGCGCCCCAGGGCGTGGCCTCCCCTCTCTCCAGGCGGTACACGGCCGCCGCGCCGATCATGGCCCCGTTGTCGACGCACAACCGGGGCGAGGGAACATACAAATCCAGGCCGCGCCGGTCGGTCTCGTCGGCCAGCCTGGCTCTAAGACGGCGGTTGGCCAATACTCCTCCACCGGCGCCTATCACCCGCGCCCCGGTGTCCTCTGCAGCGTTGAGGGTCTTCTGCACCAGTACGTCAACGATCGCCTCCTGGACCGAGGCCGCCACGTCCTCGCGGCTGGGAAGCTCTCCGCTCCGGGCGGCCTTTTCCAGGAAGGTGTTGACCGAGGTCTTGAGACCGGAGAACGAAAAGTGGTGCCGACGCTGGGAGAGGGCTCGGGGAAAGCGGACGGCCGCCGGGTCACCGGCCTCGGAGGCGCGGTCGATGGCAGGCCCGCCCGGGAACCCCAATCCCATCACCCTGGCCAGCTTGTCGAACGCCTCCCCGGCCGCGTCGTCGATGGTCTCCCCCAGAATCCGATAGTCCCCCCAGTCCCGCATGTGCACCAGTTGGGTGTGCCCTCCCGACGCCAGCAGCGCCACCGCCGGCGGGCGGAAGTCCGGGTACTCCAGCCGGGGGGAGAAGAGGTGGCCCTCCATGTGGTCGATACCCAGGAAGGGGAGCCGGCGCGACCATGCGAGGGCCTTGGCGAACGAGTGGCCCACCAGGAGGGCGCCCACCAAACCCGGTCCCTGGGTGGCGGCTACCGCCTCCAGATCGTTGAGATGGATCCCGGCGTCCATGAGGGCTTGGTGGGTAAGCCCTCTGATCGCCTCCACGTGGGAGCGGGCCGCCACCTCCGGCACCACCCCACCGAACCGGGAGTGCAACTCCACCTGGGAGGAAAGAACGTTGGAGAGCACCCGGTCACCCGCAACGACGGCCACTCCCGTCTCGTCGCAACTGGTCTCGAATGCGAGGATCGGCCCGTTCATGGGAGGTCCGCGGCGATCGAGGCCAACCGGGAGCGATACTGGGGGGTGTCGAGACCGTGCACCCACATGATCAGCGCATCCTCGGAGACGTAGTACTTCTTGCGGACCCCGACCGGGGCCATTCCGAAACGCCAGTAGAGGGCTTGGGCGGCCTGGTTCGAGGAGCGGACCTCGAGCGTGAGGCTGCGGGTCCCCTCCCGTATCGCTCGCGAAACGAGTTCCAGCATCATCCGCGTCGCCACCCGTGCCCGTCGCCGCTCGGGAAGGGTGACCACCGTGGTGATGTGGGCTTCCTCCGTTACCAGCATCATCCCCCCGTACCCGACCACCTCTCCCTCGACGAGCGCCACCAGGTACACCCGCCGGGGAGCCGCCAACTCGTCAAGGAAGGTCTGCCTCGTCCAGGGAGTCGGGTAGACCTGCTTCTCGATCTCCAGCACCTCATCCAACCGGTCAACCGTGAGCGGGACTATCTCAACCATTGTCAACCGGCGGGTAGAACCGGGAGCGCAGCCTCTTCCAGTTGATGGTGACGTCGGCGTCCCGCAGGTACTGCGGACGCACGGCATCGGGATGGGGCGCCTCCCCCCGCTCCAGGACCCCCAACCCTGCTTCGGCCAGCGCCTCGGCCGTCGGGTAGCGGGGCCGACCCACCCGGACACCCCGCAGCCCGGCCAGCGCTCCGGGGCCCAGAGCCGGGATGTCTCCCACCAGGAGCGTCTCCTCGCGGTGGGTGCTGAGCATGGCCACCAGACGCTCGGGGGTGGTCAGCTCGATGGGGTAATCCCGCACCACCCCCCCGGGCAGAGGGCTGTATCCGGCTATCGCCACCTCCCCCCGGCGCACATCCACCACCGGGAAAATGCGCCGCCGCCCGGTGGCGGCGCGCAGGGCCAGGGCGTCCAGCGAGGAAGCCGGCGCCACCTGGGCGCCCACCGAGGCCCCTATTCCCTGGGCAACCGAGATGCCCACCCTGATCCCGGTGTAGAGACCCGGGCCGACGTCCACCACCACCGACTCGATCTCTTCGGGAGACCATCGAGCGGTCCTCATGCAGAAGTCGAGAGCGGCCACCACGAAGTCGGCGTGACCGCGGGCATTCACGTTCTCCGCGGAGGCCACCACCCTCAGTCCGTCGGCCAGCGCCACCGACGAAGCCGGAGTGGACGTGGTGATGGCCACGATCTTCATCCCGCCAACTCCTCCAAGGGTCTCGACCGCCAGGATGCAGGCGCCGCGAAACTCAGCAGGCGCTCTCCCTCCGGTCCGATCTCAAAGCGCACCAACAGGTGTGCGGGCAAGAGCGACTCCACGGCTTCTCCCCACTCCACCACCAGCACCCCGTCCGCGGCGGCGTCCAGCACCCCCAGGTCCAGGAACTCGTTGTACGACCCCAACCTGTAGACGTCCACATGCACCAGCGGCAGGAACCCGTCGTCGTAGCGGCGCTCCAGTACGAAAGTGGGGCTGGGCACCGGCCCATCCACTCCCAGGGCGGCAGCCAGCCCGCCGGTGAAGAGGGTCTTCCCGCAGCCCAGGGGGCCGGAGAGGGCGACCACGTCTCCGGCGCGAAGCAGTGGCGCCAGCCGGGTGGCCACCGCGTAGGTGTCTTCTGCGGTGGGACAGACCACCCGGACAGTCATCGGCTGTTCATCAGAACAGGCCCAACTGCTCCGGCTCGGCCAAAACCCCCTCCCCGGCGTTCATCGAGTCGAGGACCGAACGCATCAGGGCCAGATCCTCGCGAATCTGGTCGGTGACCCGCTCTCCTCCCCGGAGGGCGGCGGCCGGATGAAAGGTGGGGATGAGGACCTTGTCTCTCCACCATCTGTAGCTACGGCCCCGCATCCGGCTGATACCGGTGTTGGTGCGCAGGAGGAGCTGGGTGGCGAAGTTGCCCAGCGTCATGACCACCTTGGGGTCCACCAGGTCGAGTTGGCCTCGGAGATAGCCCTTGCACGACTCTATCTCGTCGGGCCGGGGATCCCGGTTGCCCGGAGGACGACACTTGAGCACGTTGGCGATGTACACCTCGTCGCGCCCCATGCCCACCTCGGCCAGCAGCCGGTTGAGCAGATGGCCGGCCGCTCCGACGAACGGCTCGCCCTCCAGATCCTCGTTGCGGCCCGGCGCCTCCCCCACCATCATGACGTCTGCATCGGAGCGGCCCACCCCGAAGACCACATTGGTCCGGGTCTCCGACAGACGGCAGTCCGTGCAGACGTTTGCCCGGGCGCCCAGAGCGGCCAGTTCCTGCATGTACGGCTAACGGCCCGGGTTGGAGGCGTGGGGATGGCTCTCGGCCACTCCGGCGGGCGTGGTCCTGACGAACCGCGCATTTCGCCGGAAGGCCGGAAGATCGGTGGCGCCCAGATAGCTCATGGCGCTCCGCACTCCTCCCATCAGGGGACGTATCACCTCGGCTGCGGTTCCCCGGTAGGGCACCGTCCACTCGATTCCCTCCGGGGAGCGGTGCTCGAAGTATTCATCCTCCAGTTCGGCGCCGCGGCGGGCGGCACGCAGCACCGCAGCCTCCTGGGACGCCATGCCCCGAACTCTCTTGACCGGCCCGGTGGAGGTCTCCTCCACTTCCCCGGGACTCTCCCGGGTTCCGGCAAGAAGGCTCCCCACCATCACCGAGTCGGCGCCGAGCGCCAGGGCCTTGGCTATGTCGCCTCCTGCTCTGATCCCGCCGTCGGCGATGATCGGGGCGCCCACACCGGCCTGGACCACATCGTGGAGGGCGGTCACCTGCGGGACTCCCACCCCGGTGACCACCCGGGTGGTGCACACTCCCCCGGGCCCCACCCCCACCTTAACCGCGTCCGCCCCCGCCCTCACGAGATCGGCCGCACCCTGGCCGGTGGCCACGTTCCCGGCGATCAGATCTATCTCCGGGAACTCATCCTTCAGGAATACCACCGCTCGCAGAGCGTGCTCGGCGTGACCGTGGGCGATGTCCAGGACCAGAACATCCACTCCGGCGGCCACGCAATTCTTGGCGCGCCGGGCCATCTCCCCACCCACTCCCAGGGCTGCGCCCACCAGCAGGTCGTCGCCCGCCTCCTTCACCTTCTCCACCTGCCGCGCATGGTCCTCCACGGGCAGGAACCGGTGAATGATCCCGATCCCACCCATCCGCGCCATCGCCACGGCCATCTCCCACTCACAGACGGTATCCATGTTGGCGGCCAGCACCGGGACGTCCAGCGGGATGCGACGGCTGAGACGGGTACGGAGACTCACCTCCTGGCGGGACCCCACCGCCGAACGACGGGGCACCAACAGCACATCGTCATAAGCGAGGGCGAGGGGAAAATCGGATGGATTCATGAAACGTAGCGCCTGGGCAAGCGGGGACCGATCCGGGAAACGACTTCGTAGTTGATTGTATCGGACAGTTCCGCCCAGTCATCGAAACTTATCGACTCGGGTCCGGAGGCGCCCACCAGCACGGCCTCGTCGCCCACCTCCACTGGGTGTTCCCCCACATCCACCACCAACTGGTCCATGGTCACCCGCCCCGCCAGGGGGAAGCGCCGCCCCCCGATCAGGACCTCCCCGTCCCCGGAGATGCCGCGGGGAATCCCGTCGGCGTAGCCCAGGGGAAGCGTGGCCACCACCGACGTGGACGGAAGGGGCCTGACCCGGCCGTAGGAGGGCCGGGCGCCTTCGGTGTGTCGAAGCACATGGGAGACATGGGAGACGATCTTCATGGCGGGACGCAGGTCGATGAGGCGGCGGGCGGCCGGATGCGGGTAGAGGCCGTATATCCCCAGGCCGGTCCTGACCATGTCCAGGTGGGACTCAGCGTGAAACAGGGTGCCCGGAGTGTTGGCCAGATGCCGGAGGAGAGGCCGCCCGTCCAACCGAACAGCAGCCTCTGCGGACCGCAGCGCCCCGTGGTAGATCTCGATCTGGCGCCGGGTGAAATCGTGGTCGGTGTCGGCGACCGCGAAGTGGCTCCAGATCCCTCCCAGGCGCAGCGGGGGGACCTCGGAGACTCGCCGGGCCAGTTCCGGCAGAGCCTCAGGATGAGCGCCCACCCTATGCATCCCGGTGTCGACCTTGAGGTGGATCTCGGTCTCTCCCACGTCGCGGCGCCGGACCACCCGCGCCAAGGCGTCGACGCTCGGGACTCGGTAGAGAGTGGGGGTCAGGTTCTCCGATACCACCGTCTCCAGGTCGTCCCACGGGGGCTCGGAGAGGAGTAGCACCGGCGCGGTGACTCCCGTCTCCCGCAGTTGCACTCCCTCCTCCACCGTGGCCACGGCCACCCAGGCGGCGCCGTTGTCGAGGGCGGTCTTCGCCACGGTCGGAGCGCCATGACCGTAACCGTTGGCCTTCACCACCGCACACAACCTGGCGCCGGAGGCGTAGGCGGCCAACTGCCGCACATTGTGGGCGACCGCCCCCAGGTCGACCTCCACCCAGGAGGGGCGGCTCACGGCAGCGTCTCCCAGGCCCATCGCCCCACCTCCTCGGAAAGGGCGTCGGCGGTCACGGTTCGCCGGGCGGACAGGGCGGCTCCCGCCCGACCGTGCCAGAAGGCGGCCGAGCGAGCCGCGGCGCCGGGCGACAGGCCCCGCGCCCAGAGCGCCGCCACCCATCCCGCCAGCACATCACCCGTGCCGATGGTGGCCAACTCGGGACCGCCCTCCCGCACCACCCAGGTCTCTCGGGGATCGCATACCAGGGTGGGGTTGCCCTTGGCCAGCACCACCATGCCTGACGCGGCCAGCGCCCGGATCTCCTCCAGTCCGGGGGCGTTGCTCGTCAGGGAGGCCAACTCGCCCCGATGGGGAGTGATCACCGTCGGTCCCCGCCGCCCCGACAGGATCGCCGGATCGGACGCCCACAACGCATCGGCGTCCACCACCAGCGGGCCCTCCCATCCCTCTATCATCCCCCGCGCCCACCGGGCGGTCCGGCTCTCTCTGCCTATGCCGGGTCCGATCACCATGACGTCGAAGCGGGATGCCATCTCCAGACATGCACCCGTCCGGGCCGCTTCGAAGCTCTCCTCGGAGCCGGGTCCGAAGGTTAGGAGTTCAGGTGCGGCCCCGGCAACCAACTCCTGGCACCCGCCCGGGACCGTCAACCCCACCGACCCCGCCCCGGCGCGGAGCGCGGAGCGGGCGGCCAGGAGGGGGGCGCCGGTCATCCCCCGGGAGCCTCCCATCACCATCACCGACCCGGCTTTCCACTTGTGAACGGTTCGGCGCCGCGCCGGCCGGGGACAGTCCCCGGCCTCGGCCAGGAAAAGGGCGGGTATCTCTCCGGCCTGGCCGATGTCCGCCACCTCCACCTCACCGCAGAAGTCAGGTCCCTTCCCCAAGAGATGGCCGGTCTTGAGGGCGTGAAAGGTGACTGTCCTCTCAGCCAGAAAGCACCGATCGGGGACCTCTCCCGTGGTGGGGTCCACCCCGGAGGGAAAATCGACCGCCAGGACCGGAGCGGGATGCTCCATCCAGGCCGCCAGGCCAGGGGGACACCGCCCGCGGAATCCCCCTCCGAACACCGCGTCCACCACCAAGTCAACCCGGGGAGGTGGAGGGCCCAGGGGCTCTATCTCAACGCCGGCCGCCACCGCCCGTCCCAGCGCCCACCGGGCCGCGGCTGTCTTGGGCTCCCTCAACTGGTACACGACCACCGCGGCGCCGCGGCGCCGCATAAGTCCGGCGGCCACGTACCCGTCTCCCCCGTTGTTGCCCGGACCGGCCAGCACCGCCACCCTGCTCCCGTATCCGGCGCCCATCCGGGCCGCAGCGATCTCCACTGCCCATCCGGCCCTCTCCATCAGCACTTCCACCGGCTCCGGAGTAGCCCGGTCCAGGCGAGCCGCCTCAGCAGGTGTGATGACCGGCTTCATGCTTCCGGACTCTCAGTGCTCTCCCAGGGCCAACGCCATCACCAGCGCGGTTTCGTTGGTGTGGGTGATGGTCACCTGAACCTCGGTCACTCCCAGGCGCTCGGCGCGCAGAAGGGCGGTGCCCGTGAGGTTCACCCGCGGCCGGCCGCCCCCGGTGATCTCTATGTCGGTCCAGCGGAGGCGTCTCCAGCCGGTCCCGAGCGACTTCATGACCGCCTCTTTACCGGCGAAGCGGGCCGCGAACCTGCGCTCGGGCTTCTGGAAGCGGTCGGCGTACTCGCGCTCATGAGGAGTGAAGCAGCGCTCCCGAAAGCGCGGGTAACGCTCAAGCATCGATCTCACCCGGTCAACGGGGGTCAAATCCACTCCCATGCCGACAATTCTCACCCCACCGATGCTACCCGCCCACCCCTTGGCCCTGTGAGGAGATGCACTGAAACCGGACCGTCCCGCCACGTGGCGGTGTCTAAGACTGTGAATTAAAGGTGGCCGGAAGATTGAAATTGTCCCACCGTTCGTTCACACTGACAGAAGCCAAACACCGAGACGGTCCGCTCAGGCGCCGACTGGACCGCTTCGAGGGATCAGACCAATCAGCTCGCCGGCCCCATTC
>JAPPLW010000048.1 GCA_028819345.1 bacterium | reverse complement strand
CACCAGGCCGGCATTAACCCACCCAGGTGTCGCTACATCTCAGAAACAGGACAGCCTAAATCAAATCAGACGACTCTGGAGCGTACGTCGGCGAGCCATGCATCAGCTTGGTCACGGCTCGTCTGGTCCGGAACGCCCGCCAACAACAAGTATCCCTCATCGTCCACGTAGGACGCATCCACATCTTCGCGCGCTGCCCGGTTGGCCGGACCGCGCACATGGCTGACAGAGTCCGCCGGATAGGAACCGAGGAACTTGACGCTGGCCGCGCGCATCTGGAGGTTGCGTAGCGCATCGCCCAACCGTTCGTCCATTATGTGACCCTCGCAGTCGATGAGGAAGCAATAGCTTCCGAGGCCGGCCTTGGTCGGGCGGCTCTGCAGGCTGGTGATGTTGATGGACCTGGCAACGAACTCGCCCAGGATCCCCACCAGCGACCCTGGTGCGTCGGCGCGCTGATACACGACCAGGCTCGTCTTGTCCCGTCCGGTCGGTGGCGGAACGGTATCGCGGCCGACCAGCAGGAAGCGCGTCTTGTTGCCGGGCTGGTCCTCTATATCCACCGCCAGCACCTCTAGGCCGTAGACATCGGCGGCTCTCCGCGGTGCGATCACCACCGTGTCTAGGTCCCCCCGGGTGGCCAGGTCACGGGCGGCCGCGGCCGTCGAGTTCGCCGCAATCATCACGACATCGGGCAGCCTCCGCGTAAGGTACCGACTGCACTGAGCATATGCGACGGGGTAGGAGCGGAGGTACTTGACGCTGTCGAGATCCGCACCCGGAAGCGCCATCAGCGTGAGCCGGACATCCATTGTCACCTCGTACTGGATCAACAGGCCGGTTCCGAAGGCAAGGGTATCGATGCTGGAGGTGACGGCCCCCTCGATCATGTTTTCGATCGGGACGAACCCGAGATCCACCCTGCCGGACTCCACAGCCTTCAGTACCTGCATCATCGAGTTGAACGGTTGGCGGCGCATCTCGGCCAGGTTTTTGCGGGTGACCAGCGCCTCCTCGGTGAAGGTGCCGGCAGGTCCCAGGAAGCCCAAAGAGCGCGAACTTGTACCAGGAGTAGGCATCACGGCCCGCGAATCCTACCCGGCTTCGCGGTTAACGCTTCGAACCCCGGTCCTGTCATGACGAAACTTGATGCATCAGCTGTCTCAACGGACTGGCATCCTCCACCAAGCCGAGTCCGGGCTCAGCGCCCAACCCCCAGCCAGCCCGCTGAAGGCCGGCTCCGGTGATGGCGATCAGTGAAATCACTCATACTGAATTGCGGCAGTTTTTTTTGGGGGGGGGTCGCTGTGATGATTGGGGTGGCCCCCACGACAAACATTCGTACACCTCGTCGCCCCTGCGGCGGCGGGTCGTATTCACGAACATAACCAGAACATTACCACTACCAGCCCGGCCTACCAGCCATATGTCGCCCCTACAAATCCCCACCGTAACGGTGCCCTACATCACAAAACCCCAGGTCAGCAACCTCCCCCTATCACCAAACCCTCCAATCCGCCAACTCCGGTCAAAGGACCTTCACCCCCGGGTTTTTTCGCGGATTTCAGCTACCGCCGTCCCCGTCTTTCGCTAACTAGTCGGCCGACAGGGCGGCGTTCACCAGCCTTACCACCCGTTCGGTCACCTCAACCGTTGCAACCTCCACCGTTCCCATGTCGGCGCGGGTGGTCAACTCCACCAGGCCCTCGGCCAGCTTCCGGGGGCCGACCGTGATGCGGTAGGGGACCCCGATCAGTTCAGCATCTGCGAACTTGACACCCGGCCGCTCCGGTCGGTCGTCCAGGAGGGCCTCGACGCCCGCTGCGGTGAGTTCGTTGTAGAGGCGTTCTCCTACGGCCAGAGTCTGAGGATCGTCGGCCCGCAGGACCGTGATCACCACGTGGTAGGGAGAGACCGACACCGGCCAGACGATCCCCCGCCGGTCGTGGGAGTGCTCCACCACCGCGGCCATTGTCCTCTCCACGCCGATCCCGTAGGAGCCCATCACGATGGGGGTGGAGTCGCCCTGGGCGTTCTGGACCATCGCCCCCATCGCCCTCGAGTATCGGTCACCCAACTTGAAGATGTGTCCGACCTCGATCCCCCGCCAAACGTCGAGGGTCCCGCAGCACCGAGTGCACTGCTCCCCCAGGGAAACCCCCCGCAGGTCGGCCCACCGTTCCACCTCGATGTCCCTGCCCACGTCGACCGAGGTGAGATGCCAGTCGTCCCGGTTGGCGCCGGTCACCAGGTTGCGCCGTCCGGCCAGGCCATGATCGGCAATTATGGGGAGGTGCTGCACCCCCACCGCACCCAAGCTTCCCGGATCGGCCCCCAGGGCGGGGCGTATCTCGTCGGGGTGCGCCGGGCGCAGATTGGCGACGCCGAGCGTGTCGACCAGCTTCTGCTCCAGGAGTTCGTGATCTCCCCGAAGGAGGACCAGGGTGAGCTTGCCGTCCACCACGTAGACCAAGGTCTTGATCTGTCGCTCCGGGGCGGCCCGGTCGGGGTGGGCGTCGGCCAGGGCGCGGATCGTGCGGATTCCGGGGGTGGCCAGCGGCTCGGTCCGTCCCTGGGAGGGGCCGTCTTCGATCTCCGGGGTCACCGAGACCGCTCTTTCCAGGTTCGCCCGGTAGTCACACCCGTCGCAGGTGACAATCCAGTCCTCACCAGCCGGGCTTGGAACCATGAACTCGACCGACTCGGACCCGCCCATCGCTCCCGAGGACGCCACCACATCCATCGCCTCCAGCCCGCAACGGCGGAATATGGCGGTATATGCCTGATGGTGGAGATCGAAGGCGACGTCCAAGCCCGCCTGGTCCACGTCCAGCGAATAGGAGTCCTTCATGGTGAACTCCCGCACCCGCAGCACTCCCGCCTTGGGCCGGGGCTCGTCGCGGAACTTGGTCTGGATCTGGTACCAGATCTGGGGAAGATCGCGATAGGAGAAGACCTCGCCCGCCAGCAGGGCTATCACTTCCTCATGGGTCATGCCCAAACAGTGATCCACACCCTTCCTGTCCTCCAGTCTGAACATCTCCTCCCCCATGGCCTCCCACCGTCCCGACTGGCGCCACACTTCGGCGGGATGGAGAGCCGGGAGGTGCACCTGCTGCCCCCCGATGGCGTCCATCTCCTCCCGGATGATCCCGTCCACCTTCGCCCGGACCCGCTGTCCGATGGGCAGCATGGAATAGTGCCCGGCAGCCAACTGCCGTATGAACCCTCCCCGGAGAAGGAGGCGGTGGCTGGCCGCCTCGGCATGGGCGGGATCGTCCCGCAGGGTCGGTATGAACAGTTCGGACCAGCGCATCCCCGAAAAGATACCGTATCCGACACCGCATCGGTGTTCCCCGACCTCCTGGACGGTTTGCGAATCCTGCCCCGGGGAGAGACATTACCCTTTGGCGCGGGTGAACGAAAAGATGGATATCGGTCTGGTCGGCCTGGCTGTGATGGGACAGAACCTGGTCCTCAACCTGGTCGATCACGGTTACCGGGTGGCCGTTCACAACCGGACAACCGCCACCACCCGCCGATTCCTGGGCGAGGGTGCCGCCGGCCTCCCCGTGAAGGGCGCCGACACCCTCGAAGACCTGGTGGAAATGCTGGAGCCCCCCCGCAGGATTCTGCTGATGGTCAAGGCCGGTGTGCCGGTGGACTCCTTCATAGAGCGACTCCTTCCCCTCCTCTCTGTGGGGGACGTGTTGGCGGATCTGGGCAACTCCTTCTACCTCGACACCGCCCGGCGCCTGTCGCAGACCGAAGCACAGGGGATCCACTACCTGGGTGTTGGAGTATCGGGAGGAGAGGAAGGCGCCCGGCGCGGCCCTTCCATAATGGTGGGGGGTGGTCTACAGGCCTGGGACCTCTTGAGAGATCCCCTGACCGCCATCGCCGCCAAGCTCCCCGATGGGACCCCGTGCTGCGACTGGCTGGGTCCCCAGGGGGCGGGCCACTTCGTGAAGATGGTCCACAACGGCATCGAATACGGAGACATGCAGCTTCTGGCTGAGGCCTACCACCTGCTCAGGTCCAGCGGGATGACCCACGGGGAGATGAGCGAATTATTTCATGAATGGCGGAAGGGTCCCCTTGATTCCTACCTGGTGGACATAACGGCCGAGATCCTCTCCCGCCGCGATGACGACGGCCAGCCGCTCCTGCCAAGGGTGCTGGATCGGGCTTCCCAGAAGGGCACCGGGAGGGACACCGTCAAGGTCGCCCTCGATCTCGGCCAGCCCATGACGCTCGTGGCCGAGGCGGTCATGGCCCGGGCGGTCTCGGCCCTCAAGGCGGAGCGGACCGCTGCCTCCCGGGTACTGGGAGGCCCGGGCGAGCCACGGCTGACCGGAGACCGCGTTCGCCTGGCCGGATGGATCCACGACGCTCTACACGCCTCCAAGATCATCTCTTACGCACAGGGTTTCATGGTGCTCCGATCCGCGGCCGAGGAGTTCGGGTGGGACCTCGACCTGGCGCGGATAGCGGAGGTGTGGCGAGAGGGATGCATCATTCGCGCCCGGCTCCTCGAAGAGGTGATCGGCGCCTTCCGCTCCGAGCGGCCACCCGCCAACCTGCTCCTGCACGACCATTTCAACCGGGCGATCGCAGCGGCTTCGGAGGGGTGGCGGCTGATCGTCGCCAAGGCCGCCCTGGCCGGCATTCCCGTCCCGGGGTATTCCGCGGCCCTGGCGTTCTACGACGGCTACCGTTCCGAGCGGCTTCCCGCCAACCTGGTGGCGGCGCAGCGCGACTACTTCGGCGCCCACACCTACCAGAGGACCGACCGCCCCCTCACCGAGCACTTCCACACCGACTGGTCCTCCCCCGAGACTGCCAGGCTCCCCCAATGAGCGTCCCCGACCCTCACCGGCTACCCCGGACGGCCATCCCCCGCCGCTACCAGTTGGTGATTGAGCCCGATCTCGAGCAGTTCACCTTCCGAGGGAGCGTGGAGGTCGACCTGGAGATCGTAGAGGCGCTCTCGGAGATAGTGCTCAACGCCGTGGATCTCGAGATCACCCGCGCCACTCTCAAGGTCGGGAAGGAGAAGGCCGTTGCGCGGGGGACCGTCAGCTACCAGACGGAGTCCCAGCGCGCCGTCATCGGCCTTTCTGAAACTGCGCCGGCCGGGGCCGCCGTGCTCTCTATGGAGTTCACCGGCGTCCTGAACGACCAACTGCACGGGTTCTATCGCTCCACCTTCACCGACGTCGACGGCCAGACCCAGGTGATCGCCACCACCCAGTTCGAGGCGACCGACGCCCGGCGGGCCTTTCCCTGCTGGGACGAACCGGAGTTCAAGGCGGTGTTCGGGATAACCCTGGTGGTGCCCGGCCACCTCATGGCGACCTCCAACAGTCCGGAGATCAACCGGACCGAGCACGGACCCGACAGGGTGGCCATCACCTACGCCGACACCATCTCCATGTCCACTTACCTGGTGGCGTTCGTGATTGGGGACTTCGAGGCCACCCCGGCGGTGGACGTGGACGGCGTCGCGGTGCGGATCGTGGCCCCACGGGGAAAGCTGCATCTGGCCGACTACGCCCTGGAGTGCGCCGTGTTCTGTCTGCGGTACTTCCGCTCCTACTACGGCATCCCCTACCCGGGCGCCAAGATCGATCACCTGGCGGTTCCCGACTTCGCCTTCGGCGCCATGGAGAACCTGGGGTGCATCATCTACCGGGAGACGGCGCTGCTCACCGATCCCGGAAGCGCCACCACCGCGGAACTGACCCGCATCCTGGACGTGATCGCCCATGAACTGGCTCACATGTGGTTCGGCGATCTGGTCACAATGAGGTGGTGGAACGGGATCTGGTTGAACGAGGCGTTCGCATCCTTCATGGAGATGAAAGCCACCGACGCGATGCGCCCCGAATGGAAGAGGTGGCTCACCTTCGCAGGATTGGAACGGCCCTGGGCTTACGGGGTGGACTCTCTGGCCAGCACCCGGCCGGTGGAGTTCGAGGTCCGATCGCCCGCCGAGGCCAACGAGATGTTCGACGCCCTCACCTATGGGAAGGGCTCGGCGGTCCTCCGGATGATGGAACAGTACCTTGGCGAGGAGACCTTCCGGGAGGGGGTCGGAAACTACCTGCGGGAGCACGCCTACGGGAACACCGACACCGCCGACCTGTGGGCTAGTCTCAACCAGGCCTCGGGCCAGCCGGTGGGAGAGATCATGGACACCTGGATCTACCAGGGGGGATACCCGCTGGTGGAGGTGACCCGGAGCGGCGAGGGTGTGGAGATCACCCAGCGCCGACACCTCAGAATCCCAGCCGACGACCAGAACCGGTGGCGGATCCCGATCCAGTTGCGGGGAGAGACCGACGAAGGGGCCTTCCACGCCAACCAGTTGCTCACCGATCGAGGGTCAACCGCCCAGACGGGCCTCCGGCCCGGGTGGATAGCCGCCAACGCCGGCGGGCACGGCTTCTACCGGGTGCGCTATTCGGACCGGCTCCTCGAAGCGCTGGTGGCCAACCTGGGATCACTCGACGACCTGGAACGGTTCTGTCTGATCGACGATGCCTGGGCGCTGGTGGAGAGCGGAGACATCGATGCGGCTTCCTACCTGCGGCTGGCCGCCGCCTACCGAACCGAGACCGAATTCGTGATCTGGACGACGGTGCTGGGCGGCCTGGGGACCATGGACCACCACCTGGTTTCGGAGGCTCAGCGGTCGCCTTTCTCCGACCTGGTGATGGAGTTGATCGAACCGGCTCTCGACCGCCTGGGCTGGGATCCCGCGCCCGGAGAGAGCGATCTGACACGCCAACTTCGCGGGCTGATCCTGGGAAGCGCCGGGAGGCTGGCTCGCAACCCCGAAGTCGTGGAACGATCCGGGGAGGTCTTCGAGGAATGGCTCACCGACCCCGGGCGGATCGATCCCGAGGTGGCCCAAGCCTGCCTGTACACGGTGGCCGCCACCGGCGACCACCAGACCTATGAGCGCCTGTTCTCCCTGTATGAAGAGAACGACTCGCCCCAGGAGAAGCTGCGGTTCCTACGGTCCCTCACCTACGTCGAGACCCGTGCCAGCGTCGACGCCACCCTGGAGGCGGTGCTGGAACGGACCATTCGCAACCAGGACGCCTCATGGGTGGTGGGAGGACTGTTCCGGCGGAAAGAGACCGGCCCGTATGCCTGGAAGAAGACACAGGAGGCTTGGGCCGACATCGTGGCCGGCCTCCCCTCCATGACGGTCAGATACCTTGTGGACACGGCCCACAACCTCTCCGGCCCGCAGATCGCCGATAGCGTCGCGGCCTTCCTGGAGACAGCCGACATGCCGGAGGCAGAGAAGGCCAGGGCCCAGGCCCTGGAACGGCTCCGCTCCTACGTGATGCTCAGAGAGCGCCAGGCTGCAGCGCTGGCCGCCTACCTGGACGGGAGTTGAGCCCGGTCACCCTTCGGCTCTGTTCAGCGGACCTCGGCTGAGGCTCCCGCGCCTTCCAGTTGCTTCTTGGCGGCGTCGGCGGCTGCGGCGTCCACGCCTTCCAGTATGGCCTTGGGAAAGGCGTCAACCAGTTCCTTCGACTCCCGGAGGCCCAGCTTGGTGATGGCCCGGACTTCCTTGATGACCGCGATCTTGGCGTCGCCGATGGCGGTGAGCACGACGTCGAACTCGGTCTGCTCGACCTCTTCTTCCTCCTCCGCCCCACCGGCCGCGGGCATGGCCGCCATGGCCATCGGCGCGGCAGCAGTCACATCGAAGTGCTGCTCGAAGGCGTCCAGGAACTCCTTCAGTTCCAGAACGGTCATCTCTTCGAAAACACCCAGCAATTCGTCAGTAGTCATCTTTGCCATTTCTTGGTTCCTTTCCGTGGTCTCGAAATCTCAGCTTGCTTCAGCGGATGTCTTGCGCTCCAAGAGCTGTGAAAAGGCTCCCGCTGCGGAGCGGGTGAAAGAGGCAAACACGCCCGCCGTCTTGTGAAGGGGCGCCGAGATCCCGCCGGCCAGCTTCCCCAGAAGCTGTTCACGGGACCCCAGGTTGGCGAACTCGGCCACCTGCTCGACACCGATGAACTTCCCGTCCATGATCCCCCCCTTCAACACCAGGTTGCGGAACTGGCGGCTCTGCTCTCTCACGGTCCGCGCCGCCGCCAACGGATCCCCCTCCGCAAAGACCAGGGCGGTGGGCCCCGCGAGATGGTCCGACAGGCCCTCGTGACCCATCTCCTCCATGGCTCGACGAGTCAACGACATCTTCATCACCCTCATCCGGGCCTCGCCCTCGAGGAGGGAGCGGCGGACCTGTTGGACCTCCTTGACGGTCAACCCGCGGAACTCGGTGAGATAGATTGCGTCCACGGCTGAGATAAGGCCGCGGATGGCGGCCACCCGCTCCAACTTCTCGGCTCGGCTCATCGGCATTTAAAGCTCCTCCAACGGAAAAACCCCGGCATCCTCAGCTCGGATACAGGGGTGAAAAACACCGACCTGCGCTGGCGGAATCAATCCTTTGAACCTTCCGGCAACCAGCGGTCTCGGGCCGAGGGCAGAGATTGGTTTGTCTCCGCCAAATTGTAGAGCAAACGGATTCCGACGCCAAAACCGGAGTTTGGCGAGTCTGCACGGTCCCATCAGGCGTGGTGGGAGTCTTGGAGGGAGCGTCTTTCGCCGTAGGCAAGGCTTCGACCCGGTGGGTCCGCGAACCGGCGGTTGCGCTAAATGTCTAGTTGAGGTGCAAATCGCATCGGCGAGGGGGCCACTCTTCGCCAAGTCCGGAGCGATCTTCGGGGGCCACAATCGAGCGACGGGAGCTGCCGCGGCCGGATCGCCACCATTCAGGGAGCAGTCAATTCATCCAGGCGGTTCACGTCTATCTTGACTCCCGGTCCCATCGTGGAGGAGATCGTAAGGGACCTCATGTACCTGCCCTTGGCGGCCGGCGGGCGGGCCCGGTTGAGCTCGTCGGCCAGCGTCGACAGGTTATCGGCCAGCTTGGCGGTGGAAAAGCTCACCCTGCCGATCACCGCGTGGACGTTCCCGTACCGATCGGTACGGTATTCGATCTGGCCGGCCTTGAAGGCCGAGACGGTGGCCCCGAGATCGTTGCTCACCGTGCCTGACTTGGGATTGGGCATCAGACCCCGGGGTCCGAGAATCCGACCCAGCCTACCCACCCGCGGCATCATGGAGGGGACCGCGATCGCCACGTCGAAGTCGAGCGGCCCTCCCTCGGAAATCTCCTTGATCAGATCATCCGCCCCCACTATGTCGGCCCCTGCCTCGGTGGCTTCGTTATGCCGATCGTCAGGTGCGAACACCGCCACCCGCACGGTCTTTCCCGTGCCGTGGGGAAAGGAGACGTTTCCCCTGAGCATCTGATCGGCCCGGCGCGGATCGACGCCCAGCCGGAATGCGGCCTCCACCGATTCGTCGAATCGAGCCGAGGCCATGAACTTGACCAGGTCCAGAGCCTCGGTCGGCGCGTAGGCCGACGCGCGGTCGTACCTTCGCATAGAATCCTGGTAACGCTTGCCCTTTTTTGCCATTTCTACCTCCGTGGTCCAGGCGGCCCGGGTTAGTCCGAGCCTCCCACCGGCGTATTTGTTCGGATTGTCTAGTCCTCGACCTCGATCCCCATCGAACGGGCGGTGCCGGCCACTATCCGCATGGCCGCTTCCACGTCGTTGGCGTTGAGATCCGGCATCTTGATCTCGGCGATCTCCCTGACCTGCGCGGAGGTGACGGACCCCACCTTGACCTCATGGGGTTCGCCCGATCCCTTCTCCACCCGGGCGGCCTGGCGCAACAGGGAAGCGGCCGGGGGGGTCTTGGTAATGAAGGTAAAGGACCGATCCTTGTAGATCGTGATCTCGACGGGGATGATCGAACCTCGCTTGTCCTCGGTGGCGGAGTTGTAAGCCCGCACGAAGTCCATGAGGTTGATTCCATGGGGACCGAGGGAGGTCCCCACCGGAGCGGCGGGAGACGCCTCCCCGGCTGAGAGTTGCATCTTTACCTTGGCGGATATCTCTTTGACAGCCATCTTCTTGGACTCCTGTTCGAGGGGCGGCTTCTAATTCTTCTGGATGTCGGCGAATCCCAGTTCCACCGGGGTGTCCCGGCCGAAGATCTCCACCAGCACCACCACCTTCGACTGATCGAGGTTGATCTCCTCGATGATGCCGCTGAAGTCGTTGAAGGGACCCGACACCACCCGCACGGTCTCTCCCACTTCCCAGGCCGGCTTGAACCGGGGCTTGGACTTTGTTCTCGTCTCCTGAAAGCCCAGCATGCGCTCCACCTCGCGGCGGGAGAGAGGCGGCGGGCGGTTCTGCTTGCCCATGTTGGAGGCAACGAAACCCGTAACCCCCGGTGTCTCCCGCACCGCTGCCCATGAATCGTCGTCCAGCCACATCCGTACCAGCAGGTATCCGGGAAACACCTTCTTGGGGACCGTGACCTTCTTCCGGTTCCGGATCTCCACGACGTCCTCGCGGGGAATGTGTACGTCGAAGATCCGACCGGAGAGACGAAGCCACTCCACACGCTTCTCCAGATTGGCCTTGACCTTCTCCTCATGACCGGAGTAAGCATGGATCACGTACCAGTCTCCGGGAAGGTCGTACGGACTGACCGGGGATTCCTCCTCGATCTCGGCCAAAAGCGTCTCGGTCACTGCCGGCTCAGCCACTTCCGATACCTCCAAGAAGAGTGAGAACGATCTGCTTGAGAGACACGTCGAGGCCGAAGATCACCAAGGCGAGGATCACGGAGGTGGTTATGGTCACCACGCTGAAGTTCACGAGTTGACGGCGAGTCGGCCAGGACACCCTCGACAATTCGGTGCGCACCTCCCGAAGAAAGATCATCAACCGGGTGTGGAGGGGAGGGCGCTGCGCCGAGGGTCTCTTGCGCGGGGTAACCGCGCGCTCAGCCCGAGCGGACGGCCGCTTGTCTTGGGATTGTTTCTTCTGCCGCCGCTCCTCGCGCTCGACGAGGCGACGCATCTGTCGGTTCATGCTCAAGCCGTTCCGGGTTTTGGGTTTGAACGATCGTGACTGGTTAGCAGGGGTGGCGGGACTCGAACCCACAACCTCCGGTTTTGGAGACCGGCGCTCTGCCAAATTGGAGCTACACCCCTCAGGGGGTTATCAGCCTCGCTTGAAGTATACCCCGCTGGATCTCCGGAGTAAACCCACTATGCAACGGATCGCACGCCGGAGAGGGGTCACCCGCCTCCCCTGACCCGGCGGCTCACGGTCCAGGCAACCACCGAAGCCACTCCCACCACGGCCGCGGCGATCGCTACCTTCTCGGCCGACCGGGCGGACTCGACCTCGACAAAGGAATCCGCCATGTCCAGGCTTCCCCTCACGGCCGGAATCAACCCGGCCGGAGCCGGCATCAGGTTGCCCTTCATCCCCGAAAGCATGCGATGGATCCGGTCTTCGATGGCGCTTTCGGCCTGGCATCTGAGGCAATGATCGGCGTGTCGCGCCAAGAACGTGCCCTTGGCCTTCTGGTCGACTGCGAAGAACCGGACCAGGGGGCGGGTGGCCCAACAGACGGTCGACTGCATCAGCCTCAAGGGGAGTTCTCCAGAATGGCGCGAAGGCGCTTTCGGGCGCGATGAAGACGGACCTTTGAGGCGGAGACGGAGACGCCCAGCGCCTCCGATATCTCGGCGTGGCTCCAGCCGTACACGTCCCGAAGCACCACCACCACCCGCGCACGCTGGGGTAGGGCAAACAGTGCCCGGCGGAGCCTCCCTCGCAGATTCGCCGATTCCAGGGCCAACTCGGGATGACTGAACCTGGAGACCGGAGCCGCCATGTTCTCCACCACATCCAACGAAGACTCCTGGGTTCGCTTGCGGCGGTTCAACTGGCTCCAGGCCACGTTGACGGTGATGCGATACAGCCACGAGGAGAACCTAGCCTCCCCCCGGAACTTGCCGATTCCTCGCCAAGCCCGGAGCAGAGCCTCCTGGGAAATGTCAGCCGCCAAGTCGCGATCTCCCGCCAAACGCATTGCCAAGGTGAACACCTCGTGCTGGTGACGCTCGGCCAGCAGTGAGAACGCAGCCTGGTCCCCTGCTCTGGCGAGGGCCACCAACCGGTGCTCGTCGTCCCCTTTGACCGGATAGGCGTTCATGGGGTTACAGGGTACTGAGACGCGAAAAACCGGCGGCCGGTGACTGACTTTCAGCCCGCGGCGGCCTCAATGGTCGCGGCAATGAGGGTCCTTCCCTCCGATTGGAGGGTCATCGAGAATCCGAGACCCTGTGAGCGACTGCCGCGCACCTCGGCGGGGACGCCGGGCCGCAGCGGTCTTCGGAAGCGGAACCGCGCCCGGCGGAGAGGCGAGGCGCCGGGAACCAGCCTGGCAACGCCCTGGCACATCCACGCGGCGCAGGCAAGACCGTGCACCACCACACCCGAAAGTCCCGCTCCCACCGCCGACTCATGATCCCAGTGGATGGGGTTCCAGTCCCTGGTGGCGGCCGCGTAGCGGATCAGGTCTGCCCGGCTCGCCGACTTCGAGAGGACCGGGGTCTCCTCGCCCTCTCCTGGGAGGCCGGCGGGGACGGCCCGCTGGTTGTCCGCTCGGTGGTCGGGCGGGGGCTCGGGCTCCTCCGTCCCGCTCCGTGCCGGAGGCTCACCGCCGGCTATCAGAAATGACGACTCTCCCTCCACCACCGGTTCCCCGCCGGATCCGGTCATGCGGATGGCGAAGTCCACGAACCACACCCCCCGGCGATGACGGACTCGCCTTACCTCGCCGAGCACCGCCCAGTCCTCTCCGGCCCGGAGCGGCGCGTTCCAGCGAAAAATCTGCTCGCCATGGACGGCCGCTCCTCCCTCGGCGCGGATTGCCGGATGGGAAAGCAGTCCCGGGGCCACGGCGAAGAGCGCGGCGCTGGCAAGCCCGGGAGGCGCGGTCTCGACCCAACGGTCCGGATCGTCACCGGTGGCCTCGACGTAGGATCGAATCCTCTCCCCCGACAGCCGGAGCGGCGTCGGCCCGATGACCTTTCCCTCCAGCTCAGAGACGTCCATTCAAGGTCCCCTTATGCCCCGAGGGCGCTCGTGTCCCCGCCTTAGCGGGTTTCCCGGTGGGAAGTGTGAACACGGCACCACCGGCAGTACTTCCTTAACACCAATCGCCCCTTTACCAGGTTGCGCCGCTGCGCCTTGTCACTCGGGTTGGCCCTGCCGCGGGTGGTCACGTAATTGCGACGTTTGCACTCGGTGCAGGCGAGCTTTATCGGAGGTCTCTTGTCGCTAGGCATTGGGTTCTGATACTTTCTTTATGTATTTAGTAATTCCGGTTGTTTTGTTATTTGGTGATTTTGGTAACCCGACCAGCACCCACCGTACGACC
>JAPPLW010000082.1 GCA_028819345.1 bacterium | reverse complement strand
CAAAGAGGTCCGTCATGGTGGTGTACGGGTCCGATGTCAATATCGGGGCCGACACGGTGTGCACGCCGGCCGTTGATGCGCTGGCTCGCGTAGCGGTATACCCCGCGTTCACCGAATGTGATGTCCACCAGCCGTTCCCGAGCTTTTCTGTGGAGCAGTTGCTGGGTATCGATCCCGATGTCATCTTTGTCCAGACCTACGGATTCGGGCCAACGCCCCCGGAGCCGGTGTCCGAGCAACTCGTTGACCATGTGATCTGGAGAGAGCTCGTGGCGGTGCAGAACGGGGAGGTACACGAAGTGGACTTCTTCATCTGGGGCACATCCCGAGGCATTAACGGCACGAACTTCGTCCTCGACGAGGCGATGCCGAAGATCTACCCGGAGGCATTCCCGGCGCCTCTGCCTTGATCACATCTACCGGCGAGGCGGCGACACCGGGCCGGCCCTGGTTCCTGGTGATCGTCGCCGGAGCGATACTGGTGGCGTTCGCCGTCCTCGCCGTAATCCATCTGAGCACGGTTGAGCCGAGGGTGGCGCTTGGCGACCTGCCCGGCATCCTGTTGGGCGAGTCCGGCGACCGGATCGAACGGCTCGTGGTCCGTGAGTTGGGGCTGCCCCGGCTGATCCTGGCCCTTCTGTCCGGCGCGGCGCTGGGGCTGTCGGGGGCCATCCTTCAGGTCGTCCTCAGGAACCCGCTGGCCTCGCCGGGGCTGCTCGGCGTCTCCGCCGGAGCATCCCTGGCGATGGCAATCATCCTGCTGCTGAACGCACCCGTCCTGTTCGCCCTTCACCCCGTCGTGGCTCTTGCCGGGGGGCTGGGCGGGGGCCTGATCGTCCTGGTGGCGTCGCGGGGGGCGCGTACACCCGTGGAGGCGGCGCTGACCGGCGTGGCGGTTGCGGCGCTCCTCAATGGGATCATCCTTGCCGTGATCGGCCTCGCCGCCTCGTCCGGCGCCGTGCGGGTCTTCTTCCTCTTCACGGTCGGCAACCTCTCGGGTAGGACATGGGATCATGTCCAGTTGGTGTGGCCATGGGTGCTGGTGGGGGTTCCCGCAGCTTTCATCCTCGCCCGAGGCGCCAACGTTCTCCAGTTGGACGAGGACGTCACCTCGTCGCTGGGGATGCAGGCCAAGCGCATGCGCATGGTCTTCATCACCCTGGCTGCGTTGCTCGTCGGGAGCATCGTGGCGGTCGCCGGTCCCATCGCCTGGGTCGGGCTTCTGACGCCGCACATCGCTCGCCTGATCGTCCCGCGGCCGGATGCGAGGGTTCTCTTTCCGGTGTCCACCGTAATCGGAGCGCTCTTGTTACTGGCATCCGACGTGCTTGCCAAGGTCGTGATCTATCCGGGCGAGATTCCGGTGGGGTTGTGCACGACCCTCTTGGCCGCCCCTCTGATCCTCCTGCTCCTCCGCCGTTCAAACCTGGGACTGAGACGCGCGTGACTTCGACGCGCACGTTCGTAGCCCTTATGGTGCTCGCCGGCATAGCATCTCTTGCCCTCTTCGTCCTCCACCTCGGCCTGGGCACCGTCTGGATCCCACCGGATCGTGTCATCGAGGTCTTATTGGATGGATTGACGGAATCCACAGATCGGACGATCATCTGGGACCTGCGAATGCCGCGCGCGATTCTCGGGCTCCTGGTGGGTGGCATGCTGGGCCTCTCGGGGGCGTTGCTGCAGGTCGTCATGCGCAATCGCCTCGCCGAGCCCGGGCTCACCGGCGTCTCCACGGGAGGTATTCTGGCTGCGGTCCTGTTCCTGGGAGGCGTCTGGGGACTGCCTCAACCCGGCCGCCTGCTCCCGTTCGTCGTGCTCGTGGGCGCCCTGGCCGGGGGGATACTGGTGCTCTTGGTGAGTTCGAAGCGCGGAGGCATCGATCCCTTGCGACTCATTCTCACCGCGGTAATCGTCAACGCCATCCTGGGATCGCTGACTGCGATTGTCATGCTGCGCTCCAATTACGCCCTGGGCAACATCCTCTCCTGGCTCATCGGGTCGCTGCATGGCCGCGTCTGGGATGACGTCTGGCTGGCGCTACCGTGGGCTGCCGTCGCCATCCCCGCCGGATTGCTGGCTGCCCGGGCCGCCAACGTCCTCCAGATCGACGACGAGTCCGGCCGCGCTCTCGGCCTCCCCTTGCAGCCTGCTCGGGTGGCGCTGTTCGGGCTGGCCGGGGTCCTGGCTGCCGGGGCTGTGACTGTCTCGGGCGCCATACCATTCGTCGGCCTGATGGCCCCGAACGCGGCGCGAGCGGTCGCCGGTGCTGACGCCCGCCGTGTCCTTCCCCTGGCCGCCATGATCGGCTGCCTGCTGCTGCTGGCGGCCGACCTCGTCGCCCAATCGTTCTCCATCAAGCCGCCGATCCCCTCCTCGGCGTACCGTGTGGGCCTTCCCGTCGGGGCCGTGATGGCCATCCTCGGGGCGCCACTGCTCATCTTTCTGATTCGGCGGAGCACCAGATGAACGACGTCGAACCGATCAGGCTGGAACAGGTCAGCGCCGGCTATGGGCGGCGGATGGTGCTCGAAGGCCTCGACCTGAGGTTGGAGCAGGGCACGATCACCGCCATCGTCGGGCCGAACGGGTCGGGGAAATCCACGGTCATACGGGCGATGTCCCGCTTGCTTGCGGCCCGGAGCGGCGTCGTGTTCCTCGATGGGCGGGACATACGGAACTTTGGATCTCGCGACATCGCCCGCCTGGTATCCGTCCTTCCCCAGTCTCCATCCAGCCCACCGGGACTGACGGTTCGCGAACTCGTCGAGTTGGGCCGCTTTCCCCATACCGGGCTGTTCGGGCGACACGGCGCCGAAGGCAAACTCGCCGTGGAGTCCGCGCTCACCCTCACCGGTTTGAGCGGTTTCGCGGAACGCCCCCTGGACGAACTCTCCGGGGGAGAGCGCCAGCGCGCCTGGATCGCGCTGGCGCTTGCTCAAGGCGCCAGCACCCTACTCCTCGACGAGCCGACCACCTTTCTCGATGTCCGGCATCAATTCGAGGTCCTCGACCTCGTAGCGTCCCTCTGCGCGAGCGGCGACATGACGGTCGTTCTGGTGCTCCACGACCTCTTGCATGCCGCCAACTATGCGGACCGCGTCGTCGTAGTGGACAGTGGCCGGATCGTGGCGGACGGTGCGCCCTCCGCAGTGCTCAACGTCGAACTGATGCGGACGGTCTTCGGCGTGGCGGCAAAGATCTTCACCAACCCCGAATCCGGTCGGATGGTCTGCCTGCCGATCGGCCCCGACAGGAGTTGATCTCCGTTACAGCAGGCCACGTATGCCTACCACCGCGGAGCGTCCTTGGAGTGCGCTCGGTTACGCAAGGCGCTGGGCCCGGAAACCCCCGTCCACGTGCATTAGTTCCCCGGTGATAAAGCTTGCTTGCTCCGACAGCAGGAACACGATGGCCGCGGCCAGGTCTCCGGTGGTCCCGATGCGTCCCAGAGGGTATTCTGCGGCGACGGCCTCGAGGTCCAGGACTCCTTGGGCGGCGGTTCGCTGCAACATAGGGGTCTCCACCATTCCGGGGACCACCTGGTTGACCCTGATCCCCGCCGGCGCCCACTCCACGGCCAGCACCCTGGTCAGTCCTGCGATCCCCGCCTTGGACGTGGTGTAGGCGGCCCGGCGGGGAAACCCGAAGTCCTGGGCGATGGATCCCACGGTCACTATGGCCCCGCCGCCCGCCTCCCTCATTGCCCGACCGGCGGCCTGGCACCAAAAGAAGGTCCCGTTGACGTGGACCCTCAGTACCTCCCGCCAATGCTCGCTTGGATACTCGAAGCTGTCTCCCACGATGTGGATGCCCGCGCAGGTGACCAGCATTTTGATGGGCCGGTTCCAGTGCTCGATCTCCATCACCGCGGCGTTCACTGCGGCCGGATCAGTTACGTCGGACCGCACGAAACGGACCCGGTGTCGGCCGAAGCGTTCGATCAGGTCTCCCGATTGGCCTTCGTTCAGATCAACCAGCGCGCAGGCCGCATCCGGGCGGCTCTCCAGCAGCGTTTCGGCGGTTTTCCATCCGATCCCACTGGTACCGCCGGTGATCACCGCCACGGAGTCAACCCGACTGTTCATCCCTTCTAGGTCTTCGATGTGCCCGACTCCTGTTCCCTCTTGCGGTTCCTGACGATGATCACCAGGTCCGCTATCACCGCGTAGTAGGCGTAGACGGCGGCCAGGATGAGCCAGGCGATGGTAACCCAATGGTTGAGGACGTACCACAGTTCCGACATGGTCAGCGCACTATCCTCCCGTGGCCCCTTCGGACTCTTTGAGACTGTCGAAATCAAACGGCTGCGGTCTCATGATTGTCCATGTGACCGCTATCACAGCGGAGACGCTGAGCACGATGATATTCCCCCACACCACGCCCCACAGCAGGTCGGCTCCGGTGGCCAACCAGTAGGTCATGCCGCAGACGCTCCCGATGATGGCGGCCCAGAAGGCGCCCTCTCGATTGGTGTTCTTCACGAAGCACGCCATGATCACCGGTATCACCGCCGAGGAGAAGGCTATGCCCATGGCCTGGTACATGCCCGCGAAGGAGAACCCGATCTCCCGGAAGAAGATGACGGCCACCAAGAGAGCCGCGGCGATGACGTAGAGAGTCGCCCTGCTGGCAACGAGCAAGGTCCTGTCCCTGGCCTTCGGGTTTATGTGTCCCTTGTAGACGTCGTTCACGAATACGGTGGTCACCGCCAGAATCTCTCCTGCTCCGGTGCTAATCGTGGCTGAGCCCACCGCCAGGATGAAGATTGTCAACCCCGCGAAGCCCAACACCAGGAACGCCATCACCGGTGCAACCGCCTCGGCCTCGGTGAAGAGGATCGTGGCGTCTCCGTTGCTGTAGGTCTCTCCGACCACCAGCCCCCGGGACAGGGCGGCCACCCCCAGGGCCGTGCCCGTCGCCAGGGGGATGGGCCACCAGCAGAGAGCGGCGGTCATGAATGACTTGAACGCGGTCTTCGGGTCCCTGGCGCCTATCACCCTCGACCAGTAGGTCTGGTTGCAGAGGACGGCTCCCAGGTTGCCCACGATGTTGACCACCAGAAAGCCCAGGCCTGCCGGGTTCAGCCAGTTGAGGCCGTCCCACTGGCTGAGCTGTTCCGCTTCGCCTATTGCCGGCTGCAACGTGGGCTTGGTGGCCGCAACCTCGGTCAGGCCCGCCCAGATCTCCGAGGGACCGATCTTGACCAGGACCGCCACTGCAATGATGATCAGGCACACATACAGCATCAGCGACATCACCGTGTCGGCCAGGATGCTGGCCCAGAGCCCGGCGAGGGGGATGTAGGAGACGAAAATGATCACCATCAGCAGGGCGATGGCCCAGAACGGCGCTCCCGTGAAGGCGTGCCCCATGATGGCCCCGCCGGTGATGATCATGACGGTGATCCATAAAGACACCACCGTCGAGATCAGCGAGTGCAGGATGTGGTTCTTCCTGTCCAACCTGTGCGCCATGAACTCGGGATAGGAGGTCGCCCGGGGCATCACGGTCCTGACCCGCCTGCCCAGGTAGGCCATCAACGGCAGGGGCACCGTCGCCCCGAGTGCGTACCACCAGGGCCCGATGAAGCCGTACTGGTAACCGGTCCAACTGCTGATCATCAGCGTGGCCGCCCACACCCAGGTCGCCACCACGGAGGCGTTGATCATTCCATGGCCGATGTCCCTTCCGCCAGAGAGGAACGTCTCCGCCGTTTTTCCCCTCGCCCTGCCCAAGAACCAGACCAAGAGGGCGTAGATGGATCCCTGGGCGATCAGGATCGCGTAGATCGACCAACTCGGCAGCGGGGCGGCAACTTCCATTTGTCCTTGCTAACCCCTAACAGGTTGCGGATTGACGCGGTTGATTCTATGGCTCCATGTCTTGGCCCGCTTTGATCAACTTCCACCCCAGCAGACCCATGTAGCCGATCCCTCCAACCGACATCGCCGCAAAGGCGGGCGCCAGCGCCAACTCCAATGCGTTGGAATGCCACGCGGCTATGAACAGCCCCAGAGACCCGACGGCCAGCACCGCAACGACGCCGTTCAGCACCGGGGGCATGTGCAAGGGCTCAGGCCGGAGGGCCAGCCCCAGCGCCAGGATCGCCGCTCCGGTGAAACCGACAACGATGGAGGTGAACTGCAGCCCGAACACCAGCCGCTGCATCTCGTGGGCCGATTGGAGCCACTCCTCCGACCGCTCGCCGCTGGTTTCCAGCGCCGCCACTCCCATGCCGGTGATCATGTAGTCGAGACCCCGCATAACCATCTGCAGGACCAGCCCGATGACCATCCCCAGAAGGCCGAGTTGCGCTACGGGTTGCGCGTGCCGGCGCAGGGTCAAGAAACCATGAAACATGAACAACCCGCCGACGAGAATCACAACAGGCACGGTGTAGGAAAGCTCCTGGTTGCGCGCCATGGCCAGCGTGAGGTCCGTGAGGCTGGTGCTGGGCACCGTGTCCACCGCTCCCCGGCCCGGCGATAGCGCATAGCTAACCGCCACGGCCACGGTCCCCCCCAACAGGGACCATCCGCCGAGCTTCGTTTCCCTCATATTGATCCCACCTTACACATGAGGTCGGCGGGGGGATTATGCACTCGCTATTGCGTCAGTGTCAGGAGCCATCTGTCAGCGGCTTTCGGCGAGCGGAGGTGGACCAGGCCCAGATGAACGTGCTCCGGATGGGCCAACGCCGCCGGTATGGTCCGGCGCCGCCGCCAATGGGTCTGCAGGGCCCACAGGAAGAGGGATTGACGACTGCAGAAGTGCCACCAGAGCTTCTCTCTGTTGCCATTCCACAGTTCCTGCCGGAAGACGGCCCGGCGGATCGTCCTCCTGAACAGCCTCCACATCACCACTCGTATCGGATAGTCCAGCCAGACGACCGCAGCAGCCCTGGGCCAGACGACATCCCGTGCGAAGCTGTAATTGCCGTCGGCCACCCACCTGTCTTCCTGTAGGCGGCGGCTCAGAATCACCTTGAACACATCGTCGGGAGTCTCAGTCCAGTTCGGTCCATGACGAATGCCGTCGAACTCTACGTGAGGCATGTCGAGCGCCTTTGCGACCCGCTTCGCCATAGCCGTCTTGCCCGCGCCGCTGGTACCCACAAGAACAAGGCGGTCGGTGGCCCGAAGACGGCTTCTGGCGCCGGGGGTTGGGGAACCAGTCATTTCGTTCAAGCTCCAGAGAGAACGGTTTAGCTAAACAGGGCGTTTGTTAAGTGGAGTGGCCGACGCGGGCCTGTGCCAGCGTAGTCCGCCCCAATCCCCGGGATCCTGAGCATAAGTGTTCAACCGAATGTGGAGCGGCAGGTTACGATACCGCGGGATGAGCGGCGAGAGCGCATCCAGGAAGATCGATGAGAGAATCGCCGAGTTGGATGACTGGCGAGGGGAGAGGCTGAGCGAGATCCGCAGGATTATCCGAAAGGCCGACCCCGAATTGGTGGAAGGATGGAAGTGGATGGGTACGCCCACCTGGTCGCGAAGCGGGGTGGTCGCCGTCGCCGATGCCCTCAAGGGCAGGGTCAAGGTGACGTTCGCGCACGGCGCCGAGCTAGCCGATCCGAAGAAGCTCTTCAACGCCGGCCTGGACGGGAGCAGTCGGCGAGCGATAGACCTCTTTGAGGGAGACACAATCGACGTAGCCGCCTTCCAGGCCCTGGTCCGGGAGGCCGTGGCCTACAACACCACAGGCCCGGTCGAACCGGTCCTGCTGTCGGGCGGGAACCCTCAGATCGCCAAGGCCGACGGCGACGCTCCCGTGCAGGCCTACATCGCTGCCATGCCGGGGTGGAAGAGCGAGGTGGGGCGGCGTCTGGATGAGTTGATCGAGCACACTGTGCCCGACGTACGCAAGGCTGTGAGGTGGAACTCGCCCTTCTACGGCATCGAGGGAGAGGGGTGGTTTCTCAATGTCCACGTCTTCACCCGGCACGTGAAAGTGACCTTCTTCCAGGGCGCGTCGTTGGATCCCCCGCCACCCCTGTCGGGCAAGGACCCCGACTCGCGGTGGGTCAACATCCGCGAGGGCGGGTTCGAAGAGGCTCAGTTGGAGAAATGGATCCGTCAGGCGGCCGCCATCCCCGGATGGCACGGGTTCGACACACTGTGAGAACCAAGTTGCCGACCGCGGTGAGCCTGGTGGTCCTGGTGGTGGCCACCTGGTTCGAGTGGTACTGGGTTTGGGGCGTGTTGTATCTCTACTGGGGGGTCCAGTCCCTGGGAGCGGGAGAGGCGTTTTTGGTGCAGACCGTGCGGAGGGACGGGAACCCTGTCCTGTTCTGGTCGGTCAGCGCCATGTGGTTGATTCTGGCGGTGCTGGTCATCGTCACCGATCTCTTCCCCGGGGTCGACGCATGGCTGGGAGGCACCGGTGGATAGTCAACGCCGGATGCCCGTCCTCCCGGTGGAGGCCTACACCTCGCAGGAGTGGTTCGACCGCGAGCAGGAGACCATCTTCTCCCGGACCTGGGCGTTTGCCGGTTTGGCGGGGGACATCAGCGAGCCGGGCCAATACACCTCGGTGCAGGCGGGGCTCAACAACATATTCATCGTGATGGGAAGGGACCGCCGGTTGAGGGCTTTCCACAACATCTGCCGCCACCGGGGCACGCAGTTGCTGCGAGCGGTGGGGCAGGTCCAGCGGGCGATCGTCTGCCCCTACCACGACTGGACCTACGACCTGGAGGGGAGTCTCATCTCCGTGCCGAGCCGGGAGCAGGAGTTCCCCGACCTGGACGTGGCCTGCCTGGGGCTGAAGAAGGCCTCCGTCGACCTGTGGCGGGGGATGCTGTGGGTGCATCCGGACGAGCAGGCGGGTTCGATCATGGACTGGTTCGGAGAGGTGGAGCCGCACCTGGGGCCCCACGACGTGGACCGCCTGGTGGAGTACGAGAAGGGCCGGACGGAGTACGAAGTCGCCGCCAACTGGAAGATCGTGGTGGAGAACTACATCGACGGCTACCACCTGGGGCATCTGCACTCCGGCACCCTGGCGATGTACGACCATTCCCGCATCGAGGCCGGTTTCGTGGGCCCGCACTTTGCCTTCTATGAGCCCCTGGCTCCCGAATACGCCGAGAACGCCGAGAAGAACGCTCCCTATCCCCTGGTCGTGCCGCCCGACCGGTTGGGAGCGTGGGTGCCGATGCTGTTCCCGGGCATCGGACTGGCGGAGACCGAGAGTTCATGGACGGTGTTCCATGTGACCCCGTTGACGCCCGGCCGGACCCGCGTGTTGAACCGGACCAAGGTGGCCAACGCCTCGTCGTGGGCATTCACACGCCAGTCCATCCGGTCCTACGGCTTCTGGGCCAAGAACACCGGCGCCAAGTACAAGGGGGACGCCTCCGACCCGATGGCCTCCGGTGACTTCACGGCCGAGGACATCTACGCCTGCGAACAGCAGCAGCGCTCGCTGCCGAGCCCGTATTTCCAGCACGGTCCATCCTCCATCAGAGGCGAGGAGGGCGTGCGGCGGCACCAGGAGTTGGTGCGCGAGTGGTTGGAAGGGAGTCGGTGAAAGGGGAGTTCCACCGGCTGAGGGTCCTGGACAAGCGAGCCGAGACGAAGGACGCCACCAGCGTGTCCTTCCAGGTGCCCCCACCGCTCACGGAGACATTCGCCTGGAGGCCCGGCCAGCACCTCACCCTGCGTTTTTGCCTCGAGGGTCTCGAGACGCGACGACCCTACTCGATTTCGGAGTCCCCTGTCGGAGGCGGCCCCCTGCGGGTGACCGTCAAGCGAATCAGCGGCGGGCTGGTCTCCAACCACATACACCGGAATGTGGCGCCGGGCGACGTCATCGAAGTGATGCCGCCCTTCGGGGGGTTCTACCTCGATCCGGACGCCCGACGGCGCCGGACCCTGTACCTATTCGGCGCGGGCAGCGGCATCACCCCCCTGTACTCCATGCTGCGCTCGGTACTGGTCGCGGAGCCGCACTCGGCGGTGAACCTCCTCTACGGCAACACCGATGCCGACTCCATCATCTTCGGCGAGGACCTCTCCCGGCTGGCAGAGAACTCGACGGGCCGCTTGACGATCAGACACGTCCTGTCGTCTCCCTCCCGTGAGTCTTCGTTCAGGCCTTGGCGGCGAGGCAGAATCAACGCGGAGAGGGTCGGCGAGTTCATCGAGACCCACCCCCCCTACGCCCAGGACACCCGGTACTACGTGTGCGGGCCCGGTGACATGAACGCTGTGGTCAGGCAAGCGTTGCGGGGGATGGACGTGCCGGAGGAGCGAATCCACGCGGAGAATTTCCTGCCCGTGACGCCGCCGGACGACTCGGTCCCCGGGGTGGCGGCGGCGATGACCGTGCGGCTGGGCGGCGAGGCGCTGTCGGTGCCTGCCGCCTCGGGCCAGACGATCCTGGAAGCCGTCCGGGCCTCGGGCGGCATGGCCCCCTACTCATGTGAGTCCGGCGTGTGCGGGGCCTGCCGGGCTCGCCTGCGGGACGGTTCGGTCCACCTGCGCGCGCGGATGGCGCTCAACGACGCCGAGATAGCCCGCGGCGTCATACTCACCTGTCAGGCCCTTCCCACCACCCCCCAGGTCGCGGTGGATTACGACTGAAGGGGTTAGGAGCTCCGGGCATGACAGCCACGGGCTACGCCCAGGCCGCGTGGGTCAGAGTTTGACTGCCGGTTGTCTGGCGTTATGCCAGAGCCGAACGGCCTGGATACCCCAGGTCACCGGCCCGGCTGTCTCCACATAGATCCACAACAGACCGTCATCGGTGTGCCCCAGAGAAGCGAACCAGTTGGCGAAGAAGGGGATGGCCACCAGGACGGTGAGATAAAAGAAGAGGCGGGACAACAACCATCCCGGAGGGGGCGGGGACTGCTTGGCTCCTCTCCTGGTGTCCAGGTAACTGGCGATCATGGCGACCACGAATGCCAACGCCATGAAGAAGTCGAGCGCGCTGCGCTCGCCCCCTCCAGACTCCTCCACGTGGTCCTCGAAGAAGGTGTGCTCGGAGAAGTGCACTATCACCCACCCGGCCAACACCACCAGGTAGATGCTGGCCGCCAGTTTCAATGCCCTCACGTTATTCCCCCGGTGCCGAGTTGGTAATGATTATCAATATCGTAGTGCTCCCTGCTCCGGGAGAGGGGTCGAGAGGCGTTGGAGTCGGCAGCAGTTTGACGTTCCGCCATTCCCGGAACCCCCATGGAGAGGTCAGGCATTGGATCCTGGTCTGCCTCCCCGCAACCGATACACTGCTCTCCCATGCTCCGCTCCATCTGGAGATCCCTGAAGAGACTGCGGACTGCCCCCGGACCGTGGTACGTACGGGTGGGCATGGCATTCCGGAATGCGTGGATCAAGATCTCTACCCGGAGCCGCTGCTGCGGGCACCCGGGGCAACCGGGATGTTGACAGGGCCCTGAGGCTCCCGGTGGGAGCCATTCGCCGCATTCGCACTGATGGCCGCCGGCCGGCGGGCCGGGTCAGAACGTCCAGAAGCGGGGAATGAAGATAACCGACAGGATGCAGAATATGAGGTTGAGGGGCATACCGGCCCGCAGGAAGTCGGTGTACCTGTATCCCCCCGGGATGTAGATCATGGTGTTGGTCTGGTAGCCGACCGGGGTGGAGAACCCGGTGGAGGCGGCGAAGGTTATCGCCATCAGGAAGGGCCGGGGATCGGCGCCGATTTGCTCGGCGGTTGAGATGGCTATCGGCGCCAGCAGCACCGCCGCCGCGGCGTTGCTCATGGTTTCGGTCATGATGGCGGTCAGCACGTAGAAGGCAGCCAGGACGGCCACCGGACCCATGTCTCCCACCAACCCCACGGTCTGCTCGGCGAGCCACCCCGCCGCTCCGCTGGTGTGCATGGCCACGCCCAGGGGAAGCACCCCGGCCAGGAGGAAGATCACCTGCCAGTTGATCGCCCGGTAGGCGTCCTCCGGTCGCAGCACCCGGGTCATCACCAGGGCTACGCAGCCGAGCAGGGCGGCCACCAGGATCGGGAGGACATCGAAGGCGGCCAGTCCCACGACCGCCACAAGGATCCCTATGGCCAGGGGCGCCTTATGGCGCAGGAGGCTGCCCGGCACCTCGTTGAGAACGATCAGGTCGTCGCCGCTCCGCAGGTCCCGTATCTCGGCTTCGTGCGCCTGTAACAGCAGGGCGTCCCCCAGGCCGAGCTTGACCGAACTGAGCTTCTTGTTGGTCGTCTTGCCCCGGCGTCGGATGCCCAGCACCAGGGCCCGGTAGCGATTGCGGAAGTCGACCTCCTTGAGGGTGTGACCGATGAGCCCCGAATCGGGCGCCACCAGCGCTTGGACGAGGCGCAGGTCCTCGGTCTGCAGGGTCTCGTCGCGAAGTTCGAAGTCGGCGTTGATTCGCAGGCCCATGGTCCCCCGGAGACGGATCAGATCGGTCAGCGAACCGCGGACCAGCAGGACGTCGTCGGGTTGGAGGGTCCGCCTCAACGGCGCCCATCCGTCCTCTCCGGTGTCGAGGACCCGCAGGACAGTGATGTCGTGATCCTCCCCGAGCCTGCTCTCCAGTACCGACTTGCCCACCAGGGGGGAACCCTGTCGCACCCTCAGTTCGGTTATGTACTCGCCAAGTTGGTAGGCGGTGGCCAGTTCCGGTGTCCGGCGGTCGGGCAGCAGCCATCGTCCGAACAGAAGAAAGAAGGCCACCCCCGCCACGAACAGCACCAGGCCCATGCGACTGAATTCGAACATGGTGAACGCTCCGTAGCCGGCTTCTTCGGAGATGGAACTGACCAGCAGATTGGTGGAGGTCCCGATGAGAGTGCAGACCCCGCCGAACTGGGAGGCGTAGGAGAGGGGGATCAGCAGTTTCGAGGCGGACAGCTTTCGCCGGCCGGCCAGGATGGTGACCAGGGGGATGAACACGGCCACCGCCGCGGTGTTGTTGACGAAGGCCGACATGACGGTGACCGTCACCATGATCACCACCAGCGCGGTGAAGTGATTGCGGCTGAAGCGCACCATGAGCCGGCCCACCGTGGTGGTGGCGCCGGTTCTCTGCAGACCGGCGCTGAGGATGAACATGGCGGCCACCGTGAGTGTGGCCGGGTTGCTGAAGCCCGAGAACCCCTCCTGGGGCGTTACCAGGCCGAGAACCAGCAGCACCCCGAGACCCAGCATGGCCACTATGTCCAGGGGGTACTTCTCGGACACGAACAAGGCCACGATCCCGATCAGGATCCCCAGCACGATGAACCCTTCGGCGGTCATATCAGAACGAGACCATGGAGGGCTTGGCTGCTCCCAACATTTATTCGCTGCACTAGCTGAGGAGATTAGGGGTGGGCCGTGGCCAGGACTACCTTGAGTTCGTCATCGGGAGAGGACTTGCTATGAACTCTCCGGAGACCGGGCCGCAAAGTAGTCGAGTTGGACTGCGCACGCTTCCTCTACCAGGTGAGGCCCGCTTACCTCGATGTGACGCTGGCCGCTGTTGAGGATGGCGCGGCAACCTACTCCCCGCATGGTCGGGCAATGGTCGCTCACGCCCGTGATGTCCAGCAGGTCGTGTTCTGACATCGCGTACACCGTCCGGTTTATGCCGCCCCAGTACATGGCGCCGCTGCACATGGCGCAGGGTTCGCAACTGGTGTAGAGAGTGGCGGCGGCGATCAACTCCGGGTCGAGGGAGGCGACCGCCATGTTGACCAGGTTGGTCTCGGCGTGGTTGAGGGGATTCCGTTCGGTGAACGTCGTGTTCTCGGCTTCGAGGAGGATGTTGCCTTCCGGGTCTCCGAGAAGGGCGCCGAATGCCATGTTCCCCTTGGCGGCTGCACTGGCCGATAGCTGGATGGCCCGGCGCAGGAGCCGTCCGTCCAGGGCGCTCAGGTGTCCTGAGTCCGTTACTCCCATGGCATTCATGCTAAACGGGAGGGCAGGCCGCGGCGAACCCCTGCGGGGTACATCCGTTCGAGCACTGGTGGGTGGAGCGGAGGAACCCTCAGAGACGGTCGGCGTAGGCTCCCAGCGTCTTCGGGTCGAAGGCGACGAATGTGACTTCGGCCACATCCGTGGGTTTGGAGCGAACCGTCTCGACGGCGATGGCGGCGGCATCTTCGAGGGGGTACGCGTACACGCCGGTGGAGATGGCCGGGAAAGCGATGGTCCCAGCACCGACCTCGTCGGCGCGGGCCAGTGACTCCCGGTAGCAGGAGGCCAATAACTCCGGCTCCCCCTTGGCGCCGCCCCGCCACACCGGTCCGACGGTGTGGATCACCCACCGGGCCGGGAGGTTGAAACCTGGCGTGACCTTGGCCTGCCCGGTCTCGCACCCTCCCAGGGTGCGGCAGTACTCGAGGAGCTGCGGTCCGGCGCCGTGGTGGATGGCCCCGTCCACCCCGCCGCCGCCGAGCAGGGTGGTATTGGCCGCGTTCACGATTGCGTCCACCTCCAGCTTGGTGATGTCGCCCAAGTGGATGGTGAGAACCGGACCGGGCCTCTCAATGGAAGGCATGGTCAGATGATCTGCCAGTAGCTTTGACTCGCCTTCACGCGGCCAACTGTAGTTACCGCAACCCGCTTTGCACCGGCCGGGCTCGACCGTAGTTGTCTACCCTGTTTGATCCGGGCAACCCGGTCTGTAGGCAGCAAAAGCGGTTAGCGACCTTCGGGGGGTCGGGTAGGGTCAAGGGCCATGGTGGGTACCAATGGCAGTCCCGGGGGACGGCTCTTGGATTCTGGCCGCGGGGGCGGCGCGGGGGTCCGCAACTGGGCGTCGATCCTGGACCTCCAGACCAGGAAACAGGCGTTGGAGACCTCGCGTAGCCCGGTGCTGGCGGGTCCGGTGGCTCTGATGCCCGATGCCCACCTGGGGAAGGGCGCCACGGTGGGGTCGGTGATAGTCACCGAAGACGCCATAATCCCGGCCGCGGTGGGGGTGGACATAGGGTGCGGCATGATCGCCGCTCTCACCAACCGGCGCCTGGAGGACCTCGATTCCCCGCAGGAAGTTCTCCGGGAGATCCGCCGGGGGGTGCCGGCCGGCTTCGACTGGCACCAGGCTGCCTCACCGGAGGCTCGAAGGTGGCTGGGGGAGAACCCGATCCCCCACCCGGAGATGGTGCCGAAAGCCAAAGGCGCCGCTGGCAGGGTGGGAAAGCAACTGGGCACCCTGGGTGGTGGAAACCACTTCGTGGAGGTGTCGTCGGATGAACTCGGGCGGCTCTGGATAGTGCTGCACACCGGGAGCCGGGGCATCGGGAACCGGATAGCCACCCACCACATTGCCGCCTCCGCCCGGGTCTGCGCCGCCAGGGGGAGGAGAGCCATCCGGGATCTGGCCTACTACCTGGCCGACGACGACCTGTTCGACGTTTACATCCGGCAGATGCTGTGGGCCCAGTCCTATGCGTGGAGGAACCGGGAACTGATCCTGGACGTGGTCTGGGAGGCGCTCCGGAAGCACCTGGGGACCGTGGAGTTGCTGGAGATGATCAACTGCCATCACAACTGCGCCGCTCTGGAATCACATGGCGGCCGCAGGGTGTGGGTAACCAGGAAGGGCGCCATCAGGGCGGGATCCGGAGACCGCGGCGTGATACCCGGTTCGATGGGGACCGACTCCTACATAGTGCGGGGGCTGGGCAACCCGCTCTCCTACTGCTCCGCCGCCCATGGCGCCGGGCGCGTGCACTCCCGGAACCGCGCCAGGAAGCTCTTCACGGCCGAGCAGTTGGCCGAGGCAATGGAGGGAAAGGCCTGGGAGGCCCACCGGGCGCGGAAGTTGGTCGACGAGTCCCCGTGGTCATACAAACCGATCGACCAGGTGATGGAGGACCAGGCTGATCTGGTGACCGCCGAACACCGGTTGGTGGCCCGGATCAACTACAAGGGGGCTTGACCGGTCGGGAGGGAAGGCCTCTGCGCGGCGGGCATACGGATGACCGGGTGTAGCTTTGGGGACCGCGGGGTGGAGGAGATGTCTGCCCCGATCCGGGGAATCATTGTCGGTTGATGTTCGGAAGGCAGGTTCCAGTGTCGAGGCGTCGGGTTCCAGTCCCATGAGGAAGCCGGCCGTGCCGACCTGCAAGCGTCTCGTCATCGCCTGGTTCTTCGTGCCGATGCATCGGTTCCTGTTCCGGCTCTCCGGCGGCCGGCTCCTGGGCCGCCTGGAGAGCGTGGGGGTCCTCATCCTGACGACCAGGGGACGGAAGAGCGGCAAGCGGCGCTCCTCGCCTCTGCTGTACTTCCGGTTCGAAGGGTCAAACGAGTTGATCGTGGTTGCATCCAACTACGGCCAGGATCACCATCCCGGGTGGTACTGGAACCTGGTGGCTGACCCTGAAGTGGTAGTCGGAGTCAAAGGGGAGCGCTTCTCGGCCCAAGCCCGGATCGCCGAAGGCGCAGAACGGATCGTGCTGTACGAGGGGGTGGTGGCGACCAATTCCCGCTTTGCCGCCTACCGCGCTGGTACCGACCGCCGGATCCCGGTCGTCGCCCTCCGCCGGGCTTAACCCGAGCACCCGCCGAAGAGGGGATTCCAGGGTGGTGGTCACATCCCGCAATCCGGGGCCGGCGGCAGCATTTTCGGCTTGATAGTGATCCCCGCTCATGCAGGGAGGGTCGAAGCTCCACTACTCTCAGACCTGAACTACGCCCCCGACGACGCCACCTTCTTCAGAAGGAGGGAAGATGATCACAACGCCCCAGAACAGAATAGGGGGAGCGTTGCTTGTCATCGGCACGTGCCTGGTGATTGGGACTCTCTTCTTCACCCCCGGCCTGGCGCTGATCGACTTTGCGGACGCGGATGACTTCATCGGCATCGGCGAAGCCGTTCGGAACAACACGGCCCTCAGTATCTTCACAGCCACCTTTGGCGTCTTTGGGTTGGTCTTACAACTCCACGGGCTGTTGGCGTTGCGTAAAACGGCCGCCGGAGAGAGCGCCAACGACACCATCGCCAGGTTCGGGGTCATGGCCATAGGGCTGGGAGTGATCATCTCGATCATCGACAGGACGTTGTTCTACACCGCAGCCCACACCATGACATACGGGATCGGCGCGGGTACCGGACCCGATCAGACCCAACTTCTCGACTTTCTTGCCGTGATGCTCCTGAAGATGCAAAGCGCCTTCAATTTTGTGGGGTTCATCGCCTTTCTTCTGGGGGCCATGGGATTGGGTGTGGGCCTTCTGCCGAGACTCCGATCCACTCCTTACAGGGTTGTCGGCGCACTCACAGTCCTGTCCTGTTTGGTGTCAACCGTGTTCGTTGCCGCGATCAGCCCCTTCTACGGCTTGGCCGGTACTTTCTTTCTGCTGTTCGCGGTTTCCGTAAACCTGGCAAATGCTTTTCTGATCATGCTGGGGGTGGGCCTCTATAAGGGAGTGCCTGAACTCGTGGGAACCGACCAGTCGGCTTGAGGAGGCGCCCATGAGGATCACGGCTGTTCGGGCATGGCGGGTCGAGCTTCCGCTGGTCGAGGGTCGCTACACGTGGTCCGACGGTCGGTTCGTGGAGGTGTTCGACGACACGGTCGTCGAGGTGGAGACCGACGCCGGGATCTCGGGATACGCCGAAAGCTGCCCCCTGGGGCCTGCCTACCTGCCTGCCCACGCCTTGGGGGTGCGGGCGGGCCTGGCGGAACTGGCCCCGCATCTGATCGGGAGGGATCCCACGGACGTCAACGGCGTCAACCGGATAATGGACGCCTCCCTGCTCGGCCATCCGCATGCCAAGGCGCCGCTCGACATAGCCTGCTGGGACATTCTGGGCAGGTCCGTCGGCCTGCCGGTCTACACGCTGCTGGGCGGCCGGGCCCAAGAGGACGTGGCGCTCTACCGCGCCATATCCCAGCAGTCGCCCGATGAGATGGCGGCAAATGTGGCCAAATACCGGGCGGAGGGATACAGGGTGTTCCAGTTGAAGGTGGGGGGAGATCCCAACGATGACATCGCCCGCATCCATGCGGCCCGCCGGATACTTCCCGACGACAATGTCCTGGTGGCTGACGCCAACACCGGCTGGACTCGCCATGAGGCGGCCCGGGTGGTCGGCGCGGTAGGGGAGTTGGACGTGTACATCGAGCAACCATGCGCCACCTTCGCCGAGTGCCTATCGGTCCGCAGGCGCACCTCCCGGCCCTTCGTGCTGGATGAGACCATAGACGGTCTCGACACCCTCCTGAGAGGCCTGTCGGAGGACGCCATGGATGTGATCAATCTCAAGATCTCGAAGGTGGGTGGACTGACCAAGGCCCGGCTGATGCGGGATGTCTGCGTCGCCTCGGGAGTCCCGATGATCATCGAGGACCCGTGGGGCTCCGACATCACCACCGCCACCATCGCTCACCTGGCCCAGTCGACGCCCTCGGAGTTCAGCTTTGCGGGCACCGATTTCAACTCCTACGTCACGGTTTCGACCGCCACCGGGGCGCCCCGGAAGGAGTCGGGCAGGATGAAGGCCGCCGACCGGCCGGGGCTGGGCGTCGAACCGAACTTCGACGTGCTGGGGGACCCGGTGCTCGAGATCTCCTAGCTCATCGCCAGCGGCGGCGGGACGACGCCTCCCCGCTGCATCACCATCCGCATGGACCGCAGGGCCCGGATGTCTTCAAGGGGATCCCCGTCCACCACGACCAGGTCCGCCTCCTTGCCCGGCTCCAGAGTCCCCACCAGATGGTCGAGGCCGACTGCCTGCGCGGCCACCCCGGTGGCCGAGCGGATCACATCCGCGGTGCTCATCCCGGCTTCCACCTGGAGTTCCAGCCCCAGGCAGTAGTCACCGAAGCTGGAGATGGCGTCGGTGCCGGCCACGATGGTGATACCCCATTCCGACCAGAGCCTCCCCAGGAACTCCACCTGCCGCTCGCACTTGATCTGGAGGTCCTCCAGGCGCATCCTGTCCTCGGGCGTCAGGACATGGCCCTCCTCCCGCATCGCCAGGAGCTTCTCCCGACGCCGGTAGCCGGTCTGGACGGTGGGGCTGATCCTGACGCCCTGGCTGGCGATGCGTTCGGCGAGGTGCGGGTTGAAGACATAGGAGCCGTCGGGCTCTATGAAGGTGGCGTGCTCGATGGAGTCGACGCCCGCGTCCAGGGCGTTGGCGATGCTTTGGGTGGCGATGCAGTGGGCGGTGGTGGGAACGCCCTGGTTGTGGGCCTCGTCCACGATCGCCCTCAGCTCCTCCACGCTGAAGGAGGGCCGGCGGTTGTCGGTGCCGGCCGTGCCGCCGCCCGAGGCCATGATCTTGATGAAGTCGGCGCCGTCCTCGACCAACCGGCGCACAGCCTTACGGACGCCCTGCACTCCTTCTGCCTCTCCGTTGCACCACCAGAAGTGGCCCTTGGTGACCGTGACCGGGCGGCCGCTGAGGAGCAGTCGGGGCGCCAGGGCCAGGCCCTGGTCGACTCCCCGGCGCAGGTCGAACGTCACCTGGTTGCGAGCGCCGCAGTCCCTGAGGGTGGTGACTCCGGCGTTGAGGTGGAGGTGAGCGTTGCGGGCGGCGCGCAGCAGCATGATCTCGTCGGTGTCCCGCTCGATGACCTCCTCGTAGGTGGCCTCCCCGGCCCCGAACATGAGATGGGTGTGGGCGTCGATGAGACCGGGCAGGAGGTACCCGTCGGGATAGTCCAGTTCCCGCACGTCCGGCCCCCGCGGCGCCTCGACGGCCTCCTGTGAGCCCGCGGCCAGGATACGTGAACCCTCCACGACCACGACTGCGTTACGGACGGGCGGAGCCCCCGTGCCGTCCAAGAGGGCCTTGGCCCGGATGACTGTCTGCGCCTTGCCCACGGCTTCTCCTGTGCGTTGTGTCGGTAGTGGCGCTTCTCGGCATGGTACCTGCCCGCGGGCTTCGGCGCCGGGTATCGGGCTCCGGGACCCCCGACCTGCCGGCTGTGGGTGGCGCAGGCATCGGGTCAGCCCGCCTGCCTTGGCAGTTCAGGCTGGGTGTAGAGTGGTGGAGGAGAGGAGGTCCGCCATGGCTCTGCAACTGGACCACACGATCGTGCCGGCCTTCGACAAGGTGAAGTCCGCCAAGTTCATCGCCCGCATCTTCGGGGTCGAATACCGGGGGACCTGGGGACACTTCGCCCCGGTCAAGGTCAACGACACTTTCACGCTTGACTTCGACGACTCGGACAACCCCCAGTCCAACCACTACGCCTTCCTGGCCTCCGACGAGGAGTTCGATGCGGTTCTCGGACGGATCAAGGATGAGGGCGTTCCCTTCGGAAGCGGCCCCCGCTCCCGCAAAGACGGCAAGATCAACCACCACCACGGGGGACGCGGTTTTTACTTCGACTGCGAGGACGGGCACGTCTGGGAGGTGATCACCCACACCTACGTCACCGACTAAAAGCCAACCGACCCCTGGGAGACCCCAGGTCGACCGCTTGCTATTGTGGCTGGCAGTGAAGGCGTGAGAGAGCCGGATCGGGCCAGACTTCACCCAGGCGACAAGCGGAGGATTATCTTGAGCGACGAAGCGACCAAACGGGATGTGGAGGAGAGATTCAACACCGTCAAGCGTCTCTACGGGGACCGCTTGGACCACAAGCAACTTGAGGGAGTGCGGACGGGGGTCGAGACCATCGTCCGGGCGTCGCAGGCCGTGAGCGCCGTCAGGCTGGAGAACGGCGATGAGCCGTTCTCGGTGTTCATGCCCTACCGGGAAGAGGGCTGACGTCTTGTCCGACAGCCTGGTTTTCAAGAGCATCCGCCAACTGGGGGGACTGGTGCAGGCCCGGGAGGTGTCGCCGACAGAGTTGGCCGAGGTCTTCCTGGACCGCCTGGAGAGGCTGGGACCCGATTACAACGCGGTGGTGACGGTGACCCGCGAGCGGGCGCTCCGAGAAGCCAGACGCGCCGAGGAGGAGATCTCAGCGGGCCGCTACAGGGGTCCGCTGCACGGCATTCCCTACGGGGTGAAGGACCTGCTGGCCACCAAGGACGGCATCCCGACCACCTGGGGCGCCGCTCCTTTCCGCAACCAGGTCTTCGACTACGACGCCACGGTGGTGGAGAGGCTGGGGGCGGCGGGCGCGGTGCTGGCGGCCAAGCTGGCCATGGTGGAGTTGGCCGGCGGGGGCGGCTACTGGCAACCCAATGCCTCCTTCACCGGTCCGGGCATCACCCCCTGGGACAAGAATCGGTGGAGCGGCGGGTCGTCCACCGGGTCCGGCGCGGCCACCGGGGCGGGCCTGGTTCCGTTTGCGATCGGCTCGGAGACGGGCGGTTCCATCATGTCGCCCTCCAGCAACTGCGGGGTGGCGGGCTTGCGTCCCACCTACGGGCGGGTGAGCCGGTACGGGGCCATGGCGCTCTCCTGGACCCTGGACAAGCTGGGGCCGATGTGCCTCACCGCAGATGACTGCGGACTGGTCTTGGAGGCCATCTCCGGGCGGGACCCGAAGGACCCGACCACCACCCGCCGCAGCTTCGCCTACGACGACTCCGACGTCGGGTCGCGCCGTTTCCGGTTCGGGGTGATGGAGAACGTGACTGACCACGTGGACGAGCCGACCCGTACCAACTTCGAGCGGGCTCTCGACGTGCTGGCAGAGGTGGCGGACATCGAGGAGATGAGGTTCTCCGACCTGCCGCACGAGGAGATCCTCCAGGTCATCCTGTTCGCCGAGGCCGCAAGCGCCTTCGAGGAGATCGTGGACAGCGGGAAGTTGGCGGAACTGACCGCCCCTGAAGACCGGTTCGGCGCCTATCCCCGGGTGACGGTGCTGGCCAAGGACTACATAAACGCCTTGCGCCTGAGAAGGCTGGTGGCGGAGAACGCCGAGGAGGTGATGTCCCCCTTCGACGCGCTGGTGGCGCCCACCCGTTCCGGGGTCCCCACGCCGGTCAACCAGGGATTCCGCAGCGCCACCCTGCACGCCGGGAAGGACACGATGATGTCGCTCGGGAACGTGGCCGGCCTTCCCGCCGTCTCGGTGCCGAGCGGTTTCTCCGCAGAGGGCCTGCCCACCGGGATCAAGTTCATGGGCCGGGCTTACGAGGAGAACGCCATACTGGCAGCGGCACGCGCCTACCAGTCGCTCACCGACTGGCACGAGCGCCATCCCCCCGACCTCCTGCCGGCCGGGTGAGCCTTACGCTGGAGGGCGCCCCCGAGATGTCCCGGCGCGGCGTGGTTTCGACGCCTGGCGTCGGGTTTGTCGCAGGATTGTCAAAAAAACCCTGCCGGAGGTTCGAGTTTTGTCGCACGGATGTTTCATAGTGGTAGGAGCCAAGCACCGAACCGGTCCGTTGGACGTCACACGGGCCGCGCAAGGGATCATCCGGTCTGAGGAATCCAAGCCCTGCTCTCGGCTGGGCTGAACCTTCCCAGACTCACGGCGCGGTGGAGGCGGGGGTGGGCCCGAAAGGGGGTTTTTCGCGACTTTCTGCCGGGACCGGTGACGAGGATGGGTTTCAGGCTCAGGGGATCGAGTCTTCCTGGGCCTCGCTCCTCTATGCGGTTTCGGTCTTGGTGATGCCTTTGATGATGTAGCGGTCGCCGGTGACCACGGTCTCCTTGCCGCTGATCACGGCGTTTCCTCCCACCTGGGTCTTGTCTCCCACCATGGCGCCGTCCTCCACCTTCGCCCGGTGTTCCACCACAGCCTGTCCGCCCACTATCCCTGCCGACCTCACCGTGGCCCCGTCCCGCACTATGGCCTGGTCGAGCACCGCTCCGCCCTCCTGGATCTGAGCGTTGTCCTGCACCTGGGCGGAGCCCGCCACCCAGGACAGGTCCGTAACCACGGCCTGGCCGCTCACGGTGGCGTTCTCCATCACCAAGCCGTCCTTCAACACCTTGGCCTGGTCGATCACCTTGGCGCCCTCCTCGATCCAGCACCGTCCCCGCTGGGACAGGTTGTAGGGTCCGGATACCAGTCCTCCCCGGTCACCTTCTTTGACTTCCGGACTCTGGCCCCGGGAGGTCTTGAAGTCTCTCGCAGCGATCACCCGGTAGAGACCTTCGCCTTCGGGTTCCAACCGGTACTTTCTTGCCATTGTTACTCAATGCCCTTCCGACGACTTGTCAAACAGGGGTTCTGCAGCAACTACCCGATGAGCCGGCGCCTTGAGTCGCCTCGAACCACCAGCATGCATGTTAACGGGCCTGGCTGGCGTCAAGTCCCGAAAAGGCCTCTTTCAGGCCACCGGTACGGCGCGGGCCAGCCTCTGCAAGGCCCGGAACACCTCCTCGCCGATGCCTCTTTCATCCTCTTCCAGGAGGTTCGCCATCACTTTCAGGGTCCACTCCATGAGGGGACGGTTGCGCAAGCCCGTGTGGGCGAGGGTCCGCATCACCGCCGGGCGTCCGATCAACTTCACGAAGATGCGCGCCGTGCGGTAGTAGAGGCCGTACTCCCGGTGCAGTTGACCGGGGTATCGCGACAGGGCATCGGAGCCCCCGTTGGCAACCGCCTGTCCGGCCAGTTCCGCGGCGATGCGTCCTGTCTCGTAGGCGTAGGCGATGCCCTCTCCGTTCCAAGGGTTGATCGCAGCCGCTGCGTCTCCTATCACCAGCCAGTTGGGCCCGGCCAGCGGTGAACGGGAGAACGACATCTGCAGTGCGCCGCCCACCGGATCGGTGAGCCGGGTCTCCTCGGAGAGTCCCCAGTACCCGGGGGCGGCGTTGACCCAGTCCGCCATCATCCTGGTGGTGTTGGTCTGCTTCCACCGCTTGAACGTGGAGAGGAGTCCGACTCCCACATTGACCGTCCCGTCACCCAGGGGAAACACCCAGCCGTAGCCGGGCATGGTGGCTCCCGCGCGGTCGCGGATGTCCAGTTGGCTCTCCAGGAACGGATCGGACGAGCGGGGGCTGCGGTAATAGCCGCGGGCCGCCAATCCCAGGGGGTAGTCCTTCCGGCGGGTTACCCCCAGATGACGCCCGAACCGGTTGAGGGCCCCGTCGGCCACGATCACCACCCTCGGTCTGACCGTCTCCACCGACCCGTTGGAGCGCAGTTCCACCCCCTCCAACGCCCCGTTGTCCACCAACGGGCGGGCCTCGGTATTTTCCAGGACGCTCACCCCCTGGCCGCGGGCCAGGTCGGCCACCTGCTGGTCGAGTTCACTGCGGCGGATCACTCCCCCCCAGTCGGGAAACCGGGAGTGATCGGGCCAGGACATCTCCAGCATCAGCTTGTCGCCGGCATAGGAGCGCAATCCCGTCACGCGGTGAAACCCCGGCGCCGAGAAGTCGAATCCCATCTCGTCGAGTTGGTAAACGGCCCGCGGCGTCAAACCGTCGCCGCAGGTCTTGTCGCGGGGAAAGGACTTGCGCTCCACCACGGTTACCGCGTGGCCGTCCCGAGCCAGCCAGTAGGCGGCGGCCGACCCGGCCGGGCCGCCGCCAACCACCAACACGTCAGCGCCGTTCATCATCTCAAAAGATAGCCGTCACCTGGGCTCCTCCCGCCGCGGGGGTCGGAGTCCATCCCATCTCCTCCCAAGGTTGCGTGCGCCCGGGGCGAACGGAGGGGCGGGATCCCGGCGGGGCGGCCAGGTGTAGGATTTCGGGGATGGCTAGACCGGCTATACCCCACGCCACGGTCTCGCGGTTGCCCCTTTACCTGAGGTGTCTGGACCAACTCCCCGTCGACCAGGAGACGGTGTCGTCCGGGGAGATCGCAACGGCCCTCAGCATAAATGCGGCCAAGGTGCGGAAGGACTTCTGGTACCTGGAATGCGAGGGCCGCCGGGGGGTGGGGTACGACATCCAGTCGGTGGCATCCCAAATCGGCGCCGCCCTGGGCCTCGACGTTCCTCTGACCATTGTCATAGTGGGGATGGGAAACCTCGGGATGGCTCTGGCCCACTACCAGGGATTCGCCAGTCGAGGGCTGATCCTGGCGGGGGTGTATGACACCGATCCCGGGAAGATCGGAGAGAGTGTGGGGGACCTGGTCATCCGCCACCCCGACAGCCTGACCGAGGATGTCCGCTCCCAGGGGGTGTCGATCGGTGTGATCGCCACTCCCGCTCCCGCCGCCCAGGGGGCGGTCGACCTGCTGGTGAAGTTGGGGGTGACCTCCATTCTCAACTTCGCCCCCGTGGTTCTCCACGCACCGGCGGGAACGACTCTCCGCAGGGTGGATGTCGCCACCGAGTTGCTGATCCTGGGCTACCACCAGTCCAACTCCGACGGCGTCGGGTAACTCGGTCCTTCGGGTCAGGGAGGGTCGGCCACCAGGGCGTCGAGCGCAATCCCGATCATCCGGCCCACCGCTTCCCTCACCACCCCGCGGTGGGGGTCGTAGCCGGTCATCTCCTCGTCCCGTTCCACCAGCGGGTTCCCGTCCACCGTGAGGATTGCTCCGCATTCCCGTCCCGCCAGGCCGGCCATGACGAACAGCGCCGCGCACTCCATCTCCACCGCTTTCACTCCGGCCTTCTGCCACAAACCCAGGTTGGAGCCCATGATCTCATTGCTGTAGAACACCGCGTTGGTGAGGGCGACGCCCTCGTGGATGTTCTCGCTCCCCTGCGCCGCCCGGCGGAGTGCGGCCACGATGTCGGGTGAGGCGGCGGCGGGATAACCCTCCGGCACCAACTCGGAGGTGAGTCCATCGTTGCGCACCGCAGCGGTGACGATTACCAGGTGACCGTCGAGGACGTCATCCTGCATGCCTCCGCAACTCCCGGCCCGGATCACCCGCCGGACACCCGCCTGGAGGAGCTCATCGAAGCAGACCGCCGCGCCTGCGGCGCCCACCCCGTGGGACACCACCCCCACCTCGACTCCCCGGTGCCTGCCCGCCAGGGTCACGTATTCGCGGAAGCGCCCGATCTCGACCCGGTCCTCGAACCGGGCGGCCACCCGGAGGGCTCGGTCGGGATCGCCCACCACCAGCATCCGCTCGGGGATGTCCGACGCCGCCACATTCAAAACAGGAAGATGCATGGTTCAAACCACCCTTTCATTGCCACCGTCGATCGGTATCTGCGCGCCGGTGGTGGCCGAGAAGCGGTCACTCACCAATTCGGCGACCACCGCGGCCACCTGGGCGGAGGTGACCGGGGTCCCCAGCAGGTTCCGGCGCTTGTAGGACTCCACGTCGATGCCGTAATGGGCGGCGCGGGTGGCCAGCAGTTCCTCGTTCCAGATTCCGGTGTCGAACACCGCGTCGGGATTGACGATGTTGACCCGGATTCCGTCGGAGGCCCACTCCAGGGCGGCCACGCGCGCCAACTGGGTGAGGGCCGCCTTGGATGCCGAGTAGGCCGCCGCTCCCGGCCCGGGCGCGGGGACGTTTCTGGTGGAGACCACCACCACCCTTCCCCCGGCCGGAGAGAGGCCAAGGAACGGGTGGACCCTCGACAGCAGGTCGGCCGCCGCGTCGACGTTGACCGCCATCACGCTCCGCCACTCGGAGGCGTCCAGTTCGGCGATCGGGGAGACTCCGCCGAAAATCCCGGCGCACACCACCACGATGTCGATCCCGCCGTAGCGCTCCACGGCTCTCTCCACCGCTTGGGTCTGGGCGGCCGGGTCGGTCACGTCGCAGGGGACCCCCAGCCAGGCGGGCGAGTCGAAGGAGTCGACCACGCTGGGGGAGAGGTCCAGGCCGGTGACCGCCGCTCCCCGCTTCATCAACTCCTCCGCGCAGGCCCGCCCGATGCCCGACGCCGCTCCGGTCACCAGCGCCGCCATCCCGGTGAGTTCGGGGGAGGCGCCGCGCCTTCGGAGCTTGGCCTGCTCCAACTCCCAGTACTCCACTTCGAAGAGGTCTCCTTCGGGGAGGGCCGCGTAGCCCCCCAGGTGGTCCTCGGCCCTGGTGAGCACCGGCATGGTATGGCGGTAGATGTCGGAAGCGATCCGTGAGTCCGAGGTGGTGGCGCCCACCGCCAGCATCCCGATCTCGGGATCCAACACCACCCGGGGAGCGGGGTCCAGCATGGTGGTCTCTCCCCGGGCTCGGTGGAGGTTGCGCTGGTAGTAGAGCCGGTATTGGTCGGCGTAGCCGGTCACGTCCCGGCCCACCATGGGGATGCGCTTGGTCCGGATGACGTGGTCGGGGGTGAGCGGCCCGCGGGTCGCCACCGAGGAGAGGTCCGCTCGGCCGACGAAGCGGGCCACCTCGGCGGTGGCGTGGCGCACCGAGATCATGGGACGGCCCGCCGCCCGGGAGATCTCTGTTCTGATCCGCGCCAGTTCCACCGGGTCCACCCGGCCCAGGGGCCCTCCCTCCGCAGGACGGTGGGGCGCGTGGCTCTCCAGCCACCGGGCGGCCCGGTTGATCAGGTCCAGATGGCGGCGATAGGCCTGCCGGGTGGTGTCCCCGTAGGTGAAGAGTCCGTGGTTCATCAGCACCATGCCGGTCGAGCAGTCACCGCCGGAGGGCCACATGTCCCGGACTTCTCGCGCCAGGTCGAAGCCGGGCATCACGTAGGGCACGATCAGGACTCCCTCCCCCAGGACCTCCCGCACCCGGTCGGCGCCGTCCTCGAGATTGGTGAGGGTGACGATCGCGTCGGCGTGGCTGTGGAGGACCGCCCGGTGGGGGATCAGGGCATGGAGCAGGGACTCCACCGACGGCTGGGGAGCGGCGGGGTCGAGCCGCGCCGCCGAGAGTTCCCGCATCATCTCGACATCCGAGAGGCTGTCCAGGTCGAGGAGTTGGCGAAGCCGTTGGATGGGCAGGGGAGCGAACCCTTCCTTCTCGATACTGGCCAGGTCCCAGCCCGATCCCTTCACCCACAGGGTCTCCACCTCTTGGCCGGTTATGTCGGAGAAGGGCGCCTTGACCGAGGTGTTGCCTCCGCCGTGGAGCACCAGGGCCGGATCGGACCCGATCAGCCGGGAACCGTACACGCACTCGGCAAGGGGGTCGGAGGGCGCCGGGGCTTTTAGATCATCCCAGAGGTATTTGACCACGCTTCACCTCAGTAAGGGGTGTCGCCGCCGTCGATGCTGATCGACTGGCCCCTGATGATCAGCGCCTCGTCGGAGAGGAGAAAGGCTATCACCCGCCCCACCTCCACGGGTTCGATCCGCCGGCCCAGTTGGGCGGGTCCCATCTGTCCCAGGAGATCATCGGCCGGCACGCCCAGGCGGGGAGAGAGCCAGTCCGCCACCCCGACCAGCATCTGCGTGTCCACCCCTCCCGGACACACGGCATTGACGTTGATGGCGTCTGTGGCCCACTCCATCGAGAGGGACCGGGTGAGTCCCAGCACCGCCGCCTTGGAAGCGTTGTAGGCGGCCATGTTCGGGTAGCCGGCCTTGCCGCAGTTGGAACTCACATTCACCACCGCCCCGCCTCCGTGCTCCCGCAGGTGGCCGCCGACCGCCCGGGCGAACACGAACGAGCCGGTGACATTCACCTCCAACTGGCGGTTCCAGTCGGACGCCGAGGCGTCCCAGGCGGTGTCGAGGAACACGACCCCCGCACAGTTGACCAGCCCGTCCAACCGGCCGAAGCGTTCCACTGTCTCCGCAACCACGGACCGTGCGTCATCCCCGGAGGTGACGTCGGCCGAGAGGGCCAGGGTCCGCTCGCCGCCGGGGTCAATCTCCGAGGCGGCCTCCGACGGCGCCGCCAGGTCTACCATCGTCACTCCCCGCGCTCCGTCCTCCAGCAGGGCCCGGGTGGCGCCGCGCCCGATCCCTCCCCCTGCACCCGTCACCACATAGACCCGGTCGGTGAGTTTCACGGCTAGTCCTTCATCACCAGGTCGGATGGGCGAGGACTCCGCCGTCCACCACCAGGTCGGCGCCGGTTATCCACCGGGCAAGGGGTGACGCCAAGAAGACACAGGCGTCCGCCACGTCCTCGGGGGTGCCCAGTCTCGTCAGGGGCGCGGCGGCCTTCCAGCGGGCCACCCCTTCCGGAAACTGTTCGGTGAGCCCGGCCCGATGGATCAGGCCCGGGGAGACCGAGTTCACGCGGATGCCGTGGGCGCCGTACTCCAGCGCGGCGGCCCGGGCGTGCATGATCACGCCGGCCTTGGTCACCGCATAGTGGCCGTGGAGCGGGGCCGGCTGGCTGCCCTCGATCGACGAGATGTGGATCACCGAGCCCGGGGACTGCCGGGAGATGAGATGGGCCGCAACCGCCTGCGTGAGACGGTGCACGGCGGTCAGATTGGTGTCGACCATCCTCTGCCACTGCTCGTCGTCCATCTCCGGCATCGCCACCAGAGTCTGGTCGGCGGCGTTGTTCACCAGGACGTCGAGCTTGCCGAAGGAGGCCACGGCCGCCTCCACCACCAGGTCGGGTCCGTCGGGTAGACGCAGGTCGGCCATCACTTCGGCGGCCGGTCCCGGCACCGACTCGATCAGAGGTCCCAGGTCGGTGGTGCGGGTGTGAGCCACCAGCGAGGCTCCGGCCTGGGAGAATCGCCGTGCGATTCCCTGGCCGATCCCGCCTCCCGCCCCGGTGACGGCCACTACCAGCCCCGAGAGATCGAGCATGGAGGCAGGGGTGGGGAGGACGCTCATCGCAGGTCAGTTCCGGGTGAGTTCTTTGATGCGGCCGGCTGCCCGGGGATATTGGCCGATCAGGTCGGCGCGGTCGCCCAGTTCGAAGCGGCCCGGGTGCCACGGGGGCGCCATGGTGGCGCCCACCAGGCTCCAGTCGCCGGTGGTGGAGGCGCCCATCCACACCCCGGCCGGCACCGTTACGCAGGGCCGCTGGCCTTCCTGTAACGCTTTTCCGAGGACGGGCTGGTCCACCGACCCGCCGGGGTGCAGCAGCAGCATGCTGGCCGGTGCGCCCAGGTAGTGATGCCAGATCTCGGGAGCGTCCAGCCGGTGCATGGCGGAGAAGTCTCCGGGTCGCATCAGGAAATAGATGGCGCTTCCGTGATCGTCGAGCCAGATCCGGGTCCACATGCCGCCTTCGGCCGGAAGGGGCTCGAGGCCCAGGAGGGAGATGACCTGGTCGGCGTTCATCCGGCCAGCCTGCGGGCGCGGCCGGCGACGTCCCTGCCGACCGCTTCGACGTCTACGGTGAGCACCTCGCCCTCCGACATCACCTGCCTTCCCGCCACCCAAGCGGCGTGAACCGCGGCGGGGGACCCCGACCAGACCAGCCGCGACACGAGATCGTCTTCTTCGGGGATCACCGGACCGAAGGCCGCGCCGGAGGGGGAGACGGCGATCATGTCGGCTGGGCTCCCCGGCGCCAGCCTGCCCAGGTCGGGCCGGCGGATGGCGTCTGCCGCTTCCCGGGTCACCATCGCCAGGGCTTCGTGGGGCAGGAGGGCTGCGGCGTCCTGGGAGCGGATGCGGGCCAGGCGCATGGCCATCCGCATCTCCTCGAACATGTCCAGGCGATGGTGGGAAGCCGGTCCGTCGGTGGCGATTCCCACCGGGATCCCGGCCGCCCGCATCTCCGCCACCGGGGCGATGCCGGAGGCGTGCTTGCCGTTGGAACAGGGACAGTGGGCCACCCCCGCTCCCGACTCGGCCAGGATGTCGATGTCCTCGGGTGAGATCCACACCGAGTGGGCGGCCATAGTGGGCGAGTCCAGGATGCCCACCTCCTTCAGGAAGGCGGTGGCCGACATTCCCGTCTGCTTGCGTACCGCCTCCACCTCCCACTCCTGCTCATCGACGTGGATGTGGACCAGCGCCCCGTGGGTGGCCGCCGCGTCGGCCACGCTCCGCAGGCACTCCTCGGAGAGGGAGTACACGGCGTGGGGTCCGATTCCCACCTGAATCAGGGTGCTCTCCTCCCAACGCCTGATGAGTTCGGTCATCTCGTCCAACTGGTGCTGCAGGGAGCCGAACATCCCGCTCAGCTTCGGGTCTTCGATGAGCGGAGCGGTGACAACGCACCGGAGCCCCGCCCAGACCGCTCCGGCTGCCACGGCCTCCCCGCAGAAGTACATCTCCAACGAGGTGGTCACGCCCCCGGCCAGCAGTTCCGCGGCGCCGGCGGCCATCCCCACCTCCACGTCCTCGGGGGTGAGGCGGGCCTCCCGCGGCCACATCACCTCGTGTAGCCACCGGTCCACCGGCAGGTTCTCTCCCGCGCCCCGCAGGAGGACCATGGGAGTGTGACAATGGATGTTCACCATCCCGGGGAGCAGCACGCCCTCCACCCGTTCGGTCGTGCTCTCGGCGAGGTCCGGGGCCTCCTCGGCCTTCCCCGCCCACACCACCACTCCGTCTTCGGTGTCTACGACGCCCGGTGAGTGGATGACGCCTTCCGGCTCCATGGGAATCAGGTGATCGGCCACGTATCGACGGGTCTGCGGCATCTTCCTATAGGCTAGAGGATTGCTATGCAACCCAAATACGAAGGAACCTCGCTCGAAACCGTGGAGTGGGAAGACGGCGTCGTGAAGATGATCGACCAGACCCGTCTGCCCCAGGAACTGGTGATCCTGGAAATCTCGGACGTGCCGACCCTGGTGGCGGCCATCCAGCGGCTCTCGGTGCGGGGTGCTCCCGCCATAGGGGTGGCCGGCGCCTACGGGGTGGCCCTGGCGGTGCATCTGCACGGCGCGCCGGGCCCGGCCCTTGACGACGCGATCTCCAGTCTCCGTTCCGCCCGCCCCACCGCCGTCAACCTGGCCAAGATGGTGGACCGCACCTCGGCGCTGGTGTCGGAAGGCTTGGAGAGAGTGCTGGGCGAGGCCCACCGGATCCGTGACGAGGAACTTCAGGCCTCCGTCTCCATGGGCGAGTACGGGGCGGACCTGGCCGACGAACTGATCGGCGAGGCGGCGGCCAGGACCATGACCATCTGCAACACGGGAGGCTTGGCCACCGTGGCCAGGGGGACCGCCCTGGCCGTGATCCAGACCCTTCACGAACGCGGACGCCTGGAGATGGCGCTGCCGGTCGAGACGCGTCCCCTGCTGCAGGGCGGGCGTCTTACCACCTGGGAGCTGGCCCGGATGGGCGCGCCGTTCCGGTTGCTGGTGGACGGCGCGGGGCCGTTCCTCCTGGCCAGGGGAGAGGCCAACCTGGTGCTGGCCGGCGCCGACCGCATCGCCCGTAACGGCGACGTGGCCAACAAGATCGGCACCTTCAGCCTGGCGCTGGCCGCCCGGCATGCCGGCGTGCCGTTCGTGGTGGTGGCGCCCGAGTCGACGATCGACATGGACACCGCCTCGGGAGCCGAGATCGAGATAGAGGACCGGGGCGCGGAGGAGGTGGTCTCCGTGAGAGGGGTGGACGTGGCGCTGCCCGGCGCCGAAGCGCTGAATCCCGCCTTCGACATCACTCCGGTAGAGTTGATAACAGCTATCGTTACAGATCGAAGAATAATCAGGCCCGACCAGGGCCGGAGTCCCGAAGATGTTCCCCTGGGGGAACTCCGATATCCCCATCCTCCAGGAGTGCTGGAGGTACCCAAGGAGGTAATGAGATGAAGAACCGCAAGATGATCCTGGGCATTGCCTTGATGGCTGCCTTGGCCCTGCTGGCCTCGGCATGCGGAGGCGACGATGAAGAAGCGGCCGCCGAAGGGCCGAGCCTCATCTATGTGACTCCCAATCCGATCGGTGTCAACAAGTTCCTTGAACTCGGCCAAGTCGGCACGCAGAGAGTCGCAGAGGAACTGGACGGGACCTGGAAGACCTTCGAATCGACCAACGATTCCGACCGGCGCGCCAACATCGAGGCCGCCATCGACGAGGCGCCCGACATTGTGGTGCTCACCACCTTCACCCTGGTCGAGTTGGCCGACGAGCTATCCAAGGCCAACCCCGATCAGAAATTCATCCTGATCGACGCCTGCCCCAACGAGCCGGCCGCCAACCTGCACTGCGGAGTGTTCCGCGAGCACGAGGGGGCGTACCTGCTGGGAATTATGGCCGGACGCCTCAGCGAGGCCAAGGAGATCGGCTCGGTGGTGGCCCTGGACATCCCGTTCCTCCATCGCTGGTCGGACAGCTTCGCGCTGGGCGCCCAGAGCATCGACCCCTCCATCAACGACACCCAGGTGTTCATCGGTGGAGACAACCCCTTCTCCGATCCCGCCCGCGCCAAGGAGCAAGCCCTGGCGGTAGCGGCCCGCGGCGCAGACCACATCTTCGCGGTGGGCGCCGGATCCAACGGCGGCATTTTCGAAGCCGCCGTGCAGGAGGGCTTCTTGAGCTACGGCGTCGACGTCAACCAGTGCCCCGAGGCGCCGGGACACATCGTCGACAACAACCTGAAGCTGGTGGACGTGCTGGTCGAGCAGTTGGCGAAGCAGGTCCTCGACGGGACCGCCGGTCCGGTGGTGGCCTTCGGGCTGGCCGAGGGCGGCACCGGCGTGATGGCGCTGGAGTCCGACGAGGTCCTGGCGGACAGCCAGTGCGTGATCGCCGACCATCCCGACATCGTGGCGGAGGTCCGCGACGCCCGGGACGCCATCGTCAGCGGCGACATAGTGGTCCCCGACCCCCTGTTCGGTTGAGTACTTGACATTTGAGCTGGAGCTCCGCGGGATAACTAAGCGGTACCCCGGCGTCCTTGCCAACGACGCCGTCGACCTGGCCGTGCGTCCCGCGGAGATCCATGCCATAGTGGGTGAGAACGGGGCGGGAAAGACCACCCTGATGTCACTTCTCTACGGTCTCTTCCCTCCCGACGAGGGAGAGATATTCATACGGGGGGAGCGGGTCGAGTTCTCTTCGGCCCTCGACGCCATCGCCGCCGGACTGGGGATGGTGCACCAATCCTTCAAGCTGTTCCCGACCCTGAGCGTGGCCGAGAACGTGGTATTCCGCCAGGAGCCCCGCCGCCGCGGGTTGATCGACCGGTCCGCCGGCGTCGCCCGGGTCAGCGACCTGGCCGATCGCTACGGACTGGCGGTCGATCCCGAGGCGGCGGTGGAGGATCTACCCGTCGGGGTGTTGCAGCGGGTCGAGATATTGAAGGCCCTCTACCGGGACGCCCAGGTCCTGATCTTGGACGAGCCCACCGCGGTGCTCACCCCCCAGGAGAGGGACCAGTTGTTCGAAGTGATCAGGCGCTTACGCGAGGCGGGACGCACGATCATCTTCATCACCCACAAGCTGGGCGAGGTGATGGCCATCTCCGACCGGGTCACCGTGCTGCGCAACGGCCGGGCGGTGGCCGACCTGGTGACCGCCGAAACCGACCCGGCCGAGATCACCCTGCACATGACCGGCCGGGCGGTGGATCTGGATCGCAGAGCCCCCGAGCACCAACCGGACCAAGCGGTGCTGGAGGTGGAGAACCTGACCGTTCTGGGCGGGCACGGCCGTGCGGTGGTGAAGGACGCCAGTTTCCAGGTCAGGTCCGGAGAGATAGTCGGGATAGCCGGCGTGGCGGGGAACGGGCAGAGCGAGTTGATCGAGGCTCTCTGCGGTCTGACGGAGGCCGACACCGGCGCCGTGACCCTGTCGGGAACCGACATCACCATGGCCGATGTGGCGGGGCGGCGAGCGGCAGGCTTGGCCTACATCCCCGAGGACCGCTACGGGGTGGGCACAATCCGCCAGGCGTCGGTCTCGGAGAACCTTCTCATTGGTCATCACCGGGAGGAGACTGTCCAACGTAGAGGCTGGTTCGACCGTGGCGCGGTGGCCCGGCTCACCCGGCGTCTGGTGGAGGTGTTCGACATAAAGGCGGGTTCGGTGGCAGGTCCGGTCTCCACGCTTTCGGGTGGGAACCTGCAGAAGGTCGTGGTCGCCCGGGAGATGGAACACGGGACCCCTCTTCTGATAGCCGAGCAGCCCACCCGCGGGTTGGACATCGGCGCCATCGAGTTCGTCCACAGCCAGTTGATCCGCTACCGCGACCAAGGCGGAGCGGTGCTGATGGTGTCGGCGGAGTTGTCGGAGATCCTTGCTCTCAGTACCCGCATCCTGGTGATGTTCGAGGGGAGCATCGTCGCCACTCTGGATCCTCGCACTGTCGATGAGCCCGAGATCGGCCTCTACATGACCGGAGCGCACCTGGAGGCGGCGGTTGCTTGAGCGAGTCCTGAACGAAGTCGGGGACATGAGCCGGCGGGCCGTGAGGAGCCCGGTCACTTTCTCGCTGTTGTTCGCCTTTGCCCTGGCTGCGGCCATCGTGGCCGTCACCGGAGGCGACCCCCTGGCAGCCGGGGGGGAGATGTTCACCGGCGCCGTTACAGGTTCGGGGTTGCGCAACACCCTCGGCAGGTCGGTACCGATCATCGGCATGGCGCTGGCGGTCTCCATAGCCTTCCGGTCGGGAATCATCAACCTGGGGGGAGAGGGTCAGATGGTGATCGGCGGCCTGGCGGGAACGATCGTGGCCATCTACGTGCCCGGCCCGGGGTATGTGATCGTCCCGCTGGCGATGCTCGCCGGCGCGGTGGTGGGAGCAGTGTGGGGGTTGCTCCCCGCCTACGGACAGACCTGGCTCCGTCTTCCCATCCTGATCACGAGCCTTCTCCTCAACTACGTGGCCCGCGCTATCACCGGTTACCTGGTGCGGTTTCAACTTTTGGACGACGCCGTCACTCTCACGTCCACTCGCCAGGTTCCAGAGACGGCCCGGATGCCAAAGATGCCGATCTTCGGAGGCGTGAGCCTATCACTGATACTGGTCATAGTTCTGGTTGCGCTCCTTTGGATGGTGTACGCGCGGTCGGTGGCGGGGTATGAGTCCCAGATGACCGGTTTCAACATGCGCTCGGCCCGCTACGGAGGGATCGACGTCGAGCAGCGAACCGTCCAGGTGATGGTGGTGGCCGGCGCCATCGGCGGACTGATCGGGACCCATCTCATCATCGGCGAGGCCCTGCGATTCATCGACGGGGAGTTGGTGCTCGCCGGGTTTGCCTGGACGGGCCTGCTGGTCTCCCTTCTGGCGGTCAATCGCCCAATCCCCATCTTCATCACGGGAATGTTCTTCTCGGCCCTCCAGATCGGCGGACTTGCCATGCAGCGAAACGCCGGTGTCTCATGGCGCCTCTCCCAGGTGCTGCAGGCAGTGGTGATCGTGGCGGTGGCGTGCCGGCTGGCCATCCGGCGGGGTGAACGCCCTTCCACCGAGGTGAGCGATGCGGAGTCCGCGGCGGTCGGAGAGGTCTGATGTTCGAACAGATCTTGGACGCCGCCCTGTTCGACTCGGCGACCCGGGCGATGATCCCCATCCTCCTGGCCGCGCTGGGAGGCATGATCTGCGAGCGGGCGGGGGTCTTCCAGATCGCCCTGGAGGGGATCATGCTGGCGGGCGCCTTCGCGGCGGTGGCCGGTTCCTACCTGGCGATCAGCTGGACGCTGGGAGTTGTGTTCGGGATTGCGGCCGGGATGCTGATCTCCCTGGCGTTGGCGTACGGCACGGTTACCCGCCGCGGCGACCCGATCGTGCTGGGGATAGCACTGAATCTGCTGGCGATGGGACTCACAGGGTTCCTCCTGCCGCAGCTCTTCGACGTGCGGGGGGTGTTCCAGCATCCCCGGATCGACGGCCTGGACCGGATCGCCATCCCGGTTCTCTCCGACATCCCGTGGATCGGTCCCGTCCTCTTCGACAACACGATTCTCACCTACGTTGCTCTGTTGCTGGTACCGGCGTTGTGGGTGTTCCTCTTCCGGACTCCGGTGGGCCTGCGTCTGAGAGGGGTTGGTGAACGCCCGTTGGCGGCGGAGACCCTGGGAGTGAGTCCCACCGTCTACAAGTACGGGGCGGTGCTGGCGTCAGGCGCCTTGGCCGGGCTGGCCGGGGCCCAGCTGTCCCTGGGCAACGTCGTGCAGTTCGCCGAGAACATGTCAAGCGGGCGCGGTTGGGTGGCGGTGGTGGCGGTGATGCTGGGCCGCGCCCATCCGGTGGGCGTGCTGGCGGCCGCCGCCCTGTTCGCCCTGGCCGAGGCGCTGGGTTTCCGCTTCCAGGGCAACGGCCTGCCGGTGCAGATCACCGACGCTCTGCCCTTCGTAGTGACCCTGCTGGCGCTGATCATCGCCCGCAAACGATTCGCCCGCCTCCTCGACCTGACCACCGCCGGTTGATTAAGCTTGGACAGGAGAGGGAGGTCGGGGACGAGCCAGGGAGCGATGGCCGTGCCGCGGAAAGAAGCAAGGAGAGAAGTGATGAGCTACAGGAGCCTATGGGAGCGCTTGGAGAAGCGGTCGCGTCAAAGAGTCGAGGGTTTCGAGGGAGTAGCGGCGGTTTCGGTGCTGGATCTGGAACGTGGAGACGGGTTCTCCATCCGCGGCGATGAGGTGTTTCCCACGGCGTCCAGCATCAAGATCCACATCCTGACGCAGTTGCTGGCCCGCGCCGAACAGGGGGAGATAGACCTCACCGACCGGGTAAGGATCACACCCGAGATGTACGGAAGGGGCAGCGGGGTGATCCACTACATGGAGAGCGAGCCCGAGTTGTCGGTGCTGGACATCGCCATCCTGATGATCATCGTGTCGGACAACACCTCGACCAACATGTGCATCGACTGGGCGGGCATGGAGGCGACCAACGCGCTGCTGGACGGCATGGGCCTCACAGAGACCAGGTTGAGGCGCAAGATGATGGACAGCGAAGCCATAGACCGCGGCGAGGAGAACGTCTCGACGCCGAACGAGTTGGTGGCGATGATGGAGGTGCTGTACCGGGGCAAGCCCTCGCCAGGAGTGGCGGAGCAGGTCCTGCGCATCCTCGGAAAGCCCAAGTCGACGCCGTTGAACCGGGCGATACCCTCCGACCTGGCGGTGGCCAACAAGTCGGGCGGCATGGAACGGGTCCGCTGCGACGTGGGAATCGTGTTCCTCCCCAACCGCCCCTACGCCATCACGGTTATGACCAAGTTCGGGTTGCAGGACGCCACCGCCAGCGAGGCGTTGATCATGGACGTGGCCCGGGACGTGCACCAGACCATGGTGGCCCTCGCCAGCACCAACGACTACGGGCTGGGTGTACTCACTTTCACGAGTTACTAGCTGCTCACTGGACAGCGCGTTTATCGCCCGTCAATCCCCGCCGATCCGGAACCCCACTGATGTACTCGGCGGCTGCAGAGCAATGGCTCGTCAGTGCTCGGTTAGGGACTCCCGGGTCTGCTGGCCTTCCGGGCCGACCTCGAAGACTATGTTCTCCCTGGTGGCCTGGAGGTTGGTGGAGTCCAGGTGTTCGTGGATCACCACCCGGGAGGCGCCGCAGTCTCCGAACTCGTCGCAACTGAGAACGCCGGTCACTCCATGGAATCCGGAGAGGTTGTCGAGGTATTCCCGCAACCCGGCCCGGTCTATGACCAGGGCGTTGTCGCCGGACCGCAGGTATGACGCGGCGGAGATGGCGTCCAGCAACATGACGGTGGCGTCGTAGGCGTGCCCCCAGAAGGCATTGCTGGGCGGTCCGCCCTCGATCTCCGTTAGACGGGCCTCCAGATCCGTGGCGCTCCAGCCGGTGCGCTGGTTGACGTTGTCTCCGAAGCGGTCGTCGGGACCCGATATGTACATGCCCTCGCTCTCGGGCAGCGAGAGGAAACTGTCGCCGAGCAGACCGTCGGCACCGGCGAACACCATGTCCGAGAAAGCCGGCATCTCGGCCGCCTGCTCCACCAGGTACTTTCCGGTCGGGTAGAAGATCGGGAAGAACAGGGCCTCCGGTTCGCCTTCGGCTATCTCGGTGAGCACCTGCTCGAACTCCTGTTCCTTGCGGTCGACTTCCCAAGTGCCCGTGATCACGCCCCCTTCTCTCTCGAATGCGTTGGCGAAGGCGGTGGCCAGGCCCATGGTGTAGGGTCCGCCGTCGTGCACGACAGCCGCGCTGGAGACGCCTTCTCCATACAGGAAGTGAGCAGAGGCCTCTCCCTGGATCAGGTCGTTGTGGGCCGTGCGGTAGTAGCCGGGGAAGTGGCTTTCGCCCTCGTTCCCGGCCAGGTCCGAAGTGAGCGACGGCGCGGTGTTGGATGGTGAGATCAACACCATGCCGGCGCTGGTGATGAGCGGCGAGGCCTCGGCGGCCGCTGCCGAACAGTTGGTGCCAACCACCCCCAACACGTCTCCCTCGGCGATCACCAGCGAGGCGGTGATCATCCCGCCTTCGGGGGAGCACATGTCGTCGAGTCCCACCCCCAGGTTTACATCGAAGCCGTGGACGGTCCCGTAGTCCTCCACCGCCAGCACGATGGCCTTCTCCGCGGAGTTCCCCAGGAGGCCGATCTCGCCGGGACTGGTGTAGACGGACCGGATCTGGACCGACTCACCCTGCACCACTACCACCGTGCCCAGCGAGCCGTCGCCCAGGTACTCCGGCGGCTCAGGTTCCCCGCAGGCGGCTCCCAACATCACAAACACGGCCGCAGTGGCCATCAACAATCGTCGAGGGACGATCCTTGTCATTTCAGTGCTCTCCTTCTGGCTCTCAACCGTGGGGCATCCATTCGCGACCCCCCAGTCAAAGATTATTGGAGAGCGTGGAAAAGTTGGAGCATCACTATTGGCCTGCCTGGTCCGACCGAAAGAGGGTCACGCCGGGGTAGGTCGCCCCTGGTGAGGTGATCAGGGCGCAGGTGTCCCTTGGGTTGAGTCAGAGATCGGCTTTCTCGCGGGCTTCTTCGTATTGGTGGAGAGCCACGAGGAAGCCGATGAACACCACCGCCGAGACCACCATGAAGGTGATGGGGATGATGCGCACCTCGAAGGCGTTGAGTCCCTCTATGTTCACGGGCCGGGGACCGCGGGGAGCGTAGAGGACGAAGAGCAGGCTGCCGATGGTCATCCAGGCGGCGGTGCCCGCTCCGGTCACCAGGAAGGCCAGTTTTTTCCCCAGGTTGGTGTAGTTCAGCAGGTAGACCGTGCCGTAGAAGACCAGGATCGAGGTCAGGAAGAGGATGACGCCGGTGACGAAGAGGTTTGCCGACAGCAGGGATCGAAACAGTTCACGCATGGCTCAGTTCCCCTTGCCGTTGAGGTCGCCTGCCCAAAGGTAGTCCACCAAGAGGTCCAGGTCGTCGCTTGACAGCACCGCTCCGAAGGCGGGCATCTGCCCGTTCCCGAAGCCGCTCACCCCGTAGGGTTGGTCGGCCACCGCTCCCACCAGCAGAAAGTCGCGGAGGTCCTCCTTGAAAATGAACTGTACCCGCGGCCTGCCCTTCCACACCGCCGGCCCGAACCCTCCCGATCCGGGCTGGGCCGCATACGGAGTCCCCGCCGACCAGCCCGAGGTGTGGCAGCGGGCGCAGTAGCCGGTGAACACCCCCACCGCCCGCTCGGCGCGATCGATGTCGCCGAAGAAGGCGGCGTGCGCCACCCCCTCCACAGATATCTCCCATTTGCGTTCGACCTGGGCGTCCAGCAGTTCCTCGAGACCGGCCCGGGCCGGTCCGAGCAACCTCTCGGCGTTCTCGGTCCGCACGGTCAGGTTAATGGAAGCAGCCTCCATGCCGGAGATGGCGGTGGCGGCTGCCTGGTCGTCGCTGATTCCCCCGCCGGAAGAAGCGCGCTCTGGGTCCAGGTTGACCACGGTCAGGGTGTTGGGGCGCAGTGCGGTCCGGGATGCGGCCAACTCGGCGGTGATCACCCTCTCGGCCCGGTCCGACAGGCCGTCTCCATCGGTGTCCACCTCGTCCTCGGCCGCCAACGCCGCTCTGATGGACTCCATGCGCAACTCGAGGATCGGCGCCCGGGGCACCAGCGACTCCAGGACCGAGATGGCGTGGTCGGCGACGTCCGCGTCGGGCCGGCCGTCGGTGGCGGGATTCTGGGGATCGAAGGTCCACGCCTCGATCTCGGAGAAGTCGAACAGGGAGGCGGCCGTGGCGGTCAGCTCGGAGATGGTCGTCTCGGAGATGTCGGACAGGTTGTCGCCGTCCCGGTCGATTCCCCGGTCCGACAGCTCGAGGGCCCGCTTGGCCAGGGCTACCAGGTCAGCCAGGGTCTCGGCGTGACGCGGGGCGTCTGCTATGTCGGCGATCAATTGGCGCTGCTCGACGATGGCCCTCTCCAGAGCCTGGTCGGCGTTCTCCAGGGTGCTCAGCTGGCCTACCACGATCCCGTCGGTCTTGCGGAGGGCCTCCTGCTGGGGGATCTGGATGCTCTCCAGGTAGTTGACGATGTCCTGCACCTGCTGCTCGTTCATGGGGCCCCCTCCCACCGTTCCCCAGGGAGGCATGGGACTGTTGCCCCGTCCGTAGGTCACCCAGTAGGAGATGATGTCCCGGTCATAGCGGAAGAAGATGTCGTTGAGGGCCGGGGCCGCCCAGGACACGCTCACCCCGGTCCGCTTCTCCACGTAGCTGGCCACGCCACCCACCCCGTTGGGTCCGTGGCAGCTCCAGCAGTCGGCCTCGCCGGGGCCCACCAACGCCGCGCCCCGCTCCACCGACTCCTCGTGGAACTGGTCGACGAAACCCAACTGACGGTCGGTCTCGCTCAGGTAGTACACCGCCAGGCCGACCGCCAGGAAGGCCGAGAGGAGCACCGCCCCCTGCTGGATGCGCTCCAGCCGGCGGGTCTCGAGGGCATCGTCGGTGATTCCCGGCACCTGGTTGGGAGGGATTCCCTCCCGGCGGCGGGACCTGAGGGCGGCCACTCCCAGGAAGGAGAGCCAGATCACCGCCCCTACCAGCACCAGGGTGATTACCAGCGTGGAGTCCATTACTTCCCTAAATGCAGGAGGGGCCTTGCGGATACGACACGGACTGGGCGATCGCTCGGGGAGACTCCACGATCACTCCGGTCCTGATAATCAACCGCCCGTCCTCGGAGATGTGGACCGCGAACCGGTCCAGGTTCCGGGGGGCGGGCCCGGCGAAATACTCTCCGATCGAGTTGTACTTGGATCCGTGGCACGGGCACTCGAATCCCTGGGAGTCGTCACACCAGGGGACACGGCATCCCAGGTGGACGCAACGTTGGTAGAGGGCCATGAGCCCTCCGGCCTCGACGTCCTTGCCGGCGAACTGCTCGCTCATCTTGACAGGCGCCGGTACCACGTAGGCCCGCGCGTCGGGGATGAAGGCCGGTGTGATGAGACCGGCCGCGTCGGTCATCTCCGGCACGATGTCGGCGGCGTTCCCCGCGTCCACGTCGCTGCCGAAGCCGCCGCTTATCTTCGGCCACAAGAAGGCCAGGATCTCGATTCCCATGATGCCGAACCACGCCACCGACATGGCGGCCAAAGAGCGGTTGAAGAACTGGCGGCGGGTGACTCCCACCTCCTCGGGGGAGGCCTCCACGATCACCTGGGTCTCGGTTATGGGCGCCAGCACCTCCTCGGCCGCCACCTCTTCGACGGCGGCCGCCACCTCCTCGACCTCATCGGGCGTCTCCTCGGCCTCGGGCGGGGACTCCACCACGACGTCCATGGTCGGGGTGGAACGGTCGGCAAGGCGCGCCCGGCGCTCCAGCCGTTTGGGCCAGAGGGAGGCCGAGTCGGGCTCGGCTCGGCGGAAGGCGATGGTGAACGCTCCCACCGCCGCGGCGATCGCCACCGCGGCCACACCGATGATGATCAGCTCGACGCCGCCCATCAGACGATCCGCCTAGCCGCCATCAGTGGCCACCGAAGTCGACCCAGTCTTTGAGGTCGTCGAAGAACACCCCGTCAACCCACGGATAGGCGAAGTTGAATCCCGGGCCCCGGAAGAGCACTCCCAGGATGGTGAGAGTCGCCGATCCCGCCAGGAAGATGGTGAACAGCATGATGGCGAGCTTGCGGTCCGAGGGACGGGTGGACGGATTGCGGTCGATGTAGGGAATCATCATGAATCCCACGATCCCGATCACGGTGGGCACGGTCACCCCGGCGATCTGCGGATCGAAATAGGAGAGCATCTCCTGGAGACCCAGGAAGTACCAGGGGGCCTTGGAGGGGTTGGGAGTGGCGTTGAAGTTGGCCGCCTCCAGCAGGGGCGCCTGGAGAATGGTGGAGAGGACCAGAAGGAAGGCGGTCATCGCCAGGAGGGCGGTGAACTCGGCGATCATCAAATGAGGCCAGGTGTTCACCTTGTCGGTGGGGTCGGCCTTGACCTGCTGGATCGCCCGGGCCTTGACCACCGTGAGCAATCGCTGGTGGCGCACCCCCTCCGGCACGCCGGCCGGGGGCACGGACGGTCGGACCGAGACGGTGGCAGCCAGCCGGCCGTTCCCTGCGCCGTTGTCGGGGACCTCCGGGGCGGCGGGGGCCGGTTCCTCCACCGCGGGAGCAGGTCCTTCCGCCGCGGCGGGTGGGGTCTCAGCCACGGCGGTGATGGCCGGAGGCGGGGCGGAGGCCGGGTCGGGCGGCTGGGGTTCGGGCGGGATTTCGGGGACGGAAGGCGGGGGAGGGCTGGGAACGAAGGTCGGGCGGGGCACGTCCACCGACTCGGCCGGGACCTCGGCGACCGGGGCTTCTCCGCGCATCTCGGCAAGGACCTGTTCCACGGGCAGGCCCAGCGCCTTGGCCTTCGCTTCGGCGGAACGCCTCAGGAGTTCTTCGGGGATCTCAGGCACTAACGCTTACCTCGCACGGCTTATAGGGGTCCGGAGATGCCGCCGTCCTTGCGGACTCTCCAGAAGTGGACCGCCAGGAAGATCACGATGATGAACGGCAGGAATAGCACATGGAGCACATACCATCGCAGGAGCGTCCCCGCCGTCACCTCCACCCCGCCCAAAAGGGCGAATTTCACCTGCGCGCCGATCACCGGGACGAAGCCGGCCATGTTGGTTCCCACCGTGACCGCCCACAGGGCCAGTTGGTCCCAGGGGAGCAGATAGCCGGTGAAGGAGAGGAGGAGGGTCAGGAGCAACAGGATCACGCCCACCACCCAGTTGAACTCCCGGGGAGGCTTGTAGGCGCCGTGATAGAAGACCCTCGACATGTGGAGGAACACGGTGAGGACCATCAGGTGGGCGCCCCAGCGGTGCATGTTCCTCATGAGGGAGCCGAAGGCGATGTCGGTCGACAGCGCCTGCACGTCGATGTAGGCCCGTTCGGCGGTGGGGGCGTAGTAGAACATCAGGAAGATGCCGGTGACGGTCAGGAGAATGAAGAGGAAGAAGCTCAATCCTCCCAGGCACAGGGTGTAGGAGAGCTTCACGCCGTGACGCTTCACCTTCACCGGGTGGAGGTGGTAGAGCACGTTGTTCATGATCACGTAGGACCGGTTGCGGGGGGTGTCGGTGTAGCCCTTCTTGAAGGGCGATCCCGGTCGGAGCATCGAGTCCATGAACTGGCCCGACCACATCCGTCCCATCATGTCGGTCGCATGGGTGCGGGCCTTGGTCAGCAGACCGTGAATGCCGTTACGTGAGCTCACACTCTCTCCTTACCAGCGCATTCCGTAGGTGTACCCGTGCTTGAAGTCCCTCTGGCCGGTGTCGACCTCCCACGGCGCCTGGTTGAGTCCCATCTCCTCAGCCTGGGCGGCCAGGGACCCTTCGAACTTACCGAGGGAGATGACGCCGGTGGGGCACCGGTCGATGCACAGGGCGCATCGGGTGCACTCGTTCTCGTCCACGACGAAGAAACCGTAGTTGGTGGTGTCCTCCCTCGGGTCGTCGACGTTGACCGCCTCGTCGATGGCCTCCATGGACAGATAGAAGATGCACTTCCACGGGCAGATGTCCACGCAGCCCTCGCAGATGATGCACTCGGACTGGTCGATGTGGAGGAACTGTTTGGGACGGATCTTTCCCGCATAGAAGTCGTTTTCCACCAGCGCGAGTTGGTAGTCGTCGCGGAACGGAGGGGTCTCATCCACAACTCCGCGGGGCATCAGCCATCCCCTTTCACAAGCGGGCGACCGTACGGGGAGGTCCGGGCGGCTGCGGCGCGCTTCTTGGGCGGCTTGTAGATCTGCTGCAGCAGGTAGGCGACAACGCCGGCGCCCGCCAGGGTGCCCAGGTTGTAGGCGCCGGATATGGAGTCCTTGATGGCGGCCCAACTGATCGCGACGTCGTTGCCCAGCATCAGGAACGGCGGGATGCTGAAGGCGATCCGCTGGCTCGACCAGTCGAGGTCGGTCTGGGAGAGGTTGAGCCACTCGGAGGGAACGATCCCGAACACCAGCACCAGCTCTATCCAGATCAGGAACGCGGCGAAGGAGGCCCGGGCCCAGGTCATCCTCTGGTTCAGCACCCACAGGAGGGCCGCGCCCAGGAGCATCATCTGGGAGGCCCCCAGCGCAGCGAGGTACCCGATGCTCTTCCAGAACCAGCCCCTGGGTATCCAGTTGAAATAGTCCACCACCACCGCCGTGGACACCCCGTTGACGATCTCTGTCTGGGGCAGCGCGGAGTAGTGGACCCAGAGCACCGCCACGGCCATGAGCCCCGTGCCTACGAGCAACGACGACGACCCGATGAGGATCCGTGTTCGGTCGTTTATAGCGGCGATGCGGTGCATCTCTACCAGATGGCCTTCCGGGGTCGAACCATTCCTATTTTTACACCGGGGCGGGTTTCAAACAAAGTTATGACGATTCCGGCCATCACAGCCGATCCGCTCCCGTCACCCGGCGTTGACTCGCGCCGAGGGTGGTTTCAATCTTGCTATCTTTCGGAGCGGCTCTCATGGCAGGCCTTTCGTTTCCGGGGCACCCGGGGGTAGCGCTCTGAGTACAACCAAGAATAATCAATCTGGAAGCCCGATCAGTCGGGTCGGGCGCTACGCCGCATGGTCGGATGGGCTGGCCGGAGACACGGCCGCCAAGTGGCACATCATCGCCTCCACCGCCTTCCTCGCGGCGGCCGGGATTGTATGGGTGGCCGGGATGGTGGAACTGCGCTTCCCGGGGACCCTGACCGGGCCTTTCTCGTACGGCCGCATCCGCCCCATCGCTCTCTTGCTGGCCGTGATCGGTTGGCTCACCCTGTCCATGGCGGGCGGAGTCTACTACATCCTGCCCCGGCTCACCGGGGTCCGGATGCGCGGCGAGGCCCTGGCCCTGGCGGGCGGGGCGGGAACCGCCGGGGTGACAGTGGTCGGGGCACTGGTGGTGCTGCTGGGCGGAGGGGACGGAACCGGTCCCTTCTCACTGCCATGGTGGGTCTCCCTGCCGCTTCTGGCCACCCTGTTGGCGCCCATGGTGGTGACCGTCTCCACGGTTCGCCATCGACAGGAGCCCAACATCTTCGTCTCCCTTTGGTACGCCCTGGCCGGGGTGGTCTGGCTGCCGCTTCTCTACCTGGTGGGGGCTGTTCCCGCTCCCTCGGCGATGGCGGGCGCCATGTCCGAGTCGGTGTCGTTATTCGGTCTTTCCAACCTGTGGGTGGTGGGTATGGGCATCGGCCTCGCCTACTACGCGCTGGTGAAGGAGACGGGAAACCCTCTCGCCAGCAGGCAACTGGCAAGGGTGGGCTTCTGGTCCCTGGCGTTCGCCGCGGCGTGGGGGGGCGCCGGCCCGTTGGTCTTCGGCCCGGTCCCCGATTGGCTGGAGGCCGTGGCTTTCCTGATGACGCTGGCCCTGCCCGTCTCGGCCCTGGCAAACGCCGCCAACCTCTCTCTGACCACCGAGGAGGTCTGGGCGGAGAGGCATGACCGACCGGTGGTGGCCGCCGCCCTGGCCGGCGCCTTCTTCGCCTTGATGACCGCCGCTCTGACCAGCTTCGGCACGGTCCGGTCCGCGGCGGCGGTGGTTGGGCTGACCCCCTTCTGGGACGGGGTCCTGTACGCGACCCTGTTCGGGGCGGGAGGGCTTCTGGTGGCCGCCTGGTCGTATCAAGCGCTGCCCTCCATCACCGGCCGCACCCTGGCGAGTCAGGGACTGGCCCGGCTGCATCTGCGTCTCACGTTCTGGGGGGTGGGGCTGACTTCCGCTCTGCTGGTGGGGGCGGGCCTGGTTGCCGGGTACGGTTGGGCGGGAGGGTCTTTCGGAGGGATCAGCCCCACAGGGGAAGGCTGGGGGGATCTGGTGGGGCTGGCCTCGCTGCTCCTCGGATTGTCCATACTGTCGGGACTGGTGACCCTTCTGGGCCAGATCTCGTTCTGCCTGGCCGTTCTGCGGACCTTCACCTCCGGGCGCCCCGCCAACCAGGAGGTCTTCACCCTGGTCCCGGCCGATGGTTCCTCCGAGGAGGAAGAGGATTTGACCGAGGCGAGGGAAGAGGAATGAGCGAGTTTCTCGAGGCCGCCGCCCAAGTGGTGGGCGCACCCGCCGAGTTGGTGCAGCGCTCCGCCGAGGCGCGGGCTGCGGCAGAGGGCGTCTCGGTCGACGAGGTCCTCCAGGCCTGGGCCGGAGGCGGCTCGGCGCCCCCGCCCTCCTCGGCTCCGGCGCCTGAGCCTGCGCCGACTGCAGCGCCTCCGCCGCCCGAACCGGCCGCGCCTCCACCGACTCCCACTCCTGCCGCGGCGCCGCCCTCCCCGACCGCGGCCGCGTCTCCCGCCCCCGCCACCCCTGCGCCCGCCGCGCCCGCGGCCCCTGCCGCAACTCTGATGGCGGACGGCCCTCCCCCCGTGCTCACCGGCCGGGTCGACCGGCCCTTCCGGTACCTGTTGGGGGCCACCACCCTTCTGGTCCTCTGCCTGGTCGTCACGCTGGTGCTTCCCGCCTTTTCCGGAACGGGCCGCGGGGCTGTGCACTCGGAGATCCCCTACACCGCATCCGCTTTGCAGGGCCAGGAGGTCTACCTGGCGGAGGGATGCGCCGGCTGCCACACCCAGATGGTCCGTCCCGTGGTCGCCGACGCCCAACTCGCCGCCCTGGCCGGGGTGGGTGGCGTGACGCTGTCGGACACCAACCAGGTGATCGGCCGCCAGCGCTACGGTCCCGACCTGGCCAATGTGGGGAGTCGGATGTCCCCGACCGAGATCGAGGCGACCCTCTCCGGAGAGGGAGGACACCTCACCTATGGAGGCGACTGGATGGACTCGCTGGTGGCCTACCTGTCGGAGTCCCGGGTCCTTACCGGGAGCGGACCCGATGAGTGAGAACCTGGCGAGAGCCGCGGAGGTGTTGGGAGCACCCGAGATCCTGGTGCAGCGCTCCGCCGAGGCCCGGGCCGCCGCGGACGGCGTCCCGGTCGAGGAGGTCCTGGCGGCCTGGGCGGGCGGCGGCGGCTCACCCTCGCCCTCCGCATCCGCCCCGGCTCCGGCTCCGGCCCCCGAGCCTGCGCCCGCTCCGGCGGCTGCCCCCGAACCTCCGCCGGCCCCGGCAGCCGCGCCCGCACCGCCTGCTCCGTCTGCGCCTACGCCCGTTCCTGCCGCCGCGCCGGCACCGGCGGCGGCGCCCCTCCCTCCTCCCTCGGAGGTGACCACCAAGGAGGCGGTCTCCTTCCCGGTGGTGGTGTCGGTGCCCACCGCCCGCCTGACCGAGAGGACCTCATCCACCCTTCCCCGATGGCTGGCCGCCCTGTTTCTGGTCATCCCGGTGATCGGGCTGCTGTACCTGGCCGGCAACTCGGCCCGGGCGGGGTGCGTGGAGGGAGGAGTGGAACTGGCCGTCAACCGGCTCGACTCCACGGTGGTCAACTGCGACGGTAGCGAGTTCACCGGACGCGCCGTGGACACCACCGGGAACATCCTGGCGGTTGGGGAGGCGGTGTTCGAGACCTGCGCGGGCTGCCACGGCGCCAACGGCGAAGGCGGGGTGGGGCCCGCGCTCGCCACCGTGCTCACCACCTTCTCCAGTTGTCCTGATCACATCGAGTGGGTGACGCTGGCCACCGGAGGCTTCCAGGAAGCCGGCATAGACACCTACGGGGACCTGGCCGCCACCGTGGGCGGGGGAGGATTCATGCCCGGATTCGCCACCAGCAACACCGCGGAGGAGATCGCCGCCGTGGTGGCGTTCGAAAGGATCCGCTACGGCGGCGCCGACCCCGACCAGACCCTGATCGAGTGCGGGCTCGTCCAGGGCGACGAGGAGCCGGCGCCCGAAGAGGCCGGACCGGAGGAAGAGGCGGCTGACGAGCCTGCCGCCGAGCACTGATCCGGCTGGGGGCTACCTGCCGGACCGCCCGAACCGCACCCCGAGCGCCGCTCTCCACGCCGCCAGGGTCCCGATCTTTCCCTCGGCCAGCACCCGTCCCCCCGGGTCCTCCACCACCGGGATGCGCAGCCCGTAGTCAACCGCCAGATCGGCCTGCCGGTCGATGTTCACCTCCTGGAGGGCCAGGCCCCAGAAGAGAGCCGCCCGCCGCACCCGGGGCGCCGCCTCCGCGCACAGGTGGCACTCGGGTCGGGTGTAGAAGACCAGGTAGCGCCGTCTGCCCGCCATTACGGTCCGATATGCTGGGAGGCCCATGGGAGTGACTTAGTGCGGCCCGGCACGGCAATAGCCATCATCGCCCTGGCGCTGATCATCGTGGTGGCGGCGGTGGTGCAGTTGTCGGGTCTGGTGGTCTCTCCATAACCACCGACATGCGTTCGGCCAAAGAAAGCCGGTCGCAGGCCCGCCCCTCCCGCATCGCCAGGGCCATGAGCCCCGCCGAGTCGACATGGACCAGGAGTTCTCCCCTCTCCACCTCTGCGTAGGCCCTCGCCACACGTATCCGGTAGGCGGACGCGCCGATCCTCACCGACAGTTCCCGGCAGTCATCCAGGTCGGCGGCCTGCAGGTCGTGGGGGGCGATGTTGGTCTGGACGTTTCCGAAGGTGTCCACCCACCAGGCTTCCCCGCTCACCCTGCCCGCGCTCACTTCCGGAAGGGGCAGGAGGAGGGGAGTCACCTCCTCGGGACCGATCGGGGGTCCCAGGTCGGACAGTACGGCTTCCCCGGCAGCCAGGGCCGCCGCCGCCGGGGCGAAGACGTCCCGTCCCCAGAAGGTCTCTCCCACCGAGGGAAGGCGGTAGTCGGGGTTCTCCAAGGCGACCATCCGCCGGGCGCCGCCCACCATCGCCACCGCCGGCGACAGCAGACCGTTGTCGGGACCCACGAACACGATCTCGGCGGTCTCGACCGCCAGGGCCCTCCGGTCGGTCCCGACTCCCGGGTCCACAACCGCCAGGACCACCCCGGGAGGCAGGTACTGAACGGCGCGCAAGAGCGACAGCGCTCCGGCCCGCACGTTTCCGGCCGGGATGCGGTGGTTGACGTCAATCACCCGTGACTCCGGCGCTATCCGGGCCATCACCCCGTGGACCACCCCCACGAACTCGTCGTCGGTTCCGAAATCTGAGAGAAAGCTGATGGGAAGACTCATGATGTCCTGTTCGTCCTACACCCCAGAAGGCAGGCTAAGGCTACAAGCAGGTGCCAGCTTTTATCAGTTGGCGTCCAGTATTCGACTCGGGTTGATCTCAGCCTCCCACTCAACATCCACTGGTTCGACGATGTGGCCCAGGACGCGTATTCCGCCTCGGTCGCGGCCAAAGAACGTGCTTGGCTTTGTACGGTAAGGCACCAACCGTGAGACCGGACATCCGTTCTTGGTGATGACAATCTCCTGTCCGGTATCCGCCACCTGATCCATGAGTTTCAGACACTTCGCCTTGAACTCCGACCCACCGATCACTCTCGCATGTTATCCATGATTCCTCCAACCACCATGTCACCACAGTGTTGACCAGGTCACCTCACGATCGGATTGTGACTCCCCGCTCACCGATCCAGAGACACACTGCGATCCCGGTGGGCTTTCAAGGCCGGGCGGTTTTCCGGCGCCATCCCGCCTTCCCTTTAGGTGACGCTCGGCCTCCCGCCCGACCCCTTGACATGGTGAGAGAGTCAAGGGGGTCATGTCAAGCCTTCTGGGGGCGCTCTTTTCGCGGGTCGGAGAATGCCATCATCGCCAGGGGCCGGAAGCTGAGTTCCACTGCTTCGTAGATCTCTCCCAGCAGCAGGTCCAGTGACTCCGGGCTCACCTCCGACGCGGCCAGCCGCCCGGTCAGCACGACCGCTCCTTCCGGGTCGAGAGCGAAGTGGCATCGCCACAGGCGATGGTTGCGCAGCAGGCATAGCCGGTACACCTCGGCCTGGTTGGCGGGAGGGGCGGGCAGCACGTAGGCCTCGGCGATGATGCTCCGGTCGCCCACGGTCCACCACACGGTGGTGGCCGATCGGACGCTCTGGCGCATCCGGACCGCCCATTTGCCCTCCACCTCCTCTGAGTACTCCACGTCGCTCTGGGGGTCCGCCACCCAGGAGGAGATGGCCTGCGTAAGGGTGGCCGAGAAGTCGGTCATCGGTTGAACAGCACGCTCCGGTAGAGTTCCAGCAGGCGCTCGGAGGTTGCCTGCCAGGAGTACTGGAGGGCCCATTCCACCCCGCGGGCCGACATGCCGGCCCGTAACTCCTCGTCCTCCAGCACCTTGGTTATGGCGAGGGCGTATCCCTCCGGCTCCCATCCGTCCACCAGCCAGCCGGATCCTCCGTCCTCCACCACGTACATCAGCCCACCTCGCCGGGCGGCCACCACCGGCAGCCCGCAGGCCTGCGCCTCGGCCACCGCCAAACCGAAGGACTCGCTCCGGGAGGGCGCCACCAGCACGTCGGCGGCCCGGTAGAAGTCGCCCAGCCGGTCATGGGGGACCGGCGAATAGAAGCGGACCGCTCCCTGCCCGAGTCCGGCCGCCGCGGCGCGCAACCTTTCCATCTCCCGTTTCCCCTCGGGTCCGCTCGGTCCCCCCACCACCAGCAGGCGCAGATCCGGCACACGCTCGCGGGCCATCCTCACCGCCTCCAGGGCCACGTCCGGTCCTTTGAGGGCCTGGATCCTTCCCACGAACAACGCCAGGGGTCCCGCCCCCAGGCCCAGCCTCCTCCGGGCTGCGGTCTTGTCCCCGGGCTTGAAATGGGTGCGGTTCACTCCCGGTGGGGAGACGCACAGCTTGGCGGGGTCCGCTCCGTAGTGGTCCATGAGGTCGTCCGCCTCGAAGGGAGTGGACGCCACCACGCAGTCTGCGCTGGAGATCAGGGTCTCCTCCGTGGCGATCCGCACCGGGTGGGTGGGGGACTGGTCCGCCCGCCGGGTGGCGTCCTTCACCCTGCCCAGGGTGTGGAAGGAGTTGGCCATGGGGATGCCCACCCTCTCCTTGACTTCCAGCGCCGCCCATCCCGAGAGCCAGTAGTGGCTGTGTACCAGGTCGGGCAGGGCCGTCCCGGCTTCCAGACGCTCGAGGAGCGCCTGGCTGAACTCCTCCAGGTGCGGCGCCTGCCACTCGATCGGGAGAGCGCAGGGAGGTCCCGCCTGCAGGTGATGCACCCGGTAGCCCGGCGCCACCGTCACCGTCTCCGGCAGCCTGAGGTGATCCCGTCGGGTGAAGACGTCCACCGCCACGTTCTGCGCCGCCATGGTCGTGGAGAGCTCATGGAGGTAGACGTTCATGCCTCCCGCGTCTCCCTCTCCGGGGTTCCGGAGCGGCGAGGTGTGCATGGAGATGAAGGCGACCCGGGCGATCATTTTCGACAACTCACCGTGTACAGGGGTCGGTGGACGGCGCCCAGGCGCCGCTTGTAGGTCTCGTCGCCCTTAAGGAAGTCGAAGCGGGAGAGGCCCTCGCTCACCGCCTTCTCGATCATGGAGGACAGGAGCACCACTCCGGGAGAGGACGCCGAGTAGGCCGGGTCGAAGGAGGAGTTGTACAGGTAGTAGGAGTCCGCATCCGAATAGCCGAACACGCACGCTGTGGCCTTGCCCCCCGGGTCGGCCAGCAGGTCGACTCTCCATCCGGGAAGACCCGCCAGGCGCCGGAACACGGCCTCGGTCTGTTCGTCCATGAACCGGCCCTTGGGCCCGGCGGCCAGCCTGTGAAGCCTCACGAACTCCTCGAATCCCCACCCCGGTCCGCGCTCGGTCCGGATGATCGCCTCCCCAACCTCCCGGTGATAGCGTCTGGCCTTGCGCCTTATCTCGTGGCGCTCCTTCTTGCCCACCATCTGCAGGTACTCGGTGTAGGTGGCGGGCAGGTGCAGCACGGCGGTCACCGCGGTCTGGCCGGTCACCGGCTCGGCGCCGGCCAGGGCCAATCCTTCCTCCACCACCCCGGCGGCGCGGCGGGGAAGGGAGTCCCAGTCAAGCCTGGTGCCCGGCTCCTGGCGACGCCACCACTCGGCCACCAGGGCGGGGACCCGGGAACCCCGGGGGCTGTGGTAGTCGGTCAGGGACGAGCGGCCGGCCATCCGGACGGCGCCGTCCTCCGCCCGCTCCAGCGCCAGCAGGGCGCCATCTGCCTCCACCAACTCCACCTCCGGGGTCACGGCCCGCAGGAAGCCCCGGCCGGGAAAAGGACCCAGGTGGTCCTCGACGGTGGGGTACTCGAACCCGGCGGCATTCCAGTCTTGATGTATGCGCATCGCTCAGCAGGCTGCTCGGACGGTCGGATAGGGGTTGTAGGCGGGACCCTCCCTCCCGGTGGGATGGAGTTGGAGGTGAAGGTGGGGGAGGCCCCCCCAGGCGTTGCCGGTGGAGCCGTTGTAGCCGACCACCTGGCCGGCAGCCACCCGGTCTCCTTCACTGACCGCCCACCCGCTCAGGTGAGCGTAGTAATAGGCGACCCCGGTGTCGGAGTGAATCCACAGGCCCCTTCCTCCCAGGCCCCCGTTGGTTATGGTGATCGTCCCGGCGGCCGTCGCCAAGAGGGGAGCATCCCTGGGGCCGAACATGTCGACCCCCTTGTGGCTCCTCCCTCCCGAGCGGGGCGCTCCCCAGGAGTCCACGAACGCTGATCCCGGAAAAGGGCAGACCAGCCCGGGTATCGGGCCGATCCCCTGGCCCTGGCGGGAGGCGAGAGCCGCGGCCTGGATGCGGGCCTGCTCTCGGCGGCGCGCCTCGGCTGCTCTCTCCGCCGCTATCCGCCGCGCCTCCTCGGCTCTGCGGCGGGCCTCCTCCGCTCTCTTACGGGCTTCCTGCGCCTCCCACTTCCTCACCAGTTCCTGGCATTCGTCATCCAGCTCCTCCCAGGCGGCGTACTGGTCGCCGGTCGCCAGCGCCAACTGTCTCGTCCAGCTTTCCTGCCGGGACTGCAAGTCCAGCAGTTCGGCCTCGAGGACGGCGATTTCCTCGCGGTGGAGATTGAGATCTCTCTGCGAACTGAGGTAGTTGTTGATGTCGGCCACCTTCGTCTCGGTGCCAGTTTCCAGGTAGTGCTGGCCGACTATCAGGTCACCGGGGGTCTCCCCCAAAAAGGGCGTCAGGGCCAAGACCCCCTGCTGCATGTAGATCTGGATGGCGGCCTCCTCCAGGTCGGCGCGAAGCACTTCGACCTCTTCTGCTTTGCGGGCCGCCAGCGACTCCGCAACGTCGGCGCGCCCCCGGGCGATCTCGATGTCCTCCAGCACGATGTCCCACTCGGCGGTCGCCTCGTGGAAGAGGTCCAGTGCGCCCTCGTACACGGCCAACTGTCCGCGGGAAGCGGCGCACGCCTGATCCACCTCACTCCTCGCTATTTCAGCCGGCGCCTGTTCCTCTTCCTCCTCCTGCGCCACGGAGAACAGCGTTCCTCCGGTTCCCATGAGTATCACAACCAGGACCAGAACGGCTGGAATGCGCTCCGATCTTCCCATGTCGGATAGGTTAAAGGTTCCGCCCCGCTAATGGTGGGGCGCCTTCAGAGGATCAGTGTGAGCAGGGCGAAAAACACCAATCCGGCGCAGAGAGGTCCATCCAGGCTCGACAGGATGCCGGGCAGGGGACTGGACCAGAGCCGCCCGGAGCGAAGCACCGTGCCGAAGCCTTCCCCGGCCAGATAGGCGGCGGACAGTCCGAATCCGATCAGGAGGAAGTCGGTGACGGAGAACCCCCACAGCACCGCCCCGATGATTGACAGGGCCACCACTCCGATCACCACTGTGTTCTGGCGGTTCAGCAGCCGGTTGGACCGCATCCGGCGAACGGCCTCCGCCAGGATGATGGTGCCGACCACCACCAGCAGGAAGAATCCGACGGTCCGACCGCCCGGCTCGAACACCGTCCTGGCCAGCATCAGGGACGCAACCGCGCCGCAACTCAGCGCCCCCACACCGGCTGCGATGCCCAGGGAGGTGAGGTGGCGCCGCCGGGGCACGAAGGTCGCCGCGCCCAGGGGGAAGATCACTCCCATGGCCAGGGCGGGCAAGAGGGCGGAGGGGCCCAGCAGGTGGATGAGCGCCATCGCCGCGATCTGGCCCGCCAGAAGGGATCCGATCGCCAGGTCGTGTCCCCGTTCCGATGCGGCGCCCACCACGTCGAAAGTCCACAGCCCCACCATCGCAGCCAGGATCGGTGTCCACAGGTCCTGTTCTCCCACCATGTTGCCCAGCACCAGCGCGGCCACCACCACGAGGGTGGCGGCGCCCCCTGAGCCCAGTTCTCTTCCCCAGGCGACGGAACCGCCCGAGACTGGAGGCAGGAGCGCGATCTCGTCCTCGGGGCCGACCGCCGCGACGGTGTCCACTTCTTCCCCGTTGCGCCATATCTTGGCGGTGGCCAGGCCCTCGGCGAACTGGGTTCCGAAGCGGGATGAGGCGGCCTCCAACACCTCGCCCACCGTGGCGCCCTCGATCTCCAACTCCGAGGTGCGCGCCGCCTCCCGCAGGCCCGCGAAAAGACGTACTCTCGGCATGTTTACCAGCTTAGACGGGGTGGCCTTCCTTTCGAACGCTTCTCGTCACCACGCCTCGGGATACACTTTGAAACACCGAACATGGAGGTTGGATGCAGGCAATAAGGGTGGAGGACTACGGCGGCCCCGGCCACATGGAGTGGAGGGAGGTTACCGATCCCCGCCCGGGTCCCGGAGAGGCGCTGGTCACCGTGCTGGCCGCCGGAGTGAACTACATCGACACCTATCACCGGACCGGCCTCTATCCGGTGGGACTCCCCTTCACGCCCGGGTTGGAGGGGGCGGGGGTGGTCCGGGAACTGGGTGAGGGGACGGAGGGGATCGAGGTGGGGGACCGGGTGGCGTGGAGCACCTGCCTGGGCTCCTACGCGGAGCAGGTGGTGGGGCCGGCCGAGAGGATGGTTCCGGTGCCTCCGGGCGTGGAGATCGAGTCGGCGGCCGGGTTGCTGCTGCAGGGTATCACGGCTTACTTCCTGGCGAATGCCACTTTTCCCCTGTCGGAGGGCGATCGGGCGCTGGTGCACGCCGGGGCGGGAGGCGTTGGGCTGCTCCTGATCCAGTTGGCCAAGCGACGCGGGGCGGAGGTGTTCACCACGGTGGGGTCCGCGGAGAAGGGCCGGCTGGCCGAGAGCGCCGGGGCCGACCATGTCATCTGTTACCGGGAGACCGACTTCGGGGATGCGGTGGAGGAGATCGCCGGCCCCCGACCACTCGACGTGGTGTATGACGGGGTGGGCGCCGCCACCTTCGATCGGGGACTCACCCTGCTTCGGCCCCGGGGGATGATGGTCACCTTCGGCAACGCCAGCGGGCCGGTGCCCCCGGTGGCGCCGCTGCGCCTCACCCAGGAAGGGTCGCTGTTCCTGACCCGTCCCACGATGGGCGATTACATGGCGACCCGCGCCGAACTCTTGGAGACGGCCTCCTCCTTGTTCGAGATGTTGATCAGCGGCGAGTTGGGCCTGCGGATCGGCCACAGCATTCCCATGGCGGAAGCGGCCAGGGCGCACCGGATGCTGGAGGGCAGGGAGACCACCGGAAAGGTGATCCTCACCTCCTGATTCCCTCCAACCGCCGGAGGGCCGAACGGAGCGTGTCCTCGCTCTTGCAGAAGGCGAAGCGGACCAGTTCGGCGCCGTCCGCCGGATCGTTGTAGAACACCGACGGCGGGATGGCCGCCACCCCCACGTGTTCAATCACATGGTTGACAAAGGCCACGTCGTCGGAGAAGCCGAAGGGGCGGTGGTCGGCCAGCAGGAAGTAGGTGCCCTCGGGGGTGTAAACGCCGAAGCCCAGCCGGTCCAGTCCCTCCGCCAGAAGGTCTCTCCGGGAGGTGTACAGGGCGCGCAACTCCTCGAAATACTCCTGGGGGGCGGAAAGGGCGACGGCGGTCCCGTGCTGCATGGGGTTGGGAGTGGTGAAGGTGAGGAACTGGTGGGCGGCTCTCACCCCGGCGGTGAGGTCCTCGGGCGCCACCGCCCATCCGGTTTTCCATCCGGTCAGAGAGAAGCTCTTGCCCACCGATGACATGGTCACGGTCCTCTCCCACATCCCCGGGTAGGAAGCCAGGGAGAGATGGGCTTTCCCGTCGAATCGGATGTGCTCGTAGACCTCGTCGGTGAAGGCGGTGACGTCGTGGGAGACGCACAGTTCGGCCACCAGCGCCAGTTCATCGTGATCGAAGACCCGGCCGGTCGGGTTGTGGGGCGTGTTGAACACGATCGCCCGGGCGCCTTCGGCGAACGCCGCCCGCAACTCGGCCTCGGGCAGCCGGAAGTCGGGTGGGCGGAGCGTCACGAACCGGGGGAGGGCCCCGGCCAGGGCGCATCCCACCGGGTAGGCGTCGTACCACGGCTCGAGGAGGATCACCCGCTCGCCCGGCTCCACGAGGCCCAGGAAGGAGGCCGCCAGCGCCTCGGTGCACCCGGACGTGACCGTCACGTTGCTGTCCGGGTCCACTGCGATCCCGGTTTGAGTTTGGAAGCCGGCGGCGATCCGTTCTCGCAGGACCGGAAGGCCCATGGACGGCGGGTACTGGTTGGACTCGACGTCGATCCCCGACTTGGCGGCCCTCTTCACGAAGTCCGGACCCTCGAAGTCGGGGAAGCCCTGCCCGAGATCGATCGCCCCGCGCTGGCGGGCGCGATGGGATATCTCGGTGAAGATGGTGTTCCCGAACGGCCGGAGGCGGCTGGCGACGGTCACAGCAGCACGGCGTGGATCTCACCGGGACCGTGCACGCCCTTGGTGAGGGTCAGCTCTATGTCGCCGGTGCGGCTCGGGCCGGTTACGAACACCAGGTTGGCGAGACTGCCCGGTTCCTCGGCATGGGCCGCCCAGTGGGAGAGGGAGCGAAAGATCCGGTCGGTGGGTACCAGCACCACGTGCACCGCCGGGATCACCGAGGCCAGGCGGGAGCGCCCTTTCCCGGAGGCAACCACCACCGAGCCGGACTCCGCAAAGGCCGCAAGCGCCGCCGAGACCCCCACCACCGCGTCCATGTAGCCCATCTGATGGGGGACCCGACCCTCGGGATCGGACGGCAGGCAACTGGACGCCCGCCGGTACCCTCTCTCGGCCAGCGCGGCCAGCAGTCCGTCGGCGGGGAGGTGCTCCTGGTCCCAGGCCAGGAATTCCTCGGCGCCTCGCTCCTCCATGATCCCCGAGATCACCTCCACGGGCGACCGGTGGTGCACCACCCCGTCCAGCAATTCGAAGGCCTCGACGAAGTGCGGGGTCAGGTCCACCTCGGCCAGGACGGGAAGGGCCGGGCCGGGGTGTGGGGCAGGAAACTCGGGAAGGGTGCCTGCACCCGCGGCCTCCTCGACCCGCTGGAGAAACCGGCTACGATCCATCGCGGTTCTCCTTCCACCACTGGCGGAAGGACTCTCGGGCCGGCGCGGGGAAGTCCCGGCTCTGGGTCCATCCCTTGGCGTGGAAGGGCAGGCGGTGGAACCACTCGCCTTTCCCCTTCAGCCGGCCTGCCATCCGCCCGGCGGCCAGGAGGCTCTTCCAGACCCTGGGCCGCTTGGCCGCCTGTGCGTAGAGCGACAGCCCGGGCCCCAACCACCGGAAGGGGTCGTTCTCCCTGGTTGCCCGCACCCGCTGGTGCACCAGGAGCTTCGGGATGTCGATCCGCACCGGGCACACCTCTCGGCACGCTCCGCACAAACTGGAGGCGAAGGGCAGGTCCACCGCATCGGTGAACCCCGCCAAACCGGGGGCCAGCACCGACCCCACCGGTCCCGAATAGACCTGCCCGTAGGCGTGGCCGCCTACCTCCCGGAACACCGGGCAGACGTTCAGGCACGCCCCGCATCGGATGCAAGCCAGTATCTCGGAGGCGTCGGTGGACAGCACCCCGCTGCGTCCGTTGTCCACGATCACCACCACGAACTCGTCGGGTCCGTCCGGGTCGCCTGGCCTCCTCGGCCCGGACACCACGTTGGTGTACACGCTGAGCCGCTGGCCGGTGGCCGAACGGGCCAAGACCTCCACGATGGTCGCCGCGTCGGCGAAGGTGGGGACCAGCCTCTCCATGCCCATGACGGCGATGTGGGTCCGGGGAGCGGCGGTGGTCAACCATCCGTTGCCCTCGTTGGTGACGGTGATGATCGACCCGGTCTCCGCCACTCCGGTGTTCACTCCCGAGATGCCCACGTCCGCAGAGAGAAAGAAACGGCGCAGGTGGCGGCGGGCGACCGCGTTGAGTTCCTCGGGATCGTCGGTGTAGGGGATCTCCAGCCGCCTGTGAAACAACTCCCCGATGTCCTGGCGGGTGAGGTGCATCACCGGGGCGATGATGTGGGAGGGGTGGTCCTCGGCCAACTGGACGATGAACTCCCCCAGGTCGGTCTCCACCACCGTGTGCCCCTCGGCCTGCAGGTGGGCGTTGAGGTCGAGTTCCTCGGTGACCATCGACTTGGACTTGATCACCAGGGAGCCCTCCTTCCTCGCGACCACCTCGGAGATGAGCCGGTTGGCCTCCGCCGCGTCGGCCGCCCAGAGCACCTGGCCGCCGTTTCGTTCCACCGAGTCGGCGAACTGGTCGAGGTAGGTGTGGAGGTTGGCCAGGGTGTGGAGGCGGATCATCCGGGCCCGGTCGCGGGTCTCCTCCATGGGCGTGAAGTCGTCGACCGCCCACTGGCGCTTCCCCATGAACCTCCGGGCCGCCCGTCCCACGGCCGCCGGCTTGCGGGTGCCCATCTCCCCGACGGCCCGGCGGCGGAAGGTGACCGGCTGGCTCATCGGCGGTCCCCCCGGCCGGTGGCGATCGCCGACGCGATGTGCACCACCTGCATGGGGTTCTCACGCCGCCGGAGGCCCCCCTCCAGGTGGATCAGACAAGCCGCGTCCCCTCCTACCAGCATCTCCACACCGGCTTCTTCCAACCGGTCCAGCTTGGTGTTCATTATCTCGGTGGAGACCTCGGGCATCTCCAGGGCGAACAGGCCGCCGAATCCACAGCACTCCTCGGCGCCCTCGATCTCGACCCGTTCCACCCCCCGCACCGATTCCAGGAGCGACTCTCCCTCCCGTCGCAGGCCCAGGCCGCGCAGGGCGTGGCATGAGGGGTGATAGAAGGCCCGGCGGGCGGGGGACCGGTCTTGGGTCTCGGCGTCGACTGTCGCGGCCCGTTCCCGCTGTTCGGTGACGTAGGAGGTGAACTCCCGGATCCGCGCCGCCACCCGTTCGGCCATGGCGGCCTTCTCCGGGTCTCCGGACGCCAGCCGCGGGCCGTGATGGATGAGAAAGTCCGCGCAGGACCCCGACGGGATCACTATCGGGCCGCCCGTCCGGTCCAACACCTCCAGGTTGTGCAACAGCACCTCGGTCGACTCCCGGTGGTGGCCTGCGTTGTAGGCGGGCTGTCCGCAGCATGTCTGGTTGGCGGGGAACTCCACCTCCGCCCCGTTCCGCTCCAGTTCCTCCACCACATCCCGCCCTACCTGGGGGAACACCGCGTCGATTATGCAGGTCACGAACAACTGGACGGTCTCGGACATGGATTGAGACATTACTACGGATAGGCGGGTGAACTTGCCAGACTGTAGGGCATGACGTCCGATCAAAGCCGGCGCGTAGAACGGTCCTACCGGGGTCCGGTTCGAGGGGTGATTCTCGACTGGAGCGGGACCGTGGTGGACGCCTACGTGCTGGCCCCGGCCCGGGTGTTCGTGGAGGTGTTCAGGAGGAGGGGGGTGGAGATCACCATGTCGGAGGCCCGGGGCCCGATGGGCTTGACCAAGGACCTTCACATCCGGCGCCTGCTCGAGATGCCCGCCATCTCAGAACGCTGGCGGGCCGTCCATGGGAGGGCTCCCGACCAGGCCGACGCGCGGGGGATGTTCGAGGATTTCGTCCCCCTCACGATCGAGTGTCTTCCCGAGCATGCGGAGTTGCTGCCGGGGGTGGTGGAGATGGCCGCCGGGCTGCAGAGCGAGTACGGCGTCAAAATCGGCGTGACCACCGGGTTCGTCCGCTCGATGGTGGATGTCCTATTGGTGCGGGCCCGCGAACAGGGGTTTCACCCCGACTGCACGGTGGCCGGGGACGAGGTGGCCCACGGCGCCCGGCCCAGGCCTTTCATGCTCTACCGCAACCTCGATCTCCTGGATGTCCATCCCATCCAGGCGGTGGTGAAGGTGGACGACACCACCTCGGGAGTCGAGGAGGGGCTGGAGGCCGGATGTTGGTCGGTCGGGATCGCCCGGTACGGCAACTACATGAACGCTCACAGCCTGTCAGAGGCCCGGTCCTGGTCACCCGAGGAAGTGTCCGAACGCCTGGCGGCCGCCCGCCGGATCCTGTGGGAGGCGGGGGCCCACTATGTGATCGACGAGCCGTTGGAGTTGTTGGGGGTGGTGGATGACGTCAACCTTCGGTTGGGAAGGGGAGAGCGGCCCTAGCCGCGGCGGCGTTTTCCTCCGGGGGGTAGGTGGTGTTGGTACCTCGTGGGTTGTTACTATTCTGGGCAGACATGTTTGGAGTCAAGGCCCGGAATCCCCTTCGACTGTTGCTCTGGACGGTTCTGGTGCTCGCTCTGCTGGGGGCGGCCTGCGGCGGGGACGATGAGACGACGCCGGATGGCGAAGAGACCGTCGCGGAGGGAGAGACCACCGCGGCGGAGGCGGAGTCGGGCACCCAGGAGACCGCGGCCGGCGCAGACGGGACTCAACCGGACGTGGTGACCACCTCCACCCTGCCCCCGCCGACAACCACTACCACCACCCTTCCACCCGGGCGCCGCCTGGGAGTGGTGCTGCTCGCCCCCGGCGAGGCGGATAACAGCTTGAACTTCAGGGAGGGACCCGGCACCGACAATCCCATCGTGGGCGAACTCCTCCCCGCCCAGGCGGGACTGGCCCCCACCGGCGTCCTGGAAGTGGTGAATGGCCGGGTGTGGCACGAACTCATCGCCGAGGACACCTGGGGATGGGCCTACGGCTACTACCTCACCGAGATCTGGTCGCCCGAAAAGGTCGAGGCCGAGTGGGAGTGGAAGGCGGCTCTGGACAACTTCGCCAACGCCCTGGTGCTGGGCAACGGCCTGGCCGACACGGTGTCCTGGAGAGGCCTCTTCGTCATCTACCACGACCAGAACCTGCGCCGCTGGGAGCCCGACGAGCTATCCGGCCTGGGGGACGACGACACCGAACTGCGGTGGTCCAACACCGGAGCCTCAGCCGATCAGCAGGGCGATGCGACCGTCGGCACCTGGAAGCAGGTGATCGCCGACCCCTTCCTGGCCGACTACCTCGACGAGGACGTGGAAATCGAGGTGGGGGGTCTCACGCTGGGCACCAACGCGGTCCTGCCGGGATCGGCCATCTCCTCGGCGTTTGCCAACTTCCCGTGGGTCGCCATCCATGATCCCGGGGACAACGAGGAGTTCGGGGGACTCGACTGGTCCACCTGGCTGGTGTTCCTGGAGATGGAGCAGGGCCAGGTCCGGGTGGTGGGGCTCCAGCCTCAGGTTTCATACCCCTGAGCCGGCGGGCGGACCGCCGCTCGAAATCTGACGCGGGCGAGTAACCGGGCGGCCTGTGACCGCTCGGGAGCGGCTATTGGTAGCTGACCATCCAGTTGATGCCGAACCTGTCGGTGCAGGCGCCGAAGTAGGCGCCCCAGAACGTGTCGCCCAGCGGCATGGTGATCCTTCCGCCTTCAGAGATCCTTTGGAACAGTCTCTCCGTCTCCTCGCGGCTCTCGGCCTCATAGGAGATGGCAAAGTTGTTGCCCATCTCCACAGGCGGTCCGAAGGCGCTCGGAACGTCGCTGCCCATCAGGGCGGTGCCGCCGATTTCATAGGAGACGTGCAGGACGCCGTTCTTCTCCTCCTCCGAAATGCCCATCTCGTCGGGCATCTCGTCAAAGGTTGAGAACGAGTCGAAGTCGCCTCCGAACACCGAACGGTAGAACTCGAAGACCTCCCGGCAGTTGCCGTCGAAATGCAGGTACACGTTTAGCGCCATCAAGCCCTCCTGGTGGGAGTCGGTTGGTCGACATCCAGCATATCGGGGTTGAACGGTCCTCCGGCACCGGGTCCGGGGGGAGGCGGGAGGTGCGTGTCGGCCCCGGGGATTACACCCAGGCTTCGATACGGTCGGCCAGGTAGACGCTGACCTCCTTGGCCAGTTCCAGGGTCTCGCACAACTGCTCGCGGCCCATCACCATGTCGACCAGGGAGATGTGCACGGTGCCGGTGATCATCAGGCGGCGCTGGGTGGACTCGCCCAGCGGCGCATAGGAGTCGATGGCCTGCACCTCGATGGGGAGGGAGAGTTCCCCCACCCCCGCCAGATCCGTGGCCAGCACTAACAGGTCGGGCGGGTTGGTGAGAGGGGGGACCGACCAGTTGAAGTACATGTGCATCTGGTAGATGTCCTCGGGTTCCTCGAAGTCGTCTTCCATCTCGTCCAAGCGGTCGATCAGGGCCAGGAGCGCCCGGGGTTCCACATCCAGGGACAGGTGGAGGTCGATCGGCTGGCTGCAGGACTCGGCGGGATGGAGATCCACCTCCCAGGACTGGCGGAGAGAGTAGGTCTCCACGAAGTGGCGCTCGTCGTGGATGTGAAAGCCGTGCTTGATTGCGTGCTCTTTGACGTTGTGGATGAAACCGGCGATGTCGATCGGCATACCGGCAAGAGACTACCGGCCCCTCGGGTCGACGAGTTCTGTCCGCCACGCCGATAATTCGCGGGGTGTAAAGGCCTTGGGAAACGGCGAACATCGGCCGGTTGCGAAGCCGTAACATCTAGTACGGTCGACCTCAGAGGACCTCGATGATCATCGTTATGAGAAAAGACGCCACCCAGAACCAGATAGATACGGTGGTGAACCGCCTCGAGTCGATAGATTGTGAGGCTCATGTCTCGGTGGGCCGCTTCCGTACCGTCATCGGAGCGGTGGGCGACCGCAACCAGATCCTGCAGTTGCCCCTGGAGGCGCTGGCCGGAGTGGAGCGGGCGGTGCCGGTGATGAGGTCATACAAGCTGGTCAGCCGCGAGTTCCAGGAAGCCGACACGGTGATCGACGTGCGGGGGGTGCACATCGGGGACGGATCGTTCACCCCGGTCGCCGGACCGTGCGCGGTGGAGTCCCGCGAGGTCCTGTTCGAGACCGCCGAGGCGGTCAGGGCGGCGGGGGCCACCGTGCTACGGGGAGACGCCTTCAAGCCCCGCACCTCGCCGTTCTCCTTCCAGGGCCTCAAGGAGAAGGCGTTGATTCTCCTGGACGAGGCCCGCGAGGAGTTCGACATGCCCTTTGTGGCCGAGGTGCTGGACCCCCGGGACGTGGAGTTGGTCGCCAGCTATGCCGACATCCTTCGCATCGGCACCCGCAACATGTCCAACTTCGCCCTGCTGACCGAGGTGGGGCGCACTAAGACACCGGTGATGCTCAAGCGAGGATTCACCGCCACCCTGGAAGAGTGGTTGAACGCCGCCGAGTACATCTACAAGGAGGGCAACCAGGAGATCATCCTGGTGGAGCGGGGCATCCGCACCTTCGAGACCGCTTCCCGCAACACCCTGGACATCACCGCCATTCCCCTGCTCAAGGAACTGTCTCACCTCCCGGTGCTGGTCGACCCCTCTCACGCCTCCGGGAAGAGGCATCTGGTGCCGCCGCTGGCGCGGGCGGGGCTGGCAGTGGGAGCGGACGGGCTGATGGTCGACGTCCATCCCGCCCCGGACACCGCCCTGGTCGACGGCGCCCAGGCGATCCTGCCAGAGGAGTTCGCCGAGTTGATGAAGAGCATCGAGGTGATGGCCCGAGCACTGGGCATCCCGCTCTAGATGCATTCGGCCTCGGTTGTCGGCACCGGGCTGATCGGCGCTTCGATCGGGATCGGGCTCTCGGTCGCCGGATGGGAGGTGTGCGGATGGGACACCAACCCCGAGCACCTGGCTCAGGCGGCTTCCGTGGGCGCGGTCTCCAAGCAGGCCGAGAGCTTGGAGGAGGCGGTGGAAGACGCCGAACTGGTGATCCTGGCGTCGCCCCCCAGGGCCACCATCTCGATGCTCTCGGAGCTTCGAACCGATGTGCTGGTGACCGACGTGGCCGGCATCAAGCAGCCGGTGGTGGAGGCGGCTTCGCATCTTGCCCGCTTCGTGGGAGGCCATCCTATGGCGGGCCGGGAGGTATCGGGTCCGCTGGGAGCAAGCGGAGGGCTGTTCCGCGGCGCAACCTGGGTGATCACCACCGATCAGGCCTCTCCTTCGGACATCCAGGCGGTCTCCGGGGTGGCCCGGACACTGGAGGCGCTACCGGTGGAGATGACCGCGGAGCGTCACGATCGCATAGTGGCCCTGGTCAGCCACCTTCCCATGGTGCTGGCCGCCTCCCTGGTTGACCGGCTGTCCCGGGAAGGCGCCGCCGCCGAAGCGTTGGTGGCCGGAGGGTTCCGTGACCTCACCAGGATCGCCCTGTCCAACTCGGACTGGTGGGCAGACCTTCTGGTGTCCAACCGGATGTCCCTCTCCTCGGTGCTGCGGGAGATGTCGGCCGGATTGGAGGACTGGGCGAGGCATCTGGAAGGGCTCGAAGACCAGTGGGTTGGCGAGCTTCTGGGTTCGGCAAGGCGCGCCCGCGCCGCCTTCGCCCCCCCGGGAGAAGGGCTGGGGGTGTTGCTGGAGGACCGTCCGGGGGAGATCGCCCGGGTGGGCCATGCGCTGTCCGAGAGCGGCGTGGACCTGCGGGATCTCCAATTGCGCCACGCCACCCACGGCGGGGGAGGCGTGCTCACCCTCTCGGTCCGGCCGGAGGAGTCCGACCGCCTGCGCCGCGCCCTGAGAGCGGTGGGTTTCCGGCTCCTGGGAGACTGAACGGGTGTCGGGGTCACGGTGGCCACCAGCCCGGATCATCTGCTGGAACATGGAGTTTCAGAGGAAGAGTTGGCGTTTTCTCGACGAAAACCGCATTGGCGCCGACTTTGCTCTGTTGCAAGAGGCGTGCACGCCACCGGCCGAGGTAACCGGCGGCATCGACGTCGGTCCCGGACCATGGATACATCGAGGTTGGAAGGGCGCCAGGGCTGTGGTTCGACTCTCGGAACGCTTCTCCATCGACCGGGTGTCTGTGGCCGACATAATCGATTCGGTCGGGCCGGACCCTGCTGTCGAGTCCACGGCACGGTTGGCGGTGGCCATCGCCCACCTGTGGAATGAGGAGCGCATCGGCTTGGTTTCTGTCGAAGCGGCTATGGACAGTGGAAGCGCCGAGAGAGTGCCGAGGATGATCGGTGAAATACAGGACTACTGCGGCGCCGACCTGCCCTGGGTGGTGGGCGCCGATCTGACCACGTGGTGGGACAGCGATTGCCCTGTATTCGATGACATGCGACGAAGGGGACTGCCCTTGGTGGGTCCCTACTCACCGACTTTCTACAGCAAGCTACATAGACAACGACCCGCGGAAGCCAGTCTGCAGTTGGACTATGTGTTCGCCTCGCGGGACATCGCCGATCGGCTCCGCGTACATGCACTGAACCAACCCGGTGAATGGGGACCCAGCGACCATTGCCGCATAGTGATTGATCTACAACCGCCGTTGACAGTCTGAGCTGCCCGCCCCCTTTGGGTACGGGTCGGAGCCCGGTATCGGTCAGTTGACACCCCCTCCGAGGTGTGTTCCCACCATTACCAATCCCATTCCCATCAGTACGTGTGGGACGGTGCGCCACCAGATGCCTGCCATAGCCCCTTCGGACCCCTCCAGAGTCTCGACCATCCAGGTGGAGAAAGTGGTCAAGGCCCCTAACAGACCGGTACCTATCACCACCGCTACATCCGGGTGGAGTTGGCCATTGTGAGAGAGGGCAACTACCGCCCCGAGACCCAGGGCGCCGACCAGATTGACCAACGTGGTGCCCGTTCCCCGCGGAGCCCGCTCGGCGAACCAGGCGGAGACCAGCCACCGGATGACCGCACCGACCCCGCCGGCCAGGGCCACCCACAGGATCACCACGCCAGACTCCTCCTTCGAGCCGCCGAGGCCACCCACAGCCCGGCGAGCACGCTGCCGCCCACGTAGACCGCCGCGGCGGCCGGGCCTCCTTCGTCGAAGATGGTGATGGCCTCCACCGCAAAGGTGGAGAAGGTGGTGAGAGCCCCGGAGAACCCGACGCCGAGGAGCGACCAGGCCACGCCTCGTTCTCCCCGCCGCGCCGCCACCCCGGCCAGGATGCCGAGTATCGCCGACCCCAGGAGGTTGGCGACCACCGTGGCGGTGAGAACCCTGCCCACCGGGGCCAGCCACTCGCCGAGCCCGTAGCGGGCCAGGGCTCCCAACGACCCTCCGCAGAAGACGGCGATGGCCGTCGCGGGGCTGCCGGGCGTCGGCGTCATCCAAGATCAGCGTATCACGGTGTTAACCGGCATGGCCGTCACACCTGGTTACGTATCCTTGTGGGGCATGCGAATCGCCGGCGCCCAATGCAACTTCGACGTGGGAGACCTGGAGGGCAACTGTCGACGGATCCTCGAGGCCATGGACTGGGCCGAGGGGGAGAAGGCCGATCTCCTGGTCCTACCCGAGTTGGCCACCAGCGGGTATCCGCCCGAGGACCTGGCGCTCCGGGGCGACTTTCTCAGCGCCAACCGGGCCGTGGTGGAGCGACTGTCGGAGCGGTCGGCCCGGACCGTCACCGTGGTCGGGTTCCTGGACTCCTCCCGCCCCGAAGCAGGGGAGGACGACGCGGCGCCCCGCCGGGTGGCCAACGCCGCGGCCATCCTGGGATCGGGCCGCATCCTGGGGGTCTATCACAAGGAGCACCTGCCCAACTACGGGGTATTCGACGAGCGGCGTTGGTTCTATCCGGGCCGCAACACCGTTCGCACCTGGCCGGTGGGGGATACGCGGGTGGGGGTCTCCGTCTGCGAGGACCTCTGGATGGATGAAGGTCCCTGGAGGATGCTGCCCGAAGCCGGCGCCGGGGTGATCGTCAACATCAACGCCTCCCCCTATCACCTGGGCAAGGCCGTCGAGCGGGAGGCGCTGGTTTCCCGCCGCGCCCGGGAGGCGGGAGCGCCCGTGGTCTATCTCAATCTGGTGGGAGGCCAGGACGAATTGGTGTTCGACGGCGCCTCGCTGGTGGCTGGATCCGACGGGGCCATCCTCTATCGCGCCGCCCAGTTCACAGAGGAGCGTTTCCTCCTGGATGTCCCATCGGCCGGCGAGGAGGCTGCCGGGGAGCGGCCTCAGCGGGAGTGGATGGAGGCCGAGGAAGAGGTCTGGGAGGCGCTGACGCTGGCCGTTCGCGACTACGTGCGCAAGAACCGCTTCGAGACGGCGGCGGTGGGCCTGTCGGGAGGGATCGACTCGGCGGTCACCGCCTGTCTGGCCGCCGACGCGCTGGGCCCAGACCGGGTTTGGGGGATCTCTATGCCGAGTGTCTACAGCTCCGAGCATTCCAAGACCGACGCCAAGCGGCTCTCGTCCAACCTGGGCATCCGTTTCGACATGGTCCCCATCGAGCGCGCCCACGCCGCCTTCGTGGACACCCTGTCTCCGGTGATGGGGAACGCCGAGTGGGGAGTCGCCGGGGAGAACCTGCAGGCCCGGGCGCGGGGATCGATCCTCATGGCCCTCTCCAACCGCCACGGCGGGCTGGTGCTGGCCACTGGAAACAAGTCGGAGCTGTCGGTGGGCTACGCCACTCTCTACGGTGACATGGTGGGAGCCTTCGCACCGCTGAAGGACGTCTACAAGACCCTCGTGTACCGCCTGGCGCAGTGGAGAAACCGCCGGGAGCCGGTCATCCCCACAGAGATACTCACCAAGCCTCCCTCCGCGGAACTCCGTCCCGACCAGTTGGACACCGACTCGCTCCCACCCTATGATGTTTTGGATTCCATCCTGTCCATGTACATCGACTCGGAACGTTCTATGGAAGAGATAGCGGCTGCCGGCTTCGACCCGGCCCTGGTGCGCCAGGTGGTCGGCCTGGTGGAGCGGTCCGAGTACAAGAGACGCCAGTCTGCGCCGGGTCCCAAGATCACCACCAAGTCCCTGGGACGGGAGAGGCGCCGTCCCATCACCAGCGGTTGGAACCTCCGATGAGCGGGCATGCCATCCTGGTCGACGGCAAGCCCTCGGGGCCGCTGGTCTTCGACATGGACAGTCCCACCATCACCAGGGGCGACGGATGCTTCGAGGTGATGCGCGTGTACCGGGGCGTTGCGTTCGAGTGGGACGCCCACCACGACCGCCTCCACCGGTCCGCCGCCATGATGGATCTCAAGGTTCCCCCACGCGCCGACCTCGACTCCTGGGTGAAGCAGGTGGCGGCCTACGGCCCGGAGGGGCTGATCAGGGTGATCATTGGTCGGGGCGCCGCGCCGGGCCAGGAGAAGTGCGTGGTGACCTGGCATCCGGTTCCCTCCCGACCCGACACCATGACCCTCTTTCCGCTCACCGCTCCCTGGCACTCCGCCGGCCGGCCCTGGGATCTCGCCGGGGGCAAGACCCTCTCCTACGGGCCCAACATGGCCGCCACCCGTCACGCGGTGAAGGAGGGGTTCGACGAGGCTCTCCTGGTTTCTGACAACCGGACGGTGCTGGAGGGCCCGGTCTTCTCGGTGGCCTGGGTATACGACGGAGTGTGGGAGACCCCCTCTCTGGACCTGCTGATCCTCGACTCCATCACCCGGCGGGTGGTGCTGGAACTCGTGTCGAACTCGGACGTGCCCATGCGGGAGGGACGCTTCAGCCTGGACCGGGTGCTGGACGCAGAGGAGGTGATGGTGATCGGAACCACCCGGGAGGTGACGCCCGTGGTTGCGGTCGGGGAACAGGAGTACCAGTGGGGACCGGTCACCAAGCGCCTGAGAGAGGCCTTCGTGCGACGCGTCAGACAGTCCATCGATGAAGCCTGAGGGAGTGGTTCCTCCCGAGTCCTGCGGAACCCATTGGAAGTCCCTGGTTTCTTGACATGCCAGGTTCGGTGAACGTTCGCCTGGTCGCCGTCCTGGCGGGACTGGCGGTCCTGGCGACGGTCGCGGCCTGTGGCGACGACGACGCCCCGGCCCTGGTGACCACCACCTCCCGGGTGGTGACCACCGCCGCGCCCACAACCGAGCCCGATCCCACCACGACCACTACCACCACCACCATCGCCGCCGCAGACGAGACGGGGTCGGCCACGGAGTCTCCTTCGACCACCACGGACCAGGAGGGCGGCGAGATCTCTTTCCGGGTGGTCAGGCAGGAGTCCACCAGGGACGGAAGCGTGCTGCACCTGGAGGTCCCCCCGGGCGACTACACCGATGTGGATCTTGAGAACCTGGTGCTGTCGATGTACGAGGAGCGAGACGACCTCTACGAACTGCACGTCCTCGACAACCGCGAGGCGGTCTCGGCCCTCCTCACCCCCGAATCCGAGCGCACCCCCGAACAGAAGGCCCTGCTGGAGAGCCACTATCTGGTCAGCTTCCTAGAGGGAGCCATCCTCCGATTCCAGGGCCCCTTCGCCAACCTCGAGGGATACATCGTAGGCTCCTAGCCGCCGGGCCCGCCGCCACCACCCGCCCCCTTAACCCTTTGGGGTTTTCCCTCCCGACCCGCCTCCGCCGTTCCGGTCGAATTTTTCCGGACAGGCGCAGGCTTGTCCGGAACCGAGGGTTCTTGGTCGTCGGCTGGTGCTCGTCACCTTGGAGCGTTGCCGGGAGGCCGCCCGTCGGTGGACGAGACTTGGTGATGATCCGACCGGTCCGGACCGGGGTCGGATGTTTGTTGCTGTCAATGTGCGTACACGGTCAGGCGTTTTCAATGCCTGGTGCCTGTTTGTTTCACAGCCCGCGCACTAGACAGCATGCCAACCGGGTGTGACAAACATCACTCACCAACCCGAACTCGGTAAACAAACACCGGCCAGGGCATCGTGAGGGCTGAGGCCGGCTCTGCCCCACCCAACCGGTTCAGGCCTTGGCTGGTTCCAAGCCCATACGCATCTTTGGCGTTTGATCAGAGAAACGCCGCGGCCACCATCAGGAACCCGCCGAAGCCCACCACGTCGGTGATCAGGGTTAGGAAGATGCTCGACGCCAACGCCGGGTCGAAGTTCATCCGGCGAAGCGCCATGGGGATGCCGGCCCCCGCCAGGGTGGCGATGGTCAGATTGGCCAGAGCCGTCACTCCCACCACCGGCGCCACCTGCGCCGCCCCGTAGTTGGAGGAGAACACCCCGAACGACAGGAGCGCCACGGTGAGACCCATGGCGGCCACCGCCAGAAAGGCGCCGTTCAGCAGCCCGATGCTCACCTGGCGTCTCAGCACCTCCCAGATCCGCGCCCGGGGAAGGTCGCCGGCGGCCATGGAGCGGATCACCACCGCCAGGCTCTGCACCCCCCCGTTCCCTCCCAGGAGGGCCACCACCGGCATGAGTGCGGCCAGGACCGGCTCGGCCGAGATGATCCCGGTCTGACGCTCGACGACGAACGCAACCACCATCGCCAGCAGCAGATTCAGGGTCAGCCAGGGAAGCCGCATTCTCACCGACGAGAGCACCGCGGTGTAGATGGTCTCCTCCGCACCGGCGCCCACCGAGGCCGCGAAGTCCTCGGATGCCTCGGCCTGCACTGCGTCGATCACCTCGTCATACGTCACCATTCCCTGCAGATGTCCCAGGTCGTCCACCACCGGAAGGCCCATCAGGCGGTAGCGCTGCATCAACTCGGAGACTTCTTCCCGGTCCGCCAGCGTGTGGACCGTCACCGGGCTGGCCTCCATCGCCTCGTCGAGGCCGACCGAGGGTCTGACGAACACCAGGTCACGGAAAGAGAGCACCCCTCGCAGCACGCCGAAGTCGTCGGTGACGTACACGTAGGTGAGGTCTTCCACCGTCTCCCGGATTGTGCGGATCCGCTCGATCGCCTCCCCGGCGGTGAGGCCGATGGGAAGCGCCGCCACCTCGGTGGTCATCAGCCCTCCCGCTGTGTCCGACGGGTAGTGGAACAGCCGGCTGACCTCGCTGCCGGCGGGCTCGTCCATCAGGTCGATCATCGCCTCGACCGTCTCGGTCTCCATGTTCTCCAGGATGTCCACGGCTTCGGTGGCCGCCATCTCCTCCAGCACCTCGGCCGCTTCGTCCAAGGGCAGTTCCTCCAGGAACGCGGCGGCCAGTTCGTCGCGCAACTCCTCCAGGATGGGTGCGCTCTGGCCGCGGTCGAGAGGGCTCAGCAGTTCCCCTGCGGTGTCGGGCGAGACCGACTCCAAGATGTCCGCCGCATCGTGAGGGGAGGCCTCGGCCAGGGCCGTCCACACCTCCGGGTTGGCCTCCAGGTACTCCTCGACCTCGCTTGGCCGCAGTCGGGCCACCCGGCGAAGACGCTGGGCCAGTTCCCGGGGACGATGCAGTCGAGGCTTCATGTGCCTCACAGATTACGGCTGTCTTCGCCGACAAGGACGGCGGTTAGGAGTCCGCGCTCCCTACCCGCGGCAGGGGAACGGCAGGGCCCGGGGGAAGGGAGAAGGGTCGCTCAGGGTGCGAAGGGACGGACGGCGGTGACCTTGACCTCGAACGTCCCGCCCGGCGCGTCATAGGAGACCAGGTCGCCGGGGGACTTGGCCAGGACCGCCTGCCCCAGGGGGCTGGTGGGGGAGACCACCAGAGCGGCCGATCCCCGGTTCTCGGCGGGCGCCAGCAGGAACTCCATCAGGTCGCCCTCCTCATCCTCGACGGTCACTATCGATCCGATCTCCACCCGGCCGGTGTCGTCGACCTCCATCACCTGCGCGTCCCGCAACACCGCCTCGAGATGGGCGATCCGGGCCTCCATCAAACCCTGGTGGTCCTTGGCGGCCTGATAGTCGGCGTTCTCCCGGATGTCGCCATGCGAGCGAGCCTCGGCTATCCGCTCTGAGATCTCGATTCGCTTGGGGCCCTTCAAGTCCTCCAACTCGGCAACGAGCCGGCGGTGCGCATCGGGGGTGAGGAATGTGGCGGGGTTTTCCATCGCAACAAACAGAGCATATCAAGTTGGTAGCTTTGTGCCGATGGACACCAAGCTGACTCGCTTCAGTCACGGCGCCGGCTGAGGGTGCAAGCTCGGCTCGGCCGAGTTGGCGCAGGTCCTGCGCCCCCTCAGGGACCATCCGGCCTTTTCCTCCCCCCACCTCCTGGTGGGTGTGGAAACCCGCGACGACGCAGGCGCGTACCGCCTGCCGGACGGGCGCGTCCTCATCCAGACGGTCGACTTCTTCACGCCGGTGGTGGACGACCCGGCGGACTGGGGGAGGATCGCCGCCGCCAACGCGCTGTCGGATGTCTACGCCATGGGCGGGGAGCCGCTCACCGCCCTCCAGTTGGTGTGCTGGCCGTCGGGGGACCTGCCGCTGGAGACCCTCTCCGCGGTGATACAGGGAGGGTCGGAGGTGATGGCCCGGGCGGGGTGCACGGTGGTCGGCGGACACACCGTGGACGACCCAGAGCCAAAGTACGGCTTCGCGGTGACCGGGACCGCGGTGAGGCTGACCACCAACGCCGGAGCCCGTCCCGGGGACCTGCTGGTGCTCACCAAGCCCCTGGGTACGGGGATCATCACCACCGCTCAGAAGGCCGGTGCCTGCCCTCCCCGCATCCTCTCCGCAGCGGTGGAGTCGATGGTCTCTCTCAACGACCGCGCCGGTCGGGCGATGATCTCGGCGGGCGCCTCGGCGGCCACCGACGTCACCGGTTACGGGTTGGCGGGACACCTCCTCTCCATGCTGGACGCCTCCGGCGCGGCGGCCCGAGTGGAAGTTGGCGCCCTGCCGCTCCTCGAGGGGACCGAGGACCTGCTATCGGAGGGGTTCTACCCGGGGGGAAGCCTTCGCAACCTGGAGGCCTTCGGCGGAAGGCTCGGGGGAGGGGACGATGCCGCCCGGCGCCTGGTGTGCGACGCCCAGACCAGCGGGGGGCTCCTGGTGGCGGTTGCGCTGTCGGGGGCTAGAGAACTAATCGCCCGGCTGGAGGAGGTTGGGGTGTCGGCCGCCACCGTCGGAGCGGTGCTCGAGGGCCGGCCGTCGATAGAACTGGTGTGATCCCCTAGCCCAGGACTTGGTGGATGCCCGGCTTGAACTTCTCGGGCTCCAGCAGGAAGGCGTCGTGGCCCTTGTCCGACTGCACCGTGTGCCACAGGACCGGGACCCCCACCTCGTTGAGCGTCTTGACCATGCTCTCCTGCTCGTCGGGATAGAAGCACACGTCCGAGTCGATGGTGAACACCAGCCACTGCTGATCGCGGCAGCGGCTCAACAGCTCTTTGACGCTCCCTCCCCCTACCTCCTTCACCAGGTTGAACTTCTGCCAGATCCGCACCACCCGCAGGTAGGTGTTGGCGTCGAATCTCTCCACGAACTTCTGCCCCTGGTGAAGCATGTAGGACTCCATGGGGTGCTGCACCCGGTATCCGCCCAGGTCCTCGCGTTCCACGATCTCATGGCGGATCCGCTCCCGGAAGGCCGAGAGGGAGACGAAGGTCTTGTGGCCGATCATCCGGGCGAGGGCCAGTCCCAGGTCCGGCCGGGGTCCTCCGTAGAAGTCCCCGCCCTGGAAGTTCGGGTCCGTGACGATGGCGAACATCTGCTCGAAGTTGTGGATCACCTGCAGGGTGGTCACCCCGAGTCCGGCGGCGATTGGGATCACCACCTTCACCCGGTCGGGATAGCGGACGCCCAGCACCAGCGCCATCAAGCCGCCCACCGATCCCCCCGTGCAGGCCTGGATCCGCTCCACTCCCAGGTGTTCGAGGAGCTTCATCTGGGAGTCGACTATGTCGGTGATGGTCAGGGACGGGAACGCCGAGCCGTAGGGGCGCCCGGTCCGGGGATCGGTGGACGACGGACCCGTGGACCCGTAGCACCCGCCCAGGTAGTTGACGCACACCACCGCGTACCTGTCGGTGTCCAGGGCCCGCCCCGGTCCGATGAAGCCGTCCCACCAGCCCACCTGCATCTCCTCGGTCCACCGGGCGCCGACCCCGGGCACCGACGGGTTGAACCCGGCGGCGTGCTGGCTCCCGGTCAGGGCATGGAACACCAGGATGACATTGTCCCGGGCCTCGTTCAGTTCCCCGTACATCTCATAGGCCAGGGTGACGTCGGGTATGGTCTTCCCGCCCAGGGTGGTGTAGGAACCGAGCCGCACGAACCGGGTCTCGGCCCGCGGCAGGCCGTCGACCGCGGGGTCGAGGGGCGGGTCCGAGGTACTGTTTGTCACCGACTTCTCCTTTACTCATCGGTCAGGCGTTGGCACCGTGCCTGGGCGACCGGTTGCCGCGGTTTCTTCGGGCCTGTCCCTCCACCGCTCTGGATGAGCGTCTGGTGACGCTACCGGACACAGTTTAGTCCGGGGTCCCTCAGCCCCAATTCCACCCGGACCGGCCGAGGTGCGGGGTCGGCTCCCGGCGGGGGGCCCTAGGTCGTCTGGGGGCGCCTGCTCACCCAGACGGTGTTCCCCTCGGGATCGACCACCCCGGTCAGGTCGACCGGCAGTCCGGCCTCGGCGGAGTGGGTCTTCATCACCCCCAGACCCTGGCCGACCAGGTAGTCCGCCCACTTCTTGGTGTCCTCGGTCCACAGCACGATCTCAGCGGTTCCCGTCGAGTGCGGCTCGCCCTCGCGTCTCCTTCGGAGGATGAGGTAGGCCCCCCCGCCGATCCCCATCCACACATAGCCGCGGGTGGCCACCGCCGGGGCGACCACCTCGCTGAGACCGAGGACCTTGGAGTAGAAAGCGGACATCTTCTCGAGGTCCTCCACCCGGAGGACCATGCTCATCCCTCCGCGGGGACTCAGTGCCGGCGCCTCGTCGGCGGCCGCCACGGTCTGCTTGGCCTGCTGGAGGCTGAACCGGCCGTGGGTGACCTCCCTTCCCACGATCACCCCCCCGAGCTTGCGGCCCGAAACCGACAGCCGGGAAAGGGTGCGGAGGTCGTCCACCGAGCCCACCCCGCCGGCCACTATCACCGGCTCGGGCACCAATTCCAGGCACTCGGTGTAGATATCCAGGTCGAGCGGCTCGGTGAGGGGGTCGCGTCCGGCCTCTGCCACCAGGAAGGCGGCCACTCCCGCCGAGGACATCTCCAACAGCACTTCCTCGAGGTAGCGGCCGCTTCTCTCCGAGAATCCCTGGGTCACTATCTCCTGGTCGGGACGGACGTCGAGCGAGACGGCGATCTTGCCCGGATACTCCCGGCACAGGTCCCAGATCATGATCTGCTCCTCGATGGCGGCGGTGCCCATCACCACCCTCCAGGCGCCGTTGCGGATCAGCCGCGCCGCCTCGATGGGGGACCGGACGCCTCCCGCCACCTGGACCGGCGTGTCCAGTTCCCGAACGATCCTGTCGATCAGGTCGCGGTTCTGGTAGTCGCCCAGCGCGGCGGCGTTCAAATCCACCACATGCAGGAGGTCGGCGCCCTGGCTGGCCCACATCTTGGCGCGGCTCAGAGGGTCGTTGTCCAGGATGATGGCCTCGGTCACGTCGAGGGCGGGGAGGCGGACCGACCTGCCCCCCAGAATGTTGATGCGTCCGTAGACGTCCATTCGTGAGAGGATACCCGCCGGACGGGCCGCCCACCCCCCAGCCGGGCCTTCAAGTAGTTATTTCCAGGGCCTCCTCGGCGGAGTCGAGGGTCTGGTCGGCGGCCAGCACTCCCAGGAACAGGTCGCCGTAGCGGGACAGGCGGTCCCACAGGTTCCCGATATGGATGTCGCCGTTCCGGTAGCGGCCCACCTCCTCCCACAAGAGGGGCGCCGACACCGGCGCCCCGGGGAGGGGACGGACCGAATAGACCGACGAGATGGTCTGGCCGAAGGCATTGCGGTTGTGGTCGATGAACACCTTCCCGGCTCTCCTGGGCTTCTCCCAGGCCAGGGTCAGGTCCTCGGGGTTGGCCGCTTCCAGCAACCGGGCCACCGCCCCCACGAACCTCCGCACCCTCCCGTAGCCGTGCACCGGCCGGAGCGGCACGTACACGTGCATGCCGCGGCTTCCCGACAGCTTGGGGTAGGAGCGCAGCCCGAGCCGCTCCAGCGCCATCCCGCACAGCCGGGCGCCCGCCACCACCTGCGACCACGACGCGCCGGGGGCCGGGTCGAAGTCGAACACCGCCCAGTCGGGATGGTCGAGGTCGGGATGGCGGGAGTGGAAGGGGTGGGTCTCCACACAGCCCATGTTGGCGAACCACATCAACGACTCGGGATGGTCCGCGCAGAGAAACTCGATCTCCCCGCCCATGGAGTGGGAGTCCACCGGGAGCTTTCTCATCCACTGGGGCTGGTGCCCCGGAGCCCGCTTCTCATAGAAGGACGGCCCCTCGATCCCGTCGGGATATCGGGACATCGACAGGGGCCGGTCCCGGAGGTGGGGGAGAAGGGTCCCCGCCACCGAGGCGTAGTAGCTGATCAGGTCGCCCTTGGTGTAGCCCTCGGGGAAGAAGGGCTTGGCCAGGTTGGAGAGGCGAAGGGGGAGGGAGGCCTTCAGGGGCCGGTGCCGGTCCTCGGTGGGGGCCACCGGCACCGGGTCGGGAAAGGACACCGCCCCCGAGGCGGCGCTGGGGCCGCCCCTCTCCCGGACCTGCTCCAGGCGGCGGACCGTGGTCGCCACCTCCCGGCCGATGGCGACGTGGCTCTCCCACTCCCGGGCCTCGGAGATCACCACCATGGAGACGCCCGACTCGTACGCCGCCTCCACCAGCGGTCCCACGCGAAGCGTCCCCTCTCCGTACCGGACATGGCTGATCTCCCCGGCGGGTCCGAACCGGTTGTCGGTGAACTGGGTGTGGAGCGGCGACAGCATCCAGGCGGGGAAGGAATCTCGCAAAAAGGACAGGACCGTCTTGAACCGCTCGGTGTCCACCAGCCCTCCTCCCGATAGAGCGTGGAGATGCGCCCAGTCGACCACCGGCCTGACGAAGGGGAACTCCGCGGCCAGGAGGGCGATGTCCCCCAGCGTCCCGAAGGCACCCTCGCGTCCGGCGGTCTCCAATCCGAGGCCCACCCCCAGGTCGGCCACCTTGGGAGCCAAGTCGTCCAGGCGGCTCCGGATCAGGTTCATCACCTGCCCGGGATCCCGTCCCTTCAGGTGACCGGAGTGGGCGACCACCAGGGGCGCCTCCAGTTCCTGTCCCAGTTTCATGGTGTGCTCCAGGGCCGAGAGGCACATCCGGGACTTGTCGGGTTCCTCGGTGGTAAGCACCGCGAAGTAGGGGGCGTGGACCGAGATCCGAAGGCCCCTCGCCGCGGCCTCGGCGCCGAACTGCGCGCACCGGGGCTCCTTCCAGGGGAACCCCTTCACGAAGGAGAGTTCATAGGACCGGATGCCCCGGGCAGCCAGGTCGTCCAGGAAGGCACCGTCGTCGCCTCCGTCGGGCGGCGGGGGACCGGAGACGCCGAACAGGATCGGGGTCCGGGGCGTGCGGTCGGCGACGGCGGGCTGGTCTGGCATTGCGGTTAATAATGGTCTCCCGCTCCGAGACCCCGGGTGACGTGGCCGACAAGGCGGGGTTTTGGCGGCGGGACAGCTAGGTTGGTTCACGGGCCGAGGGGCCCGTGCAGGCAAGGAAGGAGTTGGAAATGGAGGGTCTGGCGATTGTGGTGGCGGCGATCGGCGCCATCAACTGGGGCTTGGTCGGCTTGTTCGGTCTCGACCTGGTGGCGGCCATCAGCACCGCAGGAAGGTTCGGCGACACCAACGTGGTCTCGCGAGCGGTCTATGTCATCTTCGGGGTGGCCGGCGTGATAGCGCTCGTGGTGCTGTCGGCCAATATCTGACTTCGGCCTCTCGGGGTAAGCTCCCTGGGGATGGCGCTGTCGGTGACGTAATGGCGGAGGGGAGGATCCTCTACGGGATCTGCACCGATCAGGCCGAGCCGTATCCGGTCCTGGCGGAGCGGTGGCGATACTTCGAGGAACTGGGCTTCGACAGCATCTGGGACTGCGACCACTTCCTCCGGCCCTCCAACACCTCTGATCCCTACTTCGAGGGGTGGACCCTCCTGGCCGCCTTGGCCGCCGAGACCTCCCGGATCAGGGTGGGGGTGCTGGTGGGCAGCAACACCTTCCGCCACCCGGCCCTGCTGGCGCACGAGGCCCTCACCATCGACCACATCTCGGAAGGCCGGCTGGAACTCGGGTTCGGCGCCGGATGGTTCGTGGAGGAGCACGACCGGTTCGGGATCCCCTTCGGCGACCCGCCGACGCTGGTGCGGAGCTTCTCGGAGGCGGTGGAGATCATCGACTCCCTCCTCCGCGGACAGGAAGTCACCTTCGACGGTGAGCATTACCGGCTCCGGGGCGCCCGGCTCCGCCCGCGCCCGGTCCAGTCTCCCCGCCCGCCGCTCACCCTGGGCGCCCACCGCCCCCGCATGCTGGCCATCTGCGCCCGCTATGCCGACCGGTGGAACTCCTTCGGGACGGTGGAGGAGATGGCAGAGCGCAACCGCCTCCTCGACGAGGCCTGCGAGCGGATCGGGAGGGACCCGGCCGAGATAATCCGCTCCTTCTACGGGTGGGCGTCCAACATGGCCGCCCAGGGCCTGCCCGACGCCTGGTCGAGCCCCGACGCGTTCAGTGAAGTGGTGGGGCGCTACGCCGAGTCGGGGGTGAACGAGTTCATCATGGACCAGCCCCGCCCCGAGCAGTTCAAGACGGCCGAGCGGATCGTCTCGGAGGTGATCGAGCCGGGTCGCTGACCCACCGGCGCCAATGGCGGACCCCCGTCGGGGGTGTCGGGAGCGCCTGCCCGTGTTATGTTTGGCCCCGGACCAGCCGGTTGCTGATGAGAGTCGAGGTGATGGCGTTGTGAAGGGATTCAGGTTCGGTGTCTACACCCCCCAGTGGAAGCCGTATCAGGTGCTGTTGGACAACTGGCGGTACTTCGAGGAACTGGGGTTCGACAGCATCTGGCCGTGTGACCACTTTCACAATCCCGGCCATCCCGATAAGCCCTTCTTCGAGGGTTGGACCGTGCTGGCCGCCCTGGCGGCGGAGACCTCCCGGATCAGGGTGGGGGTGCTGGTGAGCAGCAACACGTTCCGCCACCCCGCGCTCCTGGCCCAGCAGGCCATCACCCTGGATCACGTCTCCGAGGGGCGGTTGGACTTCGGGGTGGGCGCGGGGTGGTACGAGTTGGAGCACGAGTGGTTCAACATCCCCCTGTACGAACCCAAGGAGCGGGTCGACCGCTTCGAAGAGGCCATGGAGATAATCGACCCCCTGATGCGCGGGGAGACCGTCTCCTATGAGGGCCGGCACTACCAACTGAGCGAGGCCCGGCTCCGCCCCCGACCCGTGCAGTCGCCCCGCCCTCCGTTCATGCTGGCCGGTCACAAGCCTCGCATGCTCGGGATCTGCGCCCGCTACGCCGACTCCTGGAATTCCACCGGGACGGTGGAGGAACTCACCAAACGCAATCTCCAGGTCGACGAGGCCTGCCGGAGGATCGGGAGGGAGCCGTCGGAGATAGTCCGTTCCTACCTGGGTGGGAACTCCACCCTGGGGCCCCAGGGCCTGCCCGATATGTGGTCGAGCCCCGACGCATTCTCCGAGGTGGTGGGCCGGTACGCCGAGGCGGGGGTGAACGAGTTCCTCTTCGTCGAACCCCGGCCCGAGCAGTACAAGATGGTGGAGCGGATCGCCTCCCAGGTCATCGAGCCGAGCCGTTGATGCGGGACCGCCCGGCGAGCCGGAACGCGATGACAATGGGAGTGATCCGGTGAAGGCCGTCACGTTCGGGCTCACCGTGACCCCGTCCGACCCCTATGCGGTGCTGGTGAAGAAGTGGCGGTACTTCGACGAGTTGGGGTTCGACAGCATCTGGCACTGCGACCATCTCCTGCGTCCCAACAATCCCACCTACCCCCTCTTCGAGGGGTGGACCCTCCTGGCCGCCATCGCCGCCGAGACCTCCCGGATCCGGATGGGGACGCTGGTGACCAGCAATGTGCTCCGGCATCCCGCGCTCCTGGCCCAGGAGGCCATCACCGTCGACCACGTCTCCGGGGGCCGGCTCGAGTTCGGGATCGGCTGCGGGTGGTTCGAGGAAGAGCACGAAAGGTTCGGGATCCCCCTCTTCGATCCCCCCGAGCGGGTGGACCGCTTCTCCGAGGCGATGGAGATCCTCGACGCACTGCTCCGGGGGAAAACCGTCTCCCACGAGGGGGAGCACTATCAGTTATCGGAGGCCCGGCTCCGGCCGCGGCCGGTGCAGTCGCCCCGCCCGCCCTTCACCCTCGCCGCCCACCAGCCCCGCATGATGAGGATCGCCGCACGCTTTGCGGACCGGTGGACCTCGTCGGGGACCCTGGAGGAGATGGGCGAGCGGAGCCGGTTCCTCGACGCCGAGTGCGAGAGGATCGGAAGGGACCCGGAAGAGATCATCCGTTCCTTCCGGGCGGGACCGTCCAACCCGACCTGCCGGGGCCTGCCCGACCTCTGGTCGAGCCCCGGCGCGTTCTCGGAGGTCATGGGCGCGCTCACAGAGGCCGGAGCGGACGAGATCATCATGGACCAGCCCCGACCCGACCAGTACCCAACGGTCGAGCGGATCGCCTCAGAGGTCATCGCGCCGAGTCGTGGAGGCCGTGCATAATGAGGGTGGAGGTGATGGAGTGATGAAGGGTTTCAGAGTCGGGATTTCCGCCATGCAGTACGAGCCGTACCCGGTGCTGGTCAAGAAATGGCGGTATTTCGAGGAACTGGGGTTCGAGAGCGTCTGGCACTGTGACCATTTGCTGTTCACCGGCGATTCGACCGTTCCCCTATACGAGGGATGGACCGTCCTGTCCGCCCTGGCGGCCGAGACCTCCCGGATCCGCCTGGGGGTGCTGGTGAGCAGCAATGTGCTCCGGCATCCCGCCCTCCTGGCCCAGGAGGCCATCACCGTCGACCATGTTTCGCAGGGACGCGTGGAGGTGGGGGTCGGCTGCGGGTGGTTCGAGGAGGAGCACGAGCGCTTCGGGATCCCCCTCTTCGAGCCCGGGCCGAGGGTGGACCGCTTCTCCGAGGCCCTGGAGATCATCGATCCCCTCCTCCGGGGGGAGACGGTCTCCTACGATGGCGAGCACTACCGGTTGTCGGAGGCCAAGCTTCGCCCCTACCCGGTCCAGTGGCCGCGCCCGCCCCTCACCCTGGCTGCCCACCAGCCCCGGATGATCCGCATCTGCGCCCGCTTTGCCGACCGGTGGAACTCCAGCGGCACGCCCGAGGAGATGGCCGAGCGGAACCTGCTCCTCGACGAGGCATGTGAGAAGATCGGGAGGGATCCGAAAGAAATACTCCGCTCCATGCGGGTGTCCGTCCCCAAACTGGTTGCGGGGGGATTTCCGAACCCGTGGTCGAGCGTGGAGGCGTTCGGTGAGGTGGCGGGCACGTACCGGGAAGCGGGAGTGGAGGAGTTCATCATCGACCAACCCCAACCCGGGCAGTACCAGACTGCCGAACGGATCGCCTCGGAGGTCCTCTGAGGGCCCCCGCTCCGACCGTCAGGAGCGCCGCGGCCCGGGTGGCGGGTGAGAACCCCATCCGCCGCAGGACCCCGGTGACGACATCGGAGGAGGCTGTCCGATGACCGCGCCCCGGTTCGGGATATTCCTCGCCCAGGGCGACCCGTACCCGGTGTTGGTGCGGAAGTGGCGCCATTACGAGGAGTTGGGGATCGAGAGCATATGGAATCCCGACCACTTCCTCCGTCCCACCGATCCCACCGCTCCCATGTTCGAGGGTTGGACCACCCTGGCCGCCCTGGCCTCCGAGACCTCCCGGATCCGGATGGGGGCGCTGGTCTCCAGCAACCTCCTCCGCCATCCGGCGCTCCTGGCCCAGCAGGCCATCACCGTCGATCACATCTCGGGCGGGCGCCTCGAGATGGGAGTGGGATGTGGATGGTTCGAGGAGGAGCACCGCCGGTTCCGGATACCTCTGCTGGAGCCCGGGGTGCGGGTGGACCGGTTCTCCGAGGCGATCGAGATCATCGACCGCCTGCTGCGGGGAGAGACCGTCACCTACGAAGGCGAGCACTACCAGTTGTCGGAGGCCAAGCTTCGCCCCTATCCGGTCCAGTTGCCCCGCCCGCCGCTCACCCTGGCCGCCCACCGTCCCCGGATGCTCCGCATCTGTGCCCGCTACGCCGACCGGTGGAACTCCATTGGCTCGCCCGAAGATATGGCCGAGCGAAACCGCATCCTCGACGAAGAGTGCGAGAGGATCGGGAGGGACCCCGCCGGGATCATCCGCTCGGTTTTCATGAATGCCGCCGACCCAGCCGCACGGGGATTGCCGGACGTGTGGACGAGTGCCGGCGTCTTCTCCGAGGTGGTGGGCAGGTACACGGAAGCAGGGATGGGCGAGTTCGTCATCAACCAGCCCCGCCCCGGCCAGCAGGCCACGGCCGACGCCATCCTCACAGAGGCCATCGGGCACAGTGTTTGAAGTAGGACCGCCCGATACGGCGGGCGGCCGCCCGGGTTGACCGGATCGGAGTCTTGGGATTGATGGAAGGACTGAAGTTCGGCGTCACCGTGGTCCAGTCTGATCCCTATCCGGTTCTGGTGAAGAAGTGGCGGTACTTCGAGCAGTTGGGGTTCGACAGCATCTGGCACTGCGACCATCTCCTCCGCTCCCTGGACCCGAACGCCCCCCTTTTCGAGGGATGGACCCTCCTGGCCGCCATGGCCTCCGAGACGCCCCGGATCCGGGTGGGGGCGCTGGTGAGCAGCAACGTCCTCCGCCATCCGGCGCTCCTGGCCCAGCAGGCCATCACGGTCGATCACGTCTCGGGGGGCCGCCTGGAACTGGGAATCGGCTGTGGGTGGTTCGAGGAGGAGCACCGCCGGTTCGGGATTCCCCTCTTCGAGCCGGGGGTGCGGGTGGACCGGTTCTCCGAGGCAATGGAGGTCATCGACCCCCTGCTGCGGGGGGACACGGTCTCCCATGAGGGCCGGCATTACCGGTTGTCGGAGGCCCGGCTCCGTCCCCGGCCAGTGCAGCGGCCCCGTCCGCCGTTCACGGTGGCCGCCCACGGTCCCCGGATGCTGGGGATCTGCGCTCGGTTTGCGGACCGCTGGAACTCGTTCGGGACGGTGGAGGAGATAGCCGAGCGCAACCGGATCCTGGACGCCGAGTGCGAGAGGATCGGAAGGGGTCCCGCCGAGATAAGCCGTTCGGTCCACCTCGAGGCCTTCACCACCGCCCCCCAGGGCCTGCCGGACATCTGGTCGAGCCTCGGCGCCTTTACCGAGGTGGTGGGGCGGTACGCAGAGGCGGGGGCGAACGAGTTCACCCTCACCCACCCTCGTCCCGACCAGTACGAGACGGCCGAACAGATTGCGTCGGAGTTCTTCGGGACTCCCGCCTAGGGACGGGCCGACGGATCAGGCGCGGGCTCGAAGCGGTTTGGTGGGGCGGGTGAGCACGTACCACCAGGCCACCGCCGCCACGGCCACCAGTATCACCCGGAGGGTGGTGTCGCTGGTCAGCAGGACCGCAGAGACACCGATAGAGGCGGTGATGCCCAACAGGGCGATGGTTTTCGCGCGGACGGTGAGTCCACCCTGGTAGCTCTTGATGATCTTCCCGAACACGGGGTGGTTGCGGAGCCACATCTCGAAACGCTTGGAGGAGCGGGCGAAGAAGAACAGCGCCAGGACCACGAAGTCGGCGGTGGGGATCCCCGGCAGCCAACTCAGGAACACGAACCCAAGACAGATCAGCCCCAGGATGAAGTAGATGAGGCGAACCAGGGGGAAGCGGGCGATCTGTGCCACTGACTCCCAAAGGCTAAAGAGGTCGGGGAGTTAGTCAAAAAGCATCTCACTAGCCTTCCGATATGGCCTATGAGAGTGTGGTGCGGGCGCGCTTTTCCGATCTCGACCCCTACAACCACGTCAACCACGCCCGCTATCTGAGTTACTTCGAGATGGCCAGGGTCGACCTCCTGGATGAGATGGGCTTCTCGATGGCCCGCCTGGCGGAGATGGGTCTCCAGATAGTGCTGGTGGAGGCGAATGTCCGCTATTTTGCTCCGGCGCGCCTCGGCGACGAGATCCGGGTCACCACCCGGGTCAGGGAGGTGCGACGGGCCTCAACCCGATGGTCCCAGAGAGCCGAGGTGGGATCCGAGCCGGTGGCCACCATCGAGATCAAGGCGGCCTTTACCGACCCGGAAGGAAGACCCCATCGCACTCCCGAGGGCTTCGCCGAGGCTACCCTTCCGTACAGAGTGGCGGGTCCCTAGTAGAAGAGCTCCCGTTCCAGGGTGGATTGCTAGGAGCGGGCCGGCTCGGGACCGACGTAACGGGCTGCGGGACGCAGGAGCTTTCCCTTCTCTGCCTGTTCCAGCACGTGAGCGGCCCAGCCGATCGAGCGGCTGACCGCGAAGGTGGGAGTGAACATATGGCGGGGGACCCCGGCCAACTCCAGGGCCACCGAGGCCCAGTACTCGACGTTGGTGAGGATGCGCACCCCGGGTTTCCAATCGGCCAGCACCGAAAGTATCTCCTCTTCGATCCCGGCAGCGCGCTCCACCAGGTCTCCTCCCAGGGTCTCGGCGGCGGCGCGGAGTACCACCCCCCGGGGGTCCCGCACCCGGTAGACGGCGTGTCCGAATCCCATGATCTTGTGCCCCTCGGCCAAGCGCTCCGACACCCAGGTAGCGGCTCGGGCGGGGGTTTGAATGTCTTCGATCATCTCGATCACCCGGCTGGGCGCTCCTCCGTGGAGCGGGCCGCTCAGAGCTCCCAGGCCGGCCACCAGCGCACCGGCCATGTCGGCGCCGGTGCTGGCCACCACCCGGCTGGCGAAGGTGGAGACGTTGAACCCGTGGTCGAGAGTGACGACCAGGTACTGCTCCACCGCCCGGACAGCCTCGGCGCTGGCCGTCCCGCCGGTGCTCATCCGCAGGTAGTCGGCCGCATGGGAGATTCCCGGATCCGGAGGAACAGGATCGAGACCGTCCCGGCGCCGGTGGTGACGGGCCAGGATGGTGGGGACCACCGCCGCAAGCCGCACCGCGTCGTCACGGCGCTGGGCCGCCGACCGGTCCAGCAGGGGACCGCGGCCCTCCACCGCGCCCACCGCCAACAACCCCACTCTCAGCACCGCCATGGGGTCGTCCATCCGGGCACTGGCCGCATCCACCACCCGGGCGGCTTCGGTGGGGAGTTCTCGCATCGGACCGGGATTGACCCTCGGGACCGCGGGAGGAAGTTCACCACTGAACTGAAGTGTCCACACGTCCTCGAAGCTGCGGGTCCGGGCCAGATGCACAGCGTCGTACTGGCGGTAGTGAAAAAACCCCTCGTCGCCGCGAACATCTCCCAGTTCGGTGTCGGACACCGCCAATCCCTTGAGACCCGGTGGGGCGACCTCCATTGCTAGGACCTCCCGCTACTCGACCCGTGCCCACCAAGGGACTTCACACAGCGACCCCGGCTTGCGGTTCGGATCCCGGGCGCCAGAGTGCCCGGGGACAAGGTTGGAAACGTCACCTGTGCCATCCTACCCCGGTGGCGGATGCCGGTTTTTCGATGGTTCATTTTCGTTGTTTGATGGGGCTGCGGCGGCTTTTGGTCCGGCTGCGCCTGCTGGGTGTTGGCCGGTTGTGCTTGAGTGGTGGCTTGAGGTGGTACTTCCCGGTTGGTGTTCTGCGTACGACCCAGTGGTCGTCGTGGACTTTGTGGTGGCAGCGGGAGCACAGGAGCACCATGTCGTTGAGGTTGGTGTTGCCGTGAACGGCCCAGGGGGTGATGTGGTGGGCTTGGGTCCAGTTGGCATTGGCGCCGCATCCTATGCAGGCTTTGTCCCGTGCCACGAGAGCCACCCTTTGGGCGGGACTGGCAGCCCGCCGTGACCGTCCCAAATCCAAAGGCTGTGACACACCTTTGAAGATGGCGGGGAGGATATCCGACTGGCAGGCGAGGTCGCGGATCTTCTCCACAGGGATCGGGGTGCCGTCCCCGAGGCGCCCGTTGCGAAGCTCTCGGGAGATGACGTCGTAGTCGGCGATCAACAGCAGTCTGGGACCGCGGGGAGGTTTTCCGTCCTTGTTGGTTTCTTCTCTGGTGACCAACCCCGCCAGGGGCGTCTGCCATCCTCTGACCCGGTGTGCACCTCGCCCGCGGGTCTTCTTCCCGCCACAGTTCGTTCATCTTGCGGGATAGGGCGGTTTCGATGAGAGCGCCGGTGATCGGATCGAACCGACCGTAGAGCACGGTCATGCCGTCTGTGTTATCTGTTTTGATCTTGGCGAACCGTTGTGAGCGTTGATGTTCCAACCGGCTCATCCCATCATCTTCGGAGCGTTGCTGTTGGTGCTTTCGGACCGTCCCGGCGAACTTGTCAGGAGACTGGGTACGAG